>JAPYTQ010000045.1:0-39690 GCA_029941905.1 Pseudomonadales bacterium | reverse complement strand
TACGGGTGAGGGTAGCGAGGGAATCTATTGCCACTATTGGCTGCGTAGCCCCTAGTACTCCGTCAATTTCATGCAGACGGAGTACGAGCACCAAATAAAACACGTACCCTTGTTAGGCACCAAAACGTATACTCCCTGAATAGTCAGTCTCGTCCAACACATTGCAAGGATTCTTCGGTGAAGAAAATAAGCAAGGCACAGGTACAGGAGTACGTTGCCAAAAATAAACTGTTAATGGGTAATCTCCAAAAGCCCATGCTGATGCTCACGCCTGACAATGAAATGATCAAATCGTTCTTCCGGAAGGAGCGATTGTCAACTTCCACTTTTTTCCCCAAGGCCGTTCGATTTGCCGAAAATGCTAAACAACTCAAGAAAATAGGGGTGCTGGCGCCTTTACCGAAGGAAGTGATGTATTGCAGTGAGATGGCCATGCATATGGTGATTTATAATCGACTGCCAGGGACAGATCTTCGGGTCCTGAACGAAGGGGGGGATGATACTGGAATCAGGGGCTTGCCACGGTATCTGGCTGAACTTCACACCCGGGGAGTCATGTTTCGCGGGATACACCTAGGCAATGTCCTTTATCTTGGAAAAGAGGTACATCAGAGCTATGCCCTGGTTGATATTTCCGGTATGAGTATCAAGAAGAGGCAGTTACGACTGTGGGAGAGGATGCGGAACCTGATCAATCTGTTGGGAGTTGATGACGATAAGGATATTTTTGACGAGCTTGGGGTGAACTGGTTCCTGTCCCGTTATTGCCGCGCAGCCGTGTTAGACTCCGGGCAGATAAATTATCTCCAGAAACGGCTGACCAGGAAATTGAAGCGAAAGATTGAGATTGACCAGGGCTATCCCCGGGCGATGAAAGGGTAGGGCAACTGCGAAAAACAGCCCTGGCGTGATTAATTGTCGGGATCAGCGTATGTTTGCGGTAATAAAAAAATTGAAAGGCTTTTGGGGGCTAAGCACAATGGCATATGTTGAGAATCAAACCATTCATGATGCCGACTCGCATGTAATGGAGTTGCCAGGGACTATCGATCAGTATCTGGAAGAGGAATTTATCGAGTCTTTTCAAACTAAGAATCGCATCAACAAAGAAGAATTGGCCTGGGCCGATAAGGCCCGGGAACTCCAGGACGATGCAACATTTCGGGCTGGGGATGAAGATAACATTCTGCTGCGGAAAAACCACCAGGCCCTCGGCTCGTTTCGCAACCAGGACCGAACCAGGGCGCTGGATCTGCTGGGGTTTACCAGCCAGCTTGTGTTTACAACGACCGCACTCAGTAATTATGGTCTAGAATATTCCGGTGAAAACCGCCTGGCTGTTGCAACTGCCCAGGCGCATAACCGGATGATGACAGACTTTTGCAGTGTCGATCACCGATTACTGGCAACCGGCTATGTGCCCCTGGTTGATATTGAGGCGGCCATCTCAACGGCAAGGCAGGCCATTGACTTGGGTTGCAAGGCGCTGGTGCTTCCTTCCCGTTGTCCGATGAATCATTCTCCGTCCCATGCCGGGTTCGACCCGCTCTGGGCTTTAGCCCAGGAAGCAGGAATCCCGATTCTGTTTCATGTCGGTGGTGAAGAAAAAATGCCCGATGCCTATGCAGAAAATGGCGGTCCCCGGGTCAAGGATTTCCACGGTGGCGATGAGAACTTCACCTCCCTGAGTTTTATGACGATACCGCTGGCCATGTGGCAAACCATGTCGGCGTTGATTTTGGACGGTGTCTGTGACCGTTTCCCGAATCTCAAATTCGGTGCCATTGAGCTTGGTGCTTCCTGGGTTCCGAGTTGGATGCAATTTCTGGATGCGAGTTTCGGGGCTTTTTACAAGGGAGAGGAGCGACTAAAAAAGCTCTCAGCGAAACCCAGTGAAATAGCCCAGCGCCAGTTTCGCGTGACGCCCTATCCGCACGAAAACACGCGTTGGATTATTGAGAACTCTTCAGAGGACATGCTGTTGTTCTCTTCAGACTTCCCTCATGTAGAAGGTGGTCGTAATCCATTGAAGCGGTTCAATGATTCCCTTACAAGGTCCAGCGAGAGCGTAAAGCAGAAATTCTATCGTGATAACTTTATCGATATGATGGGGTCGGGTCTTGACAAATCTCTGCATGACCACAACACGCAGCAGGTTTCTAAAATCGGCGACAGCTCGGCAGCAAAGGTGGAATAGTTTTTAAAAAAATTCAATGTTATCATGACGATACAGAAGTAAAGCGATACAGAAGTAAAGCGATACAGAAGTAAATAGTATCGATAACAATCATAAGAGAGGGTAGAGGAACATGGATATACTATTTAGCAGCGTTGGAATGGACTACTTGTTTAGATGGGGGCATTTTCTTGCCGGTATCACCTGGATAGGATTGTTGTATTACTTTAACTTTGTACAGACGGAGTATTTCAAAGAGGCTGAGGATGCACATCGATCCGGTGCGATTCAAAAACTAGTTCCACGTGCACTGTGGTGGTTCCGTTGGGGTGCCATGCTTACTTTTCTAACCGGTGTTGTGTTGCTCGCGACCAGGCATCAGTTTCTTACTCTGGACATCACCTTGGGTGCCACGTTAGGTACCTTGATGTTTTTAAATGTCTGGTTGATTATCTGGCCGAACCAGAAAATCGTGATTGCGTCAGCGACGCAGGTTGCACAGGGCGGCGAGGCGTTACCGGAAGCTGCAGGTGCTGCACCGAAAGCAGGTTTGGCATCGCGCACAAATACCCTGTTTTCTCTGCCAATGTTGTTTTTTATGGGGTCTTCTGCACATATGCCAAGTGGCGGGGTCGCAGAAGCCAGTACGATGGCACTGGGTTTGTCGTTACTTATTATCGCTGCTCTGGAAGCTAATGCGATCTTTGGCAAGCAGGGTGTGATGACTTCTGTGTCAGGGGTTATAAGCAGTGGGTTCGCGTTAACAGCTGTGCTGTATGGTGTTATCGCGATTCTTTAATTTTGTTGTTAGGGTGAATTGAAAGGGCTCCCAACCAGGAGCCTTTTAAGTGGTTTATGTTCTGATGAACGACAAATCAAAAAAAGTTGAAATACCTTCCATCAAACCAGCGCTGGATCAGGTGGCATCCTATCGACGCAGTGGTCGGACCGAGGCTCCCAAGCAGAGCAACTTCAACGGTATGTTGGTGTTTAGCCTTGTTCTGATGGCGATCATGATGGGTGTTGGCGGTTTCACACTGTTTGAGGTCCGGCAAAAACTTGATCAGGCGAACCAGGTGCTTACCCAGGGTCAGAAAAACATTCGGGACCTGGAAGACCGTTTAGCTGCCACCGGTACTGACGTGTCAAAAACTCTGCAGGTGATTCAAAGCAAGCAGGAGACCTCGTTTTCGGAGATCGATAAATTGTGGAAGGTCGCTTACCGGCAGAACAGGCCGAAGCTGGAGGAACTGGAAAAGCAACTTGAAACCGTCAGGGCAACGAATAAGGCTCGTGATGGGAGTATGGAAACAGTCATTGCCAATTTGCTTAGGGTGACCACAGACTTTGTCCGTTTGTCCGATGCTATGGTGGCTGTGCGACAGGGTTTAATTAACGACAATTCAGAAATGACCACAGCTGTGTCTCTTGTCAGGGGCCAAATGCAGGATCAGGAGGACCTTGTGGAAGGCAACCGCCGTTCGATCTCTTCTATGGAAAAGAAAGTCAAAGAGGTCGAAGAGGCCATCGAGGTAATTGATCTATATCGACAGCAGGTCAATCAGCGACTGGTAGATTTGCAAAATCGGATACAACAGGAACCGAATTCTTCGGCACCAAACTAGTCTTAATTGTACCTCCAATCACGAAGTATGCTGATTTCGAACGTGTAGTGCTGGTAGTTCAATATCACGCCGTCTGTAGTAATTTCTTCCAGCCGTAATTCGTCATTGATATACTCGCCCTCCCGCAACATATTGCCGTTGATATTAACCATTCGGAAGCTTCTATCATCGGAAAACAAATGGCTGGAAAATTGGAGGTCTGGAATCTGGCGCTGCACATTTCTCGGTAACTCAGAGATGTTCACCGGTTGGCTCTCAGCGTATATAGGTGAGGTTCCCGTTGGTGTGATCAACAGGCTCAGGGATTCCCGCTCTTCGTTCATGGCGTCTCGGGGTGCGCTGTATTGATCTTTGGGAGTTTCATGTGTTGGGCTCCCGAACAGAGGCAATTGTAAATTGGCAGTCTGTTCCAGGGAATCGGCTGCAGATGCGGTGTTTTCAGAGCTGACAATCGTTGTCGAATCCTGATTGACCCAGAATAGCCAAAGCCCCATCGTATTCACCACTGCCAGAACAATCAGGGTCAACAACCAACGACTTGGCGATGCTTTGGTGGGCGGCCTGCGATGAACCGAACTCAAGTCCGGCGTCGTTTTCGACTGGCGCTCTTGCTCAGACTTGTTCAGGGCGTCCAGGATATATGACATGGTTCAACCTTTACCGTCTTCGTGGATAAAGGGAATGGAACGTCCATACTGGCTGTTGATGTGGATCCAGGTTTGCACGCCGACTATACCATCCGGTACAAGACCTACTGACATTTGAAAACGTTTGATTTTCTGCTCGAGATCGGTGCCATAAGTTACGCCTTTCCTTGGCGCCGCCCCAGTCGCCGCGGGCGCTAAATTGTCGTACAGCCAGTCGACAGTCGCGCCACTATCCCCCGGTTTACTGGGTCCAATATAGGTAGGAGGCAACTGCCACAGTAACGTGTATCTACCATCCCATAGAGTCATGAATTCATATTTATCTACCGGGAAAGACTTTTTGTCGGCCGTTAGGGTGACGAGCTGATCCGTGACACCGGTGACCAGAAAATAAGCAGGTTCATTCTGGACAGGTAAATTAATGATCACCGGCCGATTGATATGCAGAACGTCCCGCAAACTACCTAACCGGGTGAAACACTTTAACCCTGTGGAGGCTGCGATGCTGCAAGGGTCGGTATCAGGGCTTAACACAACTTCACTACCCCAGATACTGTAGAGCTCGATAAACGCTTCGCTCTCAGACGCGAGTCCCTGGACCGAATCCATTGAAACGGGTTCAATGGCCATTATCGGTGCAATAATGACAGCCACAGGGGTTGTCTCTGGTGCTTCGGGCTCGATCACAGTGAATGTATCGAGTTGTTTTTCTTTGGAGTCAATCACAGTTGCCTCTGAAGATTGTTCTTCTTCTCCAGTTTCAGCTCCCCCTGTGATCGTCTTTACGAGTCCACGCAAGGTGTTCGCAGGCGCTTGCTGATTGGAGTAGAAAGGTGCCTGCGGTAGTTTAGTTTGTATTCCTGCAACATTGAACAGCAGCAGACCGACAACAACGAGTGCTGCCACTGAAGCGGCCATGGCTGTTATTTTCCAGTTTTTCGTCGATAACTGTTGCGATCCCAGCACTTCCAATGCTGCCTGGTTCAGGGTTTTGACATCAACACGCAATTGGTTCTGGACATAGGCTCCCAATAAAGCACGGTCACAGACGAGGTTAATTAATCTTGGAATGCCACTGGTGATCCGGAAAACCCGCTTGCTCGTTGCCGGTGGAAACAACATCCCCTTGGCACCGGCCACTTCTAATCTATGCTGAATGTACTCCCTCACTTCATCGGCGGTCAGTGCATCGAGATGGAAACGGGCGGTGACTCTCTGGGACAACTGGCGCAGTTCGGGTCGAGCCAGTAGAGTGAGCAGCTCGGGTTGGCCCAGTAAAATGATTTGCAGCAGTTTACGTTGGTTGGTTTCGAGATTGGTCAGCAGGCGCAATTGTTCCAGCACCTCAACCGATAGATTCTGAGCCTCGTCGATAATGACAACGGTATGTCGATGCTGTTGATGTGACGCGAGTAAAAATTCGTTGAGCTTGTCGACCAGTATCTTGATGCTGGCGTGTTCATCGTAATCGATATGAAGATCGTCACAGATCGTCGCGAGTAGCTCGCTGGAAGTCAGCTTCGGATTAAGTATGTAAGCGGTATCAACGTTTTCCGGTACCTGTTCCAGAAAACATCGGCTAACGGTTGTTTTCCCAGTGCCAACTTCTCCGGTTAGCACTAAGAAACCACCGTCACTCTTGATACCATAAAGCAGCAGTCCAAGTGCCTCTCGATGGCGCTCGCTCATGTAGAGATACTGAGGGTTCGGCGCTATGGAAAACGGTGTATCTGTGAGACCGAAATAGTCGTTGTACATGTTTTTCGGGAGCAGATCATGTGTAGCGTCACAATAGCAGGCGGCTGTACTTTGCACCAGCTATGTTGCAAAAAGCAGGTGTACCCGTCACCAAAGGAAAGGGGTCAGGATTTGAGTCGACAATGGAACCGAGACGTCAGGAGAAGTCTGTATTGGCTGCTCATAGTGGCATTCAGTGGTAGCAGCACCGGCTGTTCCAGTTTGTCATACTACCAACAGGCGATCGCCGGGCAATTATCTTTGCTATCGAATCGCCGGGCTGTTGAAGATGTGCTGGAGGATGATTCGGTACCTGAAGAGGTCCAGGAAAGGTTGAAGCTCACCCAGGAATTAAGGGCTTTTGCCGAATCCAATATTGGTTTACCCGTCGGGGACACTTTCAACAGTTATGTCGATACGGGTAAGTCCTATGTTGTCTGGAATGTCTTTTCAGCCGCTGAATTTTCTTTGACCATGGAAACGTTCTGCTATCCCATCGCAGGTTGTGTCAGTTACAAGGGGTTTTTCAAAAAGCAAGACGCTGAATTTTTTGCCAATAACATGCGAGAGTCTGGCTTTGACGTTTATATGGGTGGCGTCGCAGCCTATTCAACCCTTGGCTGGTTTTCGGACCCTCTGCTGAATACCTTTATTCTTCGTTCTGATGAACGATTAGCCTCGCTAATATTCCATGAGTTGGCGCACAAGATCCTGTACCTGGCGGGTGATACCACGTTCAATGAGAGTTTTGCGACGGCAGTGGAACGACACAGCGTTAAATTGTGGTTGGCGTCGAAAAACCGCCAGGAGGAATATGATGTGTATCTCGCTGATCAGGCGCAGCGACATGCTGTTGTCGATCTAATTCTTGAAACACGGCGTCATCTTGATTCGCTTTATGGGGAAAGTATTTCAGTGGAACAAAAACGTGCTGACAAGGCTCAATACATTACCGAGTTGCGCCAGGCATATGCCGGGCTCAAACAAAGCTGGCGTGGACAGGAAAACGCCATCACAGCAAAAAATTCCGAACCTGCCGTCTATGAATACTGGATGGAATCCGGGATCAACAATGCAAAGATTGGTGCGGTGGGGGCTTACCAGGACTGGGTACCGGCATTTACACAGCTGTTAGAACAAAGCGCCTCGTTTGAAGGTTTTATAGAGAAATCCATCGAACTCTCGGAGCTCCGCGAACCTGAAAGAAAAACGGCGCTTGGTCGGTTAGCTTCCGCTCCCTAACATCTCGACTACCAAAGCATCGTGGCAGCAATCAGCGTAATAACGCCGACGCCAATCAGGTTGAGGACGAATCCTTCTCTCACCATAACTTTTATTGGGAATCGACCAGAGCTGAACATGATGGTATTAGGTGCAGTCGCGACTGGCAGCATAAACGCGCAGCTGGCGCTCATCGCCGCAGGGACCATTAACAGCGTCGGTTCAATGCTTGCCGCAATTGCCGCGGTCGCCAGGATTGGCATCATCAGTGCCGTGGTGGCTGTATTGCTTGTCATTTCAGTCAGGAAAGTAATCACCAGGCAGATTGTCGCTATCATTAACACGATGTTCCAGGTGGCGATGCTGGATAGCGCTTCACCCAACTGCTCACTCAGGCCAGAGACCACAAACGCTTTTGCAATTGCAATACCTCCGCCGAAAAGAATCAGCATGCCCCAGGGGATCCTGTTTGCGGTTTTCCAGTCGAGTAACTTTTCTCCTTTGCCGTTGGGTACCAGGAACATGACTACGACGGCAATCAGGGCAACGCTGGCGTCGTTCGCGCTCTTTAAGTCTAGCCAGCCGCTCCAGCCGCCAAAGGGCTGGCTTCGGGTCACCCAGGCGAGCGCAGTCAGGGAAAAAACATAAAACACGCGTTTTTCTTCGACTGTCCAGGCCTGCACCTTCGGCATCTCAATAGTGCCCTTGTAATTCAGGGTTCGAGTTAGCCACAGGGCAATAATAGGTACAAACAGGACCACCACCGGCACACCCCAGGTCATCCAGGTAAGGAATCCGACTTCAATGCCTGTGTATTCTTCATAAATCTGCCTGAAAAACAGATTTGGTGGCGTACCGATTGGTGTACCAATGCCACCGACACTGGCTGCGTATGCTATGCCTAACAATAGTGGCGTGGGGAGGTTTTCGTCTTTTGATCGCTCAATCACCGCAAGAGCAACCGGCAATAGCATCAGTGTCGTCGCGGTGTTGGATATCCACATGCTCAACAGTGCGGCTGCTGCCATAAAACCGAATACCAGCCTTCGACTGCTTGTACCACCGAAGAGATTAACCATGGTCAACGCAACCCGGCGATGGGCGCCGCTCTTTTCCATCGCTGTTGACAGGATAAACCCTCCCATTAGCAGCAGTACCAGGGGACTTCCGTATGCTGCCCCTACCTGAGTTGGTGTCAGCACACCGAACATCGGAAGCAGGCCAATAGGTAGCAAAGACGTGGCGGGTATCGGAATCGGTTCAAATATCCACCAGAGTGCACAGATGGTGGCGACTGCACCGGTCCAGCAAGCTTTAGAGTCCCAGCCGGCAGCCGCCAGGGAATAAAAAACCATCGCTGCAATGACCGGTCCGAGAAATAACATGAGGGTTCTAGTACTATTGTTATTATTGTTGTCCATCATGGGGTTGTTGTGCACCTGTCCATCACACATATCCAAAGAAAGGGGCGATTATACATGGCTTTGTCTCCGGTCATATCCTGTGTGATGATCGCCTTATGAGTGATTCAGTTTACTGGTACGACTACGAAACCACGGGCACCAATCCGGCGACTGATCGTGCTATTCAGTTCGCAGCAGTACGCACTGATGCTGAATTAAACACTATTTCTACGCCCTTGAATCTGTTTTGTTACCCGGGCAATGATACGGTGCCGAATCCAGAAGCGATTCTGGTGACCGGGATCAGTGTCCTGTCTATTCAACAGCAGGGTCTCAATGAAGCGGCGTTTATCAAGAAAATCCATCGCGAATTTGCGATTCCCGGAACCTGTGTCTGCGGTTACAACAGTATCCGATTCGATGATGAGTTTACCCGTAATCTCCTGTACCGAAATTTTTACGATCCCTATGCCCGTGAATGGCAGAGCGGAAATTCCCGCTGGGATGTGATTGACCTGTTTCGTATGGCGCACGCGCTAAGACCGGATGGTTTTGTCTGGCCGGTAAATGATGAAGGGGTGCCCTCGTTTCGTCTGGAAGCGTTGGCCGCTGCGAATGGCGTTGGCCACGAGGATGCCCATGATGCGTTATCAGATGTACTGGCAACCATTGGCCTGACTAAAAAACTGCGTCTGGCGCAGCCAAAACTTTACAGCTACCTTTTTGGACTGAGGCAAAAACGCGAGGTAGTGAGGCAGTTGTATCCACTGGGTAAAAACGCGATTGTCCATGTTTCGTCCATGTACCCCGCAAAACAGGCGTGTTTAACACTGGTGTTGCCGCTTTGCGTTCATCCGACCAACCCCAACGGGGTGATTTGTTTTGATTTAAAGAAAGATCCACAAGATTTGATCGACCTGGATCCGAAGGAATTACATCGAAGAATTTTCACCGCGCGGGAAGATCTTGAAGATGGGCAAGAGAGAATCCCGCTGAAAACGATTCACATCAATCGGTGCCCGGCAATAGCGCCGCTGTCCACCCTGAAAGGACAGGAAGATCGGCTCGAGGTTCAGGTTGAACAATGTGTAACTAACATGAAACGGTTGCAACGGGTGAGTGGCATTGTTGAAAAGATTGAGGCAGCGTTTCGTTTGACGAATTTTGAAGACACGGATAATCCGGACCTGATGTTATACCAGGGCGATTTTTTCTCATCAGCTGACAAACAGACCATGGGTGAAGTGAGAGATGCAAACCCCGACGATTTATCTGGTTTTGCTATGAGCTTCCAGGATCCGCGATTGCCGGAAATGTTATTCCGATATCGGGCCAGAAACTTCCCGAAAACGCTCAAAGAGGACGAAAAAGAACGCTGGGACCGCTATCGACAAAAGATATTCGCGGAAACAGGTCAGCCTGATGCACAGCTCTCCCGGATTGCGGATCTGCGCCAGGCGGGCAGGGGTGCGGACTGCCTCGATGAACTGGAGTCGTACCTGCAACAACTAAAACAGGGGCTTACACTTTCAGAGTCTGGCTGACTTGCCTATACTCAATGTTTGTTGGTAATAGTAAAAGGTTTTTAGTTTGGCTGACGCCAGTGTCGATCTTCTCAACATAGTAAAATCATACGGTGACCAGACCGTCGTCAACGATGTTTCCCTGCAATTAGCTGGCGATTTAACCACGGCGCTTGTTGGTGAAAGTGGTAGTGGGAAGTCAACATTGCTACAAATTATTAATGGTCTGGTAGTGCCTGACTCTGGACGGATAAAACTCAACGGCGAATTTCTGGACTATGACAACATCGCCATGTTACGTCGCACAATGGGTTACGCCGTACAAGGCGGTGGGTTGTTTCCGCATCTGACTGTGGAAGAAAACGTGACACTGATGGCTCGTATTGAAAAGTGGTCGACAATTGAGATTGCTGATCGTTACCGCTATCTACTAGATCTGCTTGAACTACCTTTGGAGTTTTCCAGTCGTTATCCTCACAGCCTTTCCGGAGGGCAGCAGCAACGGGTTAGCCTCTGCCGCGCGATGATGCTGAATCCTCGTTTGATGTTACTGGATGAACCTTTTTCTGCTTTAGACCCGATAACACGCGCGACCATTCACCATGAATTTATCCGACTCCAGGCCGCAGAATCTCGTTCGATACTGTTAGTGACCCATGACATGGCGGAGGCGATAAAACTCGCCCAGTACCTCGTTATTTTGAAAGATGGTCAGATTGTCCAGCAAGGTAAGCTTGAAGACGTGAGTAATGCACCTGCCAACGACTACGTCAAACGACTGTTTCAGATCAGGAACGAGGCCTACCCGAATGATTAGGGCGCTGGTTTTCCTGTTGGTCTGTGTACTTAACCATTCGGTATCTGGGCAAGAGTTCGCCGCAGATGTAACCACTGTTCCAGTGCAGAAGCCCATTGTGATTGGCAGTAAAAGCTTCAATGAAGGTCGTCTGCTTGGGGAGATTCTGGCCCAGCGTCTGGAGCTGGCCGGGTTCACAGTAACGCGTAAGTTTGGACTGGCGGGTACCCTGATTGCATTTGAGGCCCTGCGCGGCGCAGAGATTGATCTTTATTCAGAGTACACAGGCACCCTGAGTCAGGTGATCTTAAAGCTTGAAGATAAAGCACCAAAAATAGATGAAATGAACCGGCTCCTGGCAAAGGATCAACTGCAGATGCTTGGTTCCTTTGGCTTCAACAATACCTATGCGATTTCGCTTAAAGAGAGCCAGGCGATAGAACTGGGCATCACCAAGCTCAGCGAACTAAAAACACATCCCCAGTTAAGAATGGCGTTTAGCCATGAGTTTCTCAACCGCGAGGATGGCTGGCCAGGACTGAACAAAACCTATCAGATTGGCGGCAAACCAACCGGTATTGAACATGCCCTGGCGTATCAGGCGATAGATGAGGGCAAAACGGATATCACCGACGCTTATTCAACCGATGGTGATCTGGCGCGATATCATCTGGCCGTTCTTGAGGATGACAAAGGTTATTTCCCCGAATATTTTGCTGCACCCCTGGTTCGAAGTGATTTACCTGTTGGCGCGATTGAGGCACTTGGATCGCTAGCAGGGCGTATGGACGATGACAGGATGCGTGCATTGAACGCAGAAGTTGTTATCGAGGGAAAATCTTTTGCCGAGGTGGCCCAGAAATTTCTCAAAGACGAGGGTCTGGGAGAATCCACAATTGCTGAAAACGAACTCTGGCAGAATCTTATTACCAACACGATTACCCATCTTGAACTCACAGCGATTGCCCTGACGCTGGGTTGCCTGTTTGGACTGTCGACAGGGATTTTGGTGTTCAGGTCCCAGAATATTTCGAGAGTTGTTGTCTATATTGCCGGTCTGCTCCAGACCATTCCCTCACTTGCCTTGTTAGCGTTGATGATTCCTTTGTTTGGAATCGGCAAGGAACCAGCGATCATTGCGCTGTTTTTATATTCCATTCTACCGATTCTGCGCAATACGATCACGGCGTTGGTTACCATTGACCCGGTCTTAAAACGTGTTGCAGAAGCCATTGGCCTGACCCGACGGCAACAGCTGTGGCATATTCTCCTGCCATTGGCCATGCCGAATATTCTTGCGGGAGTAAAAACCGCCGCAGTGATCAGTATTGGTACCGCCACACTTGCGGCGTTTGTGGGCGCCGGGGGTCTTGGGGAGCCAATTATCACCGGCCTCAATTTGAATAATACTGACCTGATTCTTCAGGGTGCGATTCCGGCTGCCTGTCTGGCCATACTCGTGGAATTGTTGTTCGAGTACCTGGAACGATTGCTGGTTAAGCCCCATATGCTCCAGGGCCAGTTGCCACAGTAACTTAGGCCGTAATGACGTATCCCGTAGTGACTAGTCCTCCAGGCATGCCGATTAATCAAAAAACAAAGTCTTCACAGACCTCAACAAATCGCCTCGCGCCCATGGACAGGGGCTTGCCTTTTCGATAGAAAATACCGAACTGCAGCGGGATACGTGCAAAATCGAGAGCATCAAGAGGGACGAAACAATTACAGCGCGTATCACTTTCGACCAGTTTTTGATCCAGGTAGCTCATACCCAGACCCTGTTCAACCAGGCTGACTCTTAAATCAATATCATTGATCTCCCAGATCGTGCCAAATGAATCCCGCAGCTTCTGCATGGCGGGTCGCATGTCCTGGTCATCCAGATGGGAAACAATCAATGGTACTGTCTGAAGAATTGATTCGGGTTCAGAAACCAGAACTTCGTAGCCAGGATACTCCTGGCTAATCATCAGTACTCTTTCGTCGCTAAACAGCGGTAATGTTTCAAAAATGGTGGGCATTTGTTGCTGGAAGGGGCCAAAACCCAGTTCCCAGAGGTCAGATCCTATCGCGTTAATAATCTGGCGGCTGGGCATGACGTTGATTTTGATTCTGGTCAGTGGGCTGTCCTGGCAATAGGCCTGGATCAGTTTCTGCCCGAATAGGATGTTGATACTGCCGTTAACCGACAGCAACAGGGTCGAGAGGATGCCGTTTTTTATGTTTTTAATGTCATCCAGGGCAGACTGTTCCTCGTTAAGAACGATTTCTGCATAGTTCAGTAATCTGATTCCCGCTTCTGTTAGTTTTAACGGGTTCCGTTCAAGCAGCAAGCTGTCCAGCTTGTGCTCCAGGTTCGCGATGGTTTGACTGACAGCTGACTGGGTGACAAATAATTTGTCCGCGGCCTTCTTGAATCCGTTTTGCTCATAGACGGATTTAAAGACCCTGACCTCATTGATATCGATATGAATGGGCATTTGTAACCAGCGTTGCCGGGTGTAAGTATAAGATACGCTAATTGATAGTTATCTCCAATAAGAATAGCTAATGTATTATTTAGCTCAGCTTCTATCGTCCCTGCTTATCAGTTGATAAAAATATTTAATTTTATTTGTCGATCCTCCTTTTCCATACTCCGTTGCTTAATCAACGATCCGAAACTGACAGCAAAGGTGAAAAAACAATGACCTACTCAAAAGGTTTGGAAGGTGTGACTGCGGCTGAAACAGCGATCAGTAATGTCGAAGGCGATATTGGGCGACTCACTTATCGCGGTTACCAGATCGAAGACCTGGTGCATAAACAGTGCGAAGAGGTGGTCTGGCTGGTGTTATTTGGGGAACTGCCTGCTGCCAGTGAAACAGCGCGACTCAAATCATTCCTATTACAACATAGGGAACTGACTGAGCCGGATCTCATGGTTTTGAGAGTACTGGACCGTGACTTACATCCCATGAGACTGCTTCAGGGTATGATTCCTGTGTTACAGGTACCGGATGTTGAGTTTGACGGGTTGGACCAGCAAGGCAGTCGGGGTCTGGCTATTGTCGCTCGTCTGCCAACGCTGATTGCCAGTTATCGGCAACTACAGCTAGATAACGAGCTTCCTGCTAACGATGGTACAACAGAGACATACCTGACGCGTTTCCTTGGCATGTTCACCGGTAAACCCCCACAGCCTGAACATGTGAAAATTCTTAACGTGATTCAGATTTTGCAAATGGAACATAGTCTGAACGCGGGTACGTTTACCTCCCGGGTTGCGTCGAGCACCCTGGCGCCCATCGAGTCTGTTATCAGCTCAGCCGTGGGCGCCTTGTTTGGCATTTTGCATGGCGGCGCGGATGAGGCAGCACTAAACGATGCGAAGCGAACCGGTTGCCCGGAAAATGCCAGGGTGTTTGTTGAGCAGCTGCTAAAAGACAAACTAAAGCTGATGGGGATGGGCCATCGTGAATATCGCGTCGTCGATCCACGATCAAATATTCTCAAACCCATGGCAAAGAAACTGTGCCTGGGCACTGAGTTCGAGAACAACTTTTTAACCTTATCGGCCCTCGAAGAGGAATTTAACCTGGCCATGAAAGCCAGGGGCAAAGATGTCTGGGCGAACCTTGAGTTTTATAAAGGGGCGGCCTATGAAGCCATTGGCATACCGTCCCACTATTTTACCAGCGTATTCGCCATGGCGCGGTCAGTCGGCTGGCTGGCTCACTTTATCGAATCACGGCAGGACAATCGTATCATCAGGCCGAAAGCCGAATATATTGGCCTGGCGTTTCGGGAGATTGGTTAGGTCGCCTGGCGCTTGGGTTTTGTAGATCAATATGACGGGAATTGTTAGATCAATCCTGAGGTCCCGAGTTCTCCCTCGTCGGTATAGAAAGCCTGTAGTGCCCGGTAGAGATAGGTCGCGTCATCACTGCCTGCCAGCTCCCTGATGGAGTGCATGGCAAAGGTGGGTACGCCTACATCCAGGGTTTTGACGCCAATCTCCTTGGCGGTGAGCGGGCCGATAGTACTGCCACAAGCCATGTCAGTCCGAACGACGAAAGTCTGGCAAGGCACTTTCAAACGGTCACAAATCGCGTTGAAATAGCCAGCCGTTACGCTGTTGGTTGCATAGCGCTGGTTGGAATTGATCTTGATCACCGGCCCACGATTGAGTACTGGGCCATGATTAGGATCATGACGATCGGGATAGTTAGGATGCACGCCATGGGCATTATCCGTAGAAATCAGCAGAGACATAGCGATGGTTCGGTGCCGTGCTTCCAGGTCAGGGATCATTCGTTCCAGCACGGACCTCAGAAACGGTCCCTGTGCACCTTCTGCGGATGTACTGCCTACCTCTTCATGATCATTGCAGACTAACAGGCTTGTTAAGCCAGAATCCGCATTGATCAGGCTCTTCATCCCTACGAAACAACTCAGTAGATTATCCAGTCGGGCACCGGCGATAAATTCCTGATTCAACCCGACATAACCGGCCGGGTTTGTATCATAGAAAGACATTTCATAGCCGAGAATTTTCTTGAGTTTTATATCGGCATGTTCGTCTGCCAGTTGACTGGCTAAAATTTCACTAAAAGATTGCTTGGTCTTCTGGTTTAACAGCAATGGTGGAATGTCTTTCTGGGAGTTAATCGAGCGGGAAGAATTTGCTTCCCTGTCGAGATGAATTGCCAGGCTCGGAATTGTCGCAATACCGTGTTTAAAGTTGACGAGTCGGTTGTAAATCCTATCGTCTTCGGCCTTGAACGTTACCCTGCCTGCCAGGGATAAATCCCTGTCGAACCAGGGATTGAGCAGCACACCCCCATAAACTTCGACGCCCAGGTTCAGGTATTCTTTCATCCGCTTCTCTGGGTTTGGTTTAACCTTCAGGCAGGGACTGTCTGTGTGGGCGCCAACCATCCGGATGCCGGTCTTTAACGGTTCCCGGGTTCCAAGCACGAAGGCGACGATAGAGGAATCGTTTTTGGTCACAAAATACTTGCCAGGTACCAGGGACCATTCAGATTCCTCCTTTAGCTGAACGAAACCTTCATCCATTAAGTGTGATGCCATGGTGGCGACTGCATGGAAAGGCGTCGGCGAGGAACCGAGGAAGTCGATCAGTTCCCGGTTAAAAGCCTCTTTAGGATTTTCGTTTTTCGTTTGATTACTCATGCTGCCTATATTAATGAGGACGGGTGCAATTTTCGAGGGTTGATTTGTTCAGGCGCTGTCACTAGAATGCAGTTCAGGTGATGGAACATTTTTGTGGATCATTGCTCTATAAAGAAAGATAGTAAGAGAAAGGCGCCGATTTGATTTCAGCTTGCGGGCGCATAACAAATACAGCTAAAGAGGTGAGCCGAATAACCTACTTTAGCCAGTAGGTTTTTTTTTGCCTGAAGGATCAGCGGAATCCAGACGGCGGACAGGAGTCAGAAAATGACGAACTCGGGGTTTACTTCAAAGATTCTCCACTCGGATCGACGTGGCAATGTTGAACATGGCTCGATCCATAAGCCCGTTCATACATCAGTCACCTATTCTTATGACGATGCCCATGAACTGGCGGCGGTCTTTCAGGGTAAAGAAGCCGGATACACCTATGGTCGGCAGGTTAATCCAACGGTTACCGCGTTGCAGGACAAGGTAAGCCTGATGGAGGATGGTGTTGCCACAGCCGCGTTTTCAACGGGCATGGCGGCTATCGGTACGACCCTGTTTTCACTGTTGAGGGCAGGGGATCACTTTATCTCGTCTTCGTTCCTGTTTGGTAACACCAACAGCCTGTTCAATTCTTTTCAAGCACATGGAATTGAGGTGACATTTGTTGATGCGACGAAAGTTGAAGAAGTCGAGGCAGCGATCAAAGACAACACCCGGCTGGTTTTCGTCGAAACCATCGCCAATCCCCGAACCCAGATATCCGATCTCGCCAACATTGGTGACTTGTGCGAGTCTCGCGGCATTGTCTATTTTGTCGATAATACGATGACCACGCCCTACCTGTTTCGACCCAAGTCGGTTAAGGCGAGTCTGGTTATCAATTCCCTGACGAAATATATTGGCGGTCATGCCAATGCGCTGGGTGGGGCTGTCACGGAAACGGGTGTTTTTGACTGGTCTACATTTGACAATCTGTATGATAACTACAAAAAGGGTGACCCAAGCACCTGGGCGATTACCCAGATCAAGAAAAAAGGCCTGCGGGATTTCGGTGCAACCCTGGGTGCAGAAGCGGCCCATCATCTGTCAGTAGGGTCCGATACCCTGGCACTGCGTATGGATCGAGCCTGCTCGAATGCCCAGGTCCTGGCGCAATACCTGGATCAGCATCCAAAGGTTAATAAAGTTTATTACCCTGGCCTGTCTTCCCATCCACAATTCGAGTTGGGCAGTGGCCTGTTTAAATATCCGGGGGCACTTTTTAGTGTTGAATTGGTTGAAGAGGTCGATTGCTTCGATTTTATTAACAATCTAGATCTGGTTATCTGCACCAGCAATCTTGGAGATACCCGGTCCCTGGCCATACCCGTGGCGCATTCAATTTATTATGAAATGGGTCCGGAGCGGCGAGCGTCCATGGGTATTGACGATTCCCTCGTGCGTTTCTCAATCGGGATTGAAGATGCCGATGATCTGGTCGCTGACTTTGAAGCCGCACTTGCTTGATGGGGCAGTTTCGGTAAACTGATCGCTTTTCATTTTCGGGAGTTCCTATGTCCCAAGCAGTGATGAGTACCGACTTACCTTTGCCCAACAAACGCCAGGGTAAAGTCAGGGATCTTTATGATCTCACCTTAGCCGATGGTAGCGATGGCATCCTGATTATCGCCTCGGATCGAGTCAGTGTGTTCGATGTTGTACTGGCCAATGGCATCCCCGGCAAGGGTAAGATGTTGACCCGGATATCGAAATTCTGGTTTCAGTTCGTCCAGGACAAGTTTGCGGGCCGGATTAAAGACCACCTTGTTTCTATGGATCCTGCCGATATTGATGTCTTGAACGAAGACCAAAGGCAAATGCTGGAAGGTAGAATCATGATCTGTCGCAAGTCCAGCGTTGTCCCCATCGAGTGTATTGTGCGTGGGTATCTGACCGGTAGCGGCTGGAAGGACTATCAGAAGACCGGTAAATTATGCGGTATTAAACTGCCGGACGGTATGCAAAACAGCAGTATGATTGAATTGCCATTGTTCACACCGTCGACAAAGGCTGAAGAAGGCCACGACGAGAACATCAGTTTTACGGAAGCTTGCGAGATTGCGGGCGAAGATCTGATGCATGATGTTCGTGAAAAGTCGCTTAACATTTATACCACTGCAAGAGAATACGCGCGGGAGCGTGGCATTATTATCGCTGACACGAAGTTTGAATTTGGTATCGAATCCGGTTCAGACGAGCCAGTCCTGATCGATGAAGTACTCACTCCGGACAGCTCCCGTTTCTGGCCTCTGGATGAATGGCAACCTGGCGGTGAGCAGAACAGTTTTGATAAGCAGTACGTCAGGAATTACACCGAAGAACTTGTCGCCAGGGGAGAGTGGAACAAGGAGTATCCGGCGCCCTCGTTACCCGAGGAAGTGATTGAAAGTACCCTGGCGAGATATCAGGAGGCGTTTGATCGATTGACTACCTGAGCCTGGTCGCGCTGGCGTCAATCGTAACTAGGCGAAACAAACTCCGGTGCCGCCCAGTCCGCAGTAGCCATTCGGCACCTTGGCCAGATATTGCTGGTGGTAGTCTTCTGCATAGAAAAAGTCAGATGCAGGTTGAATCTCTGTGGTGATCTCGCCAAAACCTGAAGCCTGCAGTTGTCTTTGGAAGACTTGTTCACTTTCCTGAGCCAGTCCGGCTTGTTCCTCATTGCACGTATAGATACCCGAACGGTATTGGGTACCCATGTCATTTCCCTGGCGCATACCCTGGGTCGGATTGTGGGCTTCCCAAAACAGGGTGAGCAAATCACTGTATGACACAATCGCAGGATCAAAAACGACCAGTACCACTTCATTGTGTCCGGTTCCACCAGAGCAAACCTCTTCGTAACTGGGATTCGGTGTCAGCCCCGCTGAATATCCGACGGCCGTGCTGTAAACACCTTCACGCTCCCAGAACTTCCGCTCCGCACCCCAGAAGCACCCCAAACCGAATATTGCGGATTGCATCGACGCGGGGAAGGGCGGCTTTAGTGGATGACTCAGCACAAAATGAGTGTCTGGCACTGGTACAGGCTGGGTGCGACCAGGCAGTGCGGTATCAGGGGATGGCATCCCGAGGTTCTTTGAGAAAAATCCCATGTTCTTCACTCCACTTTTGTGTTCTGCCAGCAGTATCGGTGCTGTGCCCGGTAGAGTATAAGCGTTAATGGGGCAAGATTTCCGCAATTTGCACAAAGGTTGATATGCCTCACTACATATAGCGCTGGTTTTCTGTTTGAATACAGCCCTTCTCACACTACAGGCACGGGGTGCTGCGACATATGGATGGGTCACTGAAAATAGCCGTATTAACCGTATCGGATACCCGAACCCTCGAAACCGACACGTCGGGGCAATTCCTTTGTGATGCGTTGCGGGCGGCGGGCCACCGGTTACAGGAACGACAAATCGAGATAGATGATATGTATCGCATGCGGGCCAGGGTTTCAGCGTGGATTGCTGACGAGGCGGTTGAAGTCATACTGCTCACCGGCGGTACCGGATTTACGACGAGAGATTCAACGCCCGAAGCAATTACGCCCCTGCTGGATATCGAAATCCCCGGCTTTGGCGAGTTGTTTAGACATATCTCCTATGGGGATATAGGCACTTCCACGGTCCAGTCCCGGGCGATTGGCGGAATTGCCAACAGTACGCTGGTGTTTTGCATGCCAGGCTCAACCGGGGCCTGTCGGACGGCCTGGGACGGCATCCTGAAAGAGCAGCTGGATGTGAATTTTCGGCCCTGCAACTTTGCGGAGTTGATAAGAAAAGATGGCTCTCACTGATGGCAGCCAACCTGACCCCGGTTGATGAGGTTATTGAATACCTGACAGCCAATGCCCGCTGCCTGGCTGCAATAGAGTCGACTCCACTGCGTTCCGCGCTTGGCAGGGTGCTGGCAGTCGATGTGGTTTCCGCCATGGATGTTCCCATGCTCGACAATAGTGCAATGGACGGTTATGCGATCAATACATCCGGTCTGTCTGACGGCGCAGTCGTCGCTATCAGCGACCGCATTCCCGCCGGGACAACAGGCCAGACTCTGGTGGCAGGTACCGCAGCCCGAATATTTACCGGGGCACCCATACCCACTGGTGCCAATGCCGTCATCATCCAGGAAAATACTCAACTGATTGATGACAGTGTTCGCTTGCAAGAGGTTCGCTTGAAAGAGGCTCGCCCGAATGAGGTACGCCTGAATGAGATTCCCAAGGTTGCGCAAAATATTCGCAAGGCCGGTCAGGACATTAAGGCGGGTACGGTGGTACTCAGCCGTGGACGCAAACTCAGGGCGCAGGATCTAGGGCTTATCGCATCGGTAGGGTTTGCAGAAATTGAAGTGTTCAGGAAGCTCAAAATCGCGGTGATGTCCACCGGTGATGAACTGGTTGACCCACCTGCCGCATTGTTGCCCGGGCAGATTTACAATTCCAATCACTACACCTTGCAGGCTCTAATTCAGCAGTTGGATATGGAAGCCATTGACCTGGGGATGATTGCCGATACAGCAGAAGCGACAGAAGCGGCGCTGTTAAGAGGGGCAGAGCTGGCAGATTGTATTCTGAGCACCGGTGGTGTCTCGGTTGGAGAGGAGGATTACGTCAAGGGCGCCGTTGAAAAACTGGGCCAGCTTGATCTCTGGCGCCTCGCGATAAAGCCTGGCAAACCACTGGCTTTCGGTCGTATTGGGCAGACACCTTTCTTTGGATTACCTGGCAATCCAGTGTCCAGTTTTGTGACATTCACGATTGTTGCCAGGCCCTATCTGCTCAAATCACAAGGTGCGACAGAGCTGGAACTCAGCAATATGTATGCCCAGGTCGATTTTGACAGACCTGCAGGCGCAAGGCGAGAGTATTGCCGGGTCAGAGTTGCCTACGATGCAACAGGACAGGGAACAATCACTAACTTCACCAACCAGGGTTCCGGTGTGATGTCCTCGGTCAGTTGGGCGAATGGTCTGGCAGAAATCGAAATTGACCATGAGGTACGTAAAGGGGATTTCGTTAAGGTTTACCTGCTACCCTGATATGGCTTTGTGCGATCCCTGGCTTGATTGTCAGCAGGTGACGGCATAGGTCATAATCGCCCTTTTATAATGAGACTGATACTTCCTTGACGAGGAAAACCAAAGATGGCGATTATTTTATTTAGTATTGTTGCATCCATGGTGCTCGGATGCATTGTCTGGCTCGTGATTGGAGATAAATTTCCATTGGCTGCTGAAGTCAAATTTCCTCCCCTAAACAATATTACAATCTATGTGTTGCTGCTCATCATCCCGGTCTATGCGATCGTCTTTACAACCTTTTAAGTAAGTAGAATCCTAAAAAAAATGAAACTGCCAATTGACGTGGAGTCCATAAAGGGTTTCCTTGATCCTGTTGAAGGTGAATCACTGTTCGACCATTGTCTGCAATCTGCTGTTCTGGGGCCGATTCTTGAGATAGGCAGCTATTGCGGTAAGTCGACGATCTACCTCGGCACTGCCTGTAAGCAGTCCGGCAGGACCTTGTTCGCCGTTGATCATCATCGAGGTTCTGAGGAACATCAATTCGGGGAGGAGTTTCATGATCCGGACTTGTACGACCAGTCAGCAGGCCTGATGGATAGCTTTCAGGCATTTCGACACGCCCTCAGATTAGCTGAACTTGAAGACCATGTTGTTCCCCTGGTAGCACCCTCTGACGTTGCAGCAAGGGATTGGCAAACACCACTGGGAATGGTGTTTATCGATGGTGGTCACAGTTTAGAGGCAGCGATGACGGACTATGAAAGCTGGGCGAAGCATATCCTGCCAAAGGGTATCCTGGCGATCCACGATATATTCCCGAATCCTGAAGATGGCGGGCAGGCACCTTTTACAATCTGGAAAAAAGCGATCGACTCTGGATTATTCGAGGACATCGGCGTAGTTCGTACGCTGGGTGTCCTGCGACGCAAGCACAGTTGATTCAGTTTGAAATAAATGCGCCGCTGTTGTTTTGTTAGATAAAGCGTCAGCTGCAAGCAGAACTGCACCTGCCGTCCAGGTGGGTTTTTCTACAGGCCACAGAGCCTTGTCACGATAGACATATCCTGTCCAGTAGGAGCCGTCTGTATCCCGGAACTGGTGCAACCAGCTAAACAACTGTGTGGCTTGCTGATACTCATCGACACAGAGCAATGCCATGACGAGTTCGCAGGATTCTGCCACGGTGACCCAAGGCTCATCGGTGACACAATGGCAACCCAACTGATCAATAACAAACTGATCCCAGCGGGATTGCAGATGATGTCGCCCCTGGCCATCCTTAATCACGCCGGTAAGCACAGGATAAAACCAGTCCATGGCGAAACGACTCTTGCTGTCCCAGGTTCGATCGAAACATTCGGGGTGGTTACGCAGTGCATTAACGAGTTTCGTCCTGGCCAGTGCCCAATGGGGAACTTTGACTTCCAGGGTGGTGGCAATGTTCAGGGCGCACTCGAAACTCTTGTAAATGCTGCTGCAACCAGTGACCAGGGAATCTTCCTTAATCCCCTCGGTGGTGTCTTCTGCCCAATAAATTTGACCCTTGTCGCCCTGCAGCCTCAAAACGAACTCTATGGCTTTTTCGACGATGGGCCAGAGTTCCTCGAGAAAATTCATATCCTCCGTGACCAGGTAATAATGCCAGACCCCCGTCGCAATGTAGGCGACGAAGTTCGACTCAGCCCGGGTGCCATCTTCAACTTTTCCATCCTTGTAAGCCGCGAGCCAACTACCATTAGGAAGCTGATTATCGCGCAACCAGTAGTAGGCTTGTTTTGCTTCATCAAAACGCCCGCCAATGGTCAGGCCCATCGCTGATTCAATATGGTCCCAGGGGTCCAGGCTGCCGCCTTCGAACCATGGAATTGCACCGTCATTGGTTTGCACCCCGGCAATAAAATCGACTGTATGGCTCAGATACTCTTCCGGGTAAAAACCCTTTGATACATATAAACGGGTCACGGTTCGTTGGCCTCATTGGTTTTAACGAAGTACATAACCACACTCTTCCCCAGAATGGGATTAAATATCGTATCGAGGATTTTGGTCAGTCTTGGTTGTTGCATCAGATCCCATACTAGGAACTTGTGATAAAAGTCGACAATGCCCGCCTGTTTTTCACCTTCCTCTTTCCAGAAAAGACATTTGAGCCACCAATAGGGCACATGAAGCGAGTGGGCATAGTGTCGTTTAAAAAATACCAGTCCACGTTCCTCAATTTCCTCCCGAAGGTGCCCGGCATTGAAAATTCTAACATGCCCTCCCTCCACTTCATGGTAGGCATCGCTGAGTTGCCAGCATACCCATTCAGGGAAAAAACGCGGCACACTGGCGGCGAAAATCCCGCCGGTCTTTAACACCCGGTTGATCTCGATAAGTACAGTACGATAATCCGGTATGTGTTCAAGGACCTCAGAACAGATCACCTTGTCAAAGGTGTCATCGGCGAATGGTAACTTCTGCCCGTTCGCCACAGATATATTCAGGCTTTTCTGCATGTTTGTCGGATCCTCAAACTCGCCAAAACGTTCACGGGTTGTTTTCAAATCCTCCAGACTCAGATCGACACCCACGGCTTCGACATTTTCAGTCATATAGGCAGTAATTGCGTGTCGGCCTTCACCACATCCCAAGTCGAGTATTTTTTCATCGGGCTGTAGTCTCATATGTTTAAAGTTGACTGTTTCCATTGACATTGGCTTAACCTTATTGAATCTCTTCTTCTTTCTTTTCTTCTTCTTTTTTGACTTCTCTTTTTTCCAGAATGCGTTGATACAGGTTTACCATGTCGTCGGCAGCCACTTGCCAGCTGAACAATTCAGTAATTCGCTCTCGCCCCTTGATTGATAATAGTTGTCTTTTTTCCGGTTGATCAAACAGGTTCCTGATCGCGTTCGCAATCGCCTCGGAATCGCGAACGGGGATAATAACACCACTATCACCAACAACCTCGGGCAAGGCCCCGCCGTTGGTTGAAACAACCGGCACCCCGCAAGCCATTGCTTCACCGGCGGGTAGACCAAATCCCTCGTAAATTGACGGCACAACGACCATTGTGGCTTCTGCGTAGAGCCTGACCACCGCTTCGGTTTCAATGCCGGAAACAAATGTCAGGTGACTACCAAGATTCAGTTCCCTGATCAGTTTTTCCGTTGCACCGTCCCGCTTCAGTTTTCCCAGCACAACCAGGTGAATATCTGGATAGGGTCCGGTGAGTTGTGCGACGGCACGCAGCAAATATTGCAGGCCTTTCAACGGCTGGTCTGCGCTGGTGGTTGTCATTAGCCGGTAGTCGATACGGGCGACCTCGGGGAGGGGTCTGAAAACCTCGGTATCTATACCATTGTGAACCACTTGCAGGTTATCGGCAGATAGATTGAATGCTTCCGCAATGTCCTGGCGTGAGACCTCAGAAACTGTGACGATATGTTTCAGTTTCGACGCGACTTTCTTTTGCATGCGAATAAACGAGTGCCAGCGCCTGATCAGCAGCCGCAGTTTCCAGCTATCGGCGTTACCCAGGGCGATTTCCAGGTCGCTGGTAATGGGGTGATGAATCGTCGTCACCAAAGGTATGGCATTCTCTTGTAAATGAAGTGTGCCATAGCATAGGGACTGATTATCGTGGACGATGTCGTAATCCGGCTTGTGGGTACGGAAGTATCGCTGCAGGCGCCGACCGAAGGTATAGGGTTCGGCGAATCCACCCGTTAACATGCTGAACCATTCAAAAAAGTCCGTGTAGGAGAGTAAATGCCTCGGCCTTAAAGCCCGGATATGACTGTCTTGCTCGAACAGGTTCAAACTGGGTAATTTGATGAGTTTTACGCGCTCGTCGAGTTCCGGGTAGGGAGGGCCCGAGATCACATCGACCTGATGACCCGCGTCGACCAGCGCTTTGCTTAAATAGCGCATGTAAATACCCTGGCCACCACTGTACGGATTGCTGCGATAACCCAGGAGGCAGATTTTTAAAGAGCTGGTGACCTCAACGGACTCCACTGAGGTCAGGACTGGATGGTCTTCGGTGGCACGATTTAACATTCAGGCTTGCTAACTTAAGGTTGAATTATGCAAAAGCCCGAGATTGTAAGGTTTCGACTGCGGAATGCAAACGAAATGGATGCTGGCTAATCTGCCTTGCCTTCACTGGCGACCAGTTCTTGGAGTCTGCGAGAGCTCTGGCGTTGGTCATTCTGTGTCAGTTCGCTGGCTGTAAACAGAGATCCGGTGGCGATACGGCGATCATCATCAAAACGGCGCTCAGGTCCGTAGCAGGGTGTTTCATGTTCTTCTGTAAAAACGTTGGCATGGAGGTTAGCGACCCAGGCTTGACCGTCCTGTGTCCGCCGCAGAAACCTGACACCATCCTCTATATAGGAAGAGACGACGTTCCAGTAAAACCGGGGATAGGCAGCCTGGAGATCTGCAGCGGTCGTGTAGCCCAGTTTCGCGGATTGACCGGTCTCTACAAACTCAGCGTAAAGGGCCGAGATTTTTCGGAAATAGTGTGGGTCGGCCAGTTGACCAATCAGATCCGCCGCCCGTAACAGACCTGGCAAATCGTCAGTTGCACTGTCATCCGCTTCGTGGGGAATTGGAAAACGGGTTCGCTCGATATTGGCGCAAATCACATCAGTATTGATCTCGACATCACTGGAGAAACGATCCTTTATGTACATCTTGCCGCGATCTACATGATACGGGGTAAGAAAAGCATCTGTCGCACCCACGGGAGGTGCAATGGTGTCCATATCAGCGTTAATTGTGTACCAGCCACTCCTGTCTGCCTTGCAGATACCACGTGCATAACCAATGTCGTGATTCAGGAGGGAGATCACAAAGTGAACCCAGTCACTATTAGTGACATTTCCTTCAAGCAGGATCTTACCGCGGAGTATTTCCATACCCACCGAGGTCACCATCATTGTGTGGTTCATGTCATGGTACGGCGCGTCACTGTTGGCAATGATCTCGAGTGAGCTATGTGCACAGGAGACTATGCGATGCAGGTCTTGCTCATCTTCGCCATACATATCGATGTAGTGTGAAGCAAGTTCTTCTGCAAAAGCATCAATCAAAATGGTCGTTGGATTGAACATGGAATCTCCAGGGCTTCTTATTGTTGAGACCGGCTTCTGCCCATCTGACATCCTCACTATTGTGTAGCCTGTTCATTCTGAGTCAAGGCATCTGTACATAACACACACTAAACGGTAGCAGGTTCTGGATGATAGGGGTTCTGACAATATTTTGTTAAAATGAGCAGATTTTATTAAAATCGCTATAAGTTTGAATGTGATTCATTGAGGAGGTGAAGCCGTGATTGAATTGAGGCATCTTAAAACGCTGGTGGCTCTCCGTGATACGGGAAGTCTGGTGGAAGCTGCGGACAGGCTGTTCCTGACCCAATCTGCTCTCTCGCACCAACTGAAGGACCTCGAAGATCGACTGGACTGCACCCTCTTCGTACGTAAAACCAAACCTCCCAGGTTCACTAGCGCTGGTCGTCGCCTGCTGACACTGGCAGATGAGGTGATCCCCATGTTTAAACTTTCGGAGCGAGATATCGCCCGCCTCGCCGGGGGCGAAGCCGGTCGTTTGCACATTTGCATCGAATGTCACAGCTGCTTTCAGTGGCTGGTACCCTGTATCGACAAATACCGTGGAAACTGGCCCGAGGTTGAACTGGATCTCACCGGTGGATTCAACTTTGCACCTTTACCGGCACTGGTTAGAGGTGACCTTGATCTTGTCATTACTTCAGATCCAGTGGAGTTGGCAGGCATTCGCTATGTGCCCCTGTTCCGGTACGAGGCAATGCTGGCAGTGGACCCACAACACAAACTGGCTGACCGGCCTTATGTTGTTCCCGAGGATTTGATAGACCAGGTATTGATCATGTACCCGGTTGAGAGAGACAGACTGGACATTTTCACACGTTTTCTTGAACCCGCAGACGTTGAACCGGCGGAGGTCCGCACCGCCGAATTAACCCCGATGATGGTTCAACTGGTCGCCAGTGGCCGGGGAGTGGCTGGGTTACCCAATTGGTCACTGGCAGAATATCTGTTAACGGGTACCATTGCGGCGAAAAAGCTGGGGGAAGCGGGCTTGTGGGCAACTTTGTATGCTGCGATTCGGGAAGATCAGTTTGAAGCACCTTTCATGCAGGATTTCCTTGCCACCGCGAATGACACATGTTTTGCGACGCTTACAGGTATTAAAACAGCCGGGGGTGGCTGACTCGAAACTCAGGTGGCGCAGTGCCTGAACGAAAAAGCCCCTGCAGAATCCGTGCATATGACGGAAAATACAGGGGCTTCGTCAACGTATGGGGAGCAAGCTCCGAATAGGTCTAACGAGTTAGACGAACTCGGAGGCTCCCCGCATAGACTGACTATTAATGGGATCACCTCCTTTACGTTCAGGGTGCCCATCGGCGTGCCAGATATCCCCCCTGGATAGGATATTCGCACGATAGATCTCCCGGGAGTCGCGAGTCTGCGACGACCCCAATGGGACGAACGAAATTTAGCTCAGTATTTTCGGCATGTCAAAGTGTTTCAGGCAAGTGTTTCAAGGGATCATCACCTGGACATGCCATCCGTCATCCAGCAATGTGAACAGACGCCTGTCATGAATCCGGTCTTCACTGTTGAGATCCAGTATTTCAATTCTGTTCGCAACCAGTTCAACACCCGTGACCTCTGCCGGTGGAGTCATATCTGCAACGGGATGGTTTGACTTTATTTGATCGATCTCACTAACCAGGTCCTGCCTGTTGTCAATGAAACTGCTCTGGGGGGCGACATCCCGGTACAGGTAGTCCATGTACTTTGGTCCATCGGGTCGCCGATGCCAGTTTGTTTTCACCAGCGACTCATCGACGATTTCGCAATCTCCATGGATCCGGTACTGTCGCTGTCGACTGGGGTACCACAGCAGAATCTCGTAATCTGCCCCATTTGATAGTAACTGCCACTTGGGACTGGTCTGGTTAATAAACAGGATAAACCGGTTTTGTACAATATCGCGTAGAACCAGGGTCCGAACCGAGGCTTTGCCGTCTTTACTGGCAAGCGCGAGGAAACAGATGTCGGCATTTCTGTCGCCGTCGTTTCTCGCTTCGTTCCTGTCTCTGGTAATTTCTTCTACGGGGTTCATTGCTTCTCACTTTTTAAACTGCCGTAGAGAGTTTGCAACCAACAGACAAACACTGTGAATAATAGCCAAATTGTTCTTTTCACCTGTGGCTCCTTATTGTTCTTATGGGGCTAGTCGTTTGAATCCGGGTCGAAATTGTAGACCCCGTAGGTAAACCCGGCTGGTGGATTATCCCGGTAATTTAACATTCGCTGGTAAATAAAACCGTGTGCGCTACCGCGGATAGCGTCACGAATCATACCATTGGTATCACATTCCTCCGCCGTGGCAAGCAGGCGTTCAAAGTTAAAGATAAAATTCTTGCTGTGGGTGGTACGAATGATGGTCCCATATAGCAGTTTGTACGCATAACGCTCACCATGACGAAACTGGAATTCCATCATCTGGCGAGAAAACAGTTCAGGATCGTTCTGTCCCATGTTATGCCACAGTTCGGAAATTCTTTGCTGAGACACGATGCCCTCGCTAGCGGCTCCCTGGCTGGAAACAAACAGAAAGCCCATTATTACACCCAGTTGAACCTTGACATTTTCTGCAATGCGTAGAAACGATTCCCGTCTGGCGTGAAATTCGGAGGCCTTGATGGCTTCAGTCTGCATCACTGCCTGCTCCGCCGATCTTTGAATTTCAACGTACTGCATCTTGATGGCGTCGGTATTCAGTGAGAGTTCTTTTTGCTGGGAAAAATAACCCAGCACAAACCAGAGAAACGCCAGCGGGGCAAAAGCACCTTCAAGAAAGCTACCCATGGTACCGATGCGGATATCTGACATTTGCAGCCAGCCGACGGATCCTGAAATATAGTAGGCGAGGACGGCAACCCATATGACAGTAAAGCACCCGCCTAAAATTAACCGCCAGTCAGGACTCTGCCTCCCGAAGGGATGAAACGGTTCTTCCTTGGCCCAATGGTCAGGTTGTTCAGTTTCTGCGGTGGCGTGGTCATTGTCCATCAGCTTGACAGATCTCCTGTGAGTGATGCTCTTTGTGAAACTTCTATCCAGTTACGGTCCGGGTCAAGAATAAAAGAAATTCTGGCAGTCTGCCCCAGGGTCCTTGGCGCTGAGGCCTCTGTACCGCCTCGCTGGAGGAAATTGCTGTGTTCTTCATCAACCTTCCAGACCTGTACCGTAATGTAACGAAATCCGACGCCACGCATTTCCTTCACAGGACGATGATCAGGGTCTTCGGTAAGCAGCAATATGGTTGTTCCCCAGCGAAATGTGGTGTCGTCAATTTGCTCGATCTGCAGAATATTGTTGTAGAAATTTTGGAATTCCCCAAGATCCCTGACGACAAGGCGAATGCCGATGTGTGTGATACCAAACTGCCCCGGTGGAACCAGTGTAATTTTGTTTCCGTCCGGGTCCACCAGAATTTTTGGCTCTGTCAGGCCGTCTCGTGCGATTAGCAGCTCGTCATAACCGCTTTTACCGGAGCTTGCCAGATCCGGTAGTGCTGCCCTTGAGTGATTGAGTTTAAATATTGAGCCATTAAGACTGTGACGAAGCTGGTGACTGCCGCCGCCCACTTTGAGTAGTTCTTCAAAGGGCAGGCCAACCTCGTCTTGCCAGAAACTCAGTTGGACTTCACGTTTGTTGGTTTGTATTCCTATATCGATACAGTCTTTGGCGAGTTTCATTGGAAATTCCTGCTTGCGGTCATTTTGCCCTGTCCCGTGTCGTTGTAATCAGTTCTTTGTTACTGGCGAGTATTGAAGCCCGGATCGTATTAGCGCTGTATACCACAATTGCCTCTACATACTCATGCCATTCATAGTCTGTCTGTACTGTTGAGCTCAGCTTCAGAGTAATTGCGGGCTTGTCACTTGAAACAGATTCGCGTTCAACACCATTGATACACAAGCTGGCCCTGGGCTCTTGCCCGAATATGAGTAAAAGGTCTGTACCTTCATAGCTTATTTTTAGTTCTTCAGTCATCGTTGGCTCAGATGGTGGCGTTTATTAATTGTTATCAATTGTTTCGTCAGATTATAAGCCAATAATAGTTCATGAGGCTCCCGGGCAGTCTGCTGAAAAAGTTCCTGTTAGATGTGAGGCAAGGCGAAAATCGCTGAAAGAGCGGAGTTTACACGGGGTAAATGAGTATTTGAATCAAACTCGCGCACGAGCAATTTTCAACGCTGAATTGTGTTAACAGGGGATTTTTCAGCAGCCTGCTGAAGCACAGGGTCAAATGAAGTATCATGCACCTCCGGATTTGGAGTGAGTTATGAGTCAACAAGAGTTAAAAGCCAATGCAGAAGAGATTGCTGCCGGGCTGAGGAAGCTGGGGGCAGATCGTGTCGTCGCATTGTCGGTTCACAAGAGCAAGGAACTGGTCGCTGAACTGGAAGTCAAGATTGCAAAACTGATCGAGCAGCTTGATTAGCCAGGCCTCCTGGGGAACCTCTTCCCCATTCCACCCTGCCTTGCCCCTGACGAAAATATCTACTTAATCAGAGGTTCCATAGATTGGGAGTTTAGCAGTTGCTGTTCCAAAGACCCGTGTTTCTTCAGCTTCGTTTGAAATCGTAATATCTATTTCTACCGTACCTTCTTCCTCATTTATGTCTGTCACCACTCCGGTGATTTTGTGTGGCTGGTCGACAAGAATTGGTGCGCGAAACACGGTGTCAATCGCGATAATCTCTGCGCCCGGTGCCCAGCGGTGAATCATCGCGCCGAGAAACCCCTGGCTCATTACGCCTGGCACCAGGGCGCCTGGGAAGCCTTCCTGCCGCGCCTTCTCGTGATCCGTGAAGCGTGGTCCTCCCCAACCAACGAATTCGCCGAAATACCTGACATTTTTCAGGCTGGTGTCGGGTTGGAAGGTTGGTAATTCACAGGCGAATTCCACGTCTGAAATGGTATCAACAGTTTCACTCAACGGGCTTCTCCCTGATGACTGTGCGCGTGTCCGCGTTTGCAACATGAACATTATTCTCGTCATAAAGTTCTGTACGCCTGACCAGGAAGATCATCCTGCCGGAGCGGCCCGTTTTTGTGTAGATATCATGCAGATGTGATTTTCCGGTCAATGTAACGCCACTGCGAATCGGAGCCATCCACTGCACAGATTTACCGGCGTCCATACCGGTACCTTTTGGCCTTGGAAAATCCCCGGGCAAGTTTCGTCCGCCAACCAGTGTTGAAACGAATGTAGGGGGTGCCTGGAAATCTTCATGGGATGGGTCTGTAAATCTGGGATGTGTTTCGCCACAGGCTTTTGCGTACGCAGCACACTTTTCGCCGTTTATTTCGAATTTGATTTCATCAAATTCCTTATTCAGGAACCGGTCCCGCATGGCTTCAATATCATCGTCCATATTGTTTACGTTCTACTTTAATCAATGATCCTTCACATTGTCAGGTATCTGCAGAACCTGGTCAAACCCGACCGTTGAAGATTTGGTGTACTCGATGATTGACCAGCTGACCTGTTTACAGGTAGATTACGGCATTTTCCAATGCTGGTTTTTCATGTTAGAACTCAATCCGTACGCCGGTGCCCTGGGAGTAATAGTTGGAGGCGTTGACCTGTGCCAACCTATTGATGATGTGTTGTTTTGTGAGCTGAACGAGGCCTTGCTTGAGTATGAGGTTTTGTTTTTTCGTGACCAGCCACTGTCTCCGGAAAACCATGCCAATCTCGCATCCTTGTTTGGGGCGCCCCAATTACACCAGGCTTACCCGCATATCGACGGCTTTCCGCAGCTCACAATTCTTGAGAATGATGAGGCAAACCCGTCAAAAATTGAGATGTGGCATACAGATATGACCTTTCGACGATGCCCGCCCCTGGGGGCTATACTGCATGGGGTGGTTGTACCCGAAAAGGGGGGGGATACACTTTTTGCGAGTATGTCAGCCGCGTTTGAAGGCTTGTCTGGCACGATGCAAAGTTTTTTAACAGGATTGACCGCGATTCATGACTTTAGTTATGGATTCAAGGAAAGTCTTGAAGAAGCTGGCGGCCGGGAGCGTTTGGCGCAAATGGTTCTCGACAATCCGCCGGTTGAACATCCGGTAGTGAGAACCCATCCCCTGTCAGGCAAGAAGGGTTTGTTTGTTAACTCGCTGTTTACAGTGGGCATCAAACACATGAAGCAGAAGGAAAGCCGCATGTTACTTGACTTCCTGTTTGATCACATGGCAACCCCTGAAACTACCTGCAGATTCAAGTGGGAAAGTAATTCAGTGGCGTTCTGGGACAATAGAATCACCCAGCACAAGCCGGTCAATGACTACTGGCCACAGCATCGACGCATGCAGCGTATTACCATCGATGGTGATGAGCCGGTCTAGTTTTGCAGTAATTGCGTCAATACCCGTATAAATTCCAGCGGCTCATCCAGAAAGATATGGTGATGCGCATCCTCAATGCGCAGCAGACGATCGCTGTTGAACAGTGATTCGATCAGACCTCTGTTTTGAGGCGGAAAGAATCGACTCTGGCCACCGTAAACAAAGGCAACCGGGCATCCAATGGTGCGAATCATTGTGGCGGCATCGGGTAGGTCGACTGCCGGGTCTTCAATCATCCTGGAAAACACCGACTGATCGAGTTTGAACTCAAACCCATGATCAGTTTCTTTCAGTGAATGTCGGGCGATGTAGTCGAGCAGGTATCGATTGTCACATGATTGCGGTGGGCGCAACCGAAATCGGCGCATCCCCGCTTCAACACTGGGATAAAAATGTGATTTTTGCTTTGGCAACACAGGTGTCTTTCGTGTGCCTTTAACGGCAGAGATAACAGAATCTACCAGTACAATCGCCGCGAGTTCATCGCCATGCAGATAGGCTGTGACGCGGGTCATCGCCCCACCAAAGCTGTGGCCAACGACGGTGGTGTGTTCTCCCAGTTGTTTTGCAACCCCCAGTATTTCGTTGGCAAAACCCGCCGCGCTGTACTGATTGCGGTGGTCACTGTCCCCGTAACCGCTCATATCCATGGCGGCAACGTGATACTGGTGAAGAAATGCCGGGGCAATGAAATCCCACCAATGACTGTGTGCAGCATGCCCATGGACAAAGAGTAACCCGGGTTTATTGGACTCACCCCAGGATTGATAGTGTATCCGACCCTGGTCGATGTCGATAAAGTGGTCCAGGCGTTTTTTTGATACAAAGTCGGTGAACCAGGCTGGATGCTGCAATGAAAACCACCTTTGGTATTAGCACGGTGCATTATAGCCCAGAACAGCTAAAGCCCAGTACACTGGTTGAGATGCGTTCAAGCAGGTTATGATGTAAGGAGAAGGGACTTATCAGAAGCACAATCAGGCATTGAATACCCAAACGCAGGAAACAAAATAAGAACTAAGAACAAGAATAAGAGGTTTTCTTTTCATGGCATCTAAAAACCCCTGGAACAATCGGACTGCCACATTTGCGGTGGTGCTCGCGTTTCTGGTTGGTCTTGTGGGCGCGTTGGCGCTACGGTCAAACAACGACCTGCAACTTCCCGCAATGGTTGATTCCCAAACCCAGGCGAAAATCCACTGGCGCGTACCCGTTGCATTTAGTACCAATTTGCCTGCATTGGGAGACAATATTCTGTATGTTACTGGTGCCCTGAAACGTGCCACTGGTGGAAGGGTTGAGCTTGAGGTGTTTGAACCGGGTATGTTGATACCGGCCTTCAGTATTACTGAGGGCGTTAAAGACAAGAAAATAGACGCAGGATACACCTGGCTGGGTTATGACCAGGGGAGGATTCCGGCAACGCCATTGATATCGGCAGTGCCGTTCGGGATGGAGCCCTGGGAATTTACCGCCTGGTACTTCGAAGATGAGGGACGCGCCTTAACGGAGTCGCTTTATCACCCTCATAACGTTCATCCGATTCTCTGTGGCGTCATTGGCCCCGAAACTGCCGGTTGGTTCAGCAGTCGAATAGAAACCCTCGATGATTTTCAGGGGCTAAAGATACGGTTCGCTGGATTGGGAGGTCGTGTACTGCAAAAATTGGGTGCCTCGGTAACCCTGATCCCGGGAGGTGAAATATTCCAGGCGCTGGAAAAAGGCGCAATTGACGCCACGGAGTTTTCCCTGCCTGTTGTTGACCAGATGCTGGGATTCGATCAGGTGGCGAAATTTAATTACTTTCCCGGTTGGCACCAGACTTTTACAGCGGCACATCTGGTGGTAAACCTGGACACCTGGAACTCTCTGGCTGATGCTGACAAGGGAGTTATTGAGATGGCCTGTACGGCTGGTGTAATTCGAAACCTTTCGCGCGGTGAAGGTCTTCAAGGAGAGGTCATGCAGGGCTTTCCAGACAAGGGCGTAACACCGATTATATTTTCCAACGAAATTTTAAAAGAACTACAAAAAATCACCCATGAAGTGCTCACCGAAGAGGCCGAAAAGAACGAAGACTTCGCTCGTATCTGGGCATCACAAAAGAAATTCCTCCAGACCTATTCTCACTGGAAGAGCCACGCGTATCTACCGAGAAATTTTTGATGCAGTTGCCCCATACGTCCGCCTCATGGTGGATTGAAAAACAAATAACGAGAATAGGTGATGCATCATCCTGGATCTGGCTGGTGTTGCTGGGCATCATTGTACTTAACGTCGTGATGCGTTATCTGTTTGGTCTGGGCAGGATTGAGTTCGAGGAAATTCAATGGCATCTGTATGCAGCTGGTTTTCTGCTCGGTTTGTCCTATGCCAGTGTCTCCGATGCACATGTCAGGGTCGACGTGGTTCGAGAAAAATTATCAGCCCAGTTACAGGCATGGATTGAGTTGTACGGAATACTGTTGTTGCTGTTACCGTTCATTACCCTGGTACTGTACGCCTCGGTCCCTTTTATTGCCTACTCATTTTCGACCAGTGAGATCTCTGAAGCACCGGCGGGATTGCCTTATCGGTGGATCATAAAGAGTTTCCTGGCGGTTGGCTTTATCATGCTGTTGATGGCGACGCTGGCGAGGCTGAGCCGATTGTGGAGTTTCCTGTTTGGTTGGCCCACACCACTGGTAAGTAGTGACGAGGCCGATTGATGCCTACCGGTGATATCCTTTCGTTGTTGATGTTTGTGTCCTTTATCCTGCTGATATTCACCGGGTTTCCTGTGGCGTGGGTACTGGGAGGTCTTGCGGTACTTTTCACTGCTTTTGGTATTGTTTTAAAGACGGACTTTCAGCTTCCGATTGCCATGGACTGGGATTACAGTTTTCTTGTGGTTGACCGCATCTGGAACGTGATGAACAACTGGGTACTGGTTGCGTTACCCATGTTCATCTTTATGGGTTTGATGCTGGATCGTTCCGGTGTCGCACAAAAACTGATGAACAATTTCGTCAGGTTGTTTGGTGGCGTTCGAGGTGGTATGGCGGTCACTGTGGCATTAATCGGCATCCTGCTAGCTGCAACCACAGGTATTATTGGCGCCTCTGTGGTGCTGCTGGCATTGTTGGGCTTGCCACAGATGTTGGATAACAATTACAAACCGGAACTTGCCGCAGGAACTGTGTGCGCGGTGGGTACCCTGGGTATTCTGATTCCGCCGAGCATCATGCTGGTTCTCATGGCAGACCGATTGGCCATGCCTGTGGGTGATTTGTTTCTCGGTGCTTTGTTCCCCGGGTTATTGCTGGGGGGTATGTTCGTTATTTTTATCCTCGGTTATGCCTATGTGAATCCCGATGTGGCACCGGTGCCGAAAGATCACGAAGCAGTCACTGGCCGCCTGATCCTGGATGTATTCCTGGCGATCCTGGCGCCAGCCGGATTGATTGTAGCCGTCTTGGGATCTATTTTTTTTGGCATTGCGACTCCAACTGAAGCCGCTGGTGTTGGTGCGTTTGGCGCAACCCTGCTTGCCTGGTGGAACTCTCAGCTCAATGTTGAGGTATTTCGTTCAGTGTTGCGGGAAACCACAAGAACCACAGCTTACATATTTGCGATTTTTCTCGGTGCTACAGCCTATTCTCTGGTGCTCAGGGGACTAGGTGGGGATGAACTGATTGAAGGCTTGTTGAAAGGCATGCCATTTGGACCTACCGGCATTGTGATCTCAATCCTGATATTCACATTTGTACTCGGGTTTTTCCTCGACTGGATCGAAATCACGCTGATCGTTTTACCCCTGGTAAGTCCAGTGGTGATCGATCTGGGATTTGACCTGGTGTGGTTTACCGTTTTGTTCGCGGTTTGTTTGCAAACCTCATTTCTCACTCCACCCGTTGGATTTGCAATTTTTTATCTCAAAGGCGTGGTCAAGGACACCATGCCGGTGGCCACAATATATCGTGGTGTGATTCCGTTTATCATCCTGCAACTTATTGGCCTGGTGATGATCTTTGTCTGGCAGGATATTGTTATCTGGTTACCTGCCCAGGCGTATTGATCTAATCATCAAACAGGCTGTCCAGCGGGTTGCCATCATCTTTCTTTTCTTCCGGCGACTTGATATCAAAATCGTGGGGATCATGTGTCGACTCAGCTTCGCTGGCAGGCGAGGTGTCGCTAAAAAGTGAGTCAAAGTCAGCCACCGCTGAAATTTGACTGGATTCGGTTTTCGGGTCAAAGGCACTTCTATTGGGTTTAAAATAGTCACAAAAATTCGCGGTTTCTTTTATCACCGGTGGATCTGCACGCTCGTGATTGCAATCTGCCGGTCTGCCTGGTGCGTAGTTCAGGCACAGTCGACAACAGCGAAGCACCTCGTAACACTTCGGGCAGTTGGCGTGACGACTGATTGGCAACGGAATTTCTGCCAGGGAAGAACCGCAGTTCCAGCATAGCAAAGGTTTAGCCATATAAAGATCTTGCCATATGTAGTTGCCAACGGCGGTTATTTAACCCAGGATGCTTTACGTTTTTCCCTGAAGGATGCCATGCCTTCTGCGCCTTCGTCTGATCGGAACATTCGCCCACTCCATTCTGCGGTTTCCGCAAAAGCCTCTTCTCTGGACAGTTGCGGTACGCGTCGAACCAGTTTTTTGCATTCGACAACAGCAATGGGTCCGCCCAGGTTAATAGCATCAATTTCTTCCTGGACAGCTTCAGTTAACCTGTCTTTGCTTACAGCGCGATGTGCCAGGCCAAATTCCACAGCTTGGTTACCATTAAAGCGTTCACCGGTGAGAAACAATTTCATGCCATGATGGGTGCCCAGTTTTGGAAGACATACCACGGAGATAACCGCTGGGATAACACCAATCCTGACTTCCGAGAAGCTGAATAGCACGTCGTCCACAGTCACAACGATGTCTGCTGCACCGACCAGACCCAGACCACCGGCGAATGCAGCGCCGTTGATGGCCGCTATGACCGGTTTCTCACTATCCATAATTGTTGTCAGCACATCTGGATAAGGCACCGCCTTGCCGCCGCCTTCGATGGACTGACCCGGAGGGCTTTTCAGGTCTGCACCGGCGCAAAAAGCGGGACCATTACCGGTGATGACAATGGATCGCACATTGGGGTCTTCGTTGGCGGCGATCAGGTGCGCGTAGAGTTCACTTACTAAAATGGACGAAAGGGCATTCCTGTTTTCCGGTCGGTTCAGGGTGATCCAGGCTGCTGAGTTCCTGACTTCGTATAAGGTTGCTTCAGTATTGGCCATGTTGGACTCCGGCTGATTGTCATCTTTGGTGATGGTTTCGTAATGCCGAACAGGCTATCACAGTTCATGACGATTGTGACGTAGCGTGAGGCTTGTTGGCTTCCAGCCAGGGTTGGATAGGTTCGTCCGGCAGATCGTCATCGAAATCTTCTTCATCAAATACAGAAAACCCCCGGGCCAGATAGTTGGGGAGTGCCTGTGGGTGATCGAGGGTACAGGTGTGCAGCCAGACCCGTTTGCCACCGATTGCCCAGGCTTTTGAAATGGCATCCTCCAGTAAGCAGCGACCGTAGCCCTGGCCAATAAATTCGGGAAGCAGACCGAAATAGCAGATCTCTGCGCTCCCAAGTCCCTGTTCCTGGAGTTCGAAATAGCCCAGTGGCGTACCCTGGTCATATGCGACCCAGGTTTCCGTATTTGGCTCGGTTAAGAATTTTTGCCAGTCAGCATAGGTCCAACCGAGGCGCATATGCCATTGCCAGTCAGCGCCGACTGCCAGATAAAGGAACCGATTGAATTCAGGTAAGGCGGTATCAACCTTTCTGAGTTCGTAATGACGCCGCTCCGGGTTAGGAAGCTCCGCAACCGGGAGCTGTTCGGTCATTTCAAGGTGCCAGACATGAACTTTGGTTTTCATGGGATTTCCTTCGAATAGTGTAGTGTCCTGTATAAATATCCACAGACGCGTTGTATCTCTTGACAAGGTACCTACATTGCCTGCGACTTTCCTTGAAAAGAGTGGGCCTTGCTGTGACACTTCCTGTTACAAAAAGTGAGGGCCACTTAAAGTGCCATCTATACAGGAGACTACACTAAACGTTGGTCGCCCAGCCACCGGCGAAGGGGATGACCTGGCCAACAATAAAATCGCTCTTGTCTGATGCCAGGAAAAGCGCCAACTCTGCTGATTCCTCTGCACGGGCAACGCGTTGAATGGGCACATTACGTTGCAGATGTTTTTGGAATCGCTCCGATGCCACCAGTTCATCACTGTAATAAGCAGGGTTGCTGACATAGTTCTGTGCCACCGCGTTGATCTGCACATTGCTCGAGGCAAACTCTAATCCTGTGGCTTTTATAAACGCGTTTTGAGCCCCTCGTGCGGAGCAATATGCCGTAGAACCGGGGATACCTCGCAGTGGTGCAGCGCTGGTTATCGCAACAATTTTACCACCGCCACGATTTGCCATCATGGGGGCAAAGTGGCGGATGAGTTGCATCAGCGGATGTACCATGACGTTAAACAGGGCCTGCCAGTCCTCGTCCTGAATATCTGCTACTGGCATGCTGCATGGGTCATGGGCAAGATTAGCGACGACTATGTTTATGTCGGTCAGGTCTTGGCAGTAATCCTGAAATTTCTCGTCATGGGGCACCCGCCCCGAAACGGCGGTGACCTGCGCCCCCTCGGCTGAGAACAGTTCATTGATAGCCGGTCCCATATAGTCCTGGCTTTGAGTGAGTAAAACTTTCTTGTCTTGCAGCCTGGTTGACATAACTTGCCTTTCTCAGTTGTGAACAGTTGTTCTGTATTGACTGGTTTTGTTGATGGTTCCTCTTGCCCACCTGACGTGATGTAAAGAATGGGCTAG
>JAPYTQ010000044.1:0-42506 GCA_029941905.1 Pseudomonadales bacterium | reverse complement strand
CCTCCTAGAGTAAACGATAAGAAGCGCATTGCGGGTTAAATTTTGTGCAAATAGTGTGCTTTTTTAACAGGCTAGCGCTCGTTTACCGCTAGTTCATGTTAGAACTCTTACCGATAATATTTACTAATCAGGTGATCGATACTGAGTTTTCCAGGGCCAAGAAAAATAAGTGGCATAAACATAATCATGTACATAAAGGGGAGTTTGTAGTTGCCAAACCCCTTATCGGTAATGGCGTAACCACTTAGCATATCGCTCAAGGACGACCAGCCTTCGGGTGGTATGTGTACGGCAATGGTGGCCACGATGGTAAGAATCACTAAAAAAATGGAAACATAGCGGGTACCGAGTCCAATGATTAAGGCGATCGCACCCAACAGTTCAAACCAGGTAGCCATGAACCAGCTGATTTCGGTGTTGATAACGCTGAAAGGAAATGGGAAATTGTCTTTGATATGGTCGAACCAGTTCTCACCGGCATATTTCTGTGCACCTGATTCCCAGTACTCCCACGCCAACAGTAGTCGAAGTATAAAAAGCCCAAGGTATTCTCCAACGGTATTCAGTGATTGGCGAAACCAGTTTTCCCAATTCATAATCAACGTCATATCTTTTCTCTTTCGGGGTTCAAAGTGTGGTTGATGGTGTGACAGCCGTCGGTGGGTGTATTGCTCCGCAACTGCTGTTGGTTCACCTATAGCCTATATAGATTGACCAATGTTTAACTGATTTTCTTCCCGCAAAACCTCTTATTAACCCCTTCCCGGCTTTGTGATCGTTTAAGCACTACATTAGAAACATTGTTAAGAACTTCTGTTAAGAACTTCTGTTAAGAACTTCCGTACTTACAACTTTTACTGGAGAAAGGGATCATGGATTACGAATTCAAATATAAGCGCTCAGTTTCCGCATTGTTCTGTTGCGTGCTGATGATTACCGCCTGTAGCAATCAGGAGAAAGAAAGTGAGCAAGAGGCGGGTCGATCGACCGTGGATAAAAATGACGGTATTGTTGACGTCAGTAAGATCAGTATTGATGCGGTCATCAATACTGCAGGACAGGAAACAGGACAGGCAGCAGGACACGTAACCGGTGTCGAAGTTACTGATTCTTCGGTTAATGATGTACGGTTGGAAGAGGCTATCGCCAGTCCTGCGAGTTATTTACGAGCAACACCGGATAGTGTCAACGTTGCGGCGGCCAGAGAGTATCGACAGAAAAGCCGATTGGGCGTGATAGCGCCACGACCGAGCCCAATTTATTATCCGGTCGAGCCAACGGATCGCGATAACTACCTTAAGTTTGATGAAAATGTCACTAAATCTGTGCTCGAAAACCCGGTGTCGACCTTTAGCATTGATGTGGACACCGCTGGCTACAGCAATATTCGGCGTATGATTCTGCGAGAAGGGAGATTGCCCCCCAGGGACTCTGTCAAGCTGGAAGAGATGATCAACTACTTCAATTACGACTATGCCGTACCGGATTCAATTCAGCAGCCGTTTTCTGTCTCCATGGAAATGGCGCCTGCACCCTGGGACAAAAACCACCAGCTGCTTCAGATAGGTCTCAAAGGCTTTGAACCGGGATTGGAACAGCGACCCAACGCGAATCTGGTATTCCTGGTTGATGTTTCGGGTAGTATGCAAGCGCCGAATAAACTTGGACTGGTAAAAAAGTCGTTGAAACTACTCGTCAACCGATTGAGCGCCGAAGATAGAATTGCGATTGTGGTTTATGCAGGGGCTGCCGGAATGGTACTGGATTCCACTACCATCGACCAAAAAGCCCGCATCCTTGCCGCGCTCGATTCGCTGCAGGCAGGTGGTAGTACTAACGGTGGTGCCGGTATTCAACTGGCCTATAGCATAGCTCAGCAGCATATGATCAAAGATGGCATCAACCGCGTCATCATTGCCTCGGACGGGGATATGAATGTTGGCACAGTTGACATTGATGCCTTGAAGGAGTTGGTTGAAGAAAAGCGTAAAAGCGGTATTGCTTTGTCGACGCTTGGTTTCGGCACCGGCAACTATAATTATGCCTTAATGGAACAGTTAGCTGACGTTGGAAATGGCAATGCGTCTTACATTGATTCTTTTTCGGAAGCAAGAAAGGTGCTTGTCGAAGAGATGCAATCAACGCTGATCACAATCGCGAAAGACGTCAAAATCCAGATCGAATTTAATCCGGCGGTTGTTGCCGAGTATCGTTTGCTGGGTTATGAAAACCGGTTGCTTAATCGTGAAGACTTTCGCAATGACAAGGTGGATGCCGGGGAAATCGGGGCAGGACATACGGTAACGGCACTGTACGAACTAGTCATGGTTGGTAGTGGCGCAGAAATGATTCCCCCGATGCGTTACAACCATGAGGACGAACCCCGGGCCGCTACTGAGGCTGAAAAGGCAAACGAAGTCGCTTATGTTCGTTTGCGTTACAAGCAACCCAACGAAGATACCAGTGTCGAGATTTCACATCCTGTCTATGCAGGGGCGAATGTGACGGACATCAGTCAGGCTTCAGATGATCTGCGGTTTGCCTCGGCGGTCGCGGGTTTTGGACAACTGCTCCGGGGTGGAAAGTACACAGGAAGTTGGGGCTACGATGAGGTACTCAACCTGGCACGAAATGCCCGAGGGCAGGATCAACACGGATATCGTTCAGAACTCGTCAGTCTGGTGGAGTCTGCCCAGGCACTTTCCTTCGATGAAACGCTATCTTACAAGGTAATACCGTTTGATAATGAGGCGTTCGCTGTAGAAAATGAGCACATGTTGCAACGTCATGTGAACTAGACGCCGGAATGTCAGGCAGGGTATTCACTGTGAGAAAGGTTGTTAATGCGTAATCTGTTACATGGTTTGAGGAGTGACGAGTCACTGATGCTGGCATACCAGCATGGTGACTCAAGCGCTTTTGAATCTTTGTATCTGCGGCATAAGGACAGCGTTTTTGCGTTTCTGTATCGCAACTGCCAGGAGCCAGCGTTGGTGGAAGAGTTGGCCCAGGATGCCTGGACTTCGATCATCCGCCGCGTCGAATCCTATCAACCTACAGCAAAGTTTCGAACCTACCTGTTCTCTGTCGCCCATAACAAGCTGGTGGATCACTGGCGGCGGAATAAGAACCGAATCAACGACATTGACATCGATGATATAGGTTCGCACCCGCAGGCTGAACACGAAAGTACTGGCGACGATTATGAACCCGAGGCAAGCCTGGCCAGGCACCAACAGAAACAAACGTTACTTGGTGCGCTGGCTCTTTTACCCGATGAACAGCGAGATGTATTCCTGTTAAGGGAGGAGGGTTTTAGCCTGGAACAGATCTCGGAAATCACTGGTGTCGGCAGGGAGACAGTTAAAAGCAGACTGCGTTACGCCGGGCAACATTTAAAAACGGCTATGGAAAAGCAGCTGACTAATAACGGCACAGTGATGTCATCTGCTGCGATATCAGGAGCGAAACCATGAACATTCCATCCGAATTTTCGATCCAACTTGAACGAGAAGGTGCGCCTGCGTCACCGGAGTCTCTAGATCTGAAAATACTGAAGTACTCCCGTGAACAAGCCCCACAAAAAATGGGCTTTCGTTCGAATACCTGGTTGTCTGCCGTGGCGGCTTGTTCAGTGATGGGGATTGCGTTGCTGGTTGTGCTGCGGGCACCGGATGAAACCCTGTTGTTAGATGAAACCTCGTTGGAAGAAGCAATGTCGCTCGACGACATGCGACCGTTCAAAGTGGAGATGATGAATGCACCTGCCAAATCGCCTGTTGCAAAAGGCGCAGTTTATGAAGAGGTTCTTTCTGGCGGTCACGTCGCGGCGCCTGAAAATAAATCAGAGTTTAGATCTAAGGCTGTTCAGACGCAGTCAGAGGCAGACCTGATTGCTGAAAAAATAGTTGTTGAAGAAGGAATAGCTGCCGAAGAGAATGTAGCGTTGCAGCAAGAAAAAACTGCACGACGTAAATCCCAGGCGAGTGGCTCAAGATTGGAAGCCACTGCGTCCGGGCAACAGCCAGCACCGGCGAATTCTCCTGCACTTCCGGCGGCTAATTATTTTGATGAAAGCCAGTTGTCTGACCTGGCCAAGGATGACGGTATTGCTGCCGGGAAGCTTGCACCTCAAACAGGGAGTGGAGCCCAGGGTCCGGCACCAGAGATGGCGACTGTCACTACCAGTAGTTATCTATGGGAAGAAAGCCCCACTCCCCATCGGGATAATGGGTCACTTAATATCGATGAAACACTAAAGAAAATAAAAGCCCTGGTTGATAAAGGCGAACAAACCAAAGCGGAAGATGAATACCGGATTTTGCTGCGAGAGTGTGAGGATTGCCAGCTACCAGAGACACTGGAACTCGCGTTAAAAGAAATGGAAGAAACGCCAGAATTCTAGAAGTGCGTTCACCGGTTGAAAAGGAATTAGCCTCGATCTAACATCAATTCGAAGCATTCTGCGATCGCCTCACCGAACAACCCGAACAACTTCTTCGATGCGACTTCGTATTCATCTTGCCTGCTGTGTTAACTTCGAATCTGTAAGTTTCCCTATTCCTTGCAGGTTCCGCCCCTGAAGTTGTTAAGTTAATGCCAATTAAGCTGGTTATTGATTGACTGATTTCTTATCGAATCCGGCCAGCTTTTTGTAGGCAAGGCTGACTTCCTCCAACTCAGGGTAAGCAACACACTGGTGTTGCTCGACGCAGTCTCCCTTGCATTGATCTTCGACCATTTGAAGAACTCTCTCTGGACCTGTCTTTCGATTTTCGAGTACCAGTCGTGAGGTCAGCGGTAATCGTTCCAGCTCGTACTCTGAGAAAGCGCTGGCCGGGTCTTTATGTTCACTGATATGTTTAGTCAGACTAACAGCGTCGAGGACCGCCTGGGAAGCGCCATTGGATCCATTGGGATACATGGCATGGGCTGCATCCCCCGCCAGGGTAATCCGGCCAAAGCTCCACCGGTCGACGGGATCACGGTCGATCATTGGAAATTTGTAAATTTCCTGTGCGCTGGTAAAAAGTTTTCGGGTTTGTAGCCAATCAAAGTTCCAACTTTCGAATTGATTTTCAAACTCTGACAAGTTGCCAACACTGTTCCAGTCATCCTGGCGCATTGTATTTGCCGGGACACGGTATTCGGCAATCCAGTTGATCAGTTGCTTACCTTCATCGTCCGGTGGCGTGATGGGGTAGGCGACCAGTTTCTGGTTACTGTGTCCCGCCATAATCATGGTCCGGCCCGTCAGAAAAGGCTCACTCCAGCTGGCTGCGCGCCACAACATCAGGTTGGCGAAGTGCGGCTCACCCTGATTCGGGTAGAGCTGCAGCCGCACTGTGGAATTAATGCCGTCTGCGCCCACCAGGAAATTGCCCGTGAAACTGGAGCCAGCGCCCGTGCTGTCTGTAAACCGGGCAGTCACCTCATTACCTGACTGTTCGAATTGAATCAGCCGACGATCCGTGACTACGGCTTCTTCGCCCAGCCGCTGCTTCACATGTTTTAAAAGAATTTGCTGAAACCGGCCGCGGTGAATCGAGAACTGGGGCACCTGATATCCCGCATCAAGCCCCCTGGGTTCCGTCCATATCAGCTTGCCATTTTTGCAGTAGAAGCGTAACTCCCTGGTTTTTACCCCGGTATTGACCAGATCTGTTTCCAGACCCAGATCAACCAGATGTTTGACACAATGGGGCAACAGGTTGAGACCGACACCAAGTTCCCTGATCTCTTTCGCTGACTCAAAAATCCGCACCGGGATTCCTGCACGATGCAGTGCCAGTGCCAGGGTCAGACCGGCAATCCCTCCACCAATGATAATTCCCGGATTTGATTCATTCATGAGCGGTCTTTTTTGATGACTGCAATGGTTAGTCTGGATTCGCAAATTGGGCGATCGTTACTATCGTTGATTTCAATCCGCCAGACCTGCGTCTGCAGGCCAATATGAATTGGCCTTGCCATGCCGGTAACGCGTCCTTTGCTGGCCTTTCGAATATGATTGGCATTGACGTCAATACCAACACAGTAGAACTTTTCCTGGTCAACGCAGCAGTTTGCTGCATAACTTCCCAACGTTTCCGCAAGCACGACAGAGGCACCACCATGTAAGATTCCGGTAATCTGGACGGTGCGTTTATCAATGGGCATGGTGCCAACGATAAAATCGTCGCCGATGTGGGCTAGGCGAATACCAAGTTGGTCAACGAGTGTGTTCTTGTGTAGTTCATTGCCTTCTTCAAGTGTTGGCGTCTTAAACCAAATAGCCATTTTTTCTCCTTATCACAGTATGGTAAGCCGTTTCCGAGACGGCCGTTAACTGATATCAATGGACATCAATGTACATAGGCTGCATGAATCCGGTTGATACGCGCCATTGCCTCACTCGGTAGCGGCCCCAGTTTCTGAGCTGAAAGGGCCTCTTCAAGATGAGCAGGCGTCGCCAGTCCAAATACAATACAGGATAAGCGCTCCCGGGCGAGGGCGAATCGCAACGCTGTCTGGGCGCGTGTTCCATAATCGTCGCCCAGTTCCTCAAATATCATCTTCGCCTTGCGTGTTTCACTCTCGACCGAATCACCCGGGGTTAACGGCTGCTCCCTGCCATGGCGAGCGTCGGTTGCAATCACACCGGCCGCAAATACCCGAATGTTCATCGTCGCAACCTGATGCTCCACGCAAGTATCGATAATGCCGGTAAAATTGTAGTGCGGCCAGGCGGCAGGCATGGATTGCCCGGCAGATGGGTTAAGCAGGTTGTAATAAACCTGGGCCGAAGCAATGCGGTTACTCTTGATAACCTTGGTCAGTGCCGCAACATCCCCGAGTGCAGTAATGCCAAAATGTTCAATGAGTCCCTGGTCCCGCATGGCTTCCATGGCGTCTAACACCCCGTGGGGTTTCAGTACCTCACCCAGACCGATGGTTCGCCCCTGGGATTGTGTGCCAATGGGATTGTGCAGTTGCAGCAAGGTGACCTTTGGCAGGTTTAGCCGTTCAAGGCTGCCATGTAAACTCCGCTCAACCTGCCCTGCCAGGTCATATAAATCCCGAGTATCGATATTGACCTTGGTGGAGACGTAAGGTTGTGCATCAGCTTTTTTATCAAGCAGGGTAAGGATTGAACCCAGTGCCTGTTCAGATTGTCCGTTGCCATAGGAGGGTGCGGTGTCAATCCAGTTAATACCTGCCGAAAGAGCACGTTTAATTGTTGCCAGCTTGATGTCATCTTCTGCATCAATCAAAAGCCCGCCAACCGCACCTCCACCAAAGACCAGTTCGGATACCTCGATACCTGTACTGCCAAATGGTCGGTATCTCATACATAGACCCATTCATTGAACATTCACAGACTATATCACGACAGGAGTGAGCCTTTTTTTAGCGGCTCTGGGTTATCATATGTAGGTTAGGGAGGACATGAGACTTGTGGTGGTGATGGCGGTAAAGAGGTTTTTTATTCGGGGTTTGTTTTTTTGCAGTATTGCTTTAGTTGTCTTGCTGGCTATCGGTTCAGATGTTGAAGCGGTTTCCTTCGAAGACTGGCTCACAGATATTCGTCAACAAGCCCGGGAAAGAGGTTTTAGCGAATCGACACTCCGGACACTGGAGAATTTAGAACCTGACCCCAGAGTTCTGAGGTTCGATCGAAAGCAGCCCGAATTTGTCCAGACTTTTGAAGAATATCTCACAGCACGCGTGACGCCGTATCGAATCCTGACAGCCCGCCTGTTCTATCAGGACGAGAAGGAAACTCTTGAGGAAATTGCACTGGCATATGATGTTGACGCCCAGTATCTGCTGGCGTTTTGGGGACTGGAGTCTAACTTTGGAAAATACCAGGGCAAGTACTCGATTGTTCGCTCCCTGGCGACCCTCGGTCATGATCCCCGACGTTCAACTTTTTTTACCCGGGAATTGTTTAATGCGCTGCAGATTCTGGATGAAGGGCATATCTCCTCGGAACAGTTTGTTGGCGGCTGGGCTGGTGCGATGGGCCAGAATCAGTTCATGCCGTCCAGTTTTTTGAACTATGCGCAGGATTTTGATGGCGACGGGAAGAAAAACATCTGGAACAGTCAGCAGGATGTGTGGGCATCGATTGCCAATTACCTGAAGAAACACCGTTGGCGGCGAGGTGAAATCTGGGGGCTGAGTGTGAACCTGACTCAAACTCACGATTTCGATTTGCTGCGCCCCGAGAAGGTCCGCAGCGGTTGCAGGGCTTACCGTCATCACACCCGGGTGATTTCGGTGCAGGAGTGGAAAAAGATGGGAGTTGAGTTCGACGGTGATCCGGGAGATGACATGGAGTTCGCCATGGTCATCCCGGATGCCGGTGAGGACAGGGCTTATCTTGTAGGCCCTAACTTTGGCAAGATCCTGTCTTACAATTGCGCCAACAAGTACGCAGTATCCATCGGATTGATGGCGGATGAAATTAGCGGCTGACTTGTTTCAGGTTAATGTCGCTTCCGTCAATATCGCTTATCAGGGGTTTTTCAGCAGCCTGTTCAGTCATCGGCCATGAAACTGGCCTCTGTCTCAGCTACCAGCTGGTTGTTATCTACCCTGATCATTTTACCCTGCATCACAATCAGGCGACGTTTTTGCTTGAGGCAATGTCCTTCCAGCAAAACCGGAGTACCTGTCGGCAGCGACTGCTTGTATCGAATATCGCACTTCGCGGTGAAGGCACGAATCCCTTTCAGATAAATCCAGTTCGCCATGACATCGTCGAGGGTGCTGAAGATAATGCCGCCATGGGTGACACCATCATATCCACAGTGAATGTCAGCAGGCGTGAATTCTGACCTGCAGACATCATCCTCCAGACGAAATATGAGTTTTAAACCAATGGGGTTGGCAGGTCCGCAAACAAAACATGTATTGGCGTCAGATCTGATTTCGCTCATACAACATCTCTTATCTGTGATAAAACCTGGTTTTGATAATACATTAACCAGTTCTTGTCCGGAAATAGAACTGTGAGTGTTATACCTCGGCCCCGCCCTTCATTCTATATGTGATTGATTCATAAACTAACTATGTTAATCAGTCGCATGAATTGTTCGAAATACATGACTTTCCGGACAGGAACTAACCAGGTGACATCGGTGGAGCCTAACCGTGTCGCAAGTTGAGTCTTGAAAACGGCGATCCCAGTATTGGTTGCGTCAGATCAGTGCTGATTAGTTCCAGCGTAGCAAATGATAGATGCCTTTGTAGGCCATGTCCCAGACTGAACTGAAATACAGATTGTCAGGGATCTTGTGTTTAATCGTCTCGTGTAATGCCGGTAACTCGGACCAGTGCAGACCTTGTTTGTAGTGGTGGGCCGTATGGTAACCGAGATTTCCCGTCATAAAATTGAAGATCGGGTTGAGATTATTATACGAAGCCTTGAAATGATCCTCTTTTTCATACAATCCGGCATGATGGTCATAAGTTGCCCAGGCCGTAATCAGCAGCCCGGTAATCATTGGCAACACGAACACCATCAGGCTTTGCAAGGGTTTGAACCAGGTCAGAATTGCCAGCAAGGTAAAGGTGATAACGGTGTAAAGCAGATGTACCCGGTAATGTTTCGGGTAGCGTTTTCCTACTTGATAACCCCGGTAATAGGCGGTCAAGGCAACATTGAGTGTGTATTCGACGACACCCATGGTCGTGCCGTCTTTGCGCATCCAGCGACTTTCATCTTTGGACTGGTCGAGATAGTGATGATGATGACCCAGCACATGGTGCAATAGCCACAGATTCGTCGTGACACCTGTGTGGAACGCGTAGCTCATTTCAAGGAGGCGATTTAGTGGCATCCATTGGTAAGTCAGGGTGTGCTGGTGGTGATGATTCCAGGCGCAAATACTACCTTTTGGAACCAGCATCAGCACGAAATATCCGAGCAGGAACCAGAAATCGTCGACGCTGAAGAAAACAATGAAATCCAGTAATGTCAACGAGAAAATGAGGAGCACGGGGATACGATCTGAGATGTTTTTAAGCACGATTCAATTTTTTTAACGAGGTCTGGATTGTGTGGATCGCAGGCTTGCTCTTGCGTATGAGTCCTGCGTATGAGGTTCGGGTCGGCATTTCAAGATGCGCATGGTATAAGTCTAGCATGGGAATGTAAACCGACCGGTCTTTTCTGACAGACGTCGTTAAAAAACGAGTGATATGATGGCAAATGATAATGTAATTGGCTTTGATGATGCAAAACGACCGCATGCGTTTAAACGCCAGGACAAAAAGATAGCCGATATCAGGAAAGCCTTTCGGGTTGCCCGCGCAGACAGCGAGCCCAAGCCGAAGAAACGCCGCCGCAGAAAGAAAAAGAAGTGAGTAAATCTATGTACATTTTGAGATCCGGGATAAAGATATTCGTGTCCGTGATGGTGTTAACGGCATTGATCGGGTGTGTGGAAGTTGGCAGCGACCGCTGGTGCGACAATATGAAAGAGAAGCCCAAAGGTGATTGGACCGCCAACGAGGCGACCGATTTTGCAAAGCACTGCCTTTTCTAATTTTTAACCCTGGAAGGGTTTTCTGTCCTGGGCAGAACCACTAATAAGGTCGGTCACCGGCCACAGTGGTTCTCAACATCTCTCTTCGTTGCCCCTGGTAGTCGGATGTCGCGCAATGTTGTGTACAGCGATTATCCCACATTGTCAGGGATCCGGGCTGCCATTTGACGCGACAGGTGAATTCGCTGGAGACTGCCAGATCGTTCACGTACTTTAAAATCGGCGCACTTTCTGTTTCGGTCATATCCTTGAACCTGATGGTGTAGACCGGGTTCACCCACAACGCCTTCCGTCCCGTATCCGGATGAGTTCGAATCACTGGATGTTCCATTAAATTTGGTTCTGATTCATCGTTAACGATAGTCATATTCTCCATACGGTCCTTCAGGGTTGCGTCCGGACCGTATGATCGTACGGCGCTGTGAATGGCCGTCAGACCTTCAAGCATTTGTTGCATGCCATGTGAAAGTGCTTCATAAGCCTGGTAGAGGTTGCAGTACAGGGTATCGCTACCGGTTTCGGGTACATCAACTGCATACAGCAGGGTTCGGCTGGGCGGGTGTTCCTGAAACGTAAAATCCGTATGCCAGCCTGCACCGAAAGTAAGCGCTGACTTCTCTCCTACCTCTTTAATAACAGGGACTACGTCAGGATACTCACTCAAGCCTGTGAGATATGGCGTCTCACCAGCACCCCCCAACCGCTGGGTCAGTTGCAGCAGCCCCTTCGGGTTGAAATGCTGATCCCGGAAACACAGAACCAGATAATCGAGAAAGGCCTGTTGCAGTTCCTCTTCGGTTGCTGGGCTCAATGGCTGGCCCAGATTCAGGCCCAGAACCTCGGCACCCAGTGAATTGGCGATTGGTTTTATCTCAAAATTGCTCACAACTGACCCATCTCAAAAGAACTGTACTAGCTATGGTAAGACATCTGGTAAGACATCTGGTAAGAAAAGGATAAGACTTTGTTGGGGAACGTTGATCGCTCAAACCAGGAGTGTAATGAAAGTTCACTAATTGCCAGGTTTTTGGAATCAAACCACGAAAGCCTTGAAATTTAAGCTTTCCCGATACTAAAATACGTAGTTGGCTACGTATATGAAAACATATACAAATGCTCACTTTGAGGTGAAATGATGGACACGTTAAGAGATCTGGGCGCCCTGGCGCTGGGCAGTCGCCTGAAAAGGTTGTCGGAGCAGTTGATGCAGGATGGTGTTCGCGTTTATCGGGATGCCGGTCTTGCTTTTGAACCCAAGTGGTTTCCTGTTTACTACTACCTGAGTGAGCATGGTCCCAGCCCCGTAACCGAGATTGCGCGCGGGCTGGGTATTACTCATCCATCTGTTAACCAGATTGCGAAAGAGATGATCAAGGCAGGCATCGTCGCAGCTTATAAAGACACCAGTGACAAGCGTAAAAGAGTTCTGGCGCTGACAGTAATTGGCAAGCAGCATCACGGTGAACTGCAGAATGTCTGGTTTGACATTAACGGCGCATTGCAGGAACTGATGGATGAAACCCAGGTGGACTTTCTGGGATACATAGAAACCATTGAACGGGCATTGGATACCAAATCATTCCATCAGCGTTTCCTGGAAAGGCATCAACCCGGGTCTGACAAGATTGAAATATCCTCCTTTCAATCCCGGTATTCGGTTGATTTCAAACGTATTAACGAAGCATGGATCATGGAGTACTTTGTAATGGAAGAGATGGATAAAAAAGCGCTCGATCATCCGCAGCAGTATGTGATTGAATCCGGCGGTGACATCCTGTTTGGCATCGAACGGGGATCAGGCGTGGTGTTGGGTACCTGTGCGCTGATAAACCGTGGTGACGGCCTGGGCGAATTAGCAAAGATGGGAGTGGACAAGTTGGCACGAGGCAAGGGGGTCGGTAAGTTGCTGGCTCATGCGAGCCTCAAACGGGCACGGGAACTGGGTTTCAAAAAGCTCTATCTTGAAACCAACTCGCGACTGGCACCAGCCCTGGGCTTATACAAAAATCTGGGTTTTGTCAGGAAACCTTCGCCCTGGGATTCAGACTACTCCAGGGCAGATGTGTATATGGAACTCACCCTGTAAGCAACCAGGGAACTCAGGATGATCCAAAGGTTTAGCTCAGAGCGGGTATCGTGGTATTTTGAACGCCACCACGGGCGAATTGGCAGGACAGGGAGAAATGGCGAAATTATATGGTATCGGGACGTCGGTCTATCTGCGAAATAATGACGGTGATATTCTAATCCTGAAACGAGCTGGCGGAGCTGCCAGAGGTTCCTGGTACATTCCCGGTGGTGGACTGGATGAAGGTGAAACCACCGAAGAGTGCGCCCGCCGGGAGTTGATGGAAGAGACCGGTCTGCAGGTCGATGGCCCGATGCAATTGATAGCGGTCACGCCCATGTTTGCCTACGACCACGATATGTTTCTGGTTGCTTATGCGGCTGATTATACTGCAGGTGAGGTAACACTTAGCCACGAGCACGAGGGTTTTCGCTGGTTATCCCCGCAGGCCTATCGCGACAAGTACTTTTCCGATGAAAGTATCAAGGTCGCAGAACAACGTAGCGCGGGTGCTGCTAAAATGTCGAAGTCGGTGCAGGGTGAACTGGATTCCTACCTTGGCTGGATATCCGGGGGTGAGGGCATAACGTGAATATTGACTTCTATTGGGATGTTGGCAGTACCAATTCATACTTTGCGCTGAAACTGATAAAACCCATCGCGGCTCGCCACCATGCAACTCTCACCTGGCATCCTTTCAACCTGGGTTTTGTCTTCCAGTCCAATAACTATGTACTCATGGATGAACCGAAAGCGAAAATGCGCAACCGGGGGGCAGACCTTAATCGCTGGGCTAAACGGTACGATCTGCCATTCAGGGTGCCTGATAACTTCCCGATTAAAACCAGCCGGGCATTGAAAGGCGCCATTGCCATGCGGCGGTGGGATAAAGAAGAAGACTATATCGATGCAATCTTTGCAGCCTATTGGGAAAACAATGTGGGCACTATTGGCGAGTACGATACCCTTCGCGGTATCGCGGCAACCCTCGACGTTGACCCGGATGAGTTTGAATCCTGCTGCGAAAGTCCCGGCATACGACAGGCCCTGATCAATTCAACCAATACAGCCCTGGAAGAAGGCATATTCGGCGCACCCACAATGGTTATCGAGGGCGAAATCTATTGGGGCAAGGACCGGATGGAATTTATCGAAGATCATCTGGCTAACGGATCAGATAGCAATGGGACAAGGGTCCGACAGGATCTAAAAGATCAAAACTAATGTTAAAAGATAACTCCAAAGGCGCTATACCTTTCTCCCGGAATGGCATCTGGCAACCAGCAATACACGAGAACTGGCATGCTCCCTGTGCATGCTGTGCTCCGGTGATACGAGAGCTCAATGACTGCATGCATGTTAAGGATGCCGATCTCGCTGATGCAGGCTATTGGCGAAGCAGGGCTTGCCAGCGTTCTTTGCCCCCCGTCAGCAGTAAAACCCAGCTGTTTGTAAACGCCAGGATCTATACGGTTGACGACAATTTCTCCACCGTAGAAGCACTAGCCATAAAAAATGGCAAAATCCTCTCCACGGGGACGAACGACAAATTAAAAAACGAATACGCAGAAGACGTTGAGGTGATTGACTGCGCTGGTAAAACAATATTACCGGGATTTATTGAGCCGCATATGCATTTTCTCGCTATTGCGACCATAGGACATTTCGAGAACGTCGGCCCCTTCAGATACTCAACCATCGAGAAAGCGTTGACACGACTAAGAGAGCTGGCTGGCCTGAACGAATCTAACGAATGGATTATGGCGCGACAGTTTGATCCGTCCTTGCAGGAGGGTCCGGGAGAATTGACACGGCAAATGCTCGACACCGTTTCAACAACAAGGCCGGTTTTTGTTTACAACGCATCTTTGCACTTTGCCTACTGCAACAGCCGTGCGCTGGAAGCCGCGGGCATCCATGCTGAGACGGAAGATTTCCCCGGCTCCTCTTTTGGCCGGGACGAAGACGGATCACCCAATGGTGTTTTGCAAGGTGGCCGTGCTATGGGGAGCGTAGCAAAGCACAATCCCGCGCAACAGCAATACGATTTGGCCGAGGCCTGCCTGAACGTCTGTGCCCGCGCCAATGAAGTGGGGATCACCACATTCTGTGACCAGGGCACCGGTTTAAGTCGTGGAGTTCAGGAACTGGATCTCTACGATGCATTGTCTGCGTCAGGCAAAATGACAACCAGGCTTCGATACTCACTCAGCTATGCCATACAGGAAAAATGGGACGAACATGGCGTGCAATATGGCGACGGGGACGAGCTTGTCAGGGCAACCGCGTGGAAGATTGTCTCTGATGGCTCCAACCAGGGCTTCTCCGGATTACAAAGAGAACCCTATTTGTACTCTGAAAATAAGGGTGTCGCATATGTTGAGGCAGCGGATCTAAAGCAAATGGTCATCGACCGCGCTGAAAAAGGCTGGCCCATTGCGGTCCATGCCAATGGCGACCAGGCAATTGATAATGTACTGGATGCTTTTGAAGCTGCCGATGCTTTGGGGTTGCTTTCAAGAGGACCCTATCGCATTGAGCACTGTTCCATTTTACACGATGAGCAAATCGACAGAATTGCTAAGCTTGGTCTGTCGCCCAGTTTTTTAATAGGCCATGTTTATTACTGGGGTCAGGCAATGCGGGACAGGATATTTGGTGAATCCAAGGCATGCCTGCTCGACAGAACAGCAGCGTGTGAAGCCAAAGGCATTCGCTGGACCCTGCACTCCGATGAACCCGTGACTGAGATGGGACCGCTCCGATGCATCGAGAATGCGGTGACCAGAAAAATGTGGCGTGAGCCGGAATCAATTCTGGCAGAAGCAGAGTGCATTGATGTTAAGACGGCGATAAGGGCCATGACGATTGACGCCGCCTGGCAGTGTCATTCTGATCACGAGATCGGGAGTCTGGAAGCAGGTAAGTACGCAGATTTTGTGGTTTTGGAAAAAGATCCGCTCAGTGTCAAAGCAGATGAAATAGAACAAATTCAGGTTCTGGAAACCTGGATGGGAGGTCGTCAGGTGTTTTCTTGGGTTCCGTAACATTTCGGCGTCGACATTCCCTTCGAAAAGCGCCATAGTGATAGTGCGCTGTACCTTTAATTCACGAGGCGAGATTTGTTATGAGTGAAGCAGTTGATACCCAGAAAGAATATGAGCTTGATACCAGCTGGATGGAAAACATGGGGGAGTGGGGTGTCAAGGCGACACCGGGTAAACGTGGCTTAACCCTCGCGGATATTCAGGTCGGCAGCTATGCTGAACTGCCTGAAGTCAGCGACAACATGACCGGTCGGCCCCGGGGAGCGGCGGTACGTCCGGAAGCCTTCAGGGTAGGAGCCTATTCAGTTCACACACTGTCTGAAATCTGGCTCGACAATGCAGAATTTCTCTATGAAGAGGCGCTCCAGCGGCAATGGAGTTCGGCCACCGATATCCCCTGGCATACCCTTGAACCACTGCCCGATGCGGTAGAAGAAGCTGAATGCCTGCTTTGTACTTTTTTCAACGAGGTAGAATTTGTCGCCGGTGACGTGCCCGCTCGCTGGATCGCCAAAACAACCCCGGACTATCTCGAAGCGCGAAACGTGTTGAGTGCACAGGTAATGGATGAGGCCCGGCATATGGACGTATTCCGTAAACGTGCGCTGGCCAATGGCGGCGGATTGATGCGCATGTCGGGGGCAACGTCGGGATTTGTCGGCAGTATTGATCTCGCCAGGGATTTTACCGAGATGTCCACAAGGCTGCACATATCAGGTGAAGGCGCTGTGTTGACCATGTTCCGCATGGGAGAACTCTTTGGTCAAAATGAGGCTGAAAAAACCATGTATCGACTGTGTGCCCAGGACGAAGCCAGACATGTTGCGTTTGGCGTTATGCATCTGCGCTGCCTTAGTGCAACCGCACCGGAGCGACATGAAGAGATTGAATGTTATCTCGATGAGGCTGAGGGACAATTACTCGCAGGTCAACAAAATCCTGCGGGAACACAGGCTGAGACCAGTGAAGCCCTGGCTATTCTTCTTGGCGGTGGGGCCGAGCACTACGATGAAGGCCACAAAAAACTGCTCGTGATCCGTCGTCGTCAACTCAAGGAATATATGAAGCGAGTCATCAGCGCGGGTTTCGGAGACCGGTTTGAAAATGGCCGATCTTCCATCCCGGAGCGTTATGCTGCCACCGGTTAGTTCTTAAGTCCTTACCGTAGTTGAAGGGGAAACATGTCCGAGAAGATGACAGAAAGTATGTCCGAAGACGAACCTACCCAGGGTGTTCCTGAACCCACGTACGACTGGATGGGCCTGACCAATCAATGGGGTACCCGTGTAAAACCGGGCGAACATGGCCTCAGGCTTGGCGACCTGAATGTGGGTATTTACGGTGAAGTACCTGAATACTGGGATGACCAGACACGCAGGCCGCGAGGTGCCTTGCCGCGAGCGGGTATCCCACCATTGCCTTACTCACTGCGCAGCAAACATGAAATGTGGGCGGATTGTGCGGCGGACCTCTATGAAGAAGCGATCCAGCGTCGATGGATACCCGCGACGGAAGTGCCCTGGGATACCCTCAAAGAACTACCTGAAGACGTGGAAAGGGCGATTTGCCAGATTTGCACAGAATTGTCGCAGTGTGCCAACACCGAACTGGAAATCATCACCTATTGGCAGGATCGAATGTCCTACGGGTATTTCGAGGTAAAACAGTATCTGGCGACGGCTACATTTGATTGTGCACGTCATCTGGAAGTGATGAGAAAACGCGCGCTGTCCAACGGAGGAGGACTGGGCATCGAGAGTCGCGGTCGGGTCAACCGAATGATTCTGGAAAGCAGCGGTGGTTGGACCGAGGCGGTTGTTTATCTCTATCTCTTGCGGGGTACTTATATTACCCGGTTGCTAACAGGCCTGCTCAGTTTTGCCCATAATGATGCGGAGACGTTTATCTACAGCCATATGCTGGAAGACCATGCCCGTCATATGACTTATGGTTATGATCACCTGAAGTATGCAGCGACTCATCATGAGGGTGCGACGGATATTATGCGAACGCTGTTGGCCATTGGCGAGGGTCACATGGCAAACGAGTTGAAGGATGGTGTGGTGAGTTCCGCCATGGCTATTATTTTTGGCGGCGGGATTCAAGGTGGTCGTACTTATGGTATGGAGCGCTATTTACTTCTGGTAAGAGAATTTCTTGAAGATTATCTTTCCGTCTGTGAGTGGTTGGGGGTTGATCGTAGGGAATCCCTTCACCCGATGTTAAAGAGCTATCTGGAGGATTAACACCTTGGCAATATTCCCCTCAGTAGAGTGGTTTCAGGAAGTTCGTCAGGTCTACAATTCGGATAAAAGCCTGCACAGTGGCGGTGGTGGAGCCTGTGATACCACGGCCGGGTTTCGCATTGGCGAATCGCGTTACCTGATTGAGTTTGCCGGGTTAACCTGTGCCCAGGTGAGGCAGAGTAGTGATGCGGAGCTTGAAGAATCGGATTTCATCATTGAAATGCCGATGGCGTCATGGACAGCCATGGTGAGGGATGTGCAGGAAAACGGCAAGGCGAGTTCACATCAAACCTTGAACAGCCTCGATCTGGATCTGGACGAAGGTATTGCACGATCGCCCGTTGATGATCAATACAAGCAGGATTTGTTTTACCGCTACAACCAGAACTTTCAGGATTTTTTTAACGCCTCCTCCCGGGTCGAGACACGATTTGAGAAATTGTCATGACCTTGTTTTGGTCCACATCGCCCTGTCCAAGTCGCCTCGTTAATTTGCAATCGGAGTGAATTATGTCTGACCTGTCCGTGAAAACACTAAAAAAAGCCCAGGGTATCGTTAACGATGATGCCGCTTTTCGTCACCTCGGCAATGTCGATCTGACTATGGGGATCAAGGTTGGCAAGCTGACGTACCTGATTTCTTTTGCCGGTTTCAGTTGTAGCGCCGTTCGTAAAATCAGCGCTAACGAGATACGTGAGGCGGATTTCATGATCGAGATGTCCAAGACTCAGTGGGATGCTTTCATTGCCGGATGCCGGTCTGGTGATGGCCCGAGCCTGGCCCAGCTAGATAGTAGAGAATACGTAGTAAAGGCAGAGGACCCGAGAAAAAAACTGCAGTTCCTGCGTTATCACAACTCAATACAGGCTTTCTTCGTTGCACTCGCCATGCCTGAACCAACACCGGCCTAGTGTATAGGACACTCCACTAGTATGCCGATATATGAGTATCACTGTCGAAGCTGCGAAGGTTTAACTGACAAATACTTCCCTAGTACTAAAGCGCCGAATGCCCTGCCATGTCAACATTGTCACAGCAATGATACCCATCGAATAATATCCGGCGCCGTATACCATCAATCCGAAGCGACAAAGACCGCCAAACTTGATCCTAAATACAACAAGATGGTGGACAGTGCGATGCGAAACAGCAGTTCTGCAGATCCGGAGCGAATCCTCAGAAAGCTGAAACCCTTTCCGAAGAAAACGTAAACTTTCAGGAAGGAGTCTCTCGATCCTGTTAAGGTCGCCGTGAGCACGAGCCGGTTCAGTCCCTGTAGTTATCCACAAAACGCTTTAGAATTTCCTGTGCTTCCGGCAATTCCTCGTAAGCGATTGCATTGATGATCGCATCGGCGGACTCCGGTGGAAAGTAGCCATGGTTTTTGTAGATGTTAATGCGTAATGTGAATCCTTCTGCATCTGCCTCGGGATGAAATTGGGTCGCATAGATATTGGACTTGACGCGAAACATTTGCACCGGACAGGTTTCGTTGGTTGCCAGCAGCACGCTGCCCGGCGGGGTGCCATCGCAGGCTTCCTTGTGGCCAAGTAACACGCGGAAAGTGTCCGGAAAGCCGCGCAGCAGCGGATCTTTTTTTCCTTCCTCGGTCAACGAGATGTAAGAACCCCCCACAGGCTCTCCAAATCGCGTGGAAATATTTGCACCGCAATAGTTACCTAGTAATCCATTGCCCGAGCAGGCACCGAGAAAGGGGAAATCCTGATCTACAATGTTATCGAACAATCGATTAAAACCGGTCTCTATTTTCCGCTGAATCTCGCTTTTTAAGGCAGACTCGGTACTGACATCAAAGGGACTGCCACCGACGATAATCGCAGCGAAATCCGCAAGATCAATGTCAGGCAGACCGGTTTTTTCTACCCGTACCCGAACGACTTCCTCATCGAGCAAACCACCGTAATACTTGACCGCCTCGAATTCACTGTCGGCGGTTTCGTCTTCGGGTCGGAGCTGGATGATAAGAAATGGTTTTGCCATGGCTTGCGGAGCTGGGGACAGAAGCTAACAGTACCATTAACCTGTTACAGAACCTATGGACGGTTCGGACTACCGCAGATGCATTGCTGATGCCTGGCAGATGTGATTTTATCTACACTATCCATCCCAATCTGGATTGTTGACTGTGTTTAATAACTATCTGGTATCCGCCCTGCGAAGTCTGGTTCGAAATAAGCTGTTTGGCGCCATCAATGTTATTGGATTGGGCGTCGGTTTGGCCGCATGTGCCTTGATTATCCTCTTTGTGAAGCACGAGTTCAGCTATGACAACCAGTTTACGGACGTCGAGCGTCTTTATCGCATTGAGGCTACGGCCAATATTCCAGGGCGACAATCGAATGCGTCGCCGAACTTCTTCGGTGCGACATTTGATCTGCTGCCGGGCGACTATGAGGAAGTTGAGAGTATTGTCAGAATGCAGCAACGAGGTGGTACGGTCATTAAGGGTGAAACCGCCACACCGGAGACATTCACCTACGTTGACCCCGGATTTTTAACGATGTTTGACTTCGACCTGATCGAAGGCGAGCGTGACGGCATCCTTGACGCACCCGGTATGATTGTCCTGACAGAGGAAATGGCTATAAAACACCTCGGAGAAGGTCCGTGGCTGGGCCGTACTGTCACGGTTAATCATATCTATTTAAGAGAGCTGAAAGTAACCGGGGTATTGAAGAACCTGCCGGGCAATACTCACTTTAAGTTCGATTTCCTCATGGGTATCGACAAGTTAACTTACGCACCCCAGTTAGCATCCGGCAGCACTGATCTGGACCGATGGAATGGTTTGCCTTTTGGGGTTTACATCAAATTAAAGCCGGGCCGCAGTATAGAGTCGATGGCCGCGAGCATCGATGACTGGGTGGACAAGTACTTTCCTGCACAGATTCAGGCGCTGGTGGGTATCAAGGGCAGTGAATTGTTTACCCCTCGATTGATGCCTGTGCGCGATATACACATGTTCAGCCCGGTTCAATTTGATATGCGCCCACCGGGCAAACTTTCCGTGATAGTCGGTTTTGGTGGTATATCACTACTGATTCTGGTGATTGCCTGCATTAACTTTATGAATCTGGCGACCGCCGCGTCCACACTTCGTGCCAGGGAAGTTGCGTTGCGCAAAGTGATGGGTGCGAACAGAAAACAATTGTTCATCCAGTTCGAAATAGAATCGTTAATTCCAGCCTTCGCGGGGTTACTGTTTGCGATGGTGGCTATTGAGCTGATTTTGCCAACATTCAGTGAATACACGGACAGGCAACTATCAAGTGCGTCGATGACAGATCCGGTTGTACTATCAATGCTGGTCGGTCTTGCTATGGTTGTGGGACTTCTGTCTGGCCTGCACCCGGCCCTGATCATGTCTGGCTTTCGACCCGGAAAGATTTTGCAATCCAATCAATCAGAAACCGGCATCAGCTCAGGCTTGCGTTCGACGCTGGTCCTGTTTCAGTTCATGATCTCCGCCGCGCTGATAATCATCACTCTGCTTGTTTATATCCAGACAGACTATGCACGTTCAGTAAACCTTGGATATGACAATAGTAACCAACTGACTGTCAGAGGCGTGGGTCGGCAGCAGGAAGCAGAATCACTGGAAACGTTGACGAACGTGATAACGAAATTGCCCGGGGTACGTTCGGTCAGTCTCTCGAGTTTTACCCCGGGGGATGGTCCGAACACCGGCTTGTCCTTGCGGGTACCCGGTGTTTCGGAAAGGCTGATTATTTTTTATCGGTCAGTTTATCCGCGCTTCTTCTCCCAGTTTGACGTTCAGCCCGTCGCGGGTCGTTTGCTGAGTGATGAGTTTGCTGGCGACCGGGCGACATTTGTCGCCAATCCTAATGTGATTCAGGAACAACAGGTTAATGTTGTTATCAATGAAGCCGCGGTCAGGATTCTGGGTTTTGGTTCGCCACAGGAAGCAATTAGCAAGGTTTACTATCGGGGCAGTGAGAATGAAATCACGAGCACCATTGTCGGGGTCATACCCAACGTTCATTTCGGTTCACCTCGTGCCCAGGTGGATGGTGAGATCTATATGTACCTGCCGGACCAGGTCACTGATTTGCTGGTTTCCTTTGACCCTGATGAATTTCAATCGGTGTCCGGGGCCATCGAGGAAAAAGTAGCGGCAATGTTCCCGAGGATTCAAACCCGCATTCAGCATTTGCAGGATAATATTGCCGACCAGTATCGTGAGGAAAAGGTTCAAAGTACGTTGCTCGCCATGTTCTCGGGACTTGCCATTGTTATTGCCTGTATGGGTCTGTTTGGCCTGGCGTCACTGACCATAGCCCGGCGAACCAGGGAAATCGGCGTGAGAAAGGTCATGGGCGCTTCATCCAGGGAAATTGTTGCATTGCTGCTCATGCAATTTTCAAAACCCGTTCTGATTGCCAACATCATTGCCTGGCCTTTCTGCTGGTACGCTGTCAACCAATGGCTGGACAGGTTTGAATATCGAATAGAGCTGTTACCCTGGTTCCTTGGCATTATTCTCCTGGCAATAATAGCAACGCTGCTTCTGGCCTGGGTTACGGTTGCCACCCATGCGTTCAAGGTCTCCCGCGCCAGTCCGATCTTCGCACTACGGTATGAGTGAGTTCTCGCCCTGGCAATAGGCATAGCTCACCAAATAGTTACGGCATACTGAGGTGTGTTATAACCCGTACCAGTACCAGACGTAATCGGATAAAAAAATGGTAAAGCCGTGCGTGATAACTGCAGAAGGCGAATTGACCGGTGAATCTATCCGTGGTGTGCTCAGCTTTAAAGGCATCCCTTATGGTGAAGACACCGGCGGTGATAACAGATTCGAACCGCCGATTAAGAAGCGTGCCTGGCAAGGCGAACGTACCGCAGTTGCCTACGGTCCTGATGCCCCGCAGTTTCGCGGACCGAAACCAAAAGCAGGCGCAACGACGAACAATTTTGACCTGCCGGTCAGCGAAGACTGCCTGTACTTGAACGTCTGGACCCGGGATTCACATCCCCGGTCGTTACGACCCGTAATGGTTTGGTTACACGGTGGTGGTTTCACTTCCGGCTCTGCCTCCGGATCAATGTACGACGGTGTGAACCTTTGCAATCGCGGTGACATCGTGCTGGTGAGTGTTAACCATCGCCTGGGTGCGCTGGGTTTTTTGCACCTGGCTTATGCGGATGAGTCCGCAGCAGATACTGTCAACCTGGGCATGCTGGATATATTGCTTGCGTTGCAGTGGGTGCAGAGAAATGTCCAGAGCTTCGGTGGTGACCCTGATAATGTCACTATATTCGGTGAATCCGGCGGCGGCAGGAAAGTTACCACGCTGCTGGCAATGCCGGAAGTAAAATCACTGTTCCACAAAGCCGTTATTCAAAGTGGGTCGGCAGTGTTGATGAATACCATCGATGGCGTGAAACGGCTGAATGAAACCATGCTGGGTGAAATGGATATTGGTGACCAGCCGCTGGCCAGCCTGAAGCGCATGTCCGTTGATGAAATACTGAGTGGCCAGAAGGCTGCCATAAAAAAATTGGGAGAGCGACCGGAAGGGCTGGCACAAATTTTTGCGCCCGTCGCAGATGGGTCGATCTTGCCAGGTCATCCGTTTCACCCGAAACCACCGCAGCTTTCGAAAGATATCCCATTGATGGTGGGTTACAACGAAACCGAGTGGACGCTGTTTATGGGGCGTGACCCGGACCTGCTTGAGCTCGACCAGGCGGGATTGGCTCGCCGGGTCAGTCGGGTTGTTGGGAATAAGGCAACTGATATCATTGAGGCGTATCGGAAGCACTTTGCTGATGCGTCCGAATCAGATTTGCTCGCTTACATCCTGACCGGCTATTCGCGCTATCCCATCGACTCTCTGGTGCTTGCTGAAAGAAAGTCTGGCCAAAAGGCCGCCAGTGTTTATCTGTATACCATGACCTATCGAACAGACGCCGGAAAAGGCGCCTTGCGGACGCCCCATGCACTGGAGATTCCATTCGTGTTTGACAATGTTGAAACCTCCCGTCGATTTGTCGGCTCTGGCGAAGGACCGCAGGCGATGGCTGAACTGATGTCCAACAGCTGGATTGCATTCGCAACACACGGTGACCCTAATCATGAGGGGTTGCCGACATGGCACCCCTTTGAGCCTGAAACAAGGCAGACCATGGTGTTCAATCCGGATTGCCGGTGTGAAGAAGATTACGGCAAGCTGGAGCGTCAGGTCTGGTCGGATTATTATTTTCCAGGGGGACTATAGGTGAGCATTCGTATCCTCGGTATGATCGGTGTCGCGCCCACAGAGGGTGCAACGGTACACGTCATCGGTGGCGGCATTGATCCTGACTACCTGGTTCGATTTTCCCGGGCGCACGAGGATGCCGGTTTTGATGCGGTGCTGGTGGGTTACACCTCTGCTTCGGCAGAGGGGTTTCAAGTGGCAAGTTTCATTGCGGCTAACACCGATAAAATCAATTTTCTGGTGGCACATCGACCGGGTTTTGTTGCCCCGACACTCGCAGCGCGAAAAATAGCGACCTTCGACAATCTGACCAGGGGTCGTCTGCTGATTCATATCATTACGGGTGGGTCTGATTTCGACCAGCGTCGTGATGGGGATTACCTTGGTCATGACGAACGTTACGCGAGAACTGATGAATATCTGGATGTGATGTTAAAAGTCTGGACCAGTGAATCGCCATTTGATTACAACGGGAAGTATTACCAGGTTGAACGGGCGATTTCTGAAGTTCAGTCATTCCAGCGACCTCATGTACCGATTTTCTTTGGTGGTGTATCACCACCGGCATTGAAGGTGGGGGCGAAACACGCCGATGTCTATGCGCTGTTTGGTGAATCACGGAAAAACGTTAGCCAGGTAATGTCCGACATCAATCAGCTCGCATCTGCTTATGATCGGGCACCCCAATACCAGTTGTCGTTCAGGCCAATAATTGCCGATAGTGAATCAGCAGCCTGGGAGAAAGCGGAATCGATCCTTTCCAGTGTGGCACCGGCAAATGTGAGAAAAGCAGCGCCCGAGGCAGAAACCGCGAGGCGATTGTTGCGCCTGGCGGAAGAAGGTGAGATCCACGACGAACGATTGTGGACACCGTTGGCGGCAGCTGCAGGAGGTTCAGGCAATACAACCGCATTGGTTGGGACACCACGGCAGGTTGCAGATGCCATACTCGCCTACCACGAGCTGGGCGTTGACGGGTTCCTGATTCGGGGCTTTGATCCGCTGAATGACGCAACCGACTATGGCCGCGAGCTTATACCCATGATTCGTGAGGGCTGTGGTTAGGAGGCTGACGGTTTCTATCCCCAGCCAGCTACCTGGGCGATAGTATTAATTCACGATATCCGTATAAAAATTGGCGACCTTCTGCAACGCATCGGTTGCTTCCGGTAGATGCGGCATGGCCTGGAACACATGAAACGCCTCGTCCCATACCTGGTACTGCACCGGGATACCTGCGGCTCTGGCATTGTCTGCAAGACGGGACGCATCGTCGAGTAACACCTCCGCATCACCGACCTGAATTAACAAAGGCGGCAAACCAGCCAGGTCTGCAAACACCGGTGAAATCAGCGGGTCTTTGGGGTTTGATCCTGCGTAGTAAGTCTCCGCAATTTCGAGCAAGGCAGGCATGGTGATCATCGGGTCAGCTTCAGCGCGAGTGGTGGCACTGTCACCGGAAGCGGTCAGATCGGTCCAGGGTGAAAACAGGATGCCACCAGCGGGTTGACTGCCACCCTTGTCTTTCAGTGCCAGCATCGTCGAGATCACGAGGCCGCCGCCTGCAGAATCTCCCGCCATCATTACCGTGGAGGGATCTACATCCCTTGCCAGCAACCATTCGTAACTTTTAACGCCATCTTCGACAGCGGCCGGGTAAAGATGCTCCGGCGCCAGCCGGTAATCTACCCCGAGTACCGTGGCTTTGCAGGAGCGGGAAATTCTACCCATGAGTTCCTTGTGGGTGTCGAGTGAACCCATGACGTAACCACCACCGTGATAATAGACAACATAGGCATTGTCGCGAGCGCCTGGTGCGGTGACCCATATGCCTGGAATGCCGTCGATGTCCACCTTTTCTATGTTGATATCTTCAGGTAATGGAATATTGGCTTGCATCGCCTCCATACCCTCGCGACGCTCCTGCAGACTTAGGCCTTCGGCAGTAACGCCTTCCTGGCCTCGTATCAATTCTATAGTTGCTCTCAGCTCTTCGCTTGCCATGGTTTGAGTCTCCTGTGATTTGTTATCGGATCGATATTGACGCGATTGTGAAAAGAATACAAATATATAAGTACATGTTCAAAAAGGCTCCTTATGAAGACATCTGCTGGATGGGAGCAGTCTTTGACTGTGATACCCTACGATGAATTTGATCAATTGTTTAAAGGTAAAAACCAATGCATCTTGTTGGTACATTCAGCCTGGGTATGATCAGAATTTTCCTGACAATACTCTTCGCCTGTTCCTGCCAGCTTTCATACTCGCAGTCCTGTGACTCACTTGATTCTGTCCAGTGGTTGCCAGGCGATTGGACTAACGACGATGGCGAGAATATTGTGACGGAGTCGTGGAAAAGGATTAGTCCACTGACATTTGAAGGTTCAGGTGAAACCAGGTCCAGGACTTCCAATGAGCTTCAAACCGGTGAATCATTGCGGCTCGTCGAGATGGCTGGCGAAGTATTCTATGTGGCTAAGGTCGATCACAATAATCGCCCGGTAGCTTTCAAACTTATTCAATGTTCCGCCACCAGTGCCGCATTTGAAAATTCTGATCATGACTTCCCTAAAAAACTGGAATATCGCCTGAACAATAAGAATGAACTCAACGTAAGAGTAAGCGATGGAAAAGATAAAGGATTCGAAATCAGTTACACCCGGCGCAACCACCAACCAGGTCATTGAATAGATAGAGTATTCCGGGGACAGTTTACTTATCTGCCAGGTATATAAGTAAACTGTCCCGGATAAATCGGAATAATTTTTAGATGCTTTTGATATCTCAGCTGCAGTTGGGGCCGAACAAGTCAGTGACGCCTGACATCGAGTTCCAATCAGGTTCGGTCAATGTCGTGCTGGGCCGAAATCATTCCGGCAAGACGGCGCTCTGCCGCCTGTTGGCTGGCCTGCCAACACCGGCGACTGCCAGGGTTTCAATAAACGGAAGAAAACAAATGATGGGTGTTGACAGGTCATGGCCTGTTTCCATGGTGTACCAGGCGTTCGTCAACTATCCCAACTGGAATGTGGCTGAAAATATTGCATCGCCGTTAACAGCCGGTTTATCAAACCGGCTAACGGCGGCTGAAATAGACAAACGGGTACATCAACTTGCGGCGAAGGTGCATATTGAGGAACTTCTGCATCGCATGCCCCATGAGCTGTCGGGGGGCCAGCAACAGCGGCTGGCGATAGCAAGGGCGCTGGCGAAGGAACCTCAGGTGCTGGTGATGGACGAACCGTTGGTGAATATTGACTACAAGCTCCGGGAGGAATTAGCCGGGGAACTTAAGTTCCTCGTCGCAGATAGTGACACCTGTCTCGTTTATTTCACCTCGGACGCCAGGGACACGCTCTCACTCGGGGATTTCACAGTGCTGTTGCAGGATGGTGAGGTGTTGCAGGTAGGAAAGCCCGTTGATGTTTACCGATCCCCCCTGAACTTTAAAGCCGCTGACTTGTTGAGCGACCCCGGTATCAATCCACTTAGTGACAATTCAGCAGTACGCCCGGAACATGTTTCATTGGATCCGTTAGATGGCTTGACGTTTACCGCGACCATCTCAGGTGTCGAGACAAACGGTGCCGAAACCTATCTACATGCTGAAGTCGATATTGCCGATAAATCCCATGCCTGGGTGGTGAAGTTAAAGGGAATGAGAAACGTGCAATCTGGTGAACAAGTCTCTTTTTACATCAGTGAGGCGGATGTCCTGACCTTCAAAGAGGATGAAGGCCAAGGAGCCTCATTTGGCTGAAATTGTTCTTGAGAATGTATCCTACACCTACCCCGGTGAATCGGCGCCGACCCTCGCGGGATTAAACCTGACTATTGAACATGGCCGCGCCCATGCGCTGCTCGGTGCGTCGGGCGCAGGTAAAACAACCATGCTCAATCTGTTGTCCGGCCTGTTGCATCCCTCGAGCGGGCGAATCCTGTTTGATGGCGTTGATGTTTCACTGTTGGATGCCAGGGCGCGGGATGTTGCTCTGGTGTTTCAGTTTCCGGTGCTGTACGAATCACTATCTGTTATCGAAAACCTGGTTTTTCCCCTGATGAATCGCGGCTGGCAACGAACAGATGCGGTGTCGAGGGCAGTTGAGATTTCCACCGAACTGGGTATTGAGGGAATCCATGACGCAAAACCGGCGGTATTGTCATTGTTCCAGAAACAGTTAGTCGCTATCGGCAAATCGTTAATGAGGGATGATGTAGACCTTGTGCTGCTGGATGAACCATTAACCGCCGTAGAGCCCAGTATCAAGTGGCGATTGCGACAGACATTGACTCGCTTACAGCAGTCCCACGGGTTGACCATGGTGTACGTCACACACGATCAAACCGAGGCACTGACGTTCGCAGAAGAGGTCAGTGTCATGGCCCGTGGGACGATCCTGCAGACGGGTAAACCCGTGGATATATTTCAGTCTCCCAATTGCAGGTTTGTTGGCCATTTTATTGGTTCCCCTGGCATGCAATTTGTTGATTGCGATGTAGCTGATCGTACTGCCCGACTGACCGGTCACAATTCAGACGAGGTGGCTGTGGCACTCGATCTGCCCAATGGTCACTACCAACTCGGCGCAAGAGTTGAGTGGGTCAGGGTCCGACGTGAACCTGGCAGTTGGCAGGTGCAGGGATCAACAATTCTTGGCACCGAAGTTGGTGAAGCCAGGGTTCTGCTGACGCTTACCATGGGTGATCAAAAGCTTCAGGCGCAAGCAACGGGTAAATGGTCTGTGGGAGACAATGTCAATGTGATATTTGACAGATTCATTCTGTTCGATGATGAGAAGGCTGTCGTGAATGGATAAGAGCATCCAGAACAACAGAGCCTGGCTTGGCGTTCTTCCCGTTCTGCTCGTCGTTGCCTTCAGTGCCGTTGTGCCCTTGATGACGGTAGTGAACTATTCGGTGCAGGATATTCTCGATGTTAATACGCGCTTCTTTGTCGGTTTTGACTGGTATCGCGAGACGCTTGCAGACCCGCGCTTGCAGTCGGCTCTAATACGACAACTGGGATTCAGTGCGATTGTGCTGTTGATTGAGATACCACTGGGTATTGTTATCGCACTGGCACTGCCGAGGGATGGCCCTTTAACTGCGAGTTTGCTGCTTTTATTTGCCGTGCCATTGCTGATCCCCTGGAATGTGGTAGGTACCATCTGGCAGATTTTTGCCAGGGGTGATATTGGTTTGCTGGGTGTGGCACTCGGCGAGATTGGCATTGTCTTTAACTATGCCGCAGATCCGGCACACGCTTGGATCACGCTCGTCGCCATGGACATCTGGCACTGGACATCTCTGGTTGTATTGCTCGCTTTCGCCGGGTTGTCTTCGATTGCTCCGGCCTATTACCAGGCAGCGGCACTTGACGGTGCTTCACGGCTGCAGGTTTTTCGTTACATTGAATTGCCAAAGTTACGTGGTGTGTTAACGATTGCCGTCCTGCTTCGACTGATGGACAGTCTGATGATTTACACTGAACCGTTTGTGTTAACCGGCGGTGGACCGGGCAACAGCACGACATTTTTAAGTCAGTACCTTGCGACGAAAGCGGTTGGACAGTTTGATCTTGGCCCGGCAGCTGCGTTTTCAGTGATTTATTTTCTCGTCGTTCTTTTATTGTGCTGGATTTTTTATACAAGCGTGGTCAGAAAAAAGGCAGCCGACGATGTTTAAGGGGCGCACGGCGGCGACGTTACTGTTGGCTGTTTACACCATTTACCTTCTCGCGCCACTGTATTGGTTGTTTACCATGGCAATAAGCCGTAATCAGGATATTGTGGGAAAGTTCGAGCTTTTCCCGGCGTCACCCACAGTTGCCAATTTTGTTGAAATATTCACCAAGGAAGTCTGGTATTCCGGTTTCATTAACTCCCTGACCTACGTCACCCTGAACACCGTGATTTCTATTACCGTCGCGCTACCGGCGGCCTATGTATTTTCCCGGTACCGTTTTCTTGGCGACAGGCAGTTGTTTTTCTGGCTGCTGACCAATCGTATGGCGCCGCCAGCAGTATTCCTGTTGCCCTTCTTCCAGTTGTACTCTGCCGTGGGTATTTTTGATACACCACTCGCGGTGGCGTTGGCACATTGTCTGTTTACCGTGCCCCTGTCCGTGTGGATTCTTGAGGGTTTCATGTCAGGTGTGCCCAGGGAGATTGATGAAATGGCGCAACTGGACGGTCATAGCTTCCTGAGTTTTTTCTTCCGGATATTCATACCCATTAACCGTGGCGCAATCGGGGTGACGGTATTTTTCTGTTTCATGTTCAGCTGGGTAGAACTGCTGCTGGCCAGAACGCTGACAGCAAGCGATGCCAAACCCATCGTCGTGGTAATGACTCGAACGGTGAGTGCTTCAGGTATGGACTGGGGCGTGCTGTCTGCCGCGGGATTACTCACGGTTGTGCCCGGTCTGGTGGTTGTCTGGTTTGTCCGAAAACACCTGGTGCAGGGGTTTACGCTGGGGAGAGTCAATTGACCTGGATGGCATGGACATGGCCAACCGCGACGTTCTTTGTCGCCATTGCTCTCGCGCTTGTGGCCATGACAGTGGCAGAACTCAGGTGGCCGGGTCAGGATCGGCGCGGATTCTTACCCATGGTGACCAGTCGGGGCGACCGTTTCTTTATCAGCCTGTTGTCGGCCGCTTTTTTGCACCTGTTCTGGCTGGGGCTGACAACACTGCCACTTTTCATCGCAAGTGCGCTGGCGCTTGTGCTCGCTGCTGTCACTATGCGCTGGGGATAGTGTTTATCTCGCCCGGGCTCGGCGCCCCCGCTGAACAACCCGAACAGACTACTTCGATGCGACATCGTTAGCAAAACTGCTTCTATCCCTGCTACGATCTCCGATTGATAGCCATAAGGACAACATCCATGATTCGACCGTTAATACTATTTGTCGGAATAATTTCAACCCTATCGATTCTGATTGGATGCTCAGAGCAAAAAAACCAACAGGCAGTAGAGGAAACGGTTGACTACAGTGGTCTCGCCCGCCAATGGATCGAGGCTGAATTTCAACCATCGACCCTAAGCCAGGACGAACAACTAACGGAACTGGCCTGGTTCACCAAAGCAGCCGCGCCTTTTCGTGGCATGGAAATCAGTGTCGTTTCAGAAACCCTCACAACACATCAGTACGAAAGTGAAACTCTGACCCAGGCTTTTTATGATATTACCGGCATTCGGGTGACCCATGACCTGATCCAGGAGGGTGATGTCATTGAGAAATTACAAATCCAGATGCAGTCCGGTGAAAATGTCTACGACGGTTATGTCAATGATTCAGACCTGATCGGTACCCATGCGCGCTATGGATATGTTGTTCCGCTGTCAGACTTTATGGCAGGGGAGGGTCGTGATGTCACTTCGCCGACATTGGACATCGACGATTTTATTGGCCGTTCTTTCACAACCGGCCCCGATGGCAAGCTGTACCAGCTACCGGATCAGCAATTCGCCAACTTGTACTGGTTTCGTTACGACTGGTTTTCGCGGGAAGATCTACAAAACCAGTTTCGGGATATTTACGGCTACGAATTAGGAGTTCCCGTTAACTGGTCTGCCTACGAGGACATAGCCGAGTTCTTTAGTGAACACGTCAAGACAATTGATGGTAAAAAAGTTTATGGCCATATGGACTATGGCAAAAAGGATCCGTCCCTTGGCTGGCGTTTCACGGATGCCTGGCTGTCCATGGCAGGCGCCGGGGACAAGGGCATACCCAATGGGATTCCCGTCGATGAATGGGGGATCCGGGTCGAAGGTTGCAGACCCGCCGGTTCCTCGGTAACACGGGGTGGTGCCGCCAATGGTCCTGCGGCGGTTTATGCGTTGACCAAATATATCGATTGGTTAAAACGCTTCGCGCCACCTGAAGCTGCCGGGATGACGTTTTCCGAGGCTGGTCCGGTCCCGGCCCAGGGGCAAATTGCGCAACAGATATTCTGGTACACCACCTTTACCGCCGACATGATCAAGGAGGGATTGGCAGTAGTCGATGAATCAGGAAATCCCAAATGGCGTATGGCTCCCAGTCCCCATGGACCCTACTGGGAGGAAGGGATGAAACTGGGCTACCAGGACACGGGCTCCTGGACGTTCCTGTCCAGCACCCCGCTTGAAAGACGAAAAGCCGCCTGGTTATATGCGCAATTTGTGACAGCTAAAACAGTCACGTTGAAGAAAACCCTGGTAGGGCTGACGCCTATTCGGGAGTCGGACCTGAATTCCGAAGCCATGACGGCAATCGCGCCGAAACTAGGCGGTCTGGTAGAGTTTTACCGCAGCCCGGCACGGACTGCCTGGACGCCCACGGGTACTAATGTCCCTGACTATCCCAAACTGGCGCAACTCTGGTGGGCTAATGTTGCCAATGCCGTCAGTGGTGAAGTGACCCCGCAACAGGCAATGAATGATCTTGCCCGTGAACAGGACAGGGTGCTTGAGCGTCTGGAACGCCACGGTGTTCTGGGTGAGTGTGGACCCAGACTAAACCCGGAACGGGAGCCGGAATACTGGCTGAGCCAGCCCGGGGCGCCGAAACCGAAACTGGACAATGAAAAGCCCCAGGGGCAGACAGTGCCTTACGATGAATTGATTGAAGCCTGGCGGGAGGGTCGGGCCAGGTAGCTACTAGGTTTGTCAGAGCCAAAAGGAAGATAAAAAACCGGCACTACGAACAGTGTAAAAACGGTTCCCACGACCATACCCGACGCGATCATCAGGCCGATGCTGAACCGGCTGTTTGCCCCGGCGCCGAAAGCCGTCAGTAGCGGCAAGACCCCCAGGACCGTGGCGAAGGTTGTCATCAAAATGGGTCTAAGGCGAAGTGCTGCCGCTTCCAGTACAGCCTCTGATCTGGTTTTACCTGCTTTCACCTGCTGATTAGCAAAGTCGACAATCAGAATGCCGTGTTTACTGATGAGTCCAATTAGTGTCAGCAGACCGATCTGGGTATATATATTCAGGGTTGCAATACCCATCGCCAGGGGCACTATCGCGCCGAATATCGACATGGGTACAGTGATCAGTACCACAAAAGGATCGCGGAAGCTGTTGAACTGAACGGCCAGGACCAGGAATATCAGTAACAGGGAAATGCCGAATAATGGGGCAAAACTCTGGGTCTCCTGCAGGAACCGGCGTGATTCGCCCTCGTAACCCGCTCGAAAATCTGTCGGTGCTATCTCTTTCATTTTCGCCTCGAGAAACTCAAGCCCGGTACCGAGCGTATTGGGCGGCATCATCATGCCCTGAATCGTCGTACTATTGAGTTGCTGGTACTGGGTCAGGCTGTTGGGTTCGACCCGCTGTCCCAGCTCAATGACCGTGGACAATGGGACCAGATCGCCGCTGCTGGTTCGCAAATAGTATCGTTGTAACCATTCTTTGGTGAGCCGAAAATCGCGGGAGGCCTGGGGTATGACTTTGTAGCTGCGCCCGTCCATGGTAAACCGGTTGATGTCGGCTTCGCCCAGCATGATTGCGAGGGTGTCGCCAATCGCCCGCATGGATATGCCCAGGCGGGCAGCCTTGTCCCTGTCGATGCCTACCGTGATTTCAGGTCGGGTAAACTGCAGGCTGCGATTAACAAAGATAAACAAGCCACTTTGCCGCGCTGCGGCCAGCAGTTCCTGCGCCACCCTGTCCAGCTCAACATATTCCGCCGTCGTGGCGATCACGAAATTGACCGGTAAACCCGCTTCAGTGCCCGGTAAAGGGGGCGACCCAAAGGTAAAAATCTCCAACCCGCTAACACGGGAGAATTTCGCTTGTAACTCGCGCTGAACCTCAGCCTGGGTCCGCTCTCGATCACCCCAGGGTGTCAACGCCAATCCACCGAAGACAGAATTAGGTGAGCTCACCTGCCAGGAGCTGGCAATCTCGGGTACTGTTTTCCAGATTGCGACGATCTCATCCAGAAAGCGATTAACATAGTCAACGTTGGCGTAGCTTGGCGCACTGGCCATAACAAACATACTTGCGGAATCTTCTTCAGGCGCCAGTTCTTTTTGTGCAAGCTGAAAAAAAACCGGCAGGCTGATAATTATTGCGCCTGCAAACAAGAGCACTGCGCCGCGATTGTTGAGGCAATGCATCAGCAGATGTTGATAGCCGTTTTTCAGGCGAAAAAATGTCTGGTCGAGCCAGTCGGCCAGCTTTCCCTGGTGATCATGATCCTGCAGGACTGTGGCGCACATCACCGGGCTTAAGGTCAGCGCGACAACACCTGACACAAAAACAGCCCCCGCCAGGGTCAGGGCAAACTCGCTGAACAGTTTGCCGGTCAGGCCCCCCAGAAACCCGATCGGAGCATAGACGGCAGCGAGGGTTAACGTCATGGCAATTACCGGCAGGGCGACCTGTCTTGCGCCAATGATTGCAGCATCGAACGGTGTTTTGCCATTTTCGATATGCCGATGGACATTTTCCACCACAACAATGGCGTCATCCACAACCAGACCGATGGCAATAACCATAGCCAGCAATGTCAACAGGTTAAGGGAAAAGCCCATGATGCTGATCATGAAAAGCACACCCACCAACGACAGCGGGATGGCCACCAGGGGGATAAGCACAACCCTGACTGATCCAAGAAACAGGTAGATAACCAGCACGACAATAAGCGCTGCTTCCAGAAGGGTAGTAACGACCTCCTTTAAGGCCTCCTGAATATAGATCGAACCATCGAAGTCGAGAAAAATAGTAAGATCGGCAGGCATCTGTTTCGTCAGTCGTGGCAGTGCATCTCGCACCCGGGTTGCGACTTCCAGAGGATTGGCCCCCGGCGCCGTTTCGATTGACAGAAAAACGGTCCTTTGGCCACTCGAGAATTGCGCCGATTCGGTGCTCTGGGCTGCCAGTTCAATATCAGCAATGTCCCCGAGTTGTACCCTGAGGTCACCGTCTTGACGGATGACCATGTTGGCAAATTCTGCCTCGGTCTGTATGTGAGTCCTGGCATCGACGGTCGCCCTGACCAGATTACCTTTTGTGGTGCCAGCCGTAGAAATATAGTTTTCAGCGCGTATTCCCCGGCTGACATCTTCCGCGGTGACCTCGAGCGCGGCCATTTTATCCGGGTCCAGCCAGATACGCATGGCAAACTGTTTGGAACCGAGGATATTGGCAGTGCCTACCCCCTCTAACGTGGCGAGTTCCGGTTGCACGGCGCGCAATAAATAGTCCGTTACCTGGGCTTCGCTGAGCTTTTCACTCAGAAAGGCCAGGTACATGAGTGCATCGCCACCGTCAGAGGTGTTCACTACAGGGTCTTCAATATCCCTGGGTAGTTCACTACGCGCTTCGTTAACTTTGGCTATCACCTCGGAAAGCACTTCGCTGGTATTTTCACCCAATCGGACATGGACAATGATCTGGGACTGGCCAGGGTTACTCCGCGATGTCAGATATTCCACGCCGCGTGCATTGGCCACCCTGCGTTGCAGTGGGTTGGTGACGAAACCCTGCACTGTCCGTGCGCTTGCGCCGGGGTAGAACGTATTTACCCTGATCTGGCCTTTCTCCAGTGCCGGGAATTCTCGAATCGGCAGTTTCGTCACTGATTGAATTCCCAGGATCAGCAGAAAGGCGCTAACGACAAGAGCGATGACGGGACGGTTGATGAACAGGTCGGTGAATTTCATCTATAGATTCACCGCCCCGTCGACTTCGACCCTGACGCCCCGATACAGTTTGTTTTGTCCTGCGGTAACAACCTGGGTGTCGGGGGGCAGGCCACTCAGAATAGATGCTCTGCCGTCACGAACCTCGCCGGTTATAACCGGTAAAGATTCAGAAATCAGCTCGCCGGATTTCTCCTTGATTACGTAAACGGTGCTGCCTTGCAATGCATAGGTAATCGCCGTTTCAGGCACGGTGACCACGGTTTGTGTTTTGTTAACTGCAATACGCAACTGGGCAAACATACCCGGCAACAAACCGTCACCTTCAAGAATTTGAGCACGAACCAGAATATTTCGGGTACCCGGGTCCACCCTGGAATCAATTGCCTGTAATCTGGCTTTAAATTCCCGGTCAGGGAATGCCCTGACTTGCAATGTGATATCAAGCCCGGGGGTGAGGAGCGGAGATACAGATGCCGGGAGAGAAAAGTCAATTTCCAGTTCCGCCAGGTCCTGCAATGTGGTTATCACCGTGCCGGGGGAAATATAGTCCCCCACATCTACCTGTGCGATACCCACAGTACCGGAAAACGGCGCGTGAATTCGCTTGTTTTTCAGCCGGGCCTCAGTTTCTGCCAGTTGCGCAACGGCCCGCTCCAAATCTGCCCTGGATGTGTCGAACTGTGTCTGGGGAATGGATTTTTGTTCGATGAGTTGTTGGTCTCGTATGAAAAGGAGCTTTGCCAAGTCGAGACTGGCCCGTTGGCTCTGCCTTGATGCCTTTTCGACTTCATCGTTCAGTACCAGCATCAAATGCCCGGCCTCGACACCCTCACCGGACTTGAAGTTTATCGAAGTAATCTCGCCACTTTCTTCAGATGTCAGATCGATTCCGCGAACCGCGTTAATCGTCCCAACCGCGTTCAAATAAGTGTCCCACTGTTCACGCTGCGAAATCGCCGCAGCAACAACAACTGGAGGTGGGCTGAAATCAGTGTTGGCCAGTGCCGAGAAGCGTGCCTGCAGGTACGTTCCGATTGCACCGAAGATTAAGGCCAAAATTAAGAATACGAGGATATAGCCGCGCAAAAGATTACCTGAAAGTCTTTATTCTTACTGCCAGTGTAAGGCGAGCAATTTCTGGACACAACCACAAGCCGGTTGATTGTTGCCAGTTAGCCAGGCGTCTGTTCACTATGTCGAAACCGCCGCATCAAACTCCTCAAGCAATGGAATTGTCTCATCCAGCGACAGGCAGGCATCGGTGATACTTTGGCCATATTCAAGATGATCGGGGTCATAGTCTTGCCTGCCGGACTTCAGGAAACTCTCCAGCATGACGCCTTTTATGGACCTGACGCCTTCTTTCACCGAATCGCAGATCGAAGCCATTACCTTTTTCTGGTTCTCTGGATCTTTCAGGCTGTTGCCGTGGCTGCAATCAACAATCAGGTTGAGGGGCAGGGCGAATTTACCCAGCAATTGTTCTGCTGTGCTGATACTTTGCGGGTCGTAGTTCGGGCCGGTTCTGTCTCCGCCCCGGAGGATAAGATGGCTGTACTGGTTGCCAGCGGTTTCATAGATAGCGGGTGCTCCTTCCTTGGTCAGGGTAGGAAACAGATGACGATGTCGCGCGGTTCGAATACCATCGACGGCGACCTGCAAATCACCATCTGTTCTGTTCTTGATGCCAACGGGCATGGATAGCCCCGATGCGAGTTCCCGATGGATCTGGCTCTCTGAGGTTCTTGCACCAATGGCGCCCCAACTGATGAGGTCCGCATAATATTGCCCGAACGTGGTATCGAGAAACTCGGTCCCACTGGGTAAACCGATATCGGATATTTCCACGAGTAACTTTCTGGCCTGAAACAGACCCTTGTTGATGTTAAAGCTACTGTCGATATCCGGATCGTTGATCAACCCCTTCCAGCCCACCGTCGTCCTGGGCTTTTCAAAATACACTCGCATCACGATCAGCAGGTTGCTGAGTTGCGCGGTCTGTTGCTTGAGCCTTGATGCATACTCTATGGCAGCATCAGGATCATGGATCGAGCAGGGGCCGACGATCACTATCTGCCGCTTGTCCCGCCCGTCAAGAATCTGCTCTATCGTCTGGCGTGAATGAGCTACAAGATCGAAATTCTGTTGCGTTGCAGGGACTTGTTCGGCCAGTACCGCAGGGGTAATCAGAGGCCGGACACGTTTAATGTGTAGATCTTCAACTGAATTCGACATGGTTTACTATTCAACGGTGATTGCGCTCGCATGGTAAGCTCAGACCCAACATCAAGCAACCTTGAGTGCCGCGTAACTTCGTTCAGCACCGATGGAGGAGCAACAATGTCAAACAACCTGGAAACCTACTACCAGGATCACTGGGCCGAGGTTGAACCGGAACGTATGAAACGTTACGAGGCAATGTTCCAATGGCGTGAAGGCCAGGAGGTACTCATCAAACCCGCAGATGTTGGCGCTGGTCAGACTGTTGTCGACTATGGCTGCGGACCGGGAGCGCTGTCGATTGAACTTGCCCGCCGGGTGGGCAGCGGCGGCAAAGTAATAGCTCTTGATATCAACCGGCAATTTCTGCAACGAACTCAGGAATATGCGGAACGGGAAGGGTTTGCGGATCGGGTCGACGCCAGGCACATGGTCGATGATAAAATCCCGGTCGATGACCAGTCTGTTACGCGGGTGCTGTGTAAAAATGTACTCGAGTACGTCCCGGACCCTGAAGTGACCATTGCAGAATTTCGTCGCATATTGAAGCCAGGCGGGCTTGCCCACGTGAGTGACAGCGACTGGGGAACCGTCTTGCTGGAGCCATTGGCAGAGCGGTTCGAGCGCATCATGTCTGCTGCGGGTATTGCATTTCGAACTCCACTGATCGGTAGAAAGCTCTACGGAATCTTCCAAAGCGCCGGGTTTAAAGGCATCAAGGTGCAGGTACTTGCCACGGCAGATACGGTCGGCGGCTTACGCCCTGTGATACAAAACATGACCTCCTATGCAAGACTCTCCGGTGAAATTGAGGAAGCGGAATTGGTCGAATTCCTTCAGGACGTTGACCAGGCCATAGAGCAGCAAACTTATTTTGCTGTCTTGCCTCAGTTTTTAGTGACCGGTACGGCCTGAATTGGCGAACCTTGAGGTGCATTAAGTTCTATTGGCAACTAACAACGCCGAGAAAAATTTGTCTGAGCAATGAGGGTTAAAGCCGATGGATAAAACCTTGGAGTCCATGAAACCGAAGGAGAGACGTGATGCCTGATCAAATAGCGGGAGGCGGACTTCTGCATCGCCGGGGTCTGCTCAAAGCAACGGCTGCCGGGGTGGCAGGTGGGTTTCTGTTGCCAGCCAAAGCCACCGAAGACTGGATGACTCATTCCGGCGAGGCACAAAATGGCTATGGCTCGCCGTCCAGATTCGCCAATTTACAACGGGAACAGCTGGGCGGACATCCATTCGGGGCCGAAGCCGGATCTTCTTCAACACCGCTGCAGGACTTAAATGGTTCGATCACACCCAATAGCCTGCACTTCGAGCGACATCATAGTGGTATACCGGATATAGATCCGGACAAACACAGGCTGACAATCTTTGGCGAGGTTGAGCAAAATTTACAGTTCAGCTATGAAGACCTGATGGCCTACCCCAAGGAAAGTCATATCTACTTCCTGGAATGTTCTGGTAACAGTTTCCGCAATGCCTTACCGACAGCATCAGACCAGACTGCGGGATCGTTAAACGGATTATTGTCTTGTGCAGAATGGACCGGCGTCCCCTTGCATTACCTGTTGGACGAGGCAGGTGTTAACAAAAAAGCGCGCTGGATCATTGCCGAGGGCGCGGATGCTTCCGGCATGTCCCGCAGTGTTCCCATTGATATGGCGCTGGATAATGTCCTGGTTGCCCTGTACCAGAATGGTGAGCCGTTGCGGCCTGCCCAGGGTTACCCTATGCGTCTTTTTGTACCGGGTTCAGAAGGCAACATCTCTGTGAAATGGCTGCACCGTCTTAAGGTACAACAGACACCCGCATACACCAAGGATGAAACCAGCAAATACACAGACCTTTTGAAAGACGGCACCGCAGAGATGTTTTCGTTGAAAATGGAAGTGAAGTCCCTGATCACATCACCCTCTGGAAAGATGAACCTGCAAAGAAAGGGGGTCTATGAAATATCTGGCCTCGCCTGGTCGGGCGAAGGGGCTATCCGCAAGGTCGAGGTGAGTGCCGACGGTGGCAGAACCTGGGCTGAAGCCGCACTTCAAAACACGTCGAGGCCACTTGCGTTGACTCGATTCAGGATCCCCTGGCGCTGGGTCGGCCAGAATGTGGTCCTTCAAAGCAGGGCTATTGATGACAGGGGTAATGTCCAGCCGTCACGCGCTTCTGCGCTGGCGCGTTACTCTTCGGGTAGCTTTTATCACTACAACGGCATACAGAGTTGGCAGGTATCTGCAGAAGGTGTAGTTAAAAATGTCTTTGCTTAAACGAAATGTCCTGGTCCTGACGCTGTTCCTGGCAGGCGGGCTAACCTGCACATCTGTTGCTAAATCAGAGCTTGCCAATGCAGAGGCAGCAAATCTACCGGGTCACGATATTAAACCGGCAATGGGGAAACCTGTAGCGGTCACAGCAGGAACGATCTCGGCCGATGGTTCCGGTTTACCGCAAGGTAGTGGCACAGCAGGGGCAGGGAAGACCGTGTATGAGTCTCGATGTGCTGCCTGTCATGGTATTGATGGCCTGCAGCCGGGTAATCAACTCGTGGGAGGGATCGGCAGCCTGGCGACCAATCGGCCGGTCAAAACGGTGGGCAGCTTCTGGCCATATGCGACTACCCTGTTTGACTATATCGCCAGGGCAATGCCCTACAACGAACAGAAATCTCTCTCTGCTGATGATACTTATGCCGTAACAGCCTACGTATTAATGCTCAACGGAATCCTGGATGATGAGGCTGTCCTGAACGAGAAAAACCTGCACACAGTAAGCATGCCCAATCGATCCGGCTTCGTCGAGCTTGTTCACTAGAGCGGCGGTAACTGAGAGATCGGCTTTTATTCTCCGCTCACCGAGGCCAGATAACGGTTGGCTTCCTCTAACGCGGGTACTTCGCGCGGGTGCCAGATTTCTGCCAGTTTACTGTACTTGAGCCGGGCGGCGTCGGGGTTACCCAATGCAACATAGGTTCGCGCTGCGCCCAGAAGCGATGCGGGTCGGTTCGGAGTTCGCAGCAGCGATGCGTCGAACAGGACGAGTGCCTCAGCTGGCATGTCTGCTTCGAGCAATGCCTCTGCGTAAAGCTCGTGTGGAGGTTTTATTGGGTTGGGTGCGCCGTTCGGTGGCCGCATGGATTCGGCGATAGCGACGCCCTCTTTTAACAGATTCAGCCCTTTCTCAGTATGACCTCGGGCTATCTCTATTAACCCCTGAACTTCGTTGTACATGATCTGTAAGGGTTTACTGTTGCGGGCGTAGTACGAACGGTCATTGTCTGCTGCCGCTTTTTTGACAGCCTGGTCTAGCAACTCTGCGGCTTCTGACGCCAGTTCCAGATCACCCAGTTTAACGGCGCTGATACCTGTTGCCAGTAGTATCGGTCCGGAAGAACTGCCATCGAGCCGCTGTAATTTCCAGTCTTGAGTTTCTATTGTCAGACGGGCTTTGACCACGTTCAGGGTACCTGCAGCGCGAGGCTGGTCTTTCACCATGGTGGATATCTGCTCCATCCGGTCGATCCAGAGTTGAGCGCGCTGGTAGTCACCACGTTGCAAATCGCCATACTGACCCCAGTTGAGGGCGTGCACCATGTCGTTTACACGGTCGCCCGGCTCATACAGGTCGGTCGCAGCTTCGTAGGCTGACTGGTTGTGGGATGAAACGAGGTCCCACATGCCGTGTTGTATAAAAATGTGGGTTGGCATATGCCGGGCGTGGGAAACTGACTCGGCAATATCAGCAAAAACATAAGCTGCGCCCAAAGCGAGTGGTGCATGAACGGGATCATCGAATGCATGAATTGTGTAATGTGCGGCACCTGGATGATCCGGGTTGCGTTGCATCAATTGGGTTGCGATTGCGCCTGCGAGGACGTTGCTGCGGTGCCCTGAGCCACCAGCGGGACCCGCAGACATCAATAGCGACAGAGCATAGAATGCAGCCACTTCGTCATCTTCGGGGTATTCTTCATGCAGCCCGCGCATCACGCTCATATAAGCGGTACGCCGAGCCATGCTGTCGCCCTCGCCGAAGAACAGGGCATCAACCGCGAGTACAAACCCCTTTTCACGATCTGTGGGCGCTTTCGCCAACCTTTCCTGCTGGGTATCGCCCAGTTTTTTCAGAACCGCTCGTGGAGACTCAAGGTCGGATTCCTTGATGAGCGGGTGGTTGTAGCATAGAGATTCACCCCAGTAGGCCAGTGCAAAATCCGGGTCCAGTTTTTGCGCGGCCTGGAATTCCTGTTTGGCCTGTTTCCATCCGAAGCTATGCAAAATACTGACACCGCGTAAAAAGCGCACCTGGGCTTCCCCGGAAGCCGAGGTCGGGAAGCTGATGGTTCCGACCCGCCCGCTGTCTGCGGCATCCTGGTCTGCGGCACTATGGTCTGCAGCATCATGATCTGCAGCATATAGTGTCCCTGAAAGAGATGGTCAGGACAACAGGATAATCATAGCGACGACAACGATGAGTAGTTTCATGGATGTATCC
>JAPYTQ010000043.1:0-42964 GCA_029941905.1 Pseudomonadales bacterium | reverse complement strand
ATTCTGACGAGCGCGTATTTGAGTACGCTTGTCATGAGGGTAATTACGCCCTGGGTAACGTCATGCGGGGCGCCAGGCTGCTCGAGCAAAAACAACTGACGGCCAGGTAGCTACTTCTGATTTATCAAGCGTTTGGAACCGCTACCGGTCGAGTACCATTGTAGATCAGTGGAATCAGCACAATGAGCCAGGGTAAGCTCAGCGCGAGTATCCAGTTCCAACCGAGTTGCGACAGGACAAGTCCTGAACTCAATGCGGCGATTGCCTGAGGTGTGAACACCAGAAAATCATTGAAAGCCTGAACCTTGAATCGTTCCGATGTGCGATAGGTTTGCGTCAACAAGGTAGTTCCACCCAGGAACAGGAAATTCCAGCCAACACCTAACAGTACCAGCGCCCACCAATAGTGCATAAGCTGCTGGTCTACATAGGCAATGACCAGGCAGCTCACAATCAGTGCGAGTCCTGTTGATATCACTTTCGGCGCACCCAGTTTCGCAATCAGCACACCGGAAAATAACGACGGCAGAAACATTGCCATGATATGGCTCTGTATCACCCAGGTCGTATCATCAAGACTGTGATGATCTACAGTGTGCATACTGACAGGCGTTGCGGTCATCACAAAGCTCATAACCGCAAACCCAATAGCACTTGCGCCTACGGCGAGGATAAACCGGGATTGGCCAATAATTTCCAACAGGGGTCGCTGGTTTTCCGTGGATGTTTCGTTGACCAGCTTCGAATCAGGGTAGAAGCATAGTGCCAACAGGGTACAGGTTAAAAAACCCGACAATGCCAAAAAGGAACCGGAAAAATCCCCCCAGTCAACACTGTGGCGCATGCTTTGCGCCGTTTCCGGACCAATATAGGCGGCAACCACACCTGCTAACATCAGGATTGATAATGTAGGGCCAACCTTGTCTGCGGGGACCGATTCAGCCGCGGCAAAACGGTACTGTTGTATAAACGCGTTGTGGCTGCCAATCAGAAGGGTCGCCACGCAGAAGAGCGGGAAATCGCGTTCAGAGATGGCGTAAGCGGCCAGCAATCCGGCAAGAATCGCATAGCAGGCGCCGAATATAAATCCTTTCTTGCGACCCACTCGACCCATCAGCAGCGCGGCCGGAATAGTCGTCAACGCTGTACCGACAATCATCAAGGCAACGGGCAGAGTTGCAAGGTCGATCGTTGGGGCGAGATCGGCACCAACAATGCCGCCCAACAGAACCACCATAGGCGCGGCACATTGCGCAAAAACCTGTGCAACCAACAGGACAGAGAGGCTACGGTACATTCTCGTTTCCTCGAAAGCTAGGCCGCCCTTTCGAACAGCGCTGCTATCCCCTGGCCACCTCCAATGCACATGGTTTCAAGTGCGTATTTTCCTTCCCGGCGCTGTAATTCATACAACATTGTTGACATGATTCGACCACCGGTCGCGCCAATGGGATGGCCAAGGGAAATTCCGGAACCATTCACATTCAATTTGTCGGCATCATACCAACCCCAGCCTTTTAACACCGCCAGAACCTGGCAGGCGAAGGCCTCATTAAGTTCAACCAGGTCCAGATCGTGCCAACCGAATCCTAATCGCTGCATCAGTTTTGCGACGGCGGGTACGGGCCCGATGCCCATTGTCGCCGGATGACAACCGGATGCGGCCCAACCGTTGAAGTAAGCAATCGGTTCAAGACCCAGTTCTTCCAACTTGTCTTCCGCCACAACAAAACAAGCAGACGCCGCATCATTTTGCTGTGAGGCATTTGCCGCAGTGACAATACCGTCTTTCAACAATGGCTTGAGCCTGGCCATAGAATCCATGTTGGCATCACCGCGAACACCTTCGTCTCGATCAAAGACGATGGGGTCACCTTTTCTTTGGGGCACAGTGACACTTACCAGCTCTTCCGAAAATTTGCCTTCATCCCAAGCAGTCTGGGCTCTCTGATGCGATTGAACGGCATATTCATCAGCAGCTTCGCGGGTAATCTGGTACTCGGTAGCAAGATTTTCTGCCGTTTCAATCATGCCTGAAATGACCCCGAAACGGGCTTCTGGCTGGGACCGAACCCGGCCGCGTTCGAGCCGGTCATGCAGCGTCACAGAACCCGCTCTTGCACCACCACGCATCGATGTCGTGTAGTACTCAACGTTACTCATACTTTCTGCGCCCCCGGCAATCACGACATCCGCCGCACCGGTTTGAACCATCATTGCGGCATTGGCAACCGCTTGCAGACCACTCCCACAACGGCGGTCAATTTGTGTTCCGGCGACGTGCAACGGCAGGTCTGCCGCCAATGCTGACCAACGACCAATACAGGGTGCCTCACCACTGGGATAGCCCTGGGCGAAAATTACTTCTTCGATTCTCTCAGGGTCGATACCCGTCTGAGCAACCAGTTCCCTAATAACGACGGCGCCCAGGTCTTCAGCATTGAGTGTTTGCAAACTGCCCAGGTATTTACCCACGGCAGTTCTAAGGGGGTTGACGATGGCAGCTCTTCTCATGACTTAAATCTCCGTATTCCGGGTACAGGTTTTGGGGATCCTTCATTTCCCATGGTACATTGAAACCACGATCAACAGGTAATCAGCAATGGGTTTACGGAAAGACTATCTCTGGATCGGCCTTTCATACCTGGTAGCAATGCTCGTTGCCGTATTTGTATTCATCAACACATCAGCTGAAATATCCCTGGTTCGCATTCTGATCGCCGATGTCGCTGCGACCATTGTAGTATTTGGTTTTAGCCTATCGTTCAGGAATTCCAGTTTTTACGACGCCTATTGGAGTGTCGCACCGATCGTGATAGCTGTGACCTTGCTGATCCACAGCAGGGATTCCAACGTCGTTCGACAATTCATGGTAACGGGCCTGATTTTGGTCTGGGGTATCAGGCTGACTTTGAACTGGGCTTATGGCTGGCAAGGGCTTAAACATGAGGATTGGCGCTACATTAAGCTCCAGCGCCAAACAGGAATATTCTGGTGGCCGGTGAGTTTTCTAGGTGTACACCTGTTCCCGACGGTTATTGTCTTTATTGGCTGATTACAGGTCCCACAGGCATGATTCTGTTATTTGTTTTCGTCAGTATCCCAATGATTGAAAAGAAGCTGCTCGTCGATAAACCAGACTATGCAAATTACAAGAAAAATACCTGTTCGTTATTTCCATTCTCCTATTCGAATCGGTGATCCGTGGAAGGCACACACCACAAATTTACGAGCGCTGGCACACGGGGTGATTAGTTCGTCTCACTTTTTGGCCATTGTCTTCGTAATCCACTGAAGTACTCTGGCTTCAAGAAAAGGCATTGGTAGCGCACCGCCACCTAAAACCACATCGTGAAATCCACGAATGTCAAAATCTGCCCCCATCACTTCTTCTGCATGGGCCCGGTATCGAAGAATTTGCAGCATCCCGACCTTATAGGCCGTCGCCTGCGCGGGCATATTGAAGTAACGCCTGATCTCCGACCTGACGGCTGTTTCAGGTCGCGGGGAATTTTGTAACGCGTAGTCAACTGCTTGTGCTTCTGTCCACTGCTTCGAATGAATGCCAGTATCAACCACGAGTCGAATCGCTCGCCAGATTTCTCCCGACAGGCGACCAAAGTCCGTATAGCCATCCTCATAGAAACCCATCTCCTTGCCCAGAAACTCAGCATACAGACCCCAGCCCTCACTGAATGCGGTATAGCCGTGGTACGTGCGAAACCGGGGTAAATCTTCCAGTTCCTGTTGAATGGCAATCTGCATATGATGCCCGGGTAACCCTTCATGATACGCAAGATCTTCCAGACGATAATTCGCGGTCGCGCGCATATCGGCCAGGTGAACATAAAATACACCCGGCCGAGTTCCATCCCTGGTCCCCCTCGTATAATGGGCTGCGGCACCCGGTTGTTCACGGAAAGCTTCAACCCTTCTGACTTCAAGACCTCCTTTGGGTAGAATGCCAAAAAATTCCGGCAACTTTTTTTCCATCGCAGCCAGGTAGTTATTCGCCAGAGCAAGGTACCCCGCTCGCCCTTCATCGGTGTTTGGAAAATAAAACTGATCATCTTCCCGCATGAAAACAAAGAACTCATGTAAAGAACCTTCAAATCCCAGCCTGGTTTTTATTTCTTCCATCTCTGCCTGAATACGCGCTACCTCATCGAGACCTGTCTGGTGAATTTCATCAGCCGTCAATGGTAACGTCGTCATCATTGAAAGCCGGTAATCATAGAACGCTTTTCCATTTGGCAAAGCATCAGCACCTCTGGCTTCCACACCAACATTGGCAATGTCAGACTGCAACCAGGCCAGAATTTCGTCATAGGCTGGTTTCAATTTTTCAATGAGTGCACGGCGGGCGTCTTCTGTTAGCTGTATCGCCTGTTCATCTGTGATCTCTCCGGATGTTTTTAGCCCTTCAATCTTCCTGTTAACATCAGCCCACAATGCGGTGGTGCCTTCTTCGTCGAAAGGGGCCCCACGAGTGACTCGCTCAATCTGGCTGATCGCGACCTCGTAGGTAAAATAATGGCCACGAATCCCCTCGGCCGCAGACACCTGGGCACGTTGCAAATACTGTAAAAAATAGCGATTAGATTCGTTCAGGCGGGAAATATAAGCCTGCATGTCTGACAACGAGTCAACTTTATGATAATTAATCAGGTTGTTCGGCAAACTGGTATGGGGACCATTACGACCGAGGAAATAACGATGGCGAATAAACGGCAAACCCGCCTCGTCCGCCTCCAGCATATAAACCCACAGGTCCCAGGAAAGCTGCCCCTGTTCACCCAACTGACTTCTGTTGAAGCGGGATGTCATTTCCGCGACACTAGCCCTGCGCCATTCCAACACCCGGATATCCCTGGCTTCAGAAACATCATCGAGCTTGTCGTAGTCGCTTTTGTCACCGAGACGGGTTTTGGCAAGTGGGCTGAAAGCCAGGTATTCGGCGAATTCATCGTCCAGCCAGGCATTCAAACGATTCGTTTCTGTCTCAACGGGACTCCCGGGATCGGTATCTGCAGCAGTTTGGACGGGTGCCGGTTTATCCGGCGAACAGGCCGCCAGCATGAGTAACAGGAAAAGGGAAGTCAGTATTTTCATCACGTCGCTTCTATTATTATTGAATCGTGTCTGGAAATTTGCATTAATTCATACAACCATCTATGGAAACTCCATTGAGATTCCCTGACAAGGTTACACCAAAAACGCGGGTAGACAGAATAGGTCCAAACCCATGCAAACAACAAGGAATCAGCATGAAATATCTTAGCGTCGAAGAGGCCCGTAATCGGTCCGGTTTACGACTGGTGCTTACCCGAGGCGTACCAGGTCCCTGGAGTGAAGCGGCAAAAGCAATTTTTCAACTCCGCAATGTCGACTACGTGGCGGTCGAACAAAAAGGCGGCGGACGCAACCCTGAACTGATCGAATGGACAAGACACAGAAATGCTCCCATAGCCCTTTACGAAAATGAGGCACCCCGGGTTCGCTGGCTGGAATTACTGGATCTGGCGGAACGGCTCGGTTCAGGACCTTCCCTGGTGCCGGGCGCCAGATCCGACCGAATGTTCATGGTAGGTCTGATTAATGAAATCTGTGGCGATACCGGGCTGGCATGGAATGCCCGTTTGCTTATGTTAAACGCAGGATACATGGCCATTGGGCCGGAAGCCGCAGTCAAAAATCCAATGTACGCTGAGTATCAGTTCGAGGCGGATGCTGCAGAATCGATAAAAGATAAAATTGAAAGTTTTCTGGCTTATCTCGCTGACCATATTAAAGCCCAAAAGGACAAAGGTTCAGACCACCTGGTAGGCAACCAGCTAACGGCCGCTGATGTTTACTGGGCATATTTTTCCAATATGCTCGAAGCATTACCCCCGGAGCAAAATCCGATGCCGGAAGGACTACGCAAGTCCTGGGGTGTCCTGGCTGCATCGATTTCCGGCTATGACCCAATATTGATTCAACAAAGAGACAGGACTTTCGCAAATTACCTGAGCCTGCCTCTGGAGTTTTAGCTCTGGCAGCATAGTACAAGCATCCATGGGCAGGGGAAACGGGAGTTAAACCTTTTCATGATTTGGCCCGTCTAAGAGACATCAACCACATTTTGGGGGGGGGGGAGAACCGTATGCCAGTGAGTATGCCATCAATAACAACAGGGTCAGCAAAAAAAGTTTCTGCCGCACATTATTCAGGACATTTCTCAGCACCGTTCACAGCAACTAGATTCGTTGCAGTACTGGTATCTGCGCTATTGTTAGGCGGCTGTGTCATCAAGGTAGACCCTGACGATTGGGACTACGGTCACAGTTACAACGATCATCACGACTACCGGGATGGCCAGAATATCGACAAGGTTTTTGGCAGCGTCGACATAGAGCAAGGCGACTCCGTTGGCCAGATCGAATCAGTCAACGGCGGTATAACCCTGCGGGACAGCAGCACCGCTGAAGACGTACATGTGGTGAACGGTTCAGTTCGTATCCATGACGAAGTCTCTGTTTATTCCGTGGAAACAGTCAACGGTAGTATCCGGGCAGGTGAACACCTGACTGTGGAGAAAAACCTGGTCACCGTGAACGGCAGTATCAGCCTGCAAAATGGGTCCCGGGTGAAAGATGACGTAACGACGGTAAACGGCACCATTCGATTACGGTCAACCGAAGTCGGTAACAACGTCTCTACGGTTAACGGCGACATAATCCTGCAAAGCAGCCTTGTATCCGGTGATGTTGTCTTCGAAAAGAATCGCGGCTGGTTTAACAATCAAGAAGGCAGGCCAAAACTGGAAATTGATGCGAGCTCTATCGTTAAAGGCTCTGTGCACCTGTATCGCAAGGTCGATTTAAGAATCGACGAGAATGCTGAGGTTGGTGAAATTATTGAGCATTTTTGAGATACGGGCAGAAATCATGGCATGCGTTGAACTTCCCGTTCGATCGGACTAAGCTACAAGACTAAGTCCTAAAATTTAACGCCATATGCCAGATACTGTTAATATCCATGATGCCAAAACCCAGTTATCCAGGTTAATTTCACGTGTTGAGGCCGGTGAGGAAATCATTATTGCCAAAGCCGGAAAACCCGTCGCGCGCCTGATACCACTGGATTTCTATGAAGATCGAGTTCCCGGTATCGCCGAGGGAAATCTTACAGATGCCTTCTTCGAGCCGTTGCCTGATGAAGAATTAACGCATTGGGAGTGAACACTTACATACTCGATACGCATGTACTACTCTGGTGGTTGTTCAAGAGCGGGCGCCTAAGCTATCGAGCGACGGCCATCATCAGAAACAGCCGCAACTCACTACTGATAAGTACAGCCTCCGCGTGGGAAATAGGCACCAAACATCGTATTGGCAAACTGCCAGAGGCCGATTCAATCATAAACGACCTGCCCTCTTTGCTTCAGCGAGCACGAATAGCAACGATAGATATCACACTTAAAGATGCTCTCCTGGCGGGTACCCTCAAGCTCGATCACCGCGACCCTTTCGACCGCATGATCATCGCCCAGGGAAAACTCAGAGATCTGCCCATCATCACCAACGATCAAGTGTTCCATGACTCTGCAGCGGATCTGGCTTTAGAGATAATCTGGTAACAGAAATTATCTGACCGGGGCACCCAGGGTCCTGGCCACAGGTTAACGCCGCGCAAGTTCACCGAACGATATAAGCCGACTTCCATCTTCATCCCAGAGAGCAAGCCACGCGGTACCAAGGCTGTCAGTAAGACCCAGATTTCTTGCATTCTGCAGCACCGGGTTTTCCCTGTAACAACCAGGGAGTCGGTAGTTAGGAACCCGGGGGTTCAGGTGATGGATGTGATGGTAACCAATGTTACCGCTGGCCCAGTGCAGCCATCCAGGCAGGTCGTAAAACGAACTCCCCTGTAGCGTCGCATCATGATATGTCCACGTCTCATTTCGAGCCCAATAGGCATCATCAAACTGATGCTGAACATAAAACAGCCACACCGCGCCTGCTGATGACAACATAACAACAGGACCCATCACCATCAAAAACGGCACCAGCCCAAACAACCAGATCATTGTGCTGTAGTAAATTGCAATGCCAAGATTTGTACCCATGACACTAACCCAGCCATCCCGGGTGGATATTTGCTGGCCCAGTGGAAGTCGTTGCAGGATTACAAAATGGACCGGCGCGGATACCAGCAACATAAAAATCGGATTCCGATAAAAGCGATAACAGGCCCGATCAAAGGCGCTCGAACTTTCGAATTCAGCCACCGTTTTAGTCATTACATCGCCTTCACCACGCTTATCCAGATTGCCCGTGGTCTTGTGGTGCTTGGCATGTTGACGTGCCCAATACTGCAAGGGTGTGTTTACCAACACTCCAATAAAGTTGCCAAGCAAATTATTCTGCCATTTTTTTGGTAAGTAGGATCCATGCCCACAATCGTGACCGATCATAAACAATCTTAAGTAGGCTGCTGTGGCAACCAGTGACAATGCGAGTGTCAGGGCATAGTGCACTTTCAGGGAAGCGAACATCAACCCAATCACGACTGCGTATAACGTGAAAGTAGAGCCAAACTGGAAGAAAGCTAATAAGTACGACGCGTTCCCATAGGGGCGGGACGCAATAAACGAGGGGGTTTTGGTAACAGCCATAAATTCGATTCAAGTTTTCGTGATTTTGATTATACCCTGAAATCAAACTTCAACTGCGGTAAGCTCAGCGGCAAAAATGTGACAGGAGTACCAAAGTGATTGATCTTACCCGGGAAGGAGAAGTATTTACTCTCACCATGAATGACGGCGAGAATCGCTGGAATACGACATTCGTCAGGGAATTCAGCGCGGCGCTGGATGAAGTCGAGGCATCGGAAGGCCCCGCTGCACTCATTACCACATCAGCCACAGAGAAGTTCTTTTCCAATGGTCTGGATCTCGAATGGCGAGCCGCAGAAGGCGAACACCGGGGCGGTGATCGCGCCGCATTTGGCAGTGAGTTTATGGCACTGATGGGCCGCATTATTACTTTCCCGTTACCGACCCTGGCAGCGGTCAACGGTCACGCATTCGGAGCCGGGTTCATGACAGCACTATGTCACGACGTTCGTTTCATGCGCAGTGACCGGGGTTTCATCTGCGCCAATGAAGTTGAGATTGGTATGGTCATTCCAAATCCTGAGCTGGCCTTGTTCCGCCACAAATTACCGATGAACACTTTCTTTGAAACCGTACAACTGGCTAAACGCTGGGCGGGCCCTGATGCACTCGCCGCAGGTGTTGTGCAACAAATCGAACCTCTGGATAACTTAATGCAGGCAGCAACCCGTCGCGCTGCAGAATTGGCACGATTGGGTGCGAACAGGAAAGTCTACGGCAAAATGAAGCAAGCGCTTTATGGAGAGAATGCGTCCATTAACGCGATCCATGGCCCTGCTTATTTGTTAAACAACCCTGAGCTATACCATTGAGCGGGGCTGGGGCAACCATTTCATTGCAATCCCACAAGGCAACAGCATCACCAGAAAAGTAAGAAAGGCATAGTCGTAGGATTCGAAGATATCAAACAACCAGCCACTGAGAATCGAACCGAAACTCCCTACCATCAGGAACATATTGACATAACCCAGCACCCTGCCGAATGACAAGGTCCCGAACCGGCTCGAGTACATGATCCCCATCATCGGCATCACACCACCCGTTGCCAGTCCCTGTAGTATCACGGCGAGGACAAGCGCTGTCCAGGACGGTGTTCCCTGTAACAAGAGCAGACAACCCGAAAGCAAGATGGCCATAAACCAGTAAAGCTTTCTATGATCGACACGGTCACCCAGGCCACCGAAGAGAAACTTCCCAACAATCATGCTAACCGACGTAATGGATATTAGTTGCGCCGCAGCCTGCTGTTCAAACCCCAGGTCAGCAACATAGGCACCCAGGTTAAACTGCACACCGCCGAAGGCTGCATTGATTGGAATCAGACCAATCACGGGTATCCAGAACATTCGCGTTGAGAGTATGTCGCGACTGGTCCATACCATTTGGTCGATACTTTCGGCTCCTGCATCAGCTTCCTCTCTTTCGGGCGGTTGCACACGAAGTACAATCAGGTTTATTGGTACCAGAATGACAAAGGAAAGAATCCCAAGAAACAACAGCGTGGTTTTTAAATCGTAGTCGTCCATTAACCCGGCGATAATCAGCGGAAACACAAACCCGCCTATCGAGGTCCCCATTGCAGATATTCCAATGGCCATGCTCCTGTTGGCGGTAAACCATTTACTCACCAGAGTCTGTGAAGACAGGGTTCCACAGAGCACCATACCCACCGGCAAAAAGGTGGCATAGATAACTACCACCTGCCAATACTCGTTGGCTTGCGACAACGCGAACAATCCGATACTCGTGGACAAGGCGCCAATCACTACCAGCAGCCTGACAGGATACACATCCAGGAAACGACCCAGCAAAGGGCTGGTAATGCCGACCGTTACCTGCAAAAGAAAAATCGCCAGCATCATTTCCCCGCGACTGATCTCAAAGGCATCCAGCCAGGGAACAACAAACAATGCAAAACTGTAGATTAAAATGCCTATGCTGATCGCCTGGTTAACCAGGGTCAGGGCGACTATATACCAGCGGTAGTACGGGGACTGCGACAATCTGAATGCTTCGACTGTGGGAGGCGCAGTCTACCAGAGGTCACTTGGGCTTGAAATATAATCTGACAATTCCAGATTTCCCGGAGCTTCGCTACCGGGAAAACCTATAAAGGGACTGAGCCTTGTCCAGATCTCGTGTCATTAAACCGTTTTGGCGTGGTGCCAATAAAGATATTTGTTGCACCACCATTGAACCAGCCAGAGATATCAACAATCAGGTGCGCCGGTACACTGGTATACACGCAGATTGAACCCCCATCACCAATGGGTGCAATGACATTGTTGGCCACCACTTTCCCTTGCGTAAAATTCAAATTCGATGTCGCCGGTCTAGCAGCGCTGCAAGGCCAGACGGTGGCAAATCCTTCACTGTCGGGATCAACGATAGTTACATTCAACGACACTGCAGTCGCTGTGTCGGGTACCAGTTCCGGTTGTCCCGAAACATCAAGGGTAATGTTTCGAACAGGAATGGTAATCGGAGTTGACGATGTCAGTTTACCCATCTGATTGCCGGTACCGTCGCGGCTATCAACCAGCCGGGTAGGTGTGGCACCCTTAAAGGCACTGTCAGAGAACCAACCCGCTAAGTCTACAACGACATCTGTCGAAGATAGCGAATATACGCAGACAGTACCATCGGCACTAACCGGCGCGATGACACCATTTGCTACAACCTGTGACTCGTTGTAGTTCACATTCGATGCCAATGGCCGCGGAGCGTCACAAGGCCAAACCGTCAGAAACCCCGGCGCTAATGGGTTTACCACCGTCATGTTCAAGGCTACCGCAGATACCCCGGAAGGCACGACTGTCTGCGCACCCGATGAGTCTGTGACGCTAAGACCCGCCACCACAATCGTCAACTGGTTATCGTCAGTCACCTTCGCTACCGGTGCGCCAATGCCGCTTCTGGTATCTACCAGACGTTCTGGTGTCACGCCGATAAATGCTGAACCTTCGAACCAACGGCAATATCTATAACCAGATCGTCGACTCTTCACCAGTGGGATTTTGGATGACACGTGCCCTGGCAGTAAGCTCGATACCCAGGTTTTTCGCAACCTTCATCACCGCATCCAGCGCATTTAGAACTGGCGTCACTGAACCTGCAGAATCAGCTATTCGTGACAGAAAAGAGTTATTGACGCTCATAATTCGGCCATCACGATTGACATTGACTTGAAGTTGCCCGTTATACACCAGTAAACCGGCCGTACCGGTAATTTAATGGAGCGAACCCGGAAATCAAGGCATTCGCAGATGCGATGCGCCAGTCAATGACTAATTTCATCATTCGCGCCGACCCAAATGGCCCACAGGTTCCGGCCTGGCCATCCTGGAACAACGTGGTCGCACCAGCGCTGAACGGACCCGTGATGCATTTTGATCGCAGTAGATGTTATGTTGATGGGTACCTGGATGCAGCAGCGGCTATTGGTGAAACCATTTCCATGATTGATGATGCATTTTTTCACACCAGTAAGACATCAGGCAAACAAGAAAATCAGCAAGAACCAATACAAGAACCAATACAAGAACCAATACAAGAACAAAGACGACAAGCTACAAAACCCAAGGAGACAATATGTCGAACCGAATGAATGGCCAATGGAAATTAAAATCCCGCCCGGTAGGGATGGTGAAAGAGAGTGACTTCGAGTATGTCGAGACACCTGTCGCCGAGCTCCTGGCTGAAGATGAGTTCCTGGTTCGCAATCTTTATTTCGCCTTTGAACCCGCCATGCGCGGCTGGCTGAATGATGTTAAAAGTTATGTGCCACCAGTGCAGATCGGTGAGGTGATGCGATCCAGTACCGTTGGCCAGGTGATCGAGTCCAACAATGCAAATTTCCAGGCCGGGGACTTTGTCTCTGGCAGCATGGGATGGCAGGAGTATGCTGTTAACGATGGCAAACCCGGTCCTATGGGCGGAGTTAACAAGATACCGGCAGGCATCCCGCCATATCTTGTGTTAAGCGCCCTGGGAGGAACAGGATTAACCGCCTACTTCGGTTTACTGGATATTGGCAAACCCAAGCTTGATGATGTTGTAGTGGTTTCCGGCGCGGGAGGTGCAACCGGATCCGTTGCTGGTCAGATCGCGAAAATTAAAGGCGCTTCAAAAGTCATCGGTATCGCCGGTGGCGAAGCCAAATGCAAATGGCTAACCGGTGAACTGGGCTTTGATGATGCCATTGACTACAAGTCAGAAAACGTGATGGCGCGTTTGCGGGAAACATGTCCAAACGGGATCGACGTGTTTTTCGACAATGTTGGCGGCGAGATTCTCGATGCTGCTTTGCTGAACATGGCGCAGAATGGTCGCATTGTCTTGTGCGGCGGCATCTCCTCGTACAACGAGGCAGAACTTCCCCCGGGGCCAAAAAACTACATGCAGCTCGTGATCCGCCGCTGCAGCATGCAGGGCTTTATTGTTATTGACTATCTTGACCAGGCGGCTAAAGCCATTGACAACCTGAGTCGCTGGATCGCGGACGGAACGCTAAAGCATGCAGAGGATATCCAGGAAGGTATTGAGAATACGCCGAAAACATTCCTGCGTTTGTTCGAGGGCAAAAACATGGGTAAACAGCTGCTGAAGATTGCTGATGCGCCCGTTAACCAGGGCACCAACTAGTTGTAAAATATCGTTTTAGGAGAAGCAAAATGAAAAAAATAATCGTCGTCCTGAACCTAATCATTGCAATATCACTCAGCAGCTGTACCTCATCCGACAGGGAAGTAGCGCTAGCAGTTGAAGCCGGTGCGCCACTGTTTGCCGGTATGGGAAATTTTCACCATCCCATCACCACCAGCCACAAGGGGGCGCAACAGTTTTTCGACCAGGGTATGACCCTCACCTTTGCGTTCAATCATGCTGAATCCATACGCAGTTTTAAGGCGGCACAACGGCTCGACCCGGACTGTGCCATGTGCTACTGGGGCGAATCACTGGCAACCGGGCCAAACATCAATATCAATTCAGACGGGCAGGTCATTATGTCCGATGCAGAAAGAATCCAGGCTTACAAAGTGCTGCAGGAGGCGGTTAAAAGAAAAACCAGCGTTACCGAGGCTGAACGCGCCTATATCGAAGCGCTGCAGAAACGATACAACGGCGACCCGGGCACTGATCGTGCACCACTGGACCTGGCCTATGCCAGCGCAATGGGAGATCTGACCAGGCAGTATCCCGATGATCTTGATGCCGCGGCTTTGTACGCAGAATCAATGATGAACACCATGCCCTGGAACTACTGGAAGGACGACGGAAACCCCAGGGACGAGACAGTCAAGGTTATTGAACAGCTCGAAAGCGTACTGCAACGCAAATCTGATCACGCCCTGGCATTACACTTGTATATCCATGCCGTTGAAGCCTCGTCGGAACCAGCCCGTGCCGAGGCTGCGGCGGACCAACTCGCCAACCTGGTTCCCGGCGCGGGTCACCTGGTTCACATGCCAGCACATATATACTGGCGTGTTGGCAGATATAACGATGCGTCTACGGCCAATATTGAAGCTGCGCGCGTTGATGAAGAGTACATCGCCCAATGTAATGCCCAGGGGTTTTACCCGGCACTGTATTACCCCCATAACATTCACTTTCTCTGGGCTGCCTCGACGATGGAGGGGCGCAGTGAGCTTTCCATCAATTCTGCGCTAAGGGTTGCGCGCAACGTGAACCTGGATCAGATCAGGCAATTTCCGACGGTCGAGTTTTTCCATACTATTCCCCTGCTCTCTTATGTCAGGTTTGGTAAATGGGAGGAAATCATGAACCAGGAAATGCCTCCTGAAGACTTGAAGTACTCCCGCGGCATGTATCACTATGCCAGAGGTGTTGCATTTGCCGCCAACGGGAACAGTGATGCTGCAAAAACTGAACTTGATCAGCTTGTAAGCTATCGAAGTGACGCAACCATGACATTCCTGGATAAACGTGGCTACCCGGCGAGCAAGCTCATGGATATCGCAGATGAATTGTTACAAGGGGATATAGAATTTTACGAGGGTGATTTTGCCGGGGCCGCCGAGAAATATGCTACAGCGGTAGAACTGCAAGACAGCCTGCCGTATACCGAGCCGCCTTTCTGGTACTACCCGACAAGACAGGCCCTGGGCCAAGCCCTCATGCAACTAGGTGAGCCCGCCCGGGCAGAAGCCGTCTATCGGCAGGACCTGAAGGACTATCCGCGAAACGGCTGGTCCATGTACGGGCTTGTCCAGGCGCTCAAACAGCAAGGCAAAGATGAAGAAGCGATGCAAGTCGACGCGAGATTCACGGAAGTCTGGCAAATGTCAGATATCATACTTACGGCTTCGAGGATCTAGCACTTTATGACGGCAACATTTCCAGGCGTTATCGCCTTTGCATTTATGGTGAGCCTGATTCTTGCCGGTGTAGCAATCCGGGCGAGATTCAAATGGATCCAGTCGGCTTTAATCCCGGCAAGCCTGATTGCCGGTTTGTTGGGATTTACCCTTATTAACGTTGATCTGTCTTTTGGTTTTGTGAACAGTGACTTTACGGCGTTTGCATTCCACTTTTTTACCTTGAGCTTTATGTCCCTGGTACTGGTAGGCAAAGAACGTACCAACAGCAGCAATTCCATCGCCGCCGGGGGCACCTGGTTGTCTGTCATCTGGGTGATGAGCCTGGTGTTGCAAGGACTGGTCGGCCTGGGCGTCATTGCCTTGTATAACAAGGTGACAGGCAATGAGCTATCTCATTTTCTCGGCATGATTGCCACCCACGGGTTCACCCAGGGGCCGGGCCAGGCTTTGGCCATGGGCACTATCTGGAGCGATAGCTTTGGCATCAGCCATGCTGCGGATTTCGGTTTGATCTATGCTTCCGCCGGTTTCGTCGTGGCCTTTGTGGTCGGCGTGCCTGCTGCCCGGTATGCTATCAGCAAAGGCATGCACCACAACAAAACAGCACGCATTGATGACGAGTTTCTAAAGGGGATACTGGCACCTGGCTCAAGACAATCTGCCGGTGTACAGGTTACCCATGCCGCAAACGTCGACTCCCTGACATTTCACCTGGCTGTATTGGCGTTGGGATATGTATTAACGGATCAATACCTCAAGTTCGTGGAACCCCTGGCTTCAGAGGTAAATCTTTCCGGGGTCAATCTGGGCATCCTGTTCAGCCACAACCTGTTTTTTATTCACGGCCTGATTGTTTGTGTGATTCTGCGTGCATTGATTGATCGCGTCGGCTGGGGCCACCTGATCGATAACGAGACCCAGAAAAGAATTACCGGCACGTCTGTGGACCTGATGGTGGTGGCAACGATTATGAGCATTCAATTTTCCCTGCTATCAGCCTACCTGCTGCCCATCACACTGACCTGTATCGCAATTTCCCTGGTTACCGCACTGCTCTGCTATGCCTACGGAAGGTCCCTGAAGTCCTTTAGTGTCGAGCGGGCTGTTACGGTGTTTGGTTGCTGTACGGGCTCGACAGGCAGCGGCCTGCTGCTACTGCGAATTCTTGACCCCAATCTAAGCACACCTATTGCCAAGGAACTGGCCTTTTTTAACATTGCGATCATTGTACTGAGCTTTCACATACTGGCGTTTATGGCACCCGTTTTGCCGAACTTTGAATTGGCAACAATTGGCATGGTGTACAGCGCGACGTTTCTGGCGGGGGCAGCCGTCCTCGCGGTTCTGAATCGACGACGTGAGACCTGACACAGCACACCAGAGGCTCCTTAGCTGTCAGACCTCGTTCTCTTCCACGAAATCGATGTTGAACTCATATTTGGATACTGGTAACTCACGCACGCGGGTACCTGTGGCAGCAAAAATTGCATTCGCCAGCGCAGGTGCGGTGCCCGGTGTACCGGGTTCACCAGCGCCACCCCAGGATTCATGGCTATTGATAATATAGGTCTCACCTGCGTGACCAGGGTGCCAAAGGATTCCTGTAAAGCAATACCCCGACCTCTGTTCTTGCCGATGGGTTTATCCCAATTGGATTTTTTTGCCACCAGATCAAGAATCTCTCGATGCCGCGTCTGATCCTTCAACAGATCACGACGAAACTGATAGGGGTCCTGCCGGGCGAAACAGGCATGGGCAAGATAAGGTACCTGGTAACTACGCTCAATAACCTGCCTGGCACCATTCATTGCTTTCGAAGTATCACCGAGATTAACGTCAGATTTCGCGTCACCGTTTTCGACTGCCCGCTTAATATCAGACTGAAACTGAGCAAACACCTTGTCGCTATTTATTGCGTCGCTGTCTGTCTTGCTCCAGGTGATATCAATACTCGCCAGTGCCTGTTTCACCTGCCAGTAACCATCAGCAACAACCGCGATGGCATCATTCAGGTTAACGACATCAACCACCCCTGGCATTTTCATGGCAGCAGAGGCATCCATTGTCACAACGGTTCCACCAAAAACCGGTGAAGCGTTGATCGTTGCGATTTTCATACCTTCAACACTGGCATCAATCCCGAACATCGCCGAGCCATCGACTTTGGAGGGAATAAGGCGGGGTACGTCTTCCCCCATAATCTTGAACTGATCCGGTGTCTTGAGTTTTGGCTCCGAGGGAGGCTGTTTCGTACCAGCAACGGCAGCAAAGGTCGAATAACGTGCGCTCCTGCCGGAGGCTTTATGCATCAATAAACCATTGTTCGTGGTCAATTCAGATACGTTACCACCCCAGTCTTCTGCTGCAGACTGCATCAATTGGAGTGCCTTGGAGATGTACGGTACAGGCACCACACTGCGCTACGCCACATCCAAATTTGGTTCCCGTTAACCCCAGGTTTTCGCGAATTACCCATAACAATGGCGTGTCTGGTGCAACATCCACCGAATATGCCTTCCCATTAACCTTCAACTCAATCATTGGTCTGCCCCGAACTGTAGCCAAAAAGTTTCATATCAATTGCACAGGATAACCGAGATTGCATCCCGGGTTAACTGTCTGTCTGCTTTATACCTTGCCGACGTTGGCAAAACTTCATAAGGTATCGTTCTATCTGCGTCGTTGGAAAAAAGGCATGCTCCATGGATCACAGACTTTACTTCGTTCTCGGCGACTTGTTCGCCAACCTGCTCACGGGGGCATTGGTTGGCTGGCTCAGTTGGCTCATCGTCGACCCCGGCTGGAATATGTGGATCGCCATGTTTTTGATGATGGCAGTGAGTATGTTGGTTGCCATCATCCTCTGGATTCCCTTCTCGGTGTTGTTTGGTGCCATGGAAGTCATGGTGCCTCTGATGTTCACAGGGATGGTATCCGGCATGGTAGTTGGCATGTGGGCAGCGATGGAGCAACTCAGCGCGACGGATTGCTTTTATCTCGGCGCTGTATGCGGGCTGATTTCCCTGGTTGTAATCTGGATCCTGAATAGTGCACTGAGAGGTACAGAACCCGTTCGCTGGCGATAGATGAGCTTGAGATTGAAAGCAACCTCGACAAAAAATAGATTAAAGAACATAAAGGAGACTGGTCGATGGCAGACCTGGTAACACAAAGAAAATGGGACAAGGCGGCACCCACATTCGACATCATGGCTTCAAAAGGTGCCGAGGAGCGATGGCTGCCAGCAAAACGTGAACTCTTCAGCAACATGGACGGCAAAATTCTCTTTTTAGCGTTAGGCACCGGTCTCGATATTGCCGCATTCCCCCCCGGAAAGGAGATCACTGCTATCGATATCAGCCCAAAAATGCTGGAAGTTGCCGAGCCCAGAATCGCCGCCTATGACGGATCAATCACGGCCCAAGCCATGGATGTGCATGAAATGGATTTCGAAGACGAAAGTTTCGACCAGGTTTTCACATCCTGTACGTTTTGTTCAGTCCCGAACCCGGTTGAAGGATTAAAAGCCTTAAAGCGTGTGTTGAAACCCGACGGCAACCTGTTCATGTTCGAACATACCGGTAGCAGGTACTACCCCTTCAAGTTGATGATGACATTGATGACCCAAATCAGCCGAAGACTAGGCCCGGAAATGAATCGTGCAACTGTCAACAATGTCGAAGCTGCCGGGTTAAACGTCACAGAAGTTAACAACCTGTTTATGGATGTGGTGAAAACGATCAAGGCGACGAAATAGCAAAAAAACCAGGGAACAAAGCTAGGGATTTGGTTTGTGCTCCTCAACATGTCTCACAAACGTCTCGGGATAGATCAACTTTCCCGTCTTCTGCCACCAGACTGCCGCCCGACCATCGTATCGGTGGAATATCCGGGTCAGGGCCAGTTTGTCACTGGGTGTCCAGCCCTCGGTATAGCCAATCTTCAGCTGAACGTATTCAGAAAACAGCAGGTTCCATTGCAAATTGATGTGATGTGATAAGCGGTACTCTTCTTCCTCCGTTAACGCTTCACCCTTGTCTGCCTTGATAATAATCGGCGCTATCAGTGAATCACGGTTAGCGAGCATAATATTCTGAAACTGTATGCGGTTATTCTGCATCGCACTGGCGACTGTCGCGTTGCGTGTCTGCTTCACCTGCAGAGCAAGATAGACCAGTGTTATCAATACGGCAATGGAGCTAATAAACTCCCCGATGCTGCCTAACTCCTGTATTGACATGCACGACCTCCCTAGTTGTTGCTATGTTCTGAAGGCTGGCAGCACCTTCTCGGCAAACAGCCTTTCATTATCGGCAGTATAGCCACCGGGACAAGCAGAGTTAAGAAGAATGGTGCCCGCCCCGGCATCAATGTACTGCCTTAATCTCTTAATGCAATCGTCCGGATTACCCGCCAGCGCGTACTTGCCAACCAAGGCAGAAAAGTCCTGGTTGTACTGCGCCGATAGCCTGTCCGTCGCCATTTTTATCGCCGTGTCTCTGTCTTCGTGGACTGCGAAGAAAATAAATAAACCAGGCAACACCGGTGACTGGGTTTCTTCCTGCTCTCTGTATTCGTGAATGGTTTGCAGACTCATCGCCAGCTTTTCAGGTGTATACATATAGGGCAGCCAACCGGTACCGTATCTTGCACAGCGCTTCATTGCGGCGTCGCTGCGACCAGAAATCCAGATGGGCGGATGCGGTTTTTGCACCGGTTTCGGATCGAGCGTGACGCCGGGGAGCGTGGTGAAACGGCCATCAAAGGTCACCTCATCTTCCGTCCAGAGTCGCTTCATCACTTCAAGCGCCTCGTTCGTACGCGCGCCTCTCTCGTTCACCGGTACACCGCAGGCTTCGAACTCTTTTGCAAACTCGCCACCAACACCAACGCCCAGACTGAACCGGCCGCCAGATACCACATCCAGCGCTGTGACCTGTTTCGCCAGCAACGCCGCGGGGTAGAGCGGCACCAGCGTAATCGTGCTCATCAGTTTAATATGGGTTGTTGCACCGGCCGCGGCAGCCAGCGAAATCAGCCCGTTATTAATCGGCCCATAAAAAAACACATGCTCACCGGTGGACAAAAACTCATAGCCGAGTGATTCTGCATTTTTTGCATCCTCCGCAACCGTGTCCAGTCGGCGCAAGCCGATACCAAATTGAACCTTTGTCATATTAATTTCCTCTTTTTATTGGCTAGGGGTATCGTCCGAATACAATCTGAAATTCAACCACTCCGGCGCCAGACAAATTTCATCGTTACACGCCTGTAAATGTAATTCCAGGGGCAAAGCCGTCATCGCCCCCTCATTGAAGGCACCGGATATTACAAGTCGACCCTCGTATAGATTCAAGGGAGCCTCCTGAAATCCTAATTGTCTTAGATGCCCCGAAGGATAATCAATCTTATCAAGAGTCCGGCCAGTACCACGGGTTTCGACCCGTGTGGCAATCAGGTCAGCCTGGTTTACCTGGTGGGCATTGATATGCCAGCCGGGTGATATTGAAAGATTGATTTCAAAACCCCGGGATTCCTTCAACCGGGCAACCGCTTTGACATGACCTGCTCTGCTGAACTGAACAGACTCAACTGAACCCTGATTGTAGTCACTCACCCCAAGCAGCATGGTAGAAAAGTTAGCAGGCGACGCTTGAATTAAACCAGAGAAAGCATTGATGGTGTCGATAATTCGCTGCCGATAGTGCAACTCGCCACTGCGCTCGTACAACCTGACCAGCAGGTTCAGCGCAACTGCATTGCCTGAACCGATAGCACCATCGGCCGGACTCTTTGGCCGGGCGATGGACGGCTCTTCGACATGTACCTGGGCGAGAAAAAAACCACCACGTTCACTATCCCAAAATTTCTCGACCATCACTGCTGCTAACAGTTCAGCCCGCTCTCGCCACAGGGCATCTGCTGTCGCATCAAACAGGAAAACATAGCTCTCTCCCAGATAGGCATAGTCTTCAAGGCCTGCAGCCGTTGAAGCATGATCATGCAGAATGATGCGTCTGAGTTGGTGTTCTTTCGACCAGGCCCGGGACCAGATCTCTTCACCAGCTTTAATCGCAGCTTGCAGATAATCTTCTCGCTCCAGTTCTCTTGCTGCCAGCACAAAGGCTGATATCATCATGCCATTCCAGGCAGAAATTACTTTTTCGTCCCTCAATGGCGGAATTCGACCGGTTCGACTGCTGGTCAATTTTCCTCTTATTCGCGCCACATCTGCAATCAAATGGGACAGTTCGAGCTGGTTTTTGACGCTGTATGCTTCGAGGGTAGACGGCAGCGTCGGTATGTTTTTGCCTTCGAAATTACCCGGGTCTGTGATTCGAAACAAATCCTGCACCAGTACCAATTCCTTACGGGACAGCACATCAGCCATCTGTTCAGGCATCCACAGATAGAACAGTCCTTCCTCGCCTTCTGAATCCGCATCCCAGGCGGAATAAAAACTGCCAGCCTCAGAACTCATATCACGCAGCACAAAGTCGAGAGTTTGCTGAACTACGCGTCTGTATGCAGCATCGTGCGTCACTTCATAAGCCTTGGTGTAAGCCCGTACCAGTTGAGCCTGGTTGTAGAGCATCTTCTCGAAATGCGGCACCTGCCACTTGCGATCAGTTGAATAGCGGTGGAATCCGCCTCCAAACTGGTCATAGATTCCCCCGGCAGCCATGGCATCAAGGGTTTTTGTTGCCACCCTTAAAGCTGACTCATCATCGTCTCGTTGCCAGGCATGGAGTAGCAGCAACAGATTGCTCTCCTGCGGAAATTTTATACCGCGACCAAATCCTCCATACGCCGGGTCATGTCGGGCTATCAGCACCTGGACAGCGTTTTTCACCACCGCATGATTAATCTCTTTCGCTTCACTCTGAGCGGATGTGATTCGGGTAACTGCAGCGGTAACCTCATCGGCCTGGCGCAACAAATCATCGTGTCGGGTACGCCAGAATTCTTTGACCTGATTCAACAACAAGACAAAATCCCGGGGCGGGAAGTAAGTTCCACCATAGAATGGTTTGCCCTCGTTTGTCAGGAAGCTGGACATGGGCCAACCACCACGACCCGTCATTAACTGCACACCGGTCATATAAATTTCATCGAGATCCGGCCTCTGTTCCCGATCCACTTTGATAGCGATAAAATTCTCGTTTAGCAGCCTGGCAATATCTTCATTGTCAAAACTCTCCCGTTCCATCACGTGACACCAATGACAGGTGGAATAGCCGATTGACAGGAATACAAGTTTATTTTCCTCCACAGCAAGTGCAAACGCCGAGGGACCCCAGGGATGCCAGTCAACGGGGTTGTGCGCGTGTTGCAGTAAATAAGGAGAATCTTCGTGGACCAGTCGATTGGTATATGTCGGTACGCCATCGTCGTCCATATGACTGGAACGCACCACATAGGAACCCTTTTTCTGAAGATAGGCTGCATGCAAATCATGGCGCAGTTTAGTCCCGCGCGAATCAGCACCAGGCGGGTCAATCAACACCGCAGTGACCGGCATCGCCAGCATACACAGCAACCCAACCAGTAGCCCACCCGCGTTTTCCAGACGCATGACGTTAACCTTCGTACCAAACAACTCGCAGCCTACCAGACTTTACCCTGGGCGGTAGACTTGTGTCATCTGGCCCGTAGTACCGGGAGATAGCATTTAATTTTCCGCTGCAGGTAAAAATCATTAAACTTGATATGCATCACGACACCCAGGTAGTTTCAACGCAATGAAGATTGTAGTGAGTCTTATCCTTTCCCTGTTGATTGCAGCAAACCATGCGTTGCTCATGGCGCAAACCAATCGTTATTCTGTCACCTCCGGCGACGAAGGGCACAGCGTGCTCGAAGAGATACCCGAGAACGTTAAGGATACAAACGCTGGACTGTTTACCGGTGATCTTGGCGAAATACGTCATCGCCGATTGATACGTGTACTGGTCACCCATAGTCAAACGGACTTCTTCCTTGAAGGTGGTCGCATTCTCGGTATCCAGGCGGAACTGGTTCGCCAGCTCATGAAGACTCTTAACAAGGGTATCCGCCGAGAATCCGACAAATTGTTTGTACAATTTATCCCGGTAGAATTTCATCAATTGCTCCCGGCGCTTATTGCGGGTGAAGGCGATATCGCCGCCGCACTACTGACAATCACGCCAGATCGGGCAAACCTGGTTGATTTTGTATCGGGTCAGACAAGCCTGGTTGATGAAGTCATCGTCAAATACAAAAATGCCCCCCGGATAGATTCAAAAGGAGGATTGAGCGGTAAGCAGATCTATGTTTTGAATTCCAGCTCCTACGTGCAGCACCTGGAGGAATTAAACAACGATCTGAACACCCTGGATATGCCAGAGGTTGATATCATCGAATCTGATCCCAGGCTACTGACTGAAGACATCCTCGAACTGGTCAATGCTGGTATTATCGACTATACCGTGTGTGATGATTTCAAGGCCAGACTCTGGGCACAGGTGTTACCCAATCTCGACATTCTGGAACAGGTAAAAGTATCTGAAGATAAATATGTTGGCTGGGCTGTTCGAAAAAATTCACCTGAACTACTGCAAGCGCTGAATGCTTTCATGCCCAAAGCCAAGAAAGGCACATTATTAGGGAATGTACTCTTCACCAAATATTTCGAGAACACCCAGTGGATTGATAACCCTGCCGAACGGCTCGAAAGGGACAAACTAATGAATTTTCTCTATCTGTTCGAGAGATACGGCGATATGTATGGCTTCGACCCCTTAGCTCTCGCTGCCCAGGCTTACCAGGAGTCCAGGCTGAATCAAAAGCTGAGAAGCCATCGTGGTGCGATAGGTATTATGCAGGTACTACCCAGTACCGCACGTGATCCCAATGTCGCTATCCCTAATATAGACCAGGTGGAAGATAATATTCATGCGGGTACCAAATACTTGAGATTCATTCGGGGACGTTACTTTTCTGACGATGATATCAAGCCCCTGGACCAGCGCTTGTTTAGCTGGGCGGCTTACAACGCAGGACCCGCAAACGTCATTCGACTAAGGAACGCCGCAGCGAAAAATGGCCTGGACCCAAACGTCTGGTTTGGCAATGTTGAAGTAATGGCAGCAAGGATGATCAGCCGTGAACCTGTCAGATATGTCGCGAACATACACAAGTACTACACTGCCTATCGCATGATCCAGGAGCGGACGATTGAACGCCAACAAGCTCTCGAAGAACATGTGGATGGCGTATAGTGATACGGGTTAATCGACCAATTACCAGAACCATAAATCGAAAGTAGGTACAGCCATCGCAAAGTTAACAGGTATTATCATAGTCATTGTGTTGCTGGTGAACTGCAGTTCCAGGGAGAAAGCGATGAAAGCTGAAGACGATAACAATCCAGTCGTGGCACCTTATGGTTCCTGGGAATCACCCCTGACCGCCGCGACGATTTTCGAAAGTTCAGACAATATTGCCTACCTGACCGCCGAAAACGGTTCACTCTATTTTATCGAATCCAGAGCCGCCAACAACGGGCGCAACATGCTAGTCGCCCTGGACCAACATAAAAAACCCCAGCCGTTGACTAATCCTGCATTAAGCGTTCGCTCTCGCGTCCACGAATATGGCGGGCGGCCATACCTGATCGCAGGGGATGATATTTACTATTCCAATTTCACAGACCAGAAGCTCTATAAGTTAACCCCGGGTCAGGAAGCCGCTGCGTTAACGCCAGCCGGGTTGAGGTACATGGATTGCATCGCAGACTTGAACCATCAACAGATCATTTGCGTTCGGGAAGACCACCGGGCAGAAGGCGAAGCCGTGAATACACTGGTCGCCATCGACATGAACAATGGTGGTGAAGGCAGGATTTTATTTGAAGGCACTGACTTTGTATCTGGCCCTTCGCTCTCTCCCGATGGCCGATCCGTCGCCTTTATCACCTGGTCCCATCCGAATATGCCCTGGGACGATACCCAACTGAGAATCATAGAACTGGATTCCAACGGCTCAGCAAAAAGCCAATCGGAAATCAGCCTGCCACACGGAATAACAACCGGCGCAGCACTTCGCAGCGCGACCTTTTCCAGTGACGGAACATTGTACTTTGTAGCTGACTGGTCAAACTGGTGGGTGCTTTATCGAGTGGACGAAGATGGCTTACCCGAATTGCTTATCGACCAGCCAATTGAAATGGGTAGCTTTACCTTCGAAAACGATTCGTCCATCCTGCTGACCTACTCCCGGGAAGGATCTTCCCAGTTGGCACGTCTCGACCTGACAACAGGCGCACTAAAAGATATTGGCAAGCCTTTCTCATCTGCCGGTGCGGTGACGCTGAACGGAGACAATGTATATTTCATCGCATCAACCCCCGATAGCAAGCATGCCATTTATCACCTCGACAATGACAGCTATCATAAGGTCTACGAGCCGAATGGACCCAGCATTGAACCCAAGTACCTGTCCGAGCCGCAGGCGATCACCTACTCCACAGGAGACAATGAAGAAGCCTATGGATTTTTCTATCCCCCCGGCAACGCCGACTTCGCCGGGCCAAAGAACGCACTACCACCGTTAATTGTCAAAGTTCATGGCGGCCCCGTCGCCGCCACATCTTCAACCTTAGACCCCAGCATCCAGTTCTGGACCAGCAGGGGATTCGCCGTGTTTGATGTCAACCACCGAGGCAGTACGGGCTACGGCAGGGCATTCCGCAAAAAACTCTATCCCAACTGGGGCATCGTGGATATCGAGGATGTCGCCAACGGCACTCGCTGGCTGGCTGAACAGAAATATGTCGACAGCAACAAGCTGGCAATTCGGGGAGGCAGCGCCGGTGGATACACAGTACTGGCAGCACTGGCTTTTGAAAACGTATTCAAAGCCGGAACCAGTTATTTTGGGATCAGCGATCTGGAAATTCTAGCCCGGGACACCCATAAATTCGAATCCCGATACCTGGACCAATTGATTGGCGCCTACCCAGAGAAGAAAGATGTCTACTTGCAACGATCACCCATCTACAGTGTAGACAATATCAGTGCGCCATTGCTGATTCTCCAGGGTCTGGATGACGAGGTCGTTCCTCCGAACCAGTCGGAAATGATTTTCGAGGCATTGAAGAAAAACGGCATCCCAACGGCCTACATTCCTTTTGAAGGTGAAGGCCATGGCTTTCGTCAACCGGCGAATAACATCAAAGCGCTGAATTCCGAGCTTGATTTTTATGGCCAGATCTTCGGCTTTACACCAGCAGGAGACCCGCAGCAGGTAGAATTAATCAGACGCAAATAAGGAGAATTAACCCGCTTGAATCCCGATAGCTGTTAGTGGCTTTCTAATCACGATCCAGCGAACGCATACCGGCTTCTGTATATCTTTCACCGGACACATTCGCCACCGCGAATAGTTCATCCACCTTAGACAAGGTCCCGGGATCAAGTTGAATATCTACTGCCGCCGCATTCTCTTCCAGGTAGCTGACACGTTTGGTCCCGGGTATTGGAGCAATAAAATCACCTTGTGCCAACAACCAGGCGAGAGCAATCTGGCCCCGGGTGATTCCCTGGCTTTCAGCAATCTCGCCAAGGGATTCAACCAGCTTTAAATTGTTAGCCAGATTTTCACCCTGAAAGCGCGGCATGGTCGAACGCATATCGCCCTCGGCCTCGATGGAATCGTCGTTGGTAATGGTCCCTGTCAATATCGCCCTGCCCATCGGGCTGAAGGGCACAAAACCAACACCAAGCTCCCTGCAGGCGCCCAGCACGTGATCTTCCGGATCCCTGGTCCACAGTGAGTATTCTGATTGCACCGCAGAAATAGGATGTACCGCGTGGGCTTTTCTTAACGTCCTGGCGGAGACTTCTGATAAACCCAGATACCGAACCTTACCCGCCTTAATCAGGTCAGCCATGGCGCCGACTGTTTCTTCAATTGGCACATCGGGATCCAGCCTGTGTAAATAGTAAAGGTCGATGACTTCAGTTTGAAGTCTTTGCAGGGACTCATCACACCGGCTTGCTACCTGTTCCGGCCGACCGTTAATGCCCCGTTTACCGTCTTCGACAGAAATGCCAAACTTGGTCGCCAGTTGTATTTCATTGCGACGTTTATTAAGTACCCTGCCGACGAGTTTCTCGTTATGACCCATGCCATAAACGTTTGCGGTGTCCAGAAATGTCACACCAATATCCAGCGCGCGATGTAATGTTCTTTCTGACTCCTCGGGATCGGCCTTACCATAGGCTTGTGACATACCCATACAGCCAAGGCCAATGGCGCTGACTTCCAACTCACCCAGATTCACTGTTTTCATCGTTGTTTCTCCTAAATAGCTGTTCAGCATATTGCTCGAATTGCTGGCTTGCCAATTCGTTTCGTCAGAAGCTTACCAAATCGTCTGTCAGTAACTTATCTGCCCTGAAAATTGGGAGGGCGCTTTTCCTTAAATGCCAGTCGACCCTCTGCACCATCTGCACTGGTTGACACCCCCAGCAGTTCGTCCCTGGCCAATGCCGACACTTCACTCGGCCCTCTGGGCAGGGTCTGGTTTACAAACGACTTGATGGTTTGTACTACTAAAGGCGCGCTGCGTTCGAAGATTTCTGCATACTCCATTGCTGCCTGCAGCTCCTCGCCGGGTGGCACGACCCGATTCACCATGCCCACCTCATATGCGCGCTCGGCACATAGATCCTGGCCCAGCAGCATAAACTCCATGGCGATCTTGTGAGGCACGCGAACCGCGCATCCGGCAATCAGGCCGCCGGTAAAACCCACCTGGGCTTCCGGGTACTTGAATATGGTATTGCTTGCCGCGACGACAAGATCACACATCTGAACCAGGATATAGGCGCCACCGACACAGTAGCCGTGCACCGCCGCTATAATAGGCTTATTGAGAAGAACACCCACGCCAGGCACACCCTGCCACATTTCCAGTGGAGGACTCTTTATGTCTGCCCCGACGGAAAACGCACGTTCACCCTCGGCGCACAGGATCGCACATTTCTCATCACTGACAGCATAGCGTCGCCAGGCGCTGCGCAGTTCCTGGATGAGATTTTCATCCAGTGCGTTGAGTCTCTCTGGTCTGTTGAGTCGAATAATGGCTGTCTGTCCCTTAACTTCGTAGCTCACTGTCTCGGTCATGTCATCCTCTTTTGCCTTGCTAAAGTTCCCTGTCACTAATAATCACCTGGGAAACTTCTATTGAGTAGATATTTCCATAGCCTACTACAATTCAGCCCATGGTTTGGTAACTGGAAACGCCTGTGGTAAATTCACGCGCTTGTAAAAAAAGAGGTCAAGGTGTGAGTGTTCAACAGCAGGAACCAGAATGGTTCACAAGAGCGATAGAATCGAAGCGTGAAGATGGCGAAGTCATCGTCGACGATTGCAAAATTCATTTCGCCGCCTGGGGCGACGTCGGCAAACCGGGCATCATCATGATCCATGGCAGCAACGCGCACCTCGAATGGTGGCGATTTGTAGCGCCATTTTTGACCGACCAGTTCCGGGTAGCCTCCATAGATTTGTCTGGCCATGGTGATAGTGGCTGGCGTGAGAAGTACACTGGAAATACCTTTGCCAGGGAAGTTATGGCTGTCTGCCGCGCTGCTAATCTCGGTGAAAAGCCCTACATCGTTGCTCATAGTTTCGGAGGCTTTGTCGCTCTGGAAACCGGGCATCAGTTCGGCGATCAATTGGGCGGCATTATTTTTTGTGATTTTACGGTAAATCCCCCGGATGACTTCCTCGAATGGGGGAAACAATTTGATGAGCGCGGCCAGGAACCCGCCAGACCTACCCGGGTTTATGAGGACATTGACGTTGCCCTGGGTCGATTCCGGCTGGTGCCGGAGCAACCCTGCCAACATCCCTATGTGGTGACCTACCTGGCGCGACAATCCCTGCGCCAGGTTGAGGGAGGCTGGACCTGGAAGTTCGACCCGGCTTTGTTTGATCATCTTGAAATGGGAGAATCCCAGCGGGACAAGTTCGTTGGGATCAGATGTCCCACTGCATTAATTCTCGGTGAACACAGCACTGACGGTGGTGCCCAGAGCGCAGGCTATATCGAAGAGATTTCAAACGGGTTTTTGCCAAGTTTCGTGATTCCAGCGACCCACCATCACTTCATGTTCGATGAACCCATGGCCACGGTAGCTGCGATCAAGGCAACATTGCTCGGCTGGCGACGGGAAGATAACGCTAACGAGTTATCCGGGCTGTTTCGAGCAATTCTGACCTGAGAACGCGAGCCACGGTGACGACCCAACAGGAGCAACCTTCTTGAAGAAAACTGCGTTGTTTGAACTGGGATTTCGGCCATTTTTCCTTTTCGCCGGTTTTAGCGCCATATTCCTGGTACTTGGCTGGATGCTTATGTTTCAAGGCCAACTGGCCGCAGCCAGCTACTACGGCCCATTTCTCTGGCATAGCCACGAGATGATATTCGGCTATGCCGTCGCTGTTATCGCTGGTTTTTTACTCACGTCGGTTCGCAACTGGACAGGGCTCGAAACCGCACGACATGGCCGCCTTGCAACACTGGTCGTGCTCTGGCTGCTCGGTCGCGTGCTGCCTTTTTTCACCGACTACTTCGATCCCCGAGTCGTCGCCGTGGTTGACCTGCTTTTCTTACCCGCACTGGCGATTGCCATAGGACTACCGCTGGTTATGTCAGATAATCGACGCAACCTGTTTTTTATTCCCCTGTTTGCTTTCCTGACTATTTGTAACCTGCTTATCCATCTACAAGCATTGCAACTCCTGGAACACTGGGGAGATATGGCCAGCAGGGCATGTGTCGGCCTCGTAGTGGTGGTGATCACTGTGATCGGCGGTCGTGTTATCCCGTTTTTCTCAAGCACGGCGATTCCGGGATATAAGGCCGAAGTGTCATCCTGGCTTGATCGAGCTGCAATCCTGTCAAGCCTGGTCTTTGCCCTTGTCTACGGCTACCAGGGTCAACCGGGAAACATCACTGGCTGGGTCGCACTGTTTGCAGCAGGCGTGAGTCTGCTACGGATCAGACAATGGTATTCCATTCAAATCTGGCCCAACCCGCTGCTCTGGATTCTGTACACCTCTTATGGCTGGTTGGTGGTTGGGTTCTGCATGTTCTTTGCCGAAGCGTTTTTTCCAGTTATCGGTAAACCGGCGCTACACGCAATCACTATTGGGACTATCGGCGGTATGACACTGGGGATGATGGTACGTGTTTCCCTCGGTCATTCAGGGCGGCCACTCAAGGTATCAACAGCGACCACCCTGGCATTTATCCTGATTAACCTTGCCTGTTTCCTGCGGGTCTTTCTACCCGTTGTCTATCCCGAACTCTATGCAGTAATCGTGACCGTCTCCGGTGGGCTCTGGGTTCTGGCGTTTTTGATTTTCCTGGTTCTGTACACACCCGTGCTTGTTTTTCCACGAATTGATGGTAAACCGGGTTAACGAACGATCAGGAACCGCCGGCCTCCAATTACGCATCGGCTCCGGCAATGCCTGCGCCAGATTCCCGCGCATGACGCTCCTTAAGTTCGGCCTGAATTTCTGCGTGCTTCGACCGGGTAAGTTTATATTGCAAATAGAAGACGACGGCAATGACACCCGGAACAACCGCGAAAGGCCCATCGATCAGACCAAGATTGAATATCGTCTCTTCTGCAATGGTCCCTGGCTCAGCCCCGACGGGAAATTCAATAATATCGATAGCAATACCCGCAATCAGGTGACCCAATCCCGATGATGCTTTGGCAAAGAATGATCGTGCTGCGTAAAACACGCCTTCCTGTCGACGGCCTGTCATCAATTCCTGCTCGTCTGCAATGTCTGCGAGTGCCGACATGGCACTGATCAGCAGGATGATGCCAAATGATGCTGTCATTAAGTAAAAGAAAATTAAACTGGGCAACAAAGCGTCTGAGTGATTTTCAGGAAATAGACCAAAAATTCTCAAAAAAACCGGCGAAGATGCAGAGATCAGTAATCCAATAAGGCAGAAGATGAGCACCGGTTTCTTTTCAAATTTTTCATGCAGTCGTGCCGTCAGCAGAAACCCAATAACCGAAGCAACCAGCCCCAATAGAACAAAGTAACGAATCTGCGCCGGTACCAGTTCCCAGTAATAGGTATTCATATGCAAATCGATTGTCGCCCGGGTACCCAGAGTCGCACTCAACAGCAGGTAGCCAATCAACAACATGAAGTAGTTCCGGTTCGACAAGGCAGATTTGCAATCCAGCATAAACTCGTGGAAGCTGAATCTGGGAATATTTTCCGGTACCTGCGGCAACCTTGGAATAACGCCCATGGTGAACACTGTTGATAGAACCATGATAGTGCCACCGACCAGCGACGCAGAGATTGCCATTGTCAGGTACGCCGATTGATTCAACATACCATTGGAATATTCAGGCGTACTGGCAAAAAAGTAGGAATAGGCAATAAAGGCAAATCCAAATCCACCCAGCGCACCCAACAGTGTGTTAATACTCATCACCCGGGTCCGTTCCGTGAAATCTGCTGACAACTCCGCGCCCAGAGCCAGATGCGGAACATGGAATAGAGTCATGCAGGAACGCATCAGAATCGTTAACACGGTTAACCACAAGAACAGTTCAAAGCTCTCAAAGCTTTCAGGAGGCGAATAGATCATAAACAGGCAGGCCATCACCGGCAGGGGAGCCGCAAACATGAACGGGTGGCGCCTGCCCAGTTTTGACCGCCACCGATCAGAAATTGCACCGACAAGGGGGTCGGTAACAGCGTCAAAAAACAAAGCAATGGTGATCGCCAGGCCCGCCAGCGTACCCGGTACGCCCATGATATTGGTGTAGAAGAAAAAATTGAATGCGTTGAAGGCAACACCGATAATGGTCTCCGATGCGGCGCCGACTCCGTAAACGAATTTCAACCCGATTGGCGCTCGACCTTCGTAGGCGCTACTCAAGCCACCACTGTTGTCACCACCCGATCCAGATTCACCTGTCGACAAACTATCTCCCCAACTCTAACGGCCGAACCATATAGGAGTATTTGATTCCACTAACTGCTAATTTGATCTGGATCACAATAGCATGGTTTTTCAAGATGTGTTTTTATTGGCATTGTCTTTAATACGACGACAATCAATAGCAATGACAGCACCGGCTCTTTTGTCAGCTAGTGTAGACTTCCTGCTCTTTTCGCCTGTTGGCATACAAAAACCCCCCACAAAGGATCAATAATACCATGGCCACACATCAGGAAATCGCTGGCGTTACAGACGAGGAACTCGTTAATCGGATGATATCCAGTCATGGTGATCGTTTTGACGACATGTTCTGGAATTATTTTTCAGAAACTATCGATCCGCACCTGTCCCCTGTCCCGACGATGATCGACATCGGTTGTGGCCCGGGACTGCTGCTGCGCGACCTGCGTTCACGCTACGCCAATGCAATACTTCACGGTTATGACGTCACTGCGGCAATGATCGAGTACGCCGACAACGAGGTGGATTACGAGGGTGATGAGCCAGGTTTTCACATCCATGACATTACTGACGAAGAAATACCCTTAGGGGATGGGTGTGTTGACCTGGTTTCAATGGTCGCCGTACTGCATGTATTGCCTGAACCTATTCCCGTACTGCAGAAAGTGGCACGGGTGCTGAAGCCCGGGGGAGTTTTCTTACTTCAGGACTGGATCAGGACGCCATTACCGGCTTATCTGGACCGGATGACGGGTGATGCACCACCGGAACGCGCTGAAGCAGTTCGCAGCGCGATGTACCGTTTGTTCCCGGCTCACAACAAATATACAACTGAGGACTGGCTCTGGGTGTTAGAGCAAGCTGGCTTTTCCGTCATTAATCACCAACAACTTCGCAGTCCTCACTTTTGTGCTTTTGTCTGTAAAGTCAACAACATCGATTAATCAACTTGCCTGACACACGAACCGTTGTCGTGCATAAAAAAAGACCCTATCAATGGTTACATAATCACGTCGCACAACCATCCACAAGGTCTTGCAGGAAAGCTTTTATCTATAAAACTGATCATTGATCGATAGCTATAGAAATAACACAAACAGGGTTAACTCCTCAACGCAATAAGCTCGTTAGGTGTGAGTTTCTTGACTTCGAGCAAGAAAAGGCCTGTTTTATGATTGATTCACACATTCGGCCAGCTGGTGCAATGCCTATCTTGATGTACATCAGCTAACTGGCTGACAGTACTGGTAATTGAAGATACAAGCCTTACCTATAAAACCACAGCGAGCTACCCCAGAACCCTATACCAGCCCTGCGCGCCGAACACGACCACCTGGTTCAATTTTTGTGGGACATAGTCCAGATACTAAAAACCAGGAACGCCGAACATCTCTAAACGGCAATTAGATTCCTTAGACAATATTCCCGGGCCTTGCGCCTGTATACTCTCCATTTCTGTACACAACGTCGCCGTTGACGATCACCACGGAATATCCTTCTGATCGTCGGACATATCGTCGGGCTTCGCCGGGAAAATCGTCGACAAACTCCTCTGCCCCAACGGTCACCGTTGCCGGGTCAAAAATGACGATGTCGGCGGCCTTGTCTAATTCCAGGGTGCCGCGATCAGACAGACCCCAATCCCCGGCAACTTCACCTGTCATGCGGTGGACCGCTCTTTCCAACGTCATCTGGCCCGTCTCCCGCACATAATGTTCCAACAGGTGAGTGGTGTCACCCGTACCACAAAACTGGGTAATATGCGCTCCGGCATCTGATGCACCGAAATGGCACAAGGGATGATTTATGAGTTTAGCCACAGCTTCCTTGTTGGCATTGATCACATTCTTAAGTTGAAATTCGGTATCCAGGTCATCTGCCAGCGAAAGATCAAGAATAACCTCACCGATTTCCTTGCCTTCTGCTTGCGCAATCTCGACCAGGCTCCTGCCCACATAGTCCTGGTTGTCTTCACTGAATACACTGCCTACGGTGAGAAACGGTAGTGCACCACTCATGCCCGCGGCGTTTTTCATTTCATCAACCAGTATCTTTCTCTTGTCGAGATCTGAAAATTCTGCCAGCCTCTGGTTGCGCGGCAAATCCATAATGGCTTTCCAGCTTGGCAGTGCATAGAGCAACATGCTGGTTTCAGACAGGCGCATGTTGAGATCAAAGCAGCGCGGCATGACCTGCCCATAAACCCGGGCACCTCTTACCTTCTCTGCCTCGAGGGCTGCGATCAATTCTGCTGCATCAGGCGATGTTGGCGAGCTTAATATGGGTTGCAGGCTACAAGGGATTTTCGCAGCAAGGCTGATTTCACCAAGTTCCCGGATGTTTTCAAGTTCCCGATTGATATCAGGGAAATAAGGCACCACCTGCCAGATACCACGGCCACTTTTCGCCATCGCTTTGGCAAGTGCGATTTTTTCGTTGATGTCTGCAAACTGGCTCGGCACAGGATGACCAAACTCGTCCATATCCACATATGACGACGAAATCCCCAGGGCACCCGCTGCCATGGCATCTTCGATGATCTGACACATTTCACTGATTTCGTCTTCTGTTGCAGCACGACGCTGGCTGTCTTCTCCCATCACGTATAAGCGCACGGCAGAGTGGCCGATCAGAGCACCGACGTTGATACCCAGGCCGGGTTTAATATGTTCAAGATATTCAGGAAACGTATGCCAGGTAAACGGCACCGCTGCGTCGAATGTCTTTTTCTTAATATCTTCAATGACGCCAAACATTCCCACCAGACGAGCAGCACCATCACCTTTGAACGGCGCGAGAGATAATGAACAGTTCCCCGTGACGACGGTGGTAATGCCGTGCTCAATGGATGGTGTTGCATAACCGTCCCAGCACAGCTGCGGGTCAAAATGTGTATGGATATCAATGAATCCCGGTGCGACGGTGAGACCATTGGCATCTATTTCCGGGCTCGCTGATGAACCAGCCGGTTCACCTGCAATCGTCCCAATTGACGTTATTTTGCCATTCCTGATTCCCAGATCAGCGGCAATCGCCGGGCCCCCGGTACCATCGATAAGGGTGCCGTTACGAATGATCAGGTCAAACTCTGCCATGTTGCTACTCCGCAAATTAAGTCAAATGTTGTATGGATTGTACCCGGCAACGGGATGCTCTTTGTCGTTCCTGTAGGTTCTTGAGGCAACAGTTGCTCTTGTGCAGGTACGAATGTACATTCACTGCTGATAATCAGTCAACCCTATGGAACCACGATGAACGAGCCCTACGACAACGGCAGTTTCTGGTTTTCGTCCCTGGATGAGCTCAAGCGACCAGAACCACCGGAACAACTACCCCGGCAGGTTGATATAGCAATAATAGGGGCCGGTTTTACCGGTTTGTGGACCGCCTACTACTTGAACCTGGCTAACCCTGACCTGGATATTGCCGTATTTGAAGCCTCTACCGTGGGCTTTGGTGCCAGTGGTCGCAACGGCGGCTGGTGCATGGGCTGGGCAATGGGCATCGATGCCATGATCACGCGGCCAGAGATGGCCGCCCAGGGCCTGTCGATTGCACGGGCAATGCAGGACACGGTTGATGAGATAGGCAGAGTTTGCCAGGGTGAGAATATTGACTGCCACTACGCCAAGGGCGGGACATTAACCATTGCAACCAAGCCATTTGAAATAAAGCAGATGCAGGCGCTGGTGGCTGAGCGACACAAGATTGGTTTTTCCGAGAGCGATTTCGTCTGGCTGGATGAAGCAACATCGAAACAGCGTCTCAACATGATCCCAAATTACGGCGCTGTCTATACGCCCCACTGTGCGTCGATTCACCCGGCGAGGCTGGTACGTGGTCTCGGTGACGTACTCAGAACCAAAGGTGTGAAAATCTACGAACGTACACCGGTCATCAGTTTCGAAAAAAACAAACTGGATACCAACCTGGGTTCGGTAATTGCTCCGGTGATAATACGGGCTACCGAAGGCTACACCGACTCGATCAAGGGACAGGAGCGCCACCTGATGCCCTTATATTCCATGATGGTGGCAACAGAACCACTGCCTGATCATGTCTGGGATGATATAGGGCTAAGACAAAGAGAAACCTTCGGTGACAATCGACGGGTCACGATTTATGGTCAGCGTACGCTTGACAACCGATTCGCATTTGGTGGCAGAGCCGGTTATTACTTCGGCTCGAAACGCAAGCCGGTCATTCCTGAGGATGACCCGCACCTGCCCAAGGTCGAAAGATCATTGCGAGAACTATTTCCCATGTTGGGCCCCTACAGCATCACCCATAAATGGGGCGGGTTAATGGGCGTACCCAGACACTGGCGGCCTTCCGTCTCATTCGATCAACAGTCTGGTATCGGCACCGCAGGTGGTTACACGGGTGAAGGTGTCGGTGCATCAAACCTTGCTGCCAGAATCCTGACGGATCTGGTACTCGAAAAGAAAACCGATATTACCCGACTCGCCTGGGTAAATGATGTCCCGCGCAGATGGGAACCCGAACCACTTCGCTGGCTGGGCGCAAGTGCCATTCAATGGTCTGGTGACCGGGCTGACAAGGTTGAAATGCGCTCGGGTAAACAGTCAAGATTCTGGGGCAGCTTGTTCGAGAGGTTTGTAGGGTAGCACCTGTTATCGTACTATCCCCGCTATACTGGCACCGTCCCAGGAGCCATCATAGGAGCCGTCGCAGGCGCTGTCACAAGCACCGCAACAGGCTTACGAAAAGGAGACAAATATGATCGTCGAACAAATCTGGACTGGAAACGCATATCGTAATTTTAACTATCTCATCGTTTGCCCTGAGTCCGGGGAGGCACTCGCCGTGGATCCCCTGGACCATGAAAAATGTCTGGCAACCGCGAAACGCAACGGCTGGAATATTACCCAGGTTCTAAACACTCACGAGCATGGTGATCATACTGGGGGCAACCGAAAGGTGATTGCTGCCACAAAGGCGAAACTGCTGGCCCACAAAAATGCAGTGGACAGTATCCCGGGTATAGATATAGGTCTGTCTGCCGGTGATGTCGTTAAAGTCGGCAAGACAGTTGAACTCCTTTCCCTGGACACTCCGGGTCACACCATGTCCCATGTTTGCCTGTTGTCCAAGACCGATCAACCCGGTTTGTTCTCGGGTGATACCCTGTTCAACGCGGGCGCTGGTAACTGCCACAATGGCGGGCACCCCAGCGAGCTCTACGAAACATTTGCCAGCCAGTTATCACAGCTTGATGACAGTACCCAAATATATCCTGGTCATGACTACATCATTAACAATCTGGAATTTACCTTGTCACGTGAACCAGACAATTCTCAAGCGGCAGCATTGCTGGACGAAATTAAAAACCAGGACCCCGATGAAGCGCTGGTTTCGACCCTGGGTATGGAGAAGGAAGTGAACACTTTTTTTCGCCTGCAAAACTCATCGGTTATCGCTACACTGCGGCAGGAATTTCCAGACCTGCCTGATGACCCCAGCCCTGAAACAGTTTTTTTGAAACTGCGGGAACTCAGAAATAAGTGGTAAACCCGTTTGAGGCATCCGTAAAAACCACCAGTGGTAACCTCATAAAAGGAGCGACCCATGCCATTCGTAAAAGCCGCTGAGAAACGTCTGGAGTACTTTGAACAGGGAAGCGGCGACCTCGTTGTGCTGATACATGGTGCCGGGTCCTCCGCGTTAATCTGGGACACTGTGCAAACGCAAATGGCTGCAGCCGGGTTTCGCACCCTGGCAATCAGTTTACCAGGTGCAGGGGGCTCTGATCACCCGACTGATCCGGCCGCCTATTCGCCTGACAGTTACGCGGTTGATATCAAACATTCACTCGATGCGCTGAATATTTCCCAATTTTCAATTGTTGGCCACTCCCTTGGCGTGTCAAACGTACTCGGCCTGGTTGACGATTATGGTTCGGGGTTTGATGTTCAGGCGATGGTGATGGTCGCCGGTGGTGGCGGAGGACTACGACAAGCGCCGTCTGCTAAGGAGATAGAAGAAATCAGGTCTTCGTGGCCGACACCAGATCCCGCTGATGCAGACAAACGTCGTGCCACCTGGGAAAAACTGCATATGGGTCTGACTTACAAGATTCGTAATGCACTCTGGGCCGATATTCAAGCCAATCCTTTCGAGCGCGCCTTCGGCCAGAGGATCAGCGCCAGAAAAGACAGGACTCCATTTTTAAACAGCACTGAAATCCCAACCCTGGTCGTCAGTGGAGACAACGACAGTGTAGTACCCCTGGCACTAACACTGGAAATGTACCCGAAACTCAAGTCATCAGTGAGACATCTGCACGTTATGCATGGTGTTGATCATTACCCCAACGCAGAGACCCCCAACGAAATATCAAGGGTGACTATTAATTTTTTACTGGGTTACGCGCATTGAGCTGATTCTGGCAGGAAGCAACCAGGCAGTGCTGCCATAACACTACTCAAGGTAGCGCAGCTAAATCCTGAGATTTCAGAGATAATTGCGGCATAATGTGAATACTCAGATATCGGTAATATCAAGGGCTATGGCAAAGAAAAAGAAATCCGGCGGATCGCTCCAGGACCAGCTAAAAAGTGCGGGCCTCGTCACCGACAAGCAAATCCGTAAGGCTAAAAAAGGCATGCACCGGCAGCAAATGCGTGTCAAACAGGGCGTGGAGGTAGATGAGGTAAAACAGGCTGCCGAACAAACTCTGGCTGACAAACAACACCGTGACCGCGAACAAAACGAGCAGCTTAACCAGGCAGCGCAAGCCAGGGCCTTGCAGGCTCAAATTAAACAACTCATAGAAGTAAACAGCCAGCGCCAGGATGGCGACGTGGCTTACAACTTTACCGAGCAGAACAAGATCAAGAAGATCTACATTTCCCAACTCAACAAAACCCAACTCAACAAGGGTTTTCTTGCCATAGTAAAGTCAGGCGAGAGTTATGATCTTGTACCGGAACAGGTCGCCCGCAAGATCATGGCGCGAATACCCGAGACTTATGATGAGGTGATGTTGTACCTGCATAATCGGACGGCGGAGGTCGTCGATGAAGATGATCCTTACAAGGACTTTCAGATACCTGATGATCTGGAGTGGTGAGAGAGAGTTCCACCACCGGCTTTCAATATCATTGACTGAAAATGCCCGTCTATGCCTACCTCGACGTGACGAAAATAGATCAGTTCAAACACCTCTGAAACTGCTTCGATAATTCGTTCGTCTGAATAGTAGGAGAAGAATCTCCTGGGTTCGTACCGATCGTAATCAAACTCCCCTTCCCGGTCTTCGCCACCGTACACACCCATGTAGAAAAGTCCTCCCGGTCGCAGGATGTGACTGATGCCATGCAGTACTTCTACCAGATTCTCTCTGGGAACATGTAACAGGCAATTTAACGCAAACACTGCATCAAAATGTGCGGTTGGAAATTCGAGATCAAAAAAACTCATTACCCGGGCATCAAGTCCTTTGGACTGACATAACGCAACATTGCCCGGTGAAAGATCGGTACTGGTGACAGAAAACCCGTTCTCTTTGAAAAATAGGGAATCCCTGCCCGTACCACAGCCAATTTCAAGCAATCGGCCGGTACCCCCATTGAACTCAGATAAAAAGCGAGACCTCTCTGCAACTTTCCAGACTGCAATTTCCCCCTCATCCCTTTCTGAAACCTTGTTATCGTAGGCTTGTCGCAAACGGTTTAAAAGTTCGACCTTTTTATCCACATTGTTCAAGCTCTGTTGCCCTCAAAAAAACGTTACCCTTGTCAGTTTCATGCAACCCAGTTCTCGAGGCGAAGTGCCTCGACTCTTTTGAACTCACGCAGATTGTTTGTTACGAGTGTCAGACCTTCGCTTCTTGCGTGTCCAGCAATGTGCAGATCATTGACTCCAATTACCTTACCGTTTCTCTCAAGAACAGCGCGAATGTCACCATGGTGGGCTGCAGCCCGGGGACCATAATCCAGAACCTCTAATCTGGAGACAAAATCCTCTACCTGCCGCACAATGTGATCAGGCATTGTGCTTTTCTCTGCACTATGAAGTAACTCCGCCAATGTAATTGAACTAATGATCCAATAGGTATATGTCTATCCTCTCATTGTTGATCTCGTGTTATGTATCTACCAACCGTATATAGCACAAAGTACATTGCAAGCGTATATAGCTTCTGGTCTCGCTCAAGTCGCGGGGAAGTTGCCTTTTGTAGAAGCGGGATTCCAGAGTATCAGGCTATAATTCACTGGAACATCGACGTGCGACAAGTGAATGCTGATCCAGCGTCAAGGAGGCCTCAAATGAACAGTACCCTTCCCTCGCACTTGCGTGGGGACTACCAGATTCAGGACAGCGGTATGACATTGCGAGAAGGACTGGCTGAGTACTACCAGGTCAACCCGGGCCTCTCGGACCCGAACACCATTGAGGATCCTGTGAGCGCGGCCTATTTTCGCAACCATGATGCGAGCCATGTGTTCTTCGGTACTCACACCGGTGTTCTGAACGAAGCCATCAATGACCTGTTGACCTTATGGGGTGTGGATGTTCCCTACAAAGACTACATCACCGGCTTCACGGCAACCCAGGAGTCCAAGAGCATCCTGAAACAACTTCTGAATATCAGTATCATCGTGACACTGTGGCAAACGATTCGATTGATTCCAGCCGTACGCCGAAACGCCAAAGCGATGACAAGAAGGTGGCCATGGGCCCCGCCAGATGACTACTATGAGCGACCACTGTGTGATCTGCGGACCGAGTTCGGTTACCAGGTCTTGTGTCCGCAGCAGTCACTTGGGGTCGATGATTAATCAACTCAACGAGTCGACGCAAATTCACCACTAAGAAGGTGTAACTCTTGTCAAAACCTGATCTCGTCGCATTGATGCTTATAATCGGCTCAATCTCTGCCTGCAGTGACCAGGAGACTTACTTTGAGACCGAGCCTGCGTCGCCGCCCGGTTCCTGGCAGTTTGTTACGGACTACCACCCGTGTTACCTGAAAATTAAACGCAGCGAGCGTTCATCATTTCGCGTCAATTGTTTTCAGATCGACGGGAAGCTTCATGTACATTCAAACAGATTTGCTGACATCAACCAGTGGTTTTCAGAACACCTGGGGCTCGAATCAGCCTGGTCTTACTATGTTCTGGATCATCCTGATATTCTGGTTTCAATCGAGAACCAGGTCTATTCCATGACGGCTGAATTGGAATTCGACAAGGCCAGGCGTCTAACTATTTTAAAGGGGCGAAACTATGATCCGGTGCCGGAACCGATTCGGGTGTTTAGACTTATTCCACGAGATTGAAACCAGCCTCATTCGGTGTTGGATGAGCAGTTTGATTCGAAGACCAGCCAGTATCACTCAATGACTCTATACTATCCCGTGAAACCGCACCTGAGGTCAGTATGAATCATCAATTTAGTGGAATCATAGACCAGCTAAACAACTCGACGAATCCCATTATCCGGTATAAAACGCGAATACATTTGCACGGATACGAGCCAGACGAACCGACTGTGCGTCGCTTGAGAGAAGAGATCAGGGACTCGTCTATCGCGCAAAATCTGTTAGCCGATATGGCCATGAACAATGTAGGCAACCGCGACGGTATGGCAACTATCTACGCGACTCTCAAGTATCTGGCGGATATCGACTACCCACCGGGAGATGACTCGCTGAATCCTTATCGAGACCATGTTTACCACTGGCTTCACGATCTGGAAAAGGAATATGACGGGCCGCTGTTTATCAGGGATAAATACCGGGTCCACGGTTCGTTTCATGGCAACGCCCTGTATGCTTCAACTGTCCTTGGCATCTCAAACCAGGAAACCGCACAACTCTGTGACAACCTGCTTCGCTATCAATGGCCGAATGGCGGATGGAACTGCAATAAGAAACCAAATACCAGTGGACCCACGATTGTTCATACAGCTTATGGAATGCGAGGTTTGCTTGCCTACCAGTCAATATAAAACTCACCGGAGATTGAACAGGCGATCCACAATTGTGCAGAAATTCTATTGGATCGACAGATCTACCTGCGACGAAGAGACGGTAAACCACTACGGTCCGTCCATACAAAAATGTCCTATCCCTATCCACGACTTTATAATTTTATGGCAGGATTACATATCCTGGCTCGATCGGGATATATCACAGACTCCCGATGCAATCAGGCATTAGACCTGCTCGAATCAAAGTTTGTCGAAGGGCAAGGCTGGGTGATGGAACGCAAACTGTTCCATCACAATAAAAACAAACAAGGCTATACCAATGTGTACTGGGAAATGGAAAAGCTGAGGGGAGGTGCTAACCAGTTCCTGACTGTGGATGCGATGGAGATACTAAAAAAAGCCGGCCGATTGTAAAGATCCAAAATGCCAAAAAACCTGTAACGTCATGCCGAAATCGAATAACGTCTGCCTGGAATATAATCAGACTAATACTAATTTTTACTAAACCTAACCCTTTTTATGCCTAAATCCCCTTAGAAAGGGTTGTTTTGCTAAACCTGACCCTAGATTTCCGCGAAAGACAAATATTAGCTAGACCTGACCCCCAACTTTGATGTAAAAGGATCCTTGGAGCAGCAAGTTGGTACAATAGATGAAAGAAAGATCGACAATGGTCCCCTCAAAGGACGACCGCGCGGTTAGATTCAATATTGTGAGAAGACTGCAATACAGCCGAGTCGAACTCAGTGTAGTGAAAGCAACGACTAAGAAATGCACCTTTCAGCCAATTGATCGATACAGTGACGACCACTCCCTGAGAGAATCACACGTGGCGCAACGCGGCAACCCGAAATAAGGGTGACAGGTACCGAAACGCCTATACGAAAATTACGAAAACTGTAACTGCCTGGTCCCTGAGACTTAAGGCCCCAACATCTCAACGCCCATCTAAAAATCACAGTGTGAATGCAGATCAGCGCCAATCCTGACTTATTCGAGGCGCTTTGGGTATTGCTTTGCGTG
>JAPYTQ010000042.1:0-43848 GCA_029941905.1 Pseudomonadales bacterium | reverse complement strand
GGCCGCGTAACCATGGAAAGCACTTATAGCGCTGTCCAATTCTTGGGGTCCATTAGTGTATCAGCCTGTCGCCGAAAAGCATTACCCCGTCGTGAGACCCCGTTTGGGCATCAAAGATGTGACAAAAATTGTCACATTCTGACGTCAATCAATCACGGGAATCGCGTAGCTGACGTGCAGTGTCATGGTTGGTGATGTTTTGGAGGATGAATGGTCGAATATGCACTCATTGTTATTGGCACGGCAATTGCTCTAACTACCCCACGGACTCGAAAGATAGTTCTGAAAATATGTTTGCCAAATTAAATTACTGGAGTTTTAAATGAACAACAAGCTGCAACAAGGTTTTACCTTGATCGAATTGATGATCGTAGTAGCGATTATCGGTATCCTTGCCGCGGTTGCCTTGCCTGCCTATCAGGACTATATCAAGACAGCCAACATGACAAAGGTTAACGCACAGTATGAGAATGCTATTAGAACGGCGCGTGCGACTTATGTTAAGGGCAATACTCAAATCGCATTGGGACTTGCCTCCACTGTACCTACTGACGGTCCCGGTTGGATTGCACTGTTTAATCCACAGGGTGTACTTGCACCTGGTGGTGATCCTGCTTACGCGGCAACACACGATGACACCAAGGGTACAATCGGTGTGACAGGTAACAATGTTTCCACTAATATTGTTCGCCCTGCATACCAGGATTACACAACTGTAGTTACTTCAGCTGTTGTAGCCGCCGACGAAGCGTAATCGTTATCCTGATCTAATCAGGTTTTGAAACAAGGAAACCGACCAGGGTCAACCTCGTCGGTTTTTTTGTGTCCGTCGACTTTGTCTGTGGCGGTACTTCTTTTGAAGATTAGTACAGGAAGATCAGTAAAAGAAGATCAGATAAATTATCCAAAGGTCATATAAGATGAAACATGTAGAAGTCGGAGGAATGTCAATGTGCGAAGACCTTCATCACGAAAGTAAACAGTCGCTTCAGCCACATAACAAGCAGTGGAAACAGGCAGGGGTGAGTCTGATTGAATTGATGGTCGTGGTCTCGGTTATGGGCATCTTGATGATGTTTAGCGTACCCTTTTACAACGACTATATTGCCACGGCAGAAATATCAGCGATAAACAACAACATGACCACGATTATTCTATTTGAAGAAGAGGCCCGCATGAGTACCGGTGCTTACGTGGAGGGAGAGTATGATCCTGCTGACCCCGATAACGCTGACGGACTTAAAATAAAGATTGGATGGGACCCGCGGAGCTCAGTTGATGGCGTCACTTACGTTGTGAGCGCTGCTTCGGCAAATGGTTTTACTCTTTCGGCAAAAGACTCCGGTGGAGCAGAAGTGCACTCGAGAACCTATACGCGATAACCAGCCTCCTAGTATACCGCCTGACCCTCCAGCCTGGGGTCTGACAGGCGTTTGTCTACCAGAAACGTCTTGTCCGTCAGACTATTGAGAAACTGAATCAATTCCCCCTGTTCCACATTAGACAGAGAGAACCCCTGCAGGCCATGCTCTGGTGCCGGACCACTGGCGTAATGAGCAATCACATTCTCGAGATCTGCAAACCTGCCGTCGTGCATATAGGGTGAAGTCACCGCTATATTTCTAAGACTTGGCGCTCTAAAAGCCTGTTGCTCCCTGCTCGTTCCGGTGACGTGGAACTGGGCCTTTGATTCGCTGGTTTTCGGGCTGGCGGGCAGAAAATGGAATTCATTGTTAAATCCGATTCCGCCGTGGCAGCTTCCACAGGCCAGGCGCGCAGAGAAAAACAGATTCATACCGCGGATGATTGTAGCGTCGGGACGTACGTCGGCAAACACCCACGCATCATAAGTTGACTGGCCTGAAATCAGGGTCCGTTCAAAACTGGCAATAGCCTTGATGATGTTTGACCAGCTTACCGGGTCGGCGTCGTCGGGGAACGCCCTATGGAAAGAACTGGTGTAAGTCACATCGTTCATCAGCCTGGACAGAATGCGTTGTTTCGCCAGGCTGGCGCCCATCTCGACTGGTGTTTCGCTAAACAGCGGGCGTAGCATCTGTTCTTCAAGATGTTGTCTTCCCGGATTTGTCCAACCAAAACTCAACCGGTACGCCAGGTTGACCAGGGACATTGCACTGCGGTCCAGTGAATCACCGGATTCACCTACCGGGGTTTTTAATCCGTCTGAGAATGCGAGGACCTGTTGATGGCAGGTGGCGCAGGAAACTGTTTCTGTACTCGAGAGGCCCGGATTATAAAACAGCATTCGGCCAAGGTTGACCTTTGCTGCTGTCATCGGATTGTCGCCGGGAACTAACGGTGTTGGAAAGCCGGAAGGTAGTTGCCAGTCATATTGTTCGGCATAAATGGTGACTGAGCCCGCTAACAGTGTCAGCAGGCTCACTAGCCACACTGATGAAGCTATTGCTCGCCGGGTTGCCAATCGGGCGATGGGGCGCCAGTCAGGTCGAGTGTCTGGGCGCTCAATGTGATTCGTTCTACTGCCCAGGATCTGAATTCAGTCAAGGTTGCCAGGTCAATGTCATCATGCGGCGCGTCTAACCAACGCTGTATCGCTGCCATCAGCTGGTCGGCCCGGGGTCGATCCAGGTTCAGCAACTGGATATAGGCGGGTTTAATCTCATCTAACCTACCGAGCGCAAGGTGGGCTTCAGCCCGGTACTCAATGGCAGGTGTGTAGGTGGGTTTAAGCTCAACCGAGAGATTATAGGCCGACAGCGCATCATCAAACTCACCGAGTTGCTTGAGTGCGTAGCCCAGGCTGCCGTGTGCCTGATACAGGCGCGGCTCGTACTTGATTGCGGTACGAAATCGTTTTGCAGCTTTTTGAAATTGTTTGTTGGCCTTTTTATCCAACTTGGCGACTTTTTTTGCATTGCTCTCGGTCGAGGCACGTTCCTGATAGCCCCAGGCCTTGTCCCGATTCTTGAGCCCTGCATTATAGTTCGAAACCGCCATTTCCTGAGGGGTCTTGCGTTTAACGGGCTCGCTGGATCCGCCAACGCTGCCGCCACCGGCTGACCCACCGCCCGCCGCGAAAAGTGAACAAGCGGCAAACAGCAGGCTCATGCTCAGACTGAATCTAAATGTGGTTACACGTGAAATATTCATTTAACCTCCCCTTCCCAATAAGGGCTTGAGTGACTAGATTACGTGTTCAGGCGATTATTTCAAGCTTTGAATGTGTGGAGTGGTAGTTTGCTATGTCTACAGGTATGTCTCTAAACAGGGTAAGAATGATATGTTTGACGCTCCAACCTTTGTAACTCACCTCCAATGCAGTGAGACAGGCAAGCACTACGCTGCAGATCAACTGCACAACCTGTCTGATACGGGTAAGCCATTGCTCGTTAGGTATGACCTGGAGGCCGTTGCACAGCACTTTGATAAAAAGCTGCTGCTGAACCGTCCCCAGGAATTCTGGCGATACCGGGAGCTACTACCGGTACGTGAAACCAGCAACATTGTGCGTCTGGGTGAAATAATTACGCCCTTGTTACCGTCATTTTTCCTGCAGGAAAAACTGCAGATGCAGCAGGTGCTGGTTAAGGACGAGGGGCGCTTGCCCACAGGCTCATTTAAGGCCCGGGGGCTTGCCCTGGCTGTTTCAATGGCGAAAGAACTGGGCGTAACCAAAATGGCCATGCCTACCAACGGTAACGCCGGAGCAGCACTGGCAGCCTACTGCAGCAGGGCCGGTATTGAAAGTTACGTCTTTTGTCCGGATGACACGCCGGAAGTGAATGTGCGTGAAATTGAATTCCAGGGCGCACATACCTGGAAATGCAATGGGCTGATTAATGACTGTGGCCGTGTTGTGGGAGAGGGCGTCGAGCCTATGTCCTGGTTCGATACCTCTACCTTAAAAGAGCCCTACCGAATAGAAGGCAAGAAAACCATGGGCCTGGAACTTGCGGAACAGTTTGGATGGCAACTGCCGGATGTCATATTGTATCCAACCGGCGGCGGCACAGGTTTGATTGGCATGTGGAAAGCCTTTGACGAACTGGAGAAAATTGGCTGGATCGATAGCCGACGACCTCGAATGATCGCGGTACAGTCCAGCGGTTGTGCACCGATTGTAAAAGCTTATGAAGATGGCACTGAACATGCTGAACTGTGGCAGGATGCACATACGTTTGCCGCCGGGATTCGGGTCCCGGCGGCTATTGGCGACTTTCTGATTTTACGGGCAGTGCGGGAGAGCAATGGCTTCGCAACAGCAGTCACCGACGATGAAATTTCCGCCATACAGCATAAATTGGCGGGTACTGAGGGATTGTTGTTGTGTCCGGAAGGTGCTGCCACGGCTGCTGCTCTCGTGAAAGAGGTTGAATCCGGGCGAATAAAACGCAGTGAGAGTGTCGTGTTGTTCAACTGTGCGACAGGCCTGAAATATCCGATGCCGGAATCCAATGCGATTCTGGACATAGCAGAACCTATTGACTACTCGAAGTTTCCCTGAATAACAAAGGATTGATAAGTGCAGTTTTTACTTGAATATGGCTACGTAGTTCTCTTTGTCCTGATTTTTCTCGACCAGGTCGGGTTACCGCTGCCTTCAATTCCGGTCATCCTTGGGGCCGGAGCACTGGCCGGAACGGGCGATATGAATATATACCTGGTGGTGCTAGTTACCGTTGCTGCGTGCCTGCCGATTTTCTCTGGTACCACCTGGGACGAACCCGGGGCGGCAAGGTGCTCACCATCCTTTGCAGCATCTCGCTGGAACCGGACTACTGCGTAAAACGAACAGAAATGTCGTTTGAGAAACTGGGTTCGCTTTCCCTTGTGGTGGCTAAATTTGTCCCGGGTCTGCAAACTATCGCGCCCCCTGTGGCTGGTCTGACGCACATGCCCGCCGTTAAATTTTTAACGCTGGATCTGCTGGGCGCAACAATCTGGGCAGTGGTGGTTGCGGCGATTGGATTCCTGTTTGCAGATGAGCTAACTGCGATGGCGACCACGTTTGCTGAACTGGGAGGCATGGCACTCGTCATTGTACTGGTGCTGCTTGCGGCTTTAATTACGATAAAAATCACCCAGAGACAATTGTTCCTGTCATCACTGCGAACACGGATGATGCAACCACGGGAGGTCGTTGAGAAACTCAAAGCGGGTCAACCGGTCTATATTATCGATCTAAGGCACAGGCTTGATTTCAATGCGTTGCCCTATGCAATACCCAATGCTGTTCGTATACCGATGGAGCATATCGATGATCATTACGAACATATGCCTAAGGATCAGGACATTGTGCTGTATTGCAGCTGACCTAACGAAGCATCCAGCGCCCGTGTGGCGCTGAAGCTGAAGAGAATGGGGATAGAGAGAGTATTCCCCTTGCGCGGTGGAATGGAAGCCTGGATGCAGGAGGGCTTTGAGGTTGACAGCCAGAGATGCGAATTTCAACAGGGTTAGCCCTGATATCAGCCCCAACACAAAAAATACGGCTATCGGTCAACCACCTTATGGGTCAGGCTCATATAGGATCGATTAATAAACCCCATGTTGTCGCCCATTTTCTTATCCCAGTCTTTGGTGACTTTGGCGGCATAAACCTCGTCAAGGGTCGCACCGGCTTCAATTAACACCATCATACGATCGCGAATGATACTTAACATCTCGATATAGTCTGACAGGGCTTGATAGTCGGTAATCGGACCATGGCCGGGAATAACGGTGGTGTCTTCGTTAATCTGCGCCAGCGTCTCCGCACAGAACTTGATAATACCTTCCAGCGTTCCACCATTGCCTGCATCTATAAACGGATACCCGGCGTTGTTGAAAACATCCCCCAGGTGTACTGCGTTTGAGTTTCTGAAAATAATCGCTGTATCACCGGTGGTATGTGCAGGACCGAAATGCAACAGGTCAATGTCTTCGCCATTAAAATGAAAATGCATGGTGTCATCATAGGTAATGGCTGGCCAGGCGTTCTCGGGGTAGGCCTCCTGCATGTAGGACAACCCAACGAGATTAATAAGGTGATCGTTCTTCATCATCTCTCTTGAATTCAACTGTGCCACCACCCACGTCCCGTCCGGCCCGAGTGTAAGGTTGCCTTCAGCATGATCGAAGTGCCAGTGGGTGTTAATAACGAAGTCGACATCCTTGCTTTCATTTGTGGAGAGTTTTCTGGCGAGCTTACCGATTGCCGATTTTATTTTCGGCATCAATTGGGGAAACTGATCGTCAACAATAAGCACGCCGTCGTCTCCTACACTAACGGCGATATTGCCGCCGTTACCGAACAAGACATACAAATTGTCACTCACGGTTTCGGTTGTGATCTCGGCCTTGTCGAAATCCCAGCCGAATGCTTTCGTCAGCGTATCCAGGTCCATTGGCGAGGGGGGTTCAGGGCCGTCGTGGCTGAAACAGAAAAAGCTTGAAACTAACAATACGAGAGCAAACAGATATCTGGTCATCAGGGTTGTTCCTTTATTTTTTTAACAGGATATAGATGGAACAGGGATACGTCTATATGGCAAAGTGATAGGGCAGACAAATAGCCACGAGGTCCAGTATTTATGGCAAAGAAAAGATATATCACAGAAATGGGCATGGGGGTCGATGTTCATGGCAAAAATTATACCGGTGCCGCAGAACGGGCGGTGTTTGATGCAATTCACCACAGCAGTCTGAACTTTTTTAGAGTGCTGGGTAAATCGCCCAATGACATGGTCCTGGACGTGCTGATTGGCGTGCCTGAGCCGGAAAAGGTCGACAAGGCTGTCGTAGAGAAAGCGTTACCCTATGGCGGTGTCACAGTGAAGATTGAAAAAGGTGGCCTGGAAATCCCCAGTGAGGATGGCCAGGATGCCATTGTGATTGCCAATGCCGGGATCATCGTGCAGTTTGAAGAGTGACCGGGCGAGGAAACCTGTCAGGGAGCGCGTTCTGGGCTGAGCCGGGGCCGCTTTCTCCAACTCGTCGATGATATAAACAAAACAATGCCCGAGAGTATCGTGATGACACCCAGCAAGGCAAAACCCCTTAAAAGCCAGGAATTGAAATTATCCCGGTCGATATAATCCATAATGTGAAGGCTCCACAGAAAATCGTAGATCCGCCACTCTGTCGTCCGAATGGCTCTTACCTGACCGCTGTTGGCACCCACCCACAGATTTGCATGGTCCGAGCCCTCCAGCTGTATTTTCCAGGCCGGTAGTTCGCCACCCCGGTATTCGCTACCTGGTTCTACTGCTTCGACCCAGGTCGCCGATTGGACCGGCAAGGTTGTGTTGTTGGCGGCGACTGCGCTGGCTTCGGTCTGCGTCAGTGGTGCTAATTTTTCAGCTGTTTCGGCATGGTAAACCAGCCAGCTATCTTCCACCTTGACCACATACACAGGAGTAGTCAGTCGCTGTTTGATCTGCACCTGATCCAGGCTCACGTTGCTGAGTTCCTTGTGCTCCCTGACCAGGGAACTGGGCGAAACCATCCTGACATGCCCCAGGCGAAAAGCCGCCCGCTTCTCGATCAGATGAGAACCACGAATGTCGTCGATGGGAATAATGGAAAAAAACAAACCCGAACTGGTCCAGATAAGTAACTGGATTGCGGCAACAACCCCCAGCCACCGATGTGTTTTTCTAATCAACAATTTGTTCATCACGAGAGCATAACCCATTGCATATGCTGATAGAATGCACTCACAAAACAAGGGACGATAAGTGCTGCAGATTTCTAACATGGTTGTTATCCGGGATGAGGAGATAGATCTCTCAGCGATTCGTGCCCAGGGTGCAGGCGGCCAGAATGTCAACAAGGTGTCTTCTGCGATTCATTTACGATTTGATATTCGAGCATCATCACTGCCGGACTTTTACAAAGAAAGATTATTGCGTTTACGTGACCAGCGGATTACGAAAGACGGTGTCATCGTTATCAAAGCGCAAAAATTTCGTACCCAGGAGAAAAACCGCGACGACGCGTTAGACCGGTTACAGAAACTGGTGCACAGTGTCTCGTTAGTGCGCAAGGTCCGTAGACAAACCAAACCAACGAAGGGATCCCAGAAACGCCGGATGGACAGCAAGACAAAAAGAGGCAGGACCAAGGCGATGCGTGGTAAGGTTTCCCGGGATAGCTAGCGAATAAATAAGATCAAGATCAAGGGCAATAACAATAACAATAAAGGAGCAAAAGTCATGTTTGTGAAATCTCTCACAGCCTACGTTTGTGTCATTATCGGAGCCTGTGGCATTTCTTCATCAAGTTATGCCGAGCACCATATCAAACCCGCCTTGAAACTCTACGTCTTCGATTGCGGCATGCTCACATTCCCCAACGTCGACATGTTTTCCATTAGCAATGACGAAACCGATGTCAGGGAACTGATCGTACCCTGTTACATCATCGAACATGAGAAGGGCCGACTGCTCTGGGATGGCGGTCTGCCATCAAGCGTTGCGGATCACGAAGGTTACGATGAGGGCGGCCAGAGACTGGACCAAACCTTTGCCGAGCAGATAAAACCCATGGGCTTGGACATGGGCTCCTTCGACTATGTTGCATTCTCACATATGCACTACGACCACTGCGGCATTGCCAACGAGGTGACTGGTGCCACCCTGCTGATTCAAAAACCGGAATACGAAGCCGCTTTCGCCGACAAGATCACCATCGAGTTTTTTCAGCCCGAGCTCTACAACAACCTGAAAAACGAAAAAGTAAAAATTATCGAAGGCAATCATGATGTCTTTGGCGACGGCAGTGTGGTGATCGTTTCTGCCTACGGCCACACTCCCGGCCACCAGGTCCTGTTCATCGACCTGCCGAAATACGGACCACTGGTACTATCGGGAGACCTCTACCATTTCCGGATCAGTCGCCGGGAGAAGCGTGTGCCACAGTTTAATTTTGATGCGGCGATGACGCTGAAAGCGATGGATAAAGTTGAGAAATTTGTTAAGGACAAGAAGGCGACGTTTTGGATTGAGCATGATTATGCGGGGTTCAAGGAGTTGAAGACGGCGCCGGGGTTTTATGAGTAGGGTGGGGTGTGGGATATTCAAGTGCAGATAATTCTTCTATAATTTGATTAATTGCCGGAATAGCTCAGTTGGTAGAGCAGTTGCTTCGTAAGCAATTGGTCGGAGGTTCGAGTCCTCTTTCCGGCACCATAAACAAAGGGTCCTACCCGGTCACATGGGTGACACTTTTACCGATCACATCGGGTAGTAAAACTCTATTCCGTTCTGTTCCCAAATTGTGATGTTGTCACTCTTTAATCCCATACTTTTTATATTGAGCCTAAATAGTCGATCCATGTATCGATAATCATATTCACCTTCTACAATTAGAAATCCGCTAGGTAGTTGAAGCTACTCAAAACTACTCCCTATTTGCTGTGTCTGGCCTCAGGGGCTCCTTGTACCCGGTCGAATCGATCTGAAGTGAGGCGGCACAAAACTGACGGGCTGTTGAATGCGCAGCGAGCCGCCTTCGATATTCCTGCTTTGGGCTGGACGCGAGCCTCCGGCTTTTCTGCGGCGGAATTCGGCGACCAGCTGATGCTGCTCGTTAACTTCACGGCGAACGAGTTCCGGCACCCGCTCCCCGACCCAGTTAAATATTTCAATCAGCTCAGTTGTCCCGTCTGCCGGGTCGCTCGCGACCACGACTCTTATTGTACAGGTGCCGATAGCAGCCTTAGCGGATAGGAGCTGCGCTTCAAAAACACCTTCGTTACCGGCTGGGAAGTGCCACTGCGTCTCTGTTTGTTCAGCTGATCAATGTGCAAAGCTCTCTTACTCACTCGGATAGCTGCGTCTGAATCCCCGGAGCTGGCTTCTACTCTCGCGAGTCCGTAGAGTATTGGTATGAGTTGGGTCTCAAATCCGCTGCAAGGGGTTCAGTCTCCAAGGTAGTGGCAGGGTTATCCTCATCCACATCAATCATTGCTGCGGGAGGAAAACTTCGTACAGCATCATCAACCAGAACACAAAACACTCGATCAGACTTACCAAGTCGTTTGAACTGTCTGATCTCCTCATTCACCCAATATGATTCAACCGCGTTCGGCGAGCAGATAACGATGAGGTTCTCTGAGTCTTCCAAAGCTTTCTTGATAGTAATGGACAAGTCACCAGAGGTTGTCAGTTCATCTCTATCTCGAAAAATGGGGACCAATCGGTTGGATTGGAGAGAAAGTTCTTCGACGATATGTTTTGGAACCCTATAGGATTCAATACTCATCAATACGCAGACTCATTTAACGACAGACTTATAGAAATGTACTGGTTGAAAACAGTTGGCTTGGTCAACAATGTCCGGGCCGCAAAGGACCGCCACAGGAGTGGCCTATGATTGTGCTGTCATTGGAATCGATTGAGGGAAAGGTTATAAACTCACGATTCCAACTCACCGTTTGGAAAGCGAGGTAACGATAATCTCTTACTAATCACTATTATCGATAGACCTATTTTTATCTTCCGCCAAAGGATTTTGATCGACTTGATCTTCTTCAGTACCCTTACCCATTTTTCTCAAGCGTTTTTCTTCCTTTTTTTTCTTTTTCGCAATCTCTTTCTGCCGTTTCTCGAACGCGTAGTTAGTTTTTGCCATTAAAATTCTCTCGCATTAATTTAAAGGTGGATAATACTCGAATCAAACATATATCGCTGACGACCATCGTTTCGCCGCATATTTTCACGACCTTCTTGTGCTCTGACAACATAATATCTTCGATTTGCACCATCAAGAGGTCTATATTTTCGTCGCGGATTGAGCGGTGGGGCGCCAGATGAGACTCGCCCGCAGTGCTGCCCAGCGGGCATTAGAGCTCGATGATTCACTTTCGCAGGTTCATGTTGAAGTAGGCTACGTCGCCCATCACATGGATTGGGATTGGAAGGTTGCCGAGACTGCGTTCAGGCGTGCGATAAAATTAGACGCGAGCAACTCTGAAGCCTGGCACGGTCTTTCGTCGGCATTACTGTCCCAGGGTCGCGTTACCGAGGCTGTCTCAGCAGCGGCCCAGGCGGTCGAACGGGATCCACTGGAACCTAATCATCTCTTCACGTCGTTACGAGCGGGCGCTGTCGACTTATTATGAGGTACTCGAGATCGAACCGGATCATATCAATACACGCATCAATCTTGCTTAGGTTCTGTCGCAGTTGGGTCGTCATGATGAAGCGATCCTGGAGCGGGAAGAGCTTATCAAATGGTTGGGGGGAATCCAGAAAAGAGTCTGTCGTTGGGGTTGCTCCACGCAAATGCCGGAAACACCGAACGGGCTCGTGAAATTCTTGCTCAGTCAACTCCTGTTGGTGATGACGTTAACAGAGCCCGATGGCTGAAAATAACTGGCGATGAAGGTGCGGCTCTCGAAATTCTCGAAAGATTGTTTGACTCCCGCTCCCGAGGACTCCTCTGGTTCAATACGGGGCCCCAAAACGATATTTTCCGTGATGATCCACGCTTTGAAGACCTGATTCGCCGTATGAGCTCAGTTCCTGCGGGTCAGTAAGAATATTGTAGGCAACTTTGAAGGTGCCTGGTACTTTCGAAATGGCAATGGGAAGGTGATCCCGAGGCGACGGGCTATCGGGTAAATCCCTCACGTGAGGGATTTATGGAATCAGGGCTACCAGAGCAATCAGTCGATACTGACAGCGTGCGCGAAGAAATGCCGGTTTACGCTTATGGCTGAGGCGCCACTCAATGCCCCCGAAGACGACCGCATATTAATAGAGTATCAATTCCGTACAGCGAAAGGCTGCGACCCTCTTGCCACTCTCGTCATGGACAACAGCGTCCCAGATTTGTGTTGTTCGCCCCCCATGTAGTAGTGACGCCTCACAGGTAATTATACCATCAGTAACAGCTCGAAGAAGGTTGCAATTCAGATCCACGGTGGTAAACGTTAGCGCCTTGTCAGGGAGATGAGCCAGGCAACCCCAGCCACATGCGGTATCCGCTATCGCAACCATAGTCGCTGCATGACAGCTGGTGTGTGCAGGATTCAAATGATGAGCGGTCACTTGGAGGGAAACAGACAATACCTGATCACCAACACTTGTTAGTTCAATCCCTAATAGATTAGGGAGCGAATCCTGGTACTGTCGATAGTCGTCAATCGCTTTTAACTTAGCTGCCTCGTTCACGAAAAGCGCCTCTCCCTCGATACGTCGGTAGTTCAATGTTATACGAGCTTCTGGAATAAGGACTCCTTCTTTCGACTATGGCGTCCGAAAATGGCTACCCTTGTTTCTTCCGGCCAGTGATCACTCTGGCTTATTTGGCCTGATTCCCATGAAGCCGGATAGTTCTGGTTGCAATGTGCTGTCAATCTCTTCGATAAATGTCTTGGTAAACATTGAGTTATTTTTGTCTATCGCCCGGGCTTCACCGAGCAGGGCGTTTTCGAGCATCGCTTTTGCATAGCCTCGCCTAAGTTGCCACACTTCTGCGTCAAGTATCCCCACATTGTACAGCGTAAATTGTGCTTCCAATCTTTGGAACCATCCTCGCGTGAATCGATGCAACAGGTATTTTTCGTGATTAGACAACGCTTCCGGATCAGACAAACAGCTGAAGATGAGTTCGCTGACCGGACCCCCATCACCCAAGATTTCATTAACTTCAACATAAGAAATATGTGCGTCCCAGACTGCTCTTGCGCTTAGAATTTTGGCCTGATCACGTGTCTGAAATGCCAGGTAGATTAGCGTTCCCATTTTGAGAGAATGCTACTACAAATTAAACACTCAATTCTCGTCTTCGCCGCGCAAGTTGCGACATATTTACCTCGTCGGGCCCATCAGTGACCTGGCAAAATCGTGCCAAATAGAGGTGGCGTCGTACAATATAAATACCACGGCGGGCAAATGGTTTGTCGTCGTACGCCGCAATACGCTCCTTCTAAGCCAACCTCTGCAGGTCGTGTTCCAGTTCATCCTCGAGTGGTTTCAGGTTCTCGGTAATATGGCGCAGATTAAATCGATGCGCCCAATAAGCGATTACCATGAAAAATCCTAATTGAAAGGTGCCCACGAATAATGTCGGACCTGTGGAAATTAAAATCAACACCACACCGATACCTAATGGCGCCAGGATCGAAGTCGCGACTGACCGGTAGAAACGCGATTCAGATTTCACCTTTAACAGTTGCTGCTGTAGTGAAGCGTCCATGGCGAGAGCCTTGTCGCTACCTCCGTTTTGTCTTTGCAGGACAAACAAGCGCACCATCGCTATTGCCAGACAGACCACCCAGGTTAGGACTCCAATGACTGCGAGCATGGGTTTGTCCAGCAGTATCAGGAGATAGTCGAAGGCCAGCATTGCGACAATCGCGATCGCAAATGTCAAATTGCCATAGAGAGTTCTGTTGCGTATTGCCTTGTCTAACGCCTTCATTTTGTTTTCTATCGCATCCATATTCTGCTCCTGTTGATTGTTCTGATTCGCACTTAGGTTATGCTGTTGCCAATGACTTTTTAATTGATCCAGTTCCATTACTATTACTCAATCATCCACATGTTGTTGACGAAAACGATTCTGCATGCGATTAATTCGCACGCTGATCACATTGACGGATTTGCCAATGACTTCGGAAATTTGTCGGTGAGGGATATCATCGAGATAAAGCAGTAGTATCGCGCGATCGATGGTATCGAGACCGTGTAAAAACTGCTCGAGGATATCCATGGAAGCATCAAGATCGCCGTTATGGTGAGGTTCAACAGGCTCCTCCCCGGCCACTAAACTCGGGTTGTTGTAGCGGCCGCGTATAAAGTTAATCGCGGTATTAAGTGCTACCCGATAGACCCAGGTGTCCAGTTGCGAAGTACCTTCGAAGCTTTCGAAACTCTTCCACAGCTGATACAGCATCTCTTGTAGCAGATCTTCACGACTCTGGTGGTCAGCGTAACTACGCGCTATGGCTTTCAAGCGATGCAAGTTCGCTTCCACCATTTCGCTGTAAGATTGTTGCAACTGTACTCCCAAGTACAAAACTCCCCAGCCACTTCTGGTTTTTCGAATTCTATAGAGATTAGTCACATACAAGTACAGGATCTTACAAACACCAGTCACTATATTTTAACTGGTGCTATTTCCTTGATTACCTCTATTCAACAAACGAGTTAGACTCTGGCTTCAACCCGTAAGGACACTACACTCGAAGATGCAAACTGTCTCGCCCGGGGTACTGCATAAACCATTTTTTCTAGTCGCGTTTCCGGTGTTTTTCCTTTCTTTTTTGCTACCCATTTATGGCAAAATACTTGGCGCATCGGCGATGGAGATCGGCGGACTTTTCACGGTGTTTACCGTCTCTTTGATTGTTATTCGACCTTTGGTTGGCGTCGGTCTCGATCGGTATGGACGTCGCTGGTTTTTGATTTCCGCGCTGCTTGTGTATGCGGCCACGAGTCTCATTTTTTCTGTCGCGTCATCTTGAAGCTCTGCTGCTGGCAAGGCTGTTACAAGGCATAGGTGCCTCGTTACTGATAATCACTATTGACACCATCACCACTGACCTCACAACCAAAAATACTCGTGCTGCGGCGATAGGCAGGAACATGGAAATGTATTCCCGGGGAGGCATGGTCGGGATAGTGATCGGCTTCTCTGTGATGACGATACTGGATCAGTCTCTGGGTTGGCAGATTGCATTTGTCAGCTATTCCTCGATGGCATTGCTTGGTGCATTTTTCGCCTACCGACATGTACCTGAGACGGTTAAGAAAAACAGTGGCACCTTTGACTGGCACCCCTGGCGGGGTCTAGAACTTAAACCGCGACTGATTCGGCTCATGCTGGTCGCATTTGTAGCTGGTTTTGCAGATGCCATGATCCGACCAATTTTTCTGATCTATCTGCTGGACAGGTACTCAGTTGACACGATGACCATAGGGATGGTGTTACTGCCAGCGCTGATTGTGTATATGTTGCTGCCTTCCAGGGTCGGTAAGCTCAGCGACCGAATCGGTAAGGCTGAAGTCATGGCCGTTGGATTTCTAATGACAGGATTACTTTATATTACACTTCCGCTATTACCTAACCTGATCTGGTTGGTGGTGCTTTACACGCTGTCGGCGGTTGGCGGTGCTATGGCTGACCCTGCGCGTCAGGCGATGGTCGGAGATTTATCCAATGAGCAGGAACGCGGTAGGATTTATGGACTCTATGAACTGGTGGTGAGTCTTGGCGCATCCATGGGTCCAATCTTTGGAGGTTGGATTTATGACAACGTGGGACAGAGTCTTCCTTTCTTCATTAACGGTATGTTATTGGTTCTGGCGGCTAGTTGGGCTGGCATGACTTTGAGAGAAAAGCGCATCACTGGCAGCTAACGAATCACGTAATGTAAAGGCAAGTTAAAGGGCAGTAAAATGTCTAAATGGAAATATTTTTTCATTCACTGCATCCAAACCAGACTTATCTGCATCTTTATAGATATCATCCAATCATTGTTGAGGATAAACAGATGGAAAACCTGAATTTGGGTATAGGGGCAGGCCTTGCAGCGCTCGCGTTCTGGGGCTTTGTCGGTATTGCTGTCATTGCTGGCGTTTGGGACAATATTCGTAAAAGAGAAGCACAACATGAGACGATACGGCGGCTGATCGAAAGCGGCCAGCCACTGGACCATGAATTAATGGCGAAGCTTTCCCTCGTGGCCAATGGCTCAGAAACGCGACAGGATCAGGCATTGCAGATTACCGGGCTGTGGTTGCTGCCAGTCTCGGTCGGGTTGGGTGTGTTCGGAGTTATACTCGGTTCCTATCAACCAGAAGCCTTCGGGCCTTTGTTAGGCGTCTCGGCGTTGACAGCTTGTATGGCAATTGGCTTTTTAATCTCTGCAAAGGTTGCCGGGCGCTGGTACCCGGCAGAAGACGATTCAGCGAATTAATATTTGTGTTCAAGGCACAGGACCACTACCCGGATTGTCCCGAAACCATGATAGTCACATTGGCTCGTAACGGTGACAGGGATGCATTTTCAGACCTTATTCGTCGCAAACAATCATCGATCCGACACTTGATGAGACGTTGTTGCAATGATGTAACCCTTGCGGATGATCTGGCCCAGCAAGTTTTTTTGCAGGCGTGGCTGAAGATCCATACCTTGAAACAGGCCGTCGCCTTTAGTGCCTGGTTGAAACGCCTGGCCATAACAGTCTGGCTTCAGACTATACGTAAGAAAGACCCGCTATGGCGTGCCGAGGAAGTCGGGGAGGATGAAATTGACCATGTTCTCCACCACTCAACGGTTGTAGATATCGACCTGGATCAGGCCCTGGCAACGCTCCCGGAACATATGCGGTTATGCATCGTCTTGTCTTATCATGAAGGATTAAGCCATCAAGAGATCGCAGAAATTGTGACTATGCCCCTCGGTACCGTCAAATCACATATCAATCGTGGCACGCGGCGTTTGCAACAGATTTTGGCCGTCTACAGCAACAGTACCAGCGAACAAACCGAAACAGGGAGGACCACCCGATGACGAATGACAGGGACCTCGAGAACCAGCAATGGTTGCAAACCTTGTTTACAAAGGCGCAACAGGAGCTGGATGGTGAGACATTTACCATGCAAGTTGTGCAGCAAATGCGTATCCGGAGTTATCGAGTCTACCTGGGGCTGGCATGTGCGGTGTTGATGGTGGCAACGGGCTTGTGGATTCTGGCAATTCCACTGGAAGTCGTACAATTAATCACCCAACTACTCACCACTTCGTTGGTTGACCTGGGTGACACCTGGATTGCCTGGTTATTGTCGCCCATAAACAACATCGCGAGCTTAACCATTCTTTGTGTGAAGGCTTTTCGGGTTGCCCGCAGGAAAATTTCGACCGCCTCCGTGGCATTTTAGGGCCTGAGCTACTAGCCGCCGGATTATTCCTGAGCCTGAACTTCTGTTTCCTTGATAGTCGTTGAAGCATTCGTGGCTGAAACGGCTTTGTTCGCAGGGTTAGCTGCCAACTCTCTATATGCGTTCCGGTAATAGGCTTTGGTTTCTTCGGGCACGTCCCCGGAATAAGCTGGTTCACTCATCCTAAGAACGTATCGACCGTAATCAGCATCGTGTGTGGCTGAGTTTACCAGCACTTTATAGGTTCCTGGATTGAGAATCAGCCGATCAATACTAACATTGGGGCCGTTCTTGCTGTTATCTTCTGCGGCATACAGGGTCGTATAATCTTCGCTGTAGATATGCAGGTAGGAATCAAATTGATTCGAACTGAGACTGATGTTGATTGAATCAACTTTATCTACCTTGTATACAAAGACGTCTACTTTTGAACCATCTCTACCACCTACCAGGTCTTGGAGCGTACAGTCCTCGGCGGAGAGTTTGCCGGTTACCGTATCAAGGCGGATCAATAGTTTTTCGCGACACGCACCATGAGCTGGCACCATTGCCGTCAGGGCCACAAGCAGGATTGTCACTTTGCCGAGTAGATTCATACATCAGAGTATAGCCATCCGGTGACTATATGGAGCAATAGCACCGACAGGCTTCCATTAAATCACGACCAAGTCACCAATTTCACATAGGTTTTGGGCTCAAATTTGGCAAGAAAGAGGCACGAAGTGACAACAAAATGGGAAATGTTAAGTGGCAGGTGGGGTCTTCACATCCGTTGATTTTGCTTTCGAAGCTGCCTTTCTTTTTTTAGCGCGATCTACTTTTGCTTTCGCTGCGGTTTTTTGTTTTACCGTCCAGTCTTTCTCAAAGGCAGCCAGTGCTTTGGCGCGAGCAGCCAGCTTTTTTTCGAAAGGTTTTGCCGCGCTTAGTTTTTCCTGGGCAGTGGTCATGATCTGCCTGGCTTCGCCCAGTGCTTCGCCAAGTAGCGTTGCTGCAGCTTTGGTTTTCTTCAGCTGGTTCTGGGCAGCTTTGGTGCCACTTTTACCGAGTTTGGCAGCATCCCTTGTGACCCTCTTTCGCGCATCATCGAATTTCTTTTTGGATCGCTGATATTTTCTCCTTGCATTATCGTAATCATTATGATGCCTGGATAGATAGCTGTCCTTAACCTTGGATATCTTTGATTGAATTCCATGGAACTGATCTTCCAGTTCTTCCAGCAATTCCTGTGCTTTGTTGTGGGCCATGATGGTTCCCCTGTTTGATTCCTATAGAATAGTGCATTATTTTCCTATTTGCGACCAGGTTGCCAAACCCATATAGACTCCCACCACTGTCGTCATGGAATAGATAATGGCGTTCAGGACATCAGAGATTTTCGCTATTCGATCAATGTCTGGAGAGAACAAAACCCAGAAGCCAACAAAAATCAGAAACGCCAAAGATACCCAGGCCATCCGTCGGCGGTTTTTCCATCGCTTAGTCTCTAATTCGTCGGCTGCCGTCTGTTTTCTTATTGCTTCGTCGTCCATCTCACCTTTGAAATCGGTTTTATTTACTTTACAGGAGTGATCTGGAGACATCCAACATTGCTGAACGTTCAGCGCCTATTAACGCCTTTCGGTACATTTTCACATTGTCTTTCAGTCATCTGAGTTAGGGTGTCGATGATGGATATGTGCCGATAAAATCGGTTACAGCAATTCCTGATAATGACCAGAACTTCCAAATTTAGAGGTACCTAAGAAATGGAAGAAGAACTAAACTTGAAAACCCAAATTGGAAAAGGTTTTCATCCGTTTGGTCGAATTCGTTTCCTCGAATTTTCTTCGCTTAACTATTGCCACAAAACTGATGTTGGGATTCAGTGCCCTGTTGACTTTACTGGTGATTATTTCCGTATACGCCCTCACAAATCTGAATCGATTAAACTCGATCAATTATAGTATTATACAGACCGATCTGCCTGTGATCCTCGCGTCGGAGAAAATGATAGACATTCTTTTAGCCGAAGAGCTCTATCTACGACGACACATGGTTTTTCAGACTGCTGATGTTTTGGATATTTTTCTAAGCAAAAAAGAAGAGTTTAAGGCTCAGCTTTACCGAATAAGTACCGTCCCGGAAAGACGAGATTTTCCGGTCAAAAAATCGAGCTTCTGCACAAGCAGTATGTTGAACTTCTGCTTGAAGGAGCAAATTCTGTCAGCGCGCCTTCGCCATCAATGTCTGTCGAGTACGAAGAAAAAATCCAAGCTCATCAGGACCATTTTATTGCTGTCATTAAGGCAATGGCCGCAGATGCACAATTGGATCAAAACAATAAGACCGGTATGACCGCTGATATCGGGTCAGTTGCATTTAAGGCGGCCGCGGTGCTCTGTGTACTGGGTTTGATCCTTTCTTTAGTTGCAGCCACACTTATTACCAACAATATCGCCGGGGCCATTAAAAAAAAACTAAAGTTCGCCACCGAAATGATTGCAAAGGGTGAGTTTAATCACCAACCAGACATCAGTAACAAAGATGAATTGGGAGATCTTGCCACTGCATTCGTAACTATGGCGGGGCGACTGAAACACCTGGAAGAAATGAACCTGGACACTAGCCCACTAACGAGACTGCCGGGCGGCACCACTATTGGAAATGTCATGAACAAACGCATAGATGCCAAAGCGCAGATTGCGTTTTGTCTAATGGATATTGACAATCTCAAAGCATATAACGATCACTATGGTTACGCCAAAGGCAATGAAATTATTCAGGCCACTGCCGACATAATCAGCCAGGCTGTGGCGGACCATGGTAGTGAAGATGACTTTATCGGGCATATCGGTGGAGATGATTTTGTGGTCATTTCCTCACCCGGCACCTGCGACGAAATCTGTCAGGCGGTTGTTGATGCTTATGATACAGAAATTCCTAAATTTTACAGCACAAAAGACCGAAAGCGTGGCCACATCACCGGAGAAAACCGCCAGGGAGACAAGGTTTTATTTCCGCTGGCTACAATATCGATAGCTGTTGTGACCAACAAATCAAGGCAGCTCACGAATCATATTGAGTTTGGTGAAGCAGCAACTGAAGTGAAAGAGCGGGCGAAATCAGTGGCTGGCAGTATTTTTCTCGTGGATCAGAGAGAGGAAAGGACAGGCCGCAAAAAAGACCGCAAAGTGGTCACACTCGGTAAACCTAAAGCCGGTAAATCAGCGAAGGCCTGATAAATGGGTACAAAAATGATGGTGATTAAATCAGGGATTGTTTGTGCAATTGTTTCCTTTTGCATGGGATGTGCTGTTCAGAAAACAGATAACACAGCTGACATTGAGTCAGATCAGTATGCGTTGGAAACCGCCAGACTGGAGGCTATTGTACGTGAGGATCCTGGTTCTTCCAGAAGTTGGCAGGCGCATTACAAGTTGTCGCAAATATACACCAGCTATAAAAATCCCGGCCGTAATTACGAAAAATCTCTTGCGAACCTGGAACTTTATTTACCCCATCATCCGGCTTCAGCGGATGATCATGATTTGCAAAATTGGCTCTCTGTACTGTATGAGGTCCAAGAAGGGTCCCCTGTAGTATCTCAGCAGAAAAAGATCAGACAGTTGACGAAAAAGTTAAATGAGTCCCGGCAAGAAGTAACGGCATTAAAAGTAGAAAACAGCAACATCGAGAAGCACAATGACGAGCTGGAAATGAAGATTGCCGTGCTGAAAACGCTTGACCAGGGGGTTGAGGAAAAGCGTAGAAACTATAGTTTTGAATAACCATGTTTTGATATCCCGACCCGGCTCTCGTGGAATGTCCCGCCTTCACCCAGATCAGTGACAGCCTGAGAAGTCAGGTCATTAACCCCGGTTTGATTCGACGCCTCACCGGCCCAGTAAATACCCTCAGCGACCAGCAGTTTAGGCTGTGTTTTATCAGTTACATTAGCGACTCTGATATTGCTGCCCCTGTCATTAAACAGCTCTACACGGTCCCCGCTTTTAATATTGATTGTCAGGGCGTCCCGGGGATGTATCAGCACCTCACCCATCTGGTTAGGATAACGCTCGCCAAAAGTAGAATTGAGCAGCGCGCTATTCGGTGGCGCGATCAAAGCAAAAGGGAAACGCTTCTGCAGGGCAACGTCGTCAAATTCGGTATTGGGTAACAGACTGGGAATTGCCGGGACGTTGGGTTTGGATGAAGGCACCGAGAAGTGGAACTTGTTACCACCAAACTGGTTGAAATCCCCGCCCGTCTGATGCAAATCAGATAGAATAATTTCACCGGGTGGTATGCCTTCTTTCACGTATTGCTCTGGTAAACCGGAGATGCCCGGTGCATAAGTCTCTATTCTGTCAGAAGCTGTTTCATTAAATACGGCATCGTTAAAACCCATTTTCCTGGCCAGGGTCTGGAAAAGCGTAAAGTTGCTTATGGCTTCGCCTCGGGGCGCGATCACCGGGTCAATTCTTCCCAGGTAAAAATGGCCGTAACCCGTGTAAATATCTTCATTCTCGAAGGAAGTTGTGGCGGGTAACAACAGGTCTGCATACTGCGCGGTTGGTGTGCAAAATTGCTCATGTACAACGGTAAACAGGTCCTCACGTACCAGCCCTTTTCGAACCTGGCTCGAGTCCGGGGCAACACTTAGTGGATTGCTCGAGTAGACCAGGAGTGCTTTTACCGGCGGCGTCAAAACAGTCAGTGCCTCGCCCAGTCTGACCATATTGATGGTTCTGGTCCGCTGGGTCTGCATCGAACCGAATGACATGATTCTGTGATTGAGCGGAAAGGAATTACTGGAATACAGGGCACCGCGCCCGGCCCTGCCATCGAATAGCCCCAATGCTGCAGAAAGACACGCAATTGCCCGCAGTGACATAGCGCCTTGGGTATTTCTTGAGAGTCCAACGCCAACGCGGATGAACGTTCTGGGATTATCAATCAGCAGGCCTGCGAGTTCCCTGACCCTTGGCAATGGTAGTCCTGACCTGGCGATCAGTGATTCCAGATTTTGCGATTCAACGTATTGCCTGAGCTCCCCAAAGCCTTCGGAATGTTGTTGAATAAACTCATCGTCGATCTGCTCTCGTTCGATCAAAATTTTAAGCACGCCCAGAGCCAACGCCGTATCTCCGCCGGGCTTCACAGCGAAATGGTCGTCCGCCGACTGCGCAGTTACATTTCGATAAGGATCAATAGCAACAAATCGTGCACCGGCGCGCCTCGCTTCAACCACAAGAGGCATGAAATGAATGTTTGTGACCTTGATATTGATTCCCCAGGCAATGACCAGGCTTGAATCGAGTGCTTTTTCCGGGGGGCTACTGGGGTTGGGTCCGTAATGCATAAACCAGCCGGTTCTCGCGGCGGTTGAACAAATTGTGCGATTCAGTTGTGACGCGCCGTATCGATAGAAGAATGGGTCACCGGCATGAAAGTTGAGCCTCCCCATATTTCCGGCATATGAATATGGCAGCAACGCCTCACCACCGTATTGCTGCTTGATTGATCCCAGGCGTTCAACAAGGACCTCCCAGGCTTCGTCCCAGGAAATCCGTTCGAATTTACCTTCACCTTTCTTCCCGACGCGTTTCTGTGGATACAAGACACGATCATCTGACTGAACCCGGTGATGGTAGGTTCTTACCTTCTTACACAGAAACCCACGGGTAAAAGGGTGTTCAGGATCACCTTCAATGTTGACAATTTTCCCGCCCTCCAACGTCGCAATCATGCTGCAGGCGTCAGGGCAGTCCAGCGGGCAAATTGTTTTCTTCTTTTCCATCGCAGTTCAGTCTGTCACGCGATAACTATTCGTCGAGTGTGAAGAAATTTGCCCTCGGTGTCCTTGAATCATCGTAAACAGGTTCTTTGTAGTCGCAGCGATATTTGTTGTTATCGGCTTCCTTAATGCCAATTTCACCCAGCAACGCGCCCATATTAAAGTAGTTCTCATGCTTAAAATGAGCAGCCAGCGACGCCTCGTCGTCCCATAGTTCATAAACGACGATCCGGCCCGTAACGCAAGGATCTTCCGAAAAAACATAAGCCTGGCAACCCGGCTCATCATCCCTGGTTGCCTGTTGTAGGGGTTTGGCCCTCTCAAGCGCCTGGTTCATTTTGTCGGGGTCGGCAAGATCGATACAGCCTGCAATGATGATCATGGTACTTCCTTCTTTTTGGTTATGATTTGTATTCCGGATATTACTATACCTGACGCTGGTGCATCAGGCCCGTACAGTGACTACCGGGCTATGTTGGCCGGGCTATGCTGACCGGGACTATGATGACGGGGCCGTGGCCACCGATTCATCCATGGGTCTTGTTTCTCCTGTGACCCTTCTAAGTTCCATTTGTTGAATCTGCCAGCCCACATCCGGTTTGAATTCCACCTCATCGATGTAGGTTCCCAAGAATAGCCAGACCTTGTCATGGGGCATTTCATGCCAGGCCTGAACGTAACTTTGCATATGCGCCCGGCCTTCTATGATTTCACAATTATCGTTCAGTACCAGAGACTGAATCTCCACCAGTTGGGTGCCAATCAGATGCTGGGTTGGTCCCAGAGGTGCCAGGGCATCCAATACAACGTCGACCCAACTGTCAGGACCTGTTGCTGGGCGGGGTTTTGCATCAGGTCCTGAAATAATGAAAGTAACATTCGGTGAAAAGATTCGATGGTAGATGGCTCGACCTTCGGCGGTAGACTCTTTTGTAGCCACACCCAGAAGATCCGTGGCCCTGGCATACCATCTTCTCAAGTATTCAATTTCCTGAACCGCAGTTGATTTTGCGGCAGTATGACTACATGGCATAGACAAGCCTGTTGTTGGGTATTGCAACAGACAGTACGCGAACAGGACGTGCAGATAAACAGGGCTTTTCAAATTACTCTCATTTTAGATCCAGTAAACAGCGCATTGTGGTTATCTTCTACCAGCTTGTCAGTCCAACCCAACCTGTATAGTCTATTCATTACTCTTTTCCAGGGCTGATTAATCATGTGCATATCCCACGATGTTGACAATAACACCGGAAACGACGATCCTCGCAGCGGTTACCAGTTAGCTGAAAATTGGCCCCGGTATCCGGCAGGGATGCAGTTCGAGATGGGCTCCGGAGTAGCGGTGGATAGCGCTGGTATTGTTTACCTTTTTACCCGGGACATCGAGCACTGGTCAGCTCACCCCCTTGCCATGAAAGAAAAAATGGGTAAAAGCAGCATATCCATGTTCAACCGCGAAGGCGAATATTTAGGACTATGGGGTCCCTCTGATGAGCCTGGTTTTGCACTCGGTGCGCACACGCTTTACATTGAAAAAGACGGCATGTTCTGGACAACGGATCGCGATGGTCATACGGTTAAAAAGTATCATCCGGATGGCGAACTGCTGCTGACACTGGGTACGTTTGCCGAGTGGGGTGATGACGAAAATCACTTCAACGGACCTACCGCTGTGATGGTTCAGGATAATGGCAATATAGTAGTCGCAGATGGCTATTGGAATTCGCGGCTTGTGTGGTTTACCGCCGAGGGAGAATTCATTAAGTCCGTGGGCACCTGGGGGCGAGGTCCAGCCGAGTTCAACACGCCCCACGCCCTGGCCCAGGATTCACAAGGGCGTCTATTGGTCGCTGACCTTTGTGGCGGCAACTTCCATGATTATATGACTGTGCCCGGTCAAATTGCCGAGCACCGAACCGTGGTGGTAAAAAATTGCAAACATCGTATCCAGCGTCTGGACCCTGAAGGGAGTTATATTAACGAGTGGACGCATATCACACCGTTAAGCATCGCAACCTACGGTAACCAGATTTACGCCAGTGATAAAATGAGTAATTTGGCGATCCTTGACGAGGACACCGGTGAGGTGGTGAAGCGCGTAGACGATATTGCCATTTACATTCATCAACTGGCGATGGATGTTCATGGTGACCTGTACACGGCTTCAGTGTATCCGGAACATGCGCGTGAAAATCGTGGTGTAGAAGGTCCGTCACACAGGCGCTGGACAACCGCAGACCTTGCCTAACAGGCTGATACATAAGGAGAACCGTTAATGATTATCGTTGTTGCTGCATTGGAATTCGAAAACCAGGCAGATCGTGATCGAGCCGTGGACGTGACCAGGACTGTGCAATTGGCAACCAGAGCCGAGGAAGCCGGTTGCCGGGACTATTGTTTTGCGGCGGATCCGTCGGTACCGACGCGGGTGCAGGTGTATGAACTCTGGGAGGACAGTGATAGTCTTGCCACCCACTTTAAGCACCCCAACTACACAAAAATGGTGGAACTCCTCGCCAGCGCCAACATCAAGCAAAGTATCAATCAGGCCTATCTGGTGGAACGTGGGGAACCCGTGTACGGCCCGAACGGTGAGAAGAAAGAGGCGTTTTTCGCAGAATAAACCGGCGTTTATCAAGGTCAGAAGCTCATGTCGAATCGCAACCAGGTATTTACCAATGTCCGGTTATTCGCTGCCAGGGATGAAACTGTCATTGATGCCGCGGCAGTCTGGATCTGTGATGACACAATTCGTTATGCAGGTCCGGCAAATGATCTGCCACAAACCCCTGCCGGGACGGACATTTTTGATCTTGACGGCAAATTCCTCATGCCGGGTATGACAGAAACCCATGCTCATTTGTCATTCGCAGATGCCAGCCCGTTTGCCATTGGCCAGACAAGCGTTGAGCAGGCAACGATCACCGCCGTAAAAAATGCCGGTCTGATGATCAATTCGGGTTTTACCTCTGCAATCAGCTTCGGCTCAACCTATGCTATCGACGTGGCATTACGCGATGCTATTAATGCAGGCCAAATATCCGGCCCGCGCCTGCTTGCTGCCGGTCGTGATCTGGGTGCAACAGCCAGTAACATCGATTCTTCAGGAGGTCTAAGTCATGTTGCGGACGGACCCTGGGCATTACGCAAGGCAGTAAGGGAACAGCGTAAATTACGGGTCGACGTGGTAAAAATATTCATCGACGGGGAAGCCGTTAATCCTGTCAATCCGCCCGGTGAACTGTCCTTTACCGACGAAGAAGTTAACGCAGTGGTCGATGAGGCGCACCGTCGCAATTTGAAAGTAGCCTGTCATGCACGTTCGGCTGCCGCCGTCAAACAAGCTGTGCGAGCTGGTGTTGACTTCATTGGCCACGCCAACTACCTGGACGACGAGGCCATTGACCTGCTCGCAGCCGAAAAGGATCGTCTGTTTGTCGGCCCCGCCATCGCCTGGGAAGTTCAGTACGTGGCCCAGTGCGAGAGCCTGGGGATCTCCCCCGAAACAGTTCGCAAACAAGGCTATGAAGCCGAGATCGAAGCTACCATTGAATCAGTTGGCAAGCTGCGAGCCGCTGGTGTTCGATTGGTAGTCGGTGGTGATTATGGTATCAGTATTGCACCCCATGGAACCTATGCGAAAGATCTGCAGTATTTCGTGGAGTTGTTTGGCATGTCACCGGCAGAGGCTTTGATCTGTGCGACTCGCAATGGTGGATTGGCGATGGATGCAAACGGACAACTGGGCACAGTCGAAGCCGGATCAACTGCCGACATTGTTATCGTTGATGGTGACCCTCTCATGAATATTACCGTTTTACAGGATCGCAACCTACTCCAAGTAATAAAATCCGGTCGGGGACAGTTTACTTAATTACCGGTCGGTGACAGTTTTTTTACCTAATTGGAGGCCGTCTTTTTTTTAAAATTGCCCAAGTCTCCCTGTAGAGTGTATTCGGCGCCGTTTTGAATAATAGCGATGGTGGCAACTGGATCGTTACTTCTCCTGAAATGAGTCGAGCTGACCGCGATCAGCTTCCGTCTTCGACCGCCTTGTATTGTATATAACTCGCCCTGATCCTCGGTTATTTGAATCGTTTTGCTGGACGGAGCACTACCGAACCGGTAGGTAACCGGCACGTAAGTCCCCGCAATCTGTCGCATCTTTTCTTTATTTAAAGGAAATGATTCAGGCTTTTCAGGTGCAGGCGCATTTTCGATCAGCTTATCCTCAATGATTTCACGAATGTTACTCATAGCCTTGCCGTTGTAGGCGTTGATAAAAACGAAGTAACCGAGTTGCAATGATCTCGAATAAGCGAGATAGGAGAGGTAACCATCTGCATCGCCACCGTGACCGATAAACTCAAACCCCCCATGAATGAAGTGATACAAACCCAGGCTGTAGCCATATTCCAGACCGCTGCGTGCCGCCAGGCTGGTGCGTGGAGTTTCCATACGACGGATGGTCTGTTCGTTAAAAACTCGCTTGCCGTCAATGATGCCGTTGGACAGATACATCTGTACCACCCGGATCATTTCGGATGACCGAACATTGATACCAGCGAAAGCCCGGTACAAGGTATGCCAATAGGGAATCGAGGTTTTGCCATCCGTGTTGTATCCCGTCACCAGATCTGTCAGCACCTGCTCCGTGGGAATATAAGTGGCTGATGCGAGCCCCATTGGTTTGAATACCTGGTTTCTGACAAAACTTTCGAATGAACTCCCCGTTGTTTGCTCAATGACGTATGCGGCAATACCCGCTCCGGAATTGGAGTAGGAACTATGCAATCCAGGGCGCCATCTGAGTCTCCTTGAATTCGGACCGATGTTAAATGCCTCTTCAAGAGATACAGGTGTATTAAAGCTGAATTCCTTGCGTGACATATCGGTTAGCCCGGCAGTATGTTCCATCAAATGTGCGATTCTTACCGGGTGGTCTTTGCTCCAACTGTTTTCGAAAGGTGCGTTATCGACAACACTGGAAACTGGCATGTTTAAGTTTATTTTGTGTGTCTCCTGCAATTGTGTGAGCGCGATGCCGATAAACATCTTGGATACCGAACCGATTCTTATGTAGTGATGCAGGGTCAGAGCTTCGTCTGAGTTGTGATTGGGTTTGCCGAGAGCGCGTGAGAGTAGGGTTTGTTTATTATCGGTGATAAGTACCACGAGCGCGGAAATGTGTTCTTGTTGCCGAATATTGTCAATATCCTGAAGCATGGCTGAGTAGTCCTCGTTAGCAGCGTGGACGTACACCGAACCCATAATCAGGCTAGTCAACAGAAGAACGTGTATCCGTCTGTCCATATGTCCGACTACGCGCTCCAGTGAAAGCACAAGATCAGGTTTATCAGGCAGCAGAATCGATCATCCGCATTGAAAGATCCACGGCGTGGCAATGCTTCGTTAGTGCGCCAACTGAAATGTAATCTACCCCGGTTTCTGCAATAGCGACCAGGTCTGAGTCCTTTTCGATGCCACCGGAGGCTTCAAGTTTGATGTTTTTATTGTTGCCTGCCACGGCCTTCGCCAGATCCGTCAGTGCAAAGTTATCCAGCATAATCCAATCGGGTTCGGCATCGATGGCTTGCCTGAATTCCAGCATGTTTTCTACTTCAACTTCGACTCTTCGACCCGGGTAGAGAGTTTTCGCTCTCGAGATTGCATCTGCAATCGAGCCACAGGCAAGAATATGATTTTCCTTGATTAGGAATGCGTCATACAGCCCCATCCGATGGTTTTCACCTCCGCCACAGGAGACAGCATACTTCTGTGCCCGTCTGAGCCCCGGTATTGTTTTTCGCGTATCCAGTAACTTCACATTTGTATGGGCAATAAGCTGTGAATAGCGATAGGTGGCGGTTGCAGTACCAGAAAGCGTTTGTAGAAAATTAAGCGCTGGACGTTCCGAGGTTAACAGGCTGCGCGCTTTGCCGCTAACGCGGAGCAAGCGTTGATCTGCGTTGACAGACTCGCCGTCTGCAACCAGCCATTGTATCGCCAGGCTTGCGTCGACCTGTTTAAACACCTCATCTACCCAGGGTTGACCGCAGATGATGGCATCGTCTCGTGAAATTACTTCTGCCACAGCGATGGTGTCGGCATCGATAAGTTGTGCAGTAATGTCCTCATCTCCAACATCTTCACTGAGAGCAAATGTCACGTTTTGTTCCAGGTCGGTAAAGTAATCTGTCATGATTTCTTTTGCTTGTCGGTTAGGGTTTCAATAGCCAGGGTAAGGTTGTTGCTTATCACTTGTAGGTCATCACTCGTTGGTCATCAGTAGTTGCTAGAAAATTTGCCGCAATGTAAGGGAATCTCCCCGCTGAATCATTTCAACCTGCTTCAGAGCAGACATCCCGAGCAGGATTGAAGGCGGTCGCATAGACGGATTTAAGCTGGCGCGGACGTTGTAAAGTGTGATATCACCAATACTCAGCTCGTCGATGGAAGTATTAAACACTGTGACCGGGCCGTTGGCAGTCATTGCCTGTGCTCTTCGCCCCGCTTTCAAGTTAAGTTCCCGGGCCATCGCTTGCGGGATGACGACATCGGTTGCGCCTGTGTCCAGCAGAAACTCGACCTGTTTACGGTTGATATTTCCCGTCAAAATATAGTGGCCCTGGCGATTCCGCACCAGGTTTACTTCAGCAGCACGGGCTGTTTTGTTACTCTGGGGATCCTGGTTTGGGTTGTGCTGTCTCTGCTCAACATCAGAGAAAAATACCGTCAACAGGCCAAGACCAACAATACAACCCAGCGCCACCATCCCCTGGCCGACTTTCTTTGTTTGCATAGTATTGTTTCAATTTGTTCTCAAAAAAAACAGTATAACAGTGATGCGGCGATGCTTCCCTTTGAATGGGTTGTTATGATGTTCGGACTCAGGAGGAGCCAGTGCGGATACGCGATGGAATAATCAGCGATGTGAAACAAGTACCGAGCAATAACTGTGATGCGCGCCCGGACGGGGAAATCTCTCTTATTGTGATTCATTGCATCAGCTTACCGGCCGGGCATTTCGATACAGACTATGTCGAAGCGCTGTTTTGTAATCAGCTGGATTGTAATGCGCATCAGGATTTCGCCGATCTCGATGGTGTTAAAGTTTCAAGCCACCTGTTTGTCCGCAGGGATGGGCAGGTGCTTCAGTTTGTACCGTTTCAGCTTCGAGCCTGGCATGCGGGAAAGTCGAGTTTTCTGGGTCGAGAGAATTGCAATGATTTTTCCGTCGGTATTGAGCTAGAAGGTGTTGAGGATGGCGAGTATGCTGACCGGCAGTACGAAGTGCTTGCGGACGTGTGCCGGGTCATGCTTAAGAAATGGTCCCTCGATAGTTCACGGATCACTGGTCATAGCGACATTGCGCCGGGTAGAAAGCGTGACCCGGGGCCGGGATTCGACTGGAAGCGTTTAAGAGGTAAACTGCAGGATGAGTAGTCCATCGACCTGCAAGGGGAAGTAAATGGGGTTTCTTACAATATTGGTTACTGTGTTTTTTTACCTCCATTGGGTGGGTGACAACCCGGTGCAGAAAGCGATTCCATTCGATCGCTACCAGACCTGGTTTATTGGCAGGAATATAGCAACGACTTTTCGGTTTCTGCTTTGTGTCGGCACGCCATGCATAGTCGTTTTCTGGTTGGCTCTTGAAATTCAGCACTGGGCTCTCGGTCTGTTCTGGCTGTTGTTGTCACTGGCTGTCGTTATCTATTCCATCGAACTCCATGACACCAGTTCGGTGTTTGACAACCAGATTTCCTGGCTCCAGTCGATGGGGGGGGAGCACGCAATTGCTGATGCTGTAGTTAGTGCTGATTATGATGATATGCCTGTTGAAACTGACTCCGAGAATATGCTTGCCAACGTTGTGCAACGCCACGAAGATTTCGTTGTGACGACTATATATGATATGTTTCAAAGTATCATACCGGTATTATTCTGGTTTTTGCTCATCGGCCCGGCAGGAGCGTTGCTGTATGCCATGTCGACTAAATACCTGGATTGCCTCGACCTGGATGATCCTGAGGTTGATCTCGTGGAACAGGTTGTCTACTGGATGGAATGGCTGCCCATGCGAATATCGGGTTTGTTGTTGGCTTTTCTGGGCCACTTCGGCCGGGGCTTTGAGTATTGGCTCGAGATCGTACTGGATACCCGCACATCAAACGCAGAGCATCTGGCGGCTCTGGCCAATATAGCAATTGATGAGTCTGACACTGCAACATCCGACGACATCGAGGGTTTCGTAAAATCCGCTGAACATAATCTCAACGAATTGCAAGCTCTGATGGAGCGCACCTTGTACGGCTGGGTGGGCCTTGCCGCGCTGGCGACGATTATTGGTTTGTAGCTGTTAAGGAGAATTGGATGGCAAGTGGGAATAACTCTACCGATGAGGATCCGCTCGAAACACAGGAATGGGTCGAGGCGATCTCTTCGATAATTGAGAATGAAGGCGTTGCAAGAGCACAGTTTTTATTGCAGCGTCTCTCAGTCAAAGTGACGGAAACCGGCGCTCAGTTACCTTACGCTATTAACACGCCCTACCGAAACACCATACCCACAGATAAAGAAGCTCGCATGCCGGGTGATCTGTTTATGGAACGCGGGATTCGGTCTTTAATACGCTGGAATGCCATGGCCATGGTGATGCGGGCAAACTTAAAGGATGCCACCCTGGGTGGCCATATATCCAGCTTTCAGTCGAGCGCCACGCTGTACGATGTGGGCTTTAACTATTTTTTTCACGGTAGGACCGAAGACCACAAAGGCGACATGGTGTATATCCAGGGCCATAGTGCGCCGGGCATTTACGCGCGTTCTTTTCTCGAAGGTCGCCTCAGCGAAGAGCAATTAGACAAATTTCGTCAGGAAGTCGATGGAGACGGATTGTCGTCTTATCCTCATCCCTGGTTAATGCCCGACTATTGGCAGTTCCCAACAGTTTCGATGGGTTTGGGGCCACTCCAGGCAATCTACCAGGCCCATGTGATGAAATACCTGCATAATCGGGAGCTTTTGGATCAGCAGGACAGAAAAGTCTGGTGTTTTATTGGTGATGGTGAAATGGATGAACCGGAATCACAAGGTGCAATTGCGTTGGCCGGCCGGGAGAAACTGGATAACCTGATTTTTGTCGTAAATTGCAATTTACAGCGACTGGATGGCCCTGTCAGGGGGAATGGCAAAATAATCCAGGAGCTCGAAGGTGTGTTCCGTGGTGCTGGTTGGAATGTCATAAAAGTAGTCTGGGGCCGATTGTGGGATCCGTTATTTGAAAAGGATAAATTTGGCATCTTGCAAAAACGAATGGATGAAGCCGTTGATGGAGACTACCAGGCCTATAAGAGTCGGGATGGTGAATACACGAGGGAACATTTCTTTGGTAAGCATCCTGAACTTTTGAAAATGGTTGAAAACCTGAGTGACAACGATATCTATCGCCTGAATCGAGGCGGTCATGATCCATACAAGGTGTATGCGGCTTATGCGGCCGCGTCCGCTCACAAGGGTCAGCCAACGGTCATTCTTGCAAAAACAGTCAAAGGTTACGGCCTGGGTCTTGCTGGTGAAGCACAAAACATCTCTCATTCAGTCAAGAAACTTGATCTGGACGCTCTGAAGGAATTCAGGGATCGCTTCGATATTCCATTACCGGACTCTGAACTAAAAAGTGTTTCCTACTACCGACCACCGGAAGACAGCGCAGAGATGCGATATTTAAGGGGGCGGCGCGAGGCATTGGGGGGTTTTCTCCCGGCGAGAAGATCCGAATTTGAGGGGTTGGTTGTACCGGAACTTGATTTTTTCGAGAACGTAACAAAGGGAACCGGCGATCGGGAAATTTCAACGACCATGGCATTTGTTCGTATTCTGTCGGCCATTATTAAGGACAAGAATATTGGCTCGCGAGTGGTTCCCATTGTCCCGGATGAAGCGCGCACCTTTGGAATGGAAGGGATGTTCCGGCAGTTGGGTATCTATAGCAGTGTTGGCCAAATATACGAGCCAACAGATGCGGGCCAGGTGATGTACTACCGCGAAGACAAGAAAGGACAGGTAATGGAAGAGGGCATCAATGAGGGTGGCGCCTTTTCTGCCTGGTTGGCTGCTGCAACATCTTATTCGAACAATGACTGCCCCTTGGTTCCTTTTTATATTTTCTATTCAATGTTTGGTTTTCAGCGGGTCGGAGATTTGTGTTGGGCTGCCGGGGATCTCCAGGCCCGTGGATTCCTGTTGGGCGGCACTTCCGGGCGCACAACCCTGAACGGGGAAGGTTTGCAGCATCAGGATGGGCACAGTCATATTCTTGCAAATACAGTACCCAACTGTACCAGCTATGATCCAACCTATGCTTATGAACTTGCCGTCATCATCAGCAATGGGCTGCAGGAGATGTTCGTAGAGAAATTACCAAAGTATTACTACATCACTATCCTTAACGAAAACTATCCACAACCGGCCATGCCAAAAGGTTGCGAAGAGGGGATAATCAAAGGGATGTACCTGCTGAAGAAGAGTAAGAAAAGCAGCGGCAAGGTCGTACAACTGTTAGGCTGTGGTGCGATTCTACGAGAGATAATCGCTGCAGCGGAGTTATTGGAATCCGAATTTGACGTCGATGCAGACATATGGAGTGTCCCCAGTTTCAATGAATTGCGCAGAGAAGGATTAGCCACCATACGTTGGAATATGTTGCACCCGGAAGACAAGCCAAGGATTGCATATGTTGAAAAATGTCTTGATAAAACCCGCGGGCCGGTGATTGCTGCAACGGATTATATGAAGAATTACGCCGACCAGATTCGTGACCATGTACGCGGCACTTACAGGGTGCTAGGTACAGACGGGTTCGGCAGAAGCGATACCAGGGAGAGGCTCAGGCGATTTTTTGAGGTAGATCGATACTTCGTTACTGTGGCAGCACTTTCGGCATTGGTTGAAGATAATGTTGTTGACAGTGGTGTGGTGGCGTCAGCGATCAAGAAGTTCAATATCAATCCTGAAAAGCCTGACCCAAGCATTTCCTAGGGGAGCATCCATGGCGCAACAAGTATTAGTTCCTGACGTTGGCGAGGCTGAAGAAGTCGAGGTCATCGAGGTGCTTGTTAAGATAGGCGATGTTGTCAGTACAGACGATTCGCTGGTGGTGCTCGAATCCGAGAAGGCAAGTATGGAAATACCGTCTCCATTTTCAGGCACGGTTGTCGCTATCAATGTCAAAGAGGGAGACAAGGTTGACGAAGGCGGGTTGATACTCGAACTTGACTCGGAAGTTTCGACGACGGACTCAGTCGAAACGGAACAAGAACAAGAACAAGAACAAGAAACAGAACAAGCCGAAGCGGTTCCAGCCCGCGAACCAGAGGCAGAAAAAGTCATCAACACCGCAGACACAACTGCGACTCCTGCTGTTTCTGAGATCGATGCTGACAAAAAGGTGCATGCGGGCCCGGCAGTCAGAAAGCAAGCTCGTCAATACGGTGTTGAATTGTCCGACGTCAAAGGTTCGGGAAGACACGGGCGGGTGCTGAAGGAAGATGTACAGGTGTACGTCAAACAACAGTTGACCAATAAAACTGCCGGGGATAGTGGAATCCCCATTGTGCCTGTGATTGATTTCTCCAGATTTGGTGAAATTGAACTGGCTGCCATGTCGCGAATCAAGCGAGCAACTGCTCGCAACCTGCATCGTAGCTGGCTCAATGTGCCGCATGTGACCCAGTTTGATGAGGCTGATGTTACTGACCTGGAAGTGTTCAGAAAATCCCAGAACTCAGAATTAGCCGGTTCCGATGTCAAATTGACACCGCTGGCTTTTCTTATCAAAGCCTGTGTCACGGCTTTACAGGAGTATCCTCAATTTAACGCCTCATTGGAGGCGGGTTACGAAAACCTGATTTTGAAGAAATACTATAATATTGGCATCGCCGTAGAAACGCCGGAAGGTCTGGTGGTGCCGGTAATCAGGGATGCCGAGACAAAAGGTGTGATTGAACTTGCAGGAGACTGTGCGCAATTGGCAGCTCTGGCTCGTGAGAAAAAGCTTCCCCTGGATGCTATGCAAGGCGCGAGTTTCAGTATTTCCAGCCTTGGCGGTATTGGAGGTACTAAATTCACGCCGATTGTGAATGCGCCGGAAGTGGCGATACTGGGTGTGTCCCGGTCCAAGGTATCCCCTCACTGGAACGGCAGCGAATTTGTACCGAGGACAATGCTCCCCTTGTCTCTGTCATATGATCACAGGGCGATCGATGGCGCTGAAGCTGCTCGCTTTACCCGTTATTTATCCCGTTTGTTAACTGATGTTAGAAGGATGTTGCTGTAAGCTTGCTATTTTTTTGTAGAGAGGTGTTGCACAAAGATAGCGCCCTGATATGCTTGGCTGGCAAAATTGTATTTAATTTAGGGAGTAAAAAAACATGCCATCTTTTGACACGGTTTCAGAAGTGGATATGCAAGAATTGACCAACGCGATTGACCAGGCTAAGCGAGAATTGGGCACTCGTTATGACTTTAAAGGGGTCGAGGCAGGTTATGTACGCAACGATTCTGAAATAGAACTGACCGCCCAGGCAGACATTCAACTTGAACAGATGCTGGATATTCTTCGGACGAAATTGGTGAACCGTTCAATTGATGTCAATGTAATGGAAGTTAAAGAACCCCAGCCACGTGGTAAGTTAATTCACCAGATGGTCATCATCCGGCAAGGTATCGAAACCGATCTGGCGAGAAAGATTGTGAAAATGATAAAAGGCAACAAGCTCAAGGTTCAGGCGGCAATTCAGGGTGACAAGGTTCGCGTCACCGGTAAGAAACGAGACGACCTGCAAAAGGTGATGTCCATGTTAAAGGACAGTGACATCGACGTACCGCTTCAGTTTAATAACTTCAGGGATTAGTAGGAAAGTAATAGGAGCTAATTAATTGCCGGAGCCAGATCGCCCTGAGTTGTCCTGGTCGAATGTGATCAAGGTCTATGCAAAACCGCGCGTTGTTACTATGGCGTTCCTTGGTTTTGCTGGCGGCCTGCCTTTCCTGCTGGTGTTTTCCACGCTGACGGCCTGGCTACGGGACGAAGGCGTCAGTCGTAGCGCCATTGGATTTTTCGCTTGGATTGGTATCACTTATTCAGTCAAGGTGTTTTGGGCACCGGTTGTTGATCGCCTCAGGCTGCCGTTGATTACACCGTGGTTGGGTCAGCGTCGAAGCTGGATTCTGCTTGGACAAGTAGGTATAGCAGTGGGGCTTATTGGCATGTCGAGAATTGGACATACCGAACTCTACGCCCTTTCCGTGTTTGCCTTAATTGTCGCGTTTTCATCAGCCACCCAGGATATTGCGATTGATGCCTATCGTATTGAGGCGATGCCGGAGGAGTTTCAGGGAGCAATGTCTGCAACCTATATCTTCGGCTACCGCATCGCATTGTTAGCGGCCGGAGCGGGGGCCCTCTATATTGCAGAATATGCCAATTGGGTAGTTGCCTACCAGGTGATGGCGAGTCTCACTGCGGTAGGCATTATTACGGTACTGCTCATTGCCGAGCCGGTCGAAGATCGGGATGAACTCATCGCAGCAACAGAACAAAGTGATAATAATTGGCGCATGGGTTTTGTTAACGCGGTGGTTCGACCTTTTACAGATTTTTTCTACACCTATGGTCACTATGCATTGGCTATATTGGCATTCATCGCAGTGTTTCGACTCAGTGACCTGGTCATGGGGATAATGGCTAACCCCTTCTACCTCGACATGGGTTACAGCAAAATCCAGATCGCCAATGTGGCCAAAGTGTTTGGAATATTGATGTCGATCTCGGGCTCGGTCATCTGCGGCGTGCTGATTATGAAGTGGGGACTATGGCGTTGCCTGTTGATTGGTGCGATTGCCGTGGCACTGACCAACTTACTGTTTGCCGGTTTATCCCTGATGCCAGCAGAGGTCATATGGCTTGCGGTGGTGATCAGTGCGGATAACATCAGTGGCGGATTTGCAGCCACAGCGTTCGTGGCCTATTTGTCGAGTCTGACCAACAGGGCTTACACGGCTACGCAGTATGCATTGTTTAGTTCGCTAATGACCCTGCCGGGTAAATTTGTCAGCGGCTTCTCCGGCAAAGTCGTCGACAGTGAAGGGTACTTTTTCTTCTTTGTACTCGCAGCCGCACTGGGGCTGCCAGCCATATTTCTGGTGCTCTGGTTGATGCGGCATTCGCAGGCGATCAGTTTGTCGACCATTGATAGATCTTCAGGCTGACCCTGCCTTTCAATAAAACTACACCGTCACGCTCCAGTCGTTCTTTCTGTCGCTCTGGATTTGGATTTGAGATTCTTCCCTGACTGTTAATTACCCTGTGCCAGGGCAATTGTGTCCCCTTTGGTAATCTAGAGAGTATGCGGCCGACCAGTCTCGATTGTTGCGGCATACCAGCCAGACGGGCAATCTGTCCATAAGTCGCGACTCTGCCCCTGGGTATGGCGTGAACGATCTGCCAGACCTGGTGTTTGGCGATTTCGAGTGACTCAGACATGTCCTTCCGCAATTTACAAAAAAAAAACAGTTCAAAAAGCCAATTAATTTGGCTTTTTTGTTGTCTCAGGGTTGATTCTAGGATTTTCGCCCCTATCATTAGCACTCCGAATAGGAGAGTGCTAATCAACCCTGAATTCAGGTCAAAGATTAGCTTGGTTTATTGAGAAAACCAACCCGTTGGACTGAACGGCCGCGGTTGGTACCAGAAATGGGAGACATTAATGAATATCCGTCCATTACAAGATCGTGTGGTAGTACGTCGCACGGAAGAAGAAGCAAAATCAGCCGGAGGTATTGTTCTTCCTGGTTCCGCCGCCGAAAAGCCATCTCAAGGTGAGGTATTGGCTGTTGGTCCGGGTAAGAAATCAGAAGATGGTTCTATACAGCCTGTTGATTTGAACGTTGGGGATAAGATTCTCTTCGGTCAGTACTCAGGGAGCGCGGTAAAGCTTGATGGTGAAGAACTGCTTATTATGAATGAAAGTGAAGTGTTTGGCGTAATCGAATAAGCCAACGTGCATTAACTTTATTTTGTCCGGGTTCAGGCCCAGTGAGATGGCGACTTCGTACTATCAGATTTGAAGAGAATCTGTTTAAAATAATTGTATGAAATGCTGGTCGACTCGCAGGACAGGAACTAACTTGATTTAAAGGAAACAGGAAATGACTGCAAAAGACGTAAAATTTGGTGACTCTGCGCGTCAACGCATGCTGGCTGGTGTGAATACACTGGCGGACGCGGTAAAAGTAACTCTCGGTCCCAAGGGCCGTAACGTTGTATTAGACAAATCTTTCGGTGCGCCCACCGTGACTAAAGACGGTGTGTCTGTAGCGAAAGAAATCGAACTGAATGACAAGTTCGAAAATATGGGTGCTCAGATGCTTAAAGAAGTCGCTTCCCAGACTTCTGATGTGGCAGGTGATGGAACAACCACAGCGACTGTTTTAGCGCAGTCAATTTTGAACGAAGGCTTGAAGGCCGTTGCTGCGGGCATGAATCCCATGGACCTGAAACGCGGCGTCGACAAAGCCGTTGCCGCTGCAGTTGTGGAAATTGAAAAGCTGTCTCAGCCATGTACCGATAGAAATACGATTGCCCAAGTAGGCAGTGTTTCTGCCAACAATGACACTCAGGTTGGTGAAATCATTGCAGAAGCCATGGACAAGGTCGGTAAAGAAGGTGTTATTACGGTAGAGGAAGGCAGCGGTCTGGAAAATGAACTGGATGTTGTTGAAGGTATGCAGTTTGATCGCGGCTATTTATCTCCCTACTTTATTAACAACCAGGAAAGCATGAGTGCTGAGCTGGAAGAACCTTACATCCTGTTGTTTGACAAGAAGATCTCAAACATTCGGGACATGTTACCCATCCTGGAAGCCGTCGCAAAAGCCGGTAAGCCATTGATGGTTATTTCCGAAGATGTTGAAGGTGAAGCACTGGCGACACTGGTCGTTAACAACATGCGCGGAATCGTCAAGGTTGGTGCAGCAAAGGCACCAGGATTTGGCGATCGCCGCAAAGAGATGTTGCAGGATATTGCGATTTTGACCGGTGGTACCGTTATTTCTGAAGAAGTCGGCCTGTCACTTGAAAATGCAACCCTGGATGATCTGGGTTCTGCCAAGCGAGTCAGCCTGACCAAAGATAACACCACGGTGGTTGATGGTGCTGGTAATCACGATGACATTGAAGGGCGTGTCAACCAGATTCGTGCACAAATCGAGGAAACTTCTTCTGATTACGACCGTGAAAAACTCCAGGAACGCGTTGCCAAGCTGGCTGGTGGTGTTGCTGTACTCAAGGTCGGTGCTGCAACAGAAGTAGAAATGAAAGAGAAGAAAGCCCGCGTAGAAGATGCGCTGAATTCAACTCGCGCTGCTGTTGAAGAAGGTATTGTAGCTGGCGGTGGCGTTGCCTTGATTCGTGCCCTGCAAGCTATTGATGGCCTGACTGGCGACAATGAAGATCAGAATGTTGGCATCAACCTGCTTCGCAAGGCCATGGAATCACCCATGCGTCATATCGTTGCTAACGCAGGTGATGAAGCTTCTGTCGTTGTCGACAAGGTCAAACAGTTGGAAGGTAACCAGGGCTACAATGCAGCTACCGGTGAGTATGGTGACATGATCGAGTTCGGTTTACCGGATCCGGCCAAGGTAACCCGTACAGCGCTTCAGGCAGCTGCCTCTGTTTCCGGTTTGATGATCACGACTGAATGTATGGTCACAGATGTTATCGAAGAAGGTGGTGCAGCCGGTGGTGGCATGCCTGATATGGGCGGCATGGGCGGCATGGGTGGCATGGGCGGAATGATGTAAATTCTTGCAAGAGAAGTTCTCCTGCTGGCTCCAAAAAAAAAGGCCCCGTTCTTCGGGGCTTTTTTCTGTCTGTAATAAAGTTTCTTGTTGCCCGTTACCAACAAATCAATCCCGCACCATAACAATCACCTTTCCGGTAGATTTTCTGGATAGAATAAACTCCATCCCGTCACTGGTTTGCTGAAGCGGGAAATGCCTGCATACGTGTGGTCTCAATTGTCCTGCTTCAAACATCTTGAATAACGTGTCAAAGTTAGCGCGGTTCTTTGTCGGTGAACGCCGACAGAACTCTCCCCAGAAAACCCCCACGACCGAGCAGCCTTTCAGCAGTGCCAGATTGGTTTTTAGCTGGGCAATTCTACCGGATGCGAAACCGATGATTAGCAGGCGGCCTCCCCAGTTAATGCATCGTATCGACTCGTCGAAAACATCACCGCCGACAGGATCGTATATGACATCGGCACCCTGATCGTTGTTCAGCGCTTTGACGCGTTGCCGAATACTCTCGGTGGTATAGTTGATGACATGATCCGCACCATAGGCTTTGACAATTTCCTTTTTTTCATCGGATCCCACGGTACCAATGACCATTGCACCGAGCGCTTTTCCCAGTTCAATGGCGTTTAGACCCACACCTCCAGCGGCACCATGTACTACCAGTACTTCGCCCGGCTGAAGCCTGGCGCGGTCCACCAGCGCATGATAAGTAGTGCCATAGGTCACCGGGAATCCTGCCGCCTGGTCAAAAGGCATGCTGTCGGGGATCCTGAATGTTCTCGCCTGTTCCGCAAGAACATATTCGGCGAAACCACCGTGACCATGATCCGCCATTACCCGGTCGCCGACACTGAGGTTAACAACATCCCGAGCCACTTCGGTGACAATACCTGCGCATTCCATCCCCGGGGAAAAGGGAAAAGGGGGCTTTTCCTGGTATGCACCGGCAATCATTAGCGTGTCGGGAAAGTTCAAGCCTGCAGCATGGATCTGGATCTTGACCATCCCCGGTTCAATCACGGGTTCAGCAACCTCTGCCATCGACAGGATCGAAGGTGGGCCGAATTCATTACAAACTATAGCTTTCATCAGAGCTTCCTGGTTTTAGTTTTTCTAAGGAGCTTCTGATTAAGGACGGTATGCAATCAGAGGATCCCTCCCAGAGCATAGCTGCATTCGGAATCGACGTCATGCCGGGATTAAATTACACTCAAGCCCAAGCTACTCGAATTTAGTCACCACACCCATTGAGAAATCTATGCATGTTATTACTTCGATTACCGGTCAGGATCTTAATCAGGTCGGTGAGGTCGCGAAAAGCCTGGAAGATCGTGGCTATTATGGTGTCAGTACCCAGGAAAACCGCTTCGATCCATTCCTGCCCCATGCGATTGCCGCCACCACAACATCCACTTTGAAGTTACGAACGAGTATCGCTATAGCCTTTTCCCGTAGTCCGATGGCTGTGGCAAATACGGCCTGGGACCTGCAGACTGTTTCAAAAGGACGTTTTACCCTTGGGTTGGGTAGTCAGGTGAAGGGTCATAATGTTCGACGTTTCAGTGTTCCGTGGAGTCCGCCTGCTCCGCGCATGCGTGAGTATGTTCAGTCCCTGAAAGCGATATGGTCCTGCTGGCAAACGGGTGAGAAACTGGATTACCAGGGTGAGCATTACAAGTTCTCGCTCATGACACCCAACTTCACGCCACCAGCCCTGACTTGTGAGCCACCTGCAGTACAGATAGCGGCGGTGGGACCGGCGATGATGAAAGTCGCCGCTGAAGAATGTGACGGGGTGCAGTTACACGCTTTTTGTACACGTAAATATCTGGATCAAGTGGTAATCCCGCGGCTTGAGGGGGCTCTCGCTAAATCCGAGCGTAGCAGGCAAGGGTTTGAAATCTCGGGTGGCGGATTTGTCGTTACAGGTGCTGACGACGAGGCGGTGGACAAAATGTTCGAATGGGTCAGGATGCGAGTCGGGTTTTACGGTTCCACACCCTCCTATTGGCCGGTGTTTGAAGTGCATGGGTTAGAGGATCTTGGTCACAAACTCAATGACATGTCCAAAAAAGGCCAATGGGATGAGATGACCCGGGAGATACCCGACGATGTCGTCCGCCTCTTTTCGGCTGTTGGCAGGCATGATGAAATTGCCTCGGCGATACAGGATCGTTTTGTGGGTGTTTCCGATCTGTTGGCTTGTGGTGTTGATCTGCCGGTAGGGCTGATCCAGGAACTCGAGAACCTGGGTTAGCGAAACTAAAGCCTTCAGTCGGATACCGCGATAGTTTAACCTTCGATGAACTATATAGAAGATTGTAGAAGGTGTTGATTCATGGTTGAGACACCAAATGCCGGACTAGTCATCCTGAGACGTTGTTTGTTCCTGGTATCCGTGCCGTTGTTCTTTGTGACGTTTGCATTGCCGGTGCAATCCAAGGCGCTTGGGGCCAGCGCTGTTGAGATCGGTGGTTTATTCAGCCTTTTTACATTCTCTATTCTGTTAATGCGGCCTGTCATCGGATTCGGGATTGATTACTTTGGCAGGCGGATTTTTTTTCTTTTCGCCATGGTTTTTTATATCGGTGCATACACCGGTTATGCGGTGGCGGACGGGCTCCAAACCATGTACATCGCACGTTTTTTTCAGGGGCTGGGGGCTGCTTTGATGTTGATCAGCGTGGACACGATGACCTCGGACCTTGTTCCTGCGTCAGACAGAGGCCAGGCAATGGGTGCTAACGTTGAGATTCAGGCAAGATCCAGTGTGGTGGGTGCGACCATCGGTTTTGGACTTGTAGCTGCCATTCCCGCGTTGGCCTGGACCTCTAGTTTCGGGCTTTTTGCGGTGCTGGCGACCCTGGCACTTTTACTTGCCCTGGTTCAATTGCCGGAAACCCGACCGGCCTCGTCTACCAGGGCTGCTACGATAAAGGGTGCCGGATTCAAACCAACACCGGCGTTAAAGCGTTTGTTTTTGATATTCGTTTTTCTGGGAATATCCAATGCCCTGATCATGCCGATATACCTGATCTATTTGCAGGACAATTTCACGTCGGACCCGCGAATGCTTTCCTGGGCTTTTTTACCTGCAGCGCTGGTGTTCATGTTCCTGCCGTCGAAACTGGGGGCCTTTGCTGACAAACGAAATCCTGTGGTTTTAATGGTGACCGGCATGCTCATCGCTGGTTGCCTGTATCTAACCATGCCCCTGGCAAAGGGATTCTGGTCGCTGGTGTTGATCTACTCCATATCCGTTATTGGCTGGTCTTTGATAGAGCCCACGCGAAAATCGCTCACGGCAGGCGCTGCACCTCCGGGTGCAACTGCACGAACATTTGGCTTCGCAGAGATGGCGTTTGGTGTCGGTGCAACCATCGGACCCTTGATCGGGGGTTATTTATACGACAATGTCAGTCAAACCAGCCCTTTCATTTTCAATAGCCTTCTGATACTCGGTACCGCATTACTATCTGGCTGGCTTTTAAGTGGATCGATCATTCACAGCACTGTAAAACCAGGCAAGGAGATCGAAGAATGAAATTTACCATTTACGCCCAGCGCGTGTTCAGCTTTAAGTTTGCGGAGTCGGTTGAATTCTATAAGGACACGATAGGATTGCCGGTAAAATTTGAGGGTATGGACATGGGTTGGGTAGAGTTTGATCTGGGGGGTGCATCTCTTGCAATTGAGCGACAAGACCCTGAGAGTGAGGAATCGCAATCTTATGTGGGCAGGTATGTCGGTATTTCAATCCAGGTGAAAGATATCGACGTGGTTTACAAGGAACTGCTCGAACGGGGTGTGGAGTTTCTTGGTCCTCCAGCGAAACAGCCATGGGGTGGGTTGCTCGCTCACTTTAAAGACCCTGATGAAAACGTGATTACGTTGCTGGGTAGTGGATAGAGGTAAAGTACTGGTATGTTGATCCGAGAGTGCAGGGAAACAGACATGGAGGAAGTTGTTGCGGTGTACAATCAATCACGCGCATCGGTTGCCTGCTTTACCCAGGGGAATGTATCGAGGAAAGATTTCAAGTCCCTGGTAAAAAATGAACAAGTGTTGCTGGCGGTTAGAGAGCAACAGGTTGTTGGATTTGTTTCTATCTGGGCGCCTGAAAAATTTATTCATCATCTTTATATAAATCCTGATCAGCAGAAAAAAGGTGCTGCAAATGCCCTGATAAAATCCTGCATCGAGCGACATGGATTACCCTTGTCTCTAAAGTCGTTAACGGCCAACACGAATGCCTGCCGCTACTATGAAAACAATAACTGGGTTGCCGAAAATACGGGTGAGGGTAGCGAGGGAATCTATTGCCACTATTGGCTGCGTAGCCCCTAG
>JAPYTQ010000041.1:0-48467 GCA_029941905.1 Pseudomonadales bacterium | reverse complement strand
CAGGCGCTCGAAGATCCCGCACTTGCCAGTTTTCTTAATGGTTTGATTATTGAAAAGCGCGGCAAGCGTGAAGGCGCTGAACCTGAGATTGAAAAGCGACTGACCAACAACATCATTCTAAAGAAACTAAAAATTGCATTGGATATGAAGGCAGAGGATGTCATCGGGACCCTCGAAATCGTGAACCTTCGAATTGGTAAGTCGGAGCTAAGTGCATTTTTCCGTAAGCCGAAACACAAGCACTATCGCGTTTGTAAAGATCAGATCCTTCGAAACTTTATCCATGGCCTTCAGATTCAGCATCGACCTGATGTTACATCTGGCAGTGAGATTGGCAAGGCCGATATCGGCCAGCGCGCTGACAAAAAAAAGGAATCAGTCTGGAAAAAGAGACGTTGTGATTAACTGTGTCCTGTGCGAATTCCTAATTCAAGCTGCGGCCTGTAATTGATACGAGTCTCTTCTGGTGGCACTGAGAACCCGTATGTTCAGTCGACCGCTCTGTTATCTACGCTGAATCCCCCGGTACCAAGACCTGCAACCACGAGCAGGCCAGCAATAATGCCCATGTTTTTGTAGAAGTTTTGCAGTTCATGGGCACGTTCCAGGCCTTCTTCATAGTCCCAGAAATTGTGCATAAATACACTGATAACAATTGTGAGTCCGGCGAGTAATAATGCGGCGTATTTACCTTTGAAGCCGACAATGAGTGCGCCACTGGCGCTCAATTGAATGATAATCGTGATGACCAGTAGCACTGGGATTAATGGCACATTATGAACCGCCATGTATTCGCTCGTGCCTTCAAAGTCCGTGATCTTGCTGATGGCGGGTAGAATGAAATAGACTCCCATTAACACGCGGCCTGCCAGTAGACAGGCATTCTCGACAATTGGGGGCATCGTAGTTTCCTCTAACTGTTATTGTTGAATTACGCTGGCGTGCTATTTGCCTATCCTCGCATCACTAATTCTTGATATAGTCTGGTCAGCTATTGCTATCTGCTCCGTAACGGGTCGTCACCATTAATAATCGAGTCGACCACCGGGCCGCAATTCCGCAGCGAAGCGACCAGCTCTGTTTGATTGATTTGGCCGCCACAGATTTTGAAAATGACTGACATCCTTGAATGCAATATTGGTGATTACATTTCCCGGCGATGCCAAAGGGTCCCAGCCCTAGATCAGTGGTCTGGCACCATTCTCGACATACCATGGCCACATTGCGTCGACCTTTAGCGTTTTAAGCTGCTCTTTGTCTTCAGGCTGGAAGCGGGTCTCAGCAATAAAACTGACTGAGCCCCAAAACTGCCCGATCCAAAATTCTTCTCAGTGTAGGCCAAAACGTAACGAGGCCATCGTCCGCCGATTAATTTGACCCGAAACGATAGGTAAAGTCGATGCCAAAAGCTTCACCCCTGGCCGGGTGTATGAAATAACCTCCAAATTCAGGGGCAGGAATGACTTCTTCGATATATTCCTCATCAAGAATATTCTTTCCCCAGAAAGTCAGCGTCCAGTTCTCAGCCTTCAAACTAACAACAAGGTTGAGGGTTGAGTAATCGTCCCGCTGGCCTTTACTGTATTCGCTGGTCCCGAACCCAATGATTCCATCTGCAGGTATACCGGGTCCGGGTGGAGTCTGGGTCACGTCGCCAAATACGGTCCCTATAAACCGGTAAGTGTCTGAAACATTGGTAAACGCATTTAAAGTGACATTATCCTGCACTGTACTGAACCAGGTTTCACCGACATAACGCCAGTCGAGCCGCGCCACCAGATCGGTGCCACTAAAAACTTCACTGACCCATTCAACGCCGAGATTAGTCGTTACGTCTGGTGTCAGTGGCATTTCATTGCCTTCTGTATAGGGTCTGTTGGTGTTTTTATCTATTTCACTGTCAACCATGCCAACGGATCCGAAAAGGGAGAGGTTCGAGGTGACCAGAAACTTGGCATCCACCTCAAAGCCCTGCAGGGTGACTTCGTCAATATTGGTGACAACACGCAAGATACCGAATCCACCTGCAAGAAAGTTAAAGAACTGACTGTCTTCGACTTCGTTATGAAATACCGCCGCATTGACTCTGAAACGTCGCTCCATCCATTCAGACTTCAGACCCAGTTCAAACGAGGTTGAGACTTCCTTGTCGTATTGGTCCCTCAAGTTGGCCGGGCGGGTATTGATGGTTGCATATGCAGTCTCCACCAGGGCAGCACTGCCAATGTTGTTGAAGCCACCGCTGCGAAATCCGACACCATAACTTGCATACAGAGATGCCTGATCAGCAACTGCCCAGCGCCAGCTGAGTTTTGGCTGAAATTGTTTGAATTCTTCATCACGCCCCGGGATGACATCGGTAAAAGATCCATCGTAGGCCGGGTTGATTGGTGCACCCCCACCGAATGCCGAAGCAGAGGCAACGTTGGGCACGTTGTTGTCAACTTTCCTGTCTTCGACATCATAGCGACCCGACAGTGTAATCGTATGATTGGCTCCAAGCGGAAACTCATACAGGCCGAAGATTGCATAGACATCAGTTTCAAAGTCATCCCAGAACAGCAGGTCGGTTCGACCCTGAACGAAAGGCGTTCTGCCAAAAAACCCGTCGCCCAGATCAGCCCCATAAGACACAACAACTTCACGGTCGATCTGTGAAAAGTAAACGCCTGCCATCCAGGTAACATCACCACCGTCCGGTGACGCAATTCTTAGTTCCAGACTGGTGCTGTCCTGGTTTCGCTCCTGGTATTGATAGCCATCACAGGTGCTGGGTGTATAAGGTGAGAGCAGGGCGTTGAGACCATAGAAAGGTGCAATGCCAAGGTCCACGGCCACGCCGGGAACGGTGCCGGGAAATGCGAAGAAAGGCGGGTTGCTACCCGGGGCAAAACGTCCTGAAGCCACCAAATCCTGATAGCTTGCAGAGCAGGCGTTCTGGGCGGCACCTACATTCGGCCCGCTAAGATCCGGCGCTCCGCCAAAGTCAAATGAATACAGGCCGAAAGCAGCACTTGTGCCGTCTGACAAGAGGTGTTCTTCTAGCTCATCGTATGAGAACACTGCTGTAAACAGTGCATTGTCCATCTCATAATCCGCTTTGAGCGAGAAGAATGTATTTTCCTGTTCATTTTCACCCGGGACATTGAAGTAAAACCTAAAGTCATGATCATTGACGTCTTGATAAAGTGCGGGGTCGCCAAAATTCGTCGCTGCATCCGGTAGCGCAAAGACTGCATTAAAATTAATTGCACCCGCGTCAACATCGCGAAAACCCAGAATCGCGTCAATCGTCAGGTCATCTGTTGGATTCCAGACAATACGTCCACGCGCATTTGTCTCTTCGATAAAGTCGATGACGTCATCTTCGCCAGAGAATTCGTTCTTGAATTGACCCTCGTCGTCACGATTATGAAACGTCAAACTGCCCAGGGCGTTATCCCCTAACGGACCACTGAAGGACAGCCCGACGCTTCGCAATGAGTTGCTACCGGCACCGACACGAACAGTACTCTCGAATTTATCCGTCGGATATTTTGTATTGATCAATATTGCACCGGCAACCGCATTGCGGCCATAAATAGCACCCTGTGGACCTTTCAACACCTCGATGCTTTCAATTTCGAACAACTCCTGATTGAACCCATTTGGATTGGTGACCAAAACGCCGTCAACGACTAAGGCAAAGGTTCCCTCTGCGTCGCGGGTAGAGGTAATGCCGCGAATATTAACCTGGGTATCACCGGCATTAGCCGTATCAATGATACTCACATTCGAGGTCAATCTGATAAAGTCCTGGGGCCTCTCAATACGAGCGCGTTCAATGGTTGTGCTGTTGAACACGGTGGTGGTGATAGGTACTTCCTGATCAAGTTCTGAACGCTTTCTAGCGGTGACAACAACCTCTTCAAGTTGAAGGTCAGCAGCAAGCACCTGCGAGCCAGGTAGCGCTACCCCCATCAGGCCTGACGATAACATCAAAACGCCTGCTATGACTGTGTATCTACTCATCTTTATCTCCTTTTGTTAATACCGGTGTATTTGTTTCATTTCTTGTTTTAACTGCAGAGGTTAAATTTCTCTACAGCTGCATAATCTCCTGACTATCAACCACATCGGAATATTTCGCGGCCAAATCAAATAGATTCGCATCATGTGCTGTCTGACTCCGATCTCCCACCGCATCTTTCACAACAACTACTCTAAAATCCCACTGCAATGCATCAACCGCGCTGGCACGCACGCAGCCGCTGGTTGTAAAGCCGGTAACGATGACGGTATCGATCTCCAACAATCGTAAGCTGTCGCCGAGATCTGTGCCGAAGAAAGCCGATGCAAAACATTTTTCGAACACTGAATGCGTTGGCAGAACCGGCAGGCGCGGGTCGATCTCCACCCACCTGGAATCCGCAGTTAATATATTGAGCCCCGGAAGCTTTGTTCTGAATACGCTTGCACTCGCCTCGGAGCGGTACACCACCGACGACAGATAGCATGGCCAGGATTTCGATTCCGCAAAACGCATGAGCCCGCCGATAATTTCAATTTCACCGGAAAACTCCGCACCCAGTGGTGACTGCGGGTCTGTGAATCCTAAAGTCGCATCCACCACGAGCAGGCACGGCCGTTGGCCAATTCCGGTGGATTTTGATTCCAGTTGCTCGTTCACGTCATTGTTTACTTTTACTTATTGTTCAAAGCCAGGTTACTGATTTGCAAATACAGGTTGCTGCGGTGGTTCAAGACCGGTTTCTTCGAAGCAGCGGGACTTTATTTCTTCAATCGTCCCGCCAAAATCGAACAAGCTAATTTCCTTTCTTTTGTCGCCCATGTCTTTTCGCAGACTTTCAGTTGCCGCCTCATCCACATTGCCTGCCTGATCCAGGACCACGCCATAACGCTGTGCACCAGCTACCGATACAAGGCCACTTTTGACATCAGTCGCAACGCGACTGATTTCCCGCGTCAGCGGATCACCAGCGCCGCCACCACCCCAGGTATTGTAGTAAAGAAGATCTCCCTTCTTAACCTGGATGCGATCACACTTCGATGGCAGGATCTCCTCACTGCCGTCGGAGCGGACCAGACGCTTCGTTCCCCTTGCGCCGGGCAATCCGCCATTAACACCCCATGGATAGGTTAACCAGCGATCATCATGTATCGATATCTGACCATCCTCGAGGAACCGGTAGGCCATACGAATTCCATTGCCTCCCCGGTTGTACCCCGGCCCACCGGAATCTGAAATAGTTTCATATTCTTCGATACGCAACGGAAAATAGGCTTCGATATATTCGTTGGGCACATTGGTGAATCCAGGCCACAGGGAATGACCGTCTGGCCCATCACCCCCGGGTCGGCCCGGAATACCACCGAAGCCAATCTGGAACAACTGGTACCACTTCCCTTCACCATCGTACCCCGAATACATCAGGTGAGGGCTGTCTGAAAATCCTGCGGCACATAAAAAATCGGGACTCCCCTGGCCCAGCAATCCCGAGATCACATCAAAGATACGCCCCAGTGCGTGAGTTCTGCAGGAAAGTGCCGCAGGTCTGGCCGGTTTGAGAATGCAACCGTCCGGGATTCGAACATCCATATAGTCATAAAAGCCATCATTGAATAGAATCTGGGGGTCAAAGACCGATATCATAAAAGTACCGCAGAACATCTTGAACATCTCTTCGTTGAGAAGAAAATTGATGGAACCCGAGCTTTGCGGGTCTGTACCGTCGAAGTCGAAGATAACGGTATCACCCTCGCGCCACATGGCACACTTGATTTTATAGGGCCCCATACCGATGCCGTCGTCGCATATATAGTCTTCAAAGACCTGCTTTGTTTCAGATACGGTTTGCTGAATGAGTTTCGCCATGGCCCGACAGTTTCGATCCAGTAATTCATCCAGAGCAGAATAGAACACATCATCACCAAAACGCTCGGCTATTTCGATGCAGCGACGTTCGGCCATATTGCAGGCGGCGATGACGCCATTGAAATCTCCTTCGTTCCAATGAGGCATACGGGAATTTCGCAGTACAATATTGATGATATCCTGCTGCCTCTCACCCTTGCGGAATAATTTTACCGGTGGCACGGCCACCCCTTCTTCAAAAATCTCTTTGGCATCAATGGGCAGTGAGCCAGGAACCTTGCCGCCGATATCGGTCATATGCCCAAAATGCGCGGACCAGCAAAGATGCCGACCGTCTTTGAATATCGGTTTCATGACCAGCCAGTCATTCAGGTGGGACACGGCGCCACCACAACTGTAGGGGTCGTTGGTAAATATCATGTCACCCTCTTCAAGGGTGCCATCGTAGGCTGAAAGAAATCCGGGAATAAATGACCCGAACTGACCCACCACCATTTTGCCTTCAACATTGGCAATCATCGGGAAGGCATCTCCCTGCTCCCGGATGCCGGGGGACATTGCCGTTCTGAAAAGGGTTGCATCCATTTCGACCCTGGCATTGCGCAATGCATTCTCGATGATATCAAGCGATATGGGATCGACCTCCAGTCGGTTGAAGGGGGTATCATTGGTTTCAATAATTTTTCCGGCCATGGTCGTCTCCTCAGATATCGTTTGGATTGATCAGCAAGTTTCCCTGCGCATCAACGACGGCAGAATGATCAGGTAAGATCAGCGTGGTTGAGTCCATTTCCATCACCACCGCCGGGCCCGGAATGACATGACCCACACCTAGCCTGCTGCGATCATATAATTTCGCCGGGTGATCCTGACCTTCCGCATAGATGGAATGATCACCCACGACGGCGTCTTCAATCGGGCGTTCGGCAGAGACTTGACTCGCTACACTGACATCAGATTCCGGGCCTTCGACGACCACTCGCAGGTTAACCAGCTCTTTCTCTGCCTCAAGTGAAAAGGTAAACAACTGATCGTGCAACTCATCGAAACGTTCTCCGATGCCTTTAAAGCCCTGGGTGGATAATTCCTCAGCATCTGTTTCGATTGTCAGCACTAGACCCTGCCCCGAGTATCGTAGATCAACCTGTAGCTGCGATGTCACTTCACTATCCGAAATCCCTTGCGGCCCTTTATCATCCGATCCTGCGCCATCAGCCATCAACATGGCATTTCTAGCGGATTGATCCAGTTTCTGCAGTTCTTCGAGAATAACTTCAGGGTTTGTTGCAGCGAGCCTGGTAATGAATGTCCGCGATGCTTCATCCCGCATTCGCGTGGTCGCGTCACCAAATGCACAAAGTACGCCAGGCCCGGGAGGAACGATCACCGGCCAGGATTGCATCAGTACACCCAGCGAATTCCCGTGAAGCGGTCCGGCGCCACCAAAAGCAATCAGGGCAAAGTTCCTCGGGTCATAACCTTTTTCGATGGAAACCAGGCGCAGCGCTCCAAACATATTTTCATTGACAATTTTGACGATGCCTTCAGCCGCCTGTTTTAACGTCAGACCCATGGCATCGGCGATGGTCTGCACTGCTGTTTCGGCTTTTGCCAGGCTGATTTCCATATCACCACCGAGCTTTTGCTGCGCTGGCAGGTACCCAAGCACAATATTTGCATCAGTCACCGTTGGCAGCTCGCCGCCCTGGTTATAGGCCGCGGGCCCGGGCGCGGCGCCTGCCGAATCAGGGCCCACTCTTAACGCGCCGGTGAGCTCCGGCACATAGGCAATGGAACCACCACCGGCACCAACCGTTCGCACATCCATCGAACTTGCCCTGACGTTCACATCGCCGACGGTTGTTTCACGTCTGAGCAATGCCTTGTTGTTTTCTACCAGCGAGACATCCGTTGATGTGCCCCCCATATCGAACGTCAGCAAGTTGTTGTATCCCGTATTCTTCCCAATCCACAGCGCACCTGTCACGCCGCCCGCGGGGCCACTCATCAACAGGTTCACCGGGAACTGCTCTGCTGCTGCAGACGTTGACAAGCCACCATCGGAACGCAGGATAGACAGTTGCGGTCGATTCATTCTGGCATCCAGCTCTTTCTGCAGATTGCTGATATAACCTTCGACCACGGGTCGAACATACGAATTGGCAACGGTGGTAATGGTTCGTTCATATTCCTGCATTTCCGGAATGACTGCCGATGAAATAGAGACCGGGATATCCGGCATGACTTCCTTGGCAATTTCAGCGACCCTGATTTCGTGGGCAGAATTCGCGAAGCTGTTTATCAGTGATATGGTCAACGCCTCAATTCCAACTTCACTCAAGTGTTCCAACGCAGCCCGGGTCGCGACCTCATCAAGTTCAGAGACAACGGAGCCATCGGCGCCAATTCTCTCCGGGATATCGGCAGTACACTCGAGCGGTGCCAGTGGCGCCGACTTGTCGTAGACCACCCAACCGCCTAATCCTCCCGGAACATAAGAACGCGCTATCTGCAGTATCTGACGGTAACCTTTAGTGGTAATCAGCCCGACTTTTGCTCCCCGCCCGGTAAGAATGGCATTCGTTGCAACCGTAGTACCATGGGTAACCTGGGTTATCATATTCATTTCAATGCCTGCATTGTCACAGACTCTCGCAATACTATTGATGACACCAATCGATGAATCATCCGGCGTCGACGGCACTTTGGAAGTAAATATCTCTTTGGATTCCTGGTTAACCAACAGCGCATCGGTGAAGGTGCCTCCCACATCTACCCCTAATTTATAACTCATCAGTAACTCCTGCTTTTTCTATTTTCTTCAAGCTATTTTCTTCAAGCTATGTTCTTCAAACTATTTTCCTCAAGCCGCGGCGCCTCTCAAATAAGCCAAAGACCTGCCTCCAACCGGATGTTGAACCAACTGTTTAATCAGCTCTACAGAATCCAACAATTTGTCGATGTCGATGCCGGTATTGAAACCCGCCTGATTCAACATCAGCACAAGATCTTCGGTGGCGAGATTGCCCGCCGCTCCGGGCGCGAACGGACACCCGCCAAGACCGCCAATGCTCGCATCGAACTTACGGATGCCACACTCCAGTGCCTGCCAGGCATTTGCCAGCGCAAAGGCACGGGTATCATGAAAGTGCGCTGACAGGTTCGGCGCACCAAATTCTGCAACCAAACGGCTGAACAGTGACTTCACCTGTGCAGGATTACCGGCACCGATGGTGTCGGCGATAATCACTTCTTCGGCGCCCGCGGTAAACATCATTGCGGTAAGTTCCGCAGTCGTCGTCTCTTCAACCAACCCTTCGTAGGGGCACTCAATGGCAACCGAAATATAGGCCCGCGGCTTGATACCCTCGCGTTTGGACAATTCCACAATGTCTTTGCAGACTGAAATGGTTTTATCCAGGCTCATATTAATATTCTTCTGATTCATCGTCTCAGTTGCGGACAGCACGACTGCAATACTTTGGGCGCCCGCCGCTTTGGCCAACTCATACCCCTTCATATTAGGTACCAGTGCACTGAATTCTGCAGCCTGCTGATCCAGGGCAGCAAAGACCTGGTTTGCCCCGGCCATTTTGGGAACCGCCTTCGGGCTCACAAAGCTCGCCACCTCGATTGATTTCAGTCCTGCGGTCAGCAGTGATTCGATCAATCGAATCCTGTCTTGCGGCGTTACCGCGGTTGCATCATTCTGCAGGCCATCACGGGGGCCAACATCATTAACCACCACATCGAGACCAGCATCACTGCCATCATCGCTATCAAGCACGTCCATTATTCCCCCCTGCGAGAAAACCCGCTTCAATACCGGCGGTGACCTTTTCCTCCGGCAAATCAGTCCATTCACGAAATACTTCCTTTGTATGCACGCCCAACAGGGGTGGAGAGGTGAAGCTTTCGCCCCCTGTACCTGAAAACTTGATCGGATTACCCGGCACCTCTGCTGTGCCACCCTCGGGATGTTCGAGTTCTACCACCATATTGCGATATCGAACCTGCGGGTCGGACAACGCCTGATCCAGGTTGTTTACTCTCGCGCAGGGTACACGAGCCCGCTCCAGTTCAGCTAACCAGTGATCTGCAGTTTCACTCGCCATTACCTCGCCGATCTTGCCTTCGATGAACGACTTCTCAGCCAGGCGCATTGATGCGGTGGCGAACTTTGGATTTCGCAGATCTTCGACATCTATTAACTCAACAACCGCAGGCCAGAATTTATCGCCAATGACCGCAATAATGATCTGATCGTCGAGCGTATCGAAAGTGTTATAGGGCGTGTGCACAAAGTGAGAATTGCCAATGGGCGTAGGGACTTCGCCGGACATTGAGTACATGGTTGCCATGTAGTTCAAGAGGCTGATCTGACAGTCGAGCATTGAGATATCGACATGCTGGCCGCGACCGGTAATCTCCCTTGATAACAACGCTGCCTGAATACCCATTACCGCAAACATGCCACCGGCCAGGTCTCCGATGGGAATGCCTGCACGTACTGCCCTTCCCGGTCCCTCGCCGGTAATCGACATGCCTCCACCCAGACCCTGGACGATCTGATCAAAGGCGGGTCTTTCAAAGGCTGGCCCACTTTCACCAAAGCCACTCACTGTGCATGAAATGATACGCGGGTTTACCTTCTCTAATGCGCTGTGATCAATACCCAGCCGCGAGGTGACCCCGGCAGAGAAGTTGTCCAGAACAATATCGGCAACTTTCACCAGTTCGAAAAGGTAATCCAGACCTTCTTTTGTCTTCAGATCTATCGCAACACTGCGCTTGTTGCGGTTCAAGGTAAAGAAGTAGGCACCCATTCCCCTGATGGAATTATCCGGGTCATCTTCCAGCAGACGTCTGGTCCCTTCACCCTTGCCAGGAGGCTCGACTTTTACCGTATCACAACCCAGATCAGCCAGTATCATACCGGCGTAAGGACCCGACAGCATGTGGGTGAGGTCAAGCATCCGCAAGTGCTCAAGGGGCTTGTTCATCGCGTTCTTTTCTTTTTTGTGACTGTTCTGCTCGCTGTGCTCATAATCGTTCTTGTGGATGTCCTTGTGATTTGTTCCTTTTCGTTTTTATCGCTGTAAGCAAATATCGCATACAATATATCGTAAACTCTGGATCAATCCCCGGTCAATAGCGCATCTCTGGCAGCATGTATATGAGATCGCATGATGGATTCTGCCCATAAAACGTCACGGGCTTTGAGTGATGCCAGCAACTCTCCATGATGATGGTGTGATCGTGCAATCCGTTCAATGGAGTATTGTCGTGCCGTCTTGATGACTAGAGCCTGCTCTATCAGCAGGCCCAGCATTGACTGGAGACGCTCGCTGCCTGCAGCCTGCCAGACGACGGTATGGACAGCCTGGTTCAATTCAAGAAAGTCTTCAACCTTCTTCTCATTGGTTGCATTGCAACTTAAAACATCGTCCATTTTGTTGATTGACAGTTGCATATTATCCAATTGAATCAATGAGATATGTTCTGCAGCACGGCCAGCCGCATAACCTTCCAAAAGCGCACGCAACTGGTAGAGGTCATCAATATCATCCATGGTCCAGGCCTTCACCTGAGCCCCCTGATTGCGATTAAGCAAAATGAAATCTTCGGCTGCCAGGCGACGCAGTGCTTCGCGCACGGGGGTTCGGCTAAAGCCAACGCGCTCAACCAGTTCGGCCTCCTTAAGGCGGCTGTTCGGCGCAAACTCGCCCGAGAGAATGCTCTCCCTTATGGTGCGATATGCGTGCTCACTGGCTTTTGACATTTAGAGACTGATTTACCGGCATCATCAAACTCGAACCAGGATTGTATACAATTTGGCCTGGAGATCAATAATGGGGTCGGAATAAACTCACCTAGTCAGCTGTGCTCGGATCCGCTGGAACCTTCATCCCAGTTTCCCCGCTCACTTTGTCTGAATAGACGTGCATGAGCAAGATTTCACGACCAACTGCCAGAACTACGATGTTTTTTTTGACAGGAAACGCTTATGCCGCTTGTATTAATTCACTCAAGCCAAACGGGCGCTATTTGTCAGGAAATCCCCGTGTTTCCGTAATGATTCGTTCGGTCCTTACAACTCGGAGCAGTCGTCATCGCATTAGGGGTTCAGGGAGATGAATGAGAATCCTCGCTAACTGGCTGCTAATCTTTCTCAGCGATGCTATGGCGGTGTGAGGCGATATGCCTGTGCAGCAGTACCACTAAAGACGGCGGTTTTTTCCGTTCCACTTAGTCCTAGCTTTGCAGCAATCCGTTTGAACAGGTTCCAGCATGCCCTGTAGGAGAGACATTCACGGTCTACCGGAAAATTGCTTTCAAACATACAACGTTCAGGGCCAAACGCCTCGATCGCATACTGGTACCAGGGCAATAAGGTTTCGCAGAAGAACTCCGAGTTCATTGGTCGCTTTGTTTGCTTCATATGGTACGGTGGCTCCCAGTCACCAACTCTCATCTGGGCACCACCTAACTTCATAACCGCGTTGGGACACGCCGCGACTGCATCAATGCACCGACGCCAATCCGAGATGTCACTTTCACCTGCGGTGGGGTCAATACGCCCACCCAGATGATTAACGATAACCGTGGTTTCGGGAAACTGGTTAGCAAGATCCGCGAGTCGCGGCAGTCGAAGGTAGTCCGGTGACCAGTTGTCGTAACTCAAGTTATGTTTGCCCAGTAGAGCGAATCCATCCAGAAACGTATCATTCAGATCGCTTGGAAAAGCACTGCGAATACCTCGAAAATATTCCGATGCGTGAAGGTGCGCTTCTAACACAGGTTCTGCTGCGCTACCGAGCCGAAGATCGACCGTGCTAAAAATACCTGTGCAGAGTCTCGTGTCGCCGTAGATACCGGAACGGCTCATCGCGGTCACACCGTTAACAAACTCCGTCTCTCCAACACACCGCATTTCAGAAGGACCGTCAGCGCGATAGAACGCGCCACACTGGGCGAATACGGTTTGCACTACGTTGTGCCCAGACATTGCAATATCTGTAGATATTTCATCGCACAGATAAAGTCTTTGCCTGAAACTTTGAGGTTCGAGTGGGACACGACGCATGTCCCACAAATGGTGATGTGGATCGATGATTGGGAGGCCTGGCTCTAAAACTGGTTCGGGTTCTTCCCCTGCCAGCCATGTCTCTAACTCGCTGTTTTCCGGTATCGTCACAATTAGCCGCCTGAAAGTTGTTGAGTGGGTAATCCTACCTCATCCTGGCGGTAAAAATTAAGGGTGTTGAACACCGTCAAATCTATTGACTGTCCTTCGCAAATATTGATCCGATTATAAATGACGTCTTCGGCAACCCACAGCGATCGACGTTAGCAACTTGATCCATGTGCCTTCAGCGAATGCCTATTTGTACCCAGCCGGTGGACCAAATCCGCCACTTAAATCCGGTGGTCCCTGGTAGAGCCAGGTAAGTTGCCGACTGGCGAAGCACCAACGGCCTTCCTCGATTTTATATTGATCGTCATAGTGACCGGCATAGAATATGGTTTTTCCAGTCACCGTTCGCCCGTACTCGGTCATATACCATCGGCCCCTACCGGTTGAACCTTCGAATGTCGCCTCGCCGCTACCAACAAAATGGACGACAGATTCAAACAATTCCATCGATCTATCGAAGGCCGCTACGATTGCCTCTCTACCTTCATTGGCACCACGTCCTATCTGCCAGATACCATCTGTGGCCCATGTCGTTGACCAACGATCTGTATCATGGTGTGTAACTGCATCGGCGTAACTATGTACGAGGGCACGTATCGCCTCGATGTCCGAGATCTGGCTCGAAGATGGCACATAACCTCCAACGGTTGCCGGGTACAAAAGCAAATCGATCGTATGAGGCGACTATCTTTTTGTCAAGATCACCATTGCTATGAATCCACGAATATCACGTTTTTTTTTAGTACTTACCGTCCGTTTCAAGTGATGTGACTTACACCTTTACTTTTGATGAAGCAGTGACCGGTTTCACCGCAAGCGACATCACCATCAGTGGCGGTACCAAGGGTACCTTCACGCCAGTGTCTGGGACAGAGTACACATTGGTAATCACCCCGGACGCAGACAGCAATACGAACATGACGGTGGATGTGGCGGCAAACGTGGCACAGGATCTGAACACCAATAACAACACGGTCGCGATCCAGTCGGTACAGGCCGTGGATACAGCAGCGCCCTCCATCGTAATCTCTGACGACACGGCGGGAACTGCCTCCGGTGATGTCACGTACACGTTTACCTTTAGTGAAGCTGTCACCGGTTTCACGGCAGGCGACATCACGATTAGTGGTGGCACGAAAGGCACGTTCACGCCAGTGTCCGGGACCGAGTACACCCTGGTCATTACGCCGGACGCAGACAGCAATGCCAACATCACAGTCGATGTCGCAGCGAATGTGGCACAGGACCTGAACAGCAATAACAACACCGTTGCGATCCAGTCTGTACAGGCAGTGGATACAGCAGCGCCCTCCATCACCATTACAGATGATACGGCAGGTACTGCCTCAAATGCTGTTACTTACACGTTTACCTTTGATGAAGCAGTCACTGGATTTACGGCAGCTGACGTTACCATCAGTGGCGGTACCAAGGGCACGTTTACGCCGGTGTCCGGGACCGAGTACACCCTGGTGATCATGCCGGATGCAAACAGCACGACTAACATCACGGTCGATGTCGCCGCCAATGTCGCACAGGATCTAAACACCAATAACAACACCGTCGCCATCCAGTCGATGCAGGCGGTGGATACGGTATCACCTTCAATCACGATAACTGATGACATGGCCGGGATTGCCTCAGGTGATGTCACCTACACCTTTACCTTTGATGAAGCGGTCACGGGTTTCACCGCAGCAGACATTACGATCAGTGGCGGCACCAAGGGCACGTTTACACCGGTCTCAGGGACCGAGTACACCCTGGTCATCACACCGGATGCAGACAGCAATGCCAACATCACGGTCGATGTCGCAGCCAATGTCGCACAGGATCTGAACACCAATAACAACACCGTCGCGATCCAGTCTGTTCAGGTTGTCGATACCGTTGAGCCGTTGGTTTCCAGTGTCGTCATGTCTGACAGTGCCCTGGATGTCGGTGAAACATCGATACTGAGCATCACCTTTAGCGAGGCTGTGACCGGGCTTGATAATACCGACATCAGTCTTGAGAACGGCAGCCTTACCGCTGTCAGCAGCAGTGATGGTGGTCTTACCTGGGTCGGGACCTTCACGCCGACTGACAATATTGAAGACACCACCAACATCATCAGCGTCGGCACAACCCTGACCGACCTGGCAGGCAATGCACCATTGGCGGGCAACACAACAAACTACAGCATCGACACCATTCATCCCAACGTTGCTCCGACTCTCGCAGCGACGGGTGCGAGCCCCACATTTACCGAGAACGGCGCTGTTGCAGATCTGTTTGGTACCGTCAGCATCGACACGATCGAGCCTGGTCAGACGGTGGATGAGCTCCAGTTCACGATCTCTAATATTACCAATGGTGCCGATGAGATTATTGTGATCGATGGTGACGATGTTGCTCTAACCAATCTCAACATTGGCGTCACCAACACTCTCAGCTTTGGGTACAGCATCACTCTCTCGGGGACAACAGCCACGGTGACGCTGAACACGACCGGAGCGTCGGTTGTCGAAGCGCAAGCCCTTGTAGATGGGCTGGCATACAAAAACACCAGTGATGACCCGACAGCGGTAAATCGTGTCGCGACCCTGGTCAGCATCAAGGACAGCGGTGGCACCGCCAAGGCAGGGTCAGATAGTTCAGTGTTATCCACTGCTTCCACCGTACCGGTAGTCGCGGTCAATGATGCACCGACAACGTCTAATCCAATGACTGATCAGAGCGTGTTTGAAGGTGATTCACTAAGCTTCAGACTTGCTGCCGATGCGTTCGCTGACGTCGATTCAAATGTACTGACACTCACTGCATCGTTGGATGATGATTCAGCGCTACCGGCCTGGTTGAGTTTCGATCCCACAACTCGGACATTTTTCGGTCAACCCGACGAAGTTGACGTAGGCAGCTATTCGGTCAAAGTTAACGCAGAAGATGACAGCAGTGGGCGTGTTTCGGATATTTTCAACATCACGGTTGTCAATGTCGAGAATACGCCAGTGATAGGAGGAATCAGCACGGGTTCAGTCACAGAAGATATTGACCCTGATGGCGATGGTTTCCTCGAAACCTCTGGCGTGGTATCAATTTCAAACGCCGATGCAGGCGAATCAGGTTTCGTGGCTGAAACTATCTCAGGGGCCTATGGTGATTTAACGATCAACAGCAACGGTAATTGGAACTATGTTGCAGACAATGATCAGAATTCTTTGATGCTGTTGAAGTCCACTGAAATCGCCATCGACACCTTCGCCGTGACGACCCTGGATGGCTCACAGACTGATATTACCCTGTCCATCACCGGCGCTGACGATGATCTGTTTGTCTCCGTTAACTCGACCAGTTTCGTTACTCAAACCAATCTTGATCCCGATCCTGAAGAAGAAACTCAGAATCCTCGCGTAACCAAGTTGACAATCCAGAGTCAAACTGAAGGTCAGCCCGTAACTGATGAAGAGGAAACCGAAGTAGAGTCGGGACTTGAATCACTTGAGATTGATGGGTTATCTGAAATTCTATCGGAACATAAACTGATACAAAGCCCCGATAGTGGTTCCCGGGATGCGGTAAATAAGTTCACTCAACCAAAATCAGTTGATTTACTCAACCTGGATCTTCTGGAGTTTCAACCCGAAAATCTGGAGTTGATCATGCTGCAAAAGCTTATTCGAAGCAACTCATTTACCAGCTCTCTCGACGACCTTGAAAACAGCCTGGGAAAAGTGGTGAGGGATGATGGTGTTCGATCACAGCTAAATGCTGCGACTGTGGCTGGTCTTGCAGTGCGCATATCGTCCGGAGTGATGACCTGGGTACTCAGAACCGGAACATTGCTGACGAGTTTATTCACCGTCATGCCGCTGTGGCGACAATTTGACCCGCTACCTGTTTTAGCATCAGACGAGAACGAGGATGAAGACGATGAAAAAGACAAAGATGAATCCACCGATGCCCTTGAGGATTTGTTCGACAGGCAGAACTCATAAGTGCGCCTGAGAGCGAGCGAAAAGCACATTTTTTTGACACCTTCCATGTGTCTTGTGCTTGATCAATATAGCCAGTCAAAAAAAGGCACTGCCTGTGTTGCTGTCCCGGCCACCATATACCAGGTGACAAAAATGCCATTGATAAAAGCGCCGGTGTAAATATTCCCAGTGCGTTCGAAGCAATAGGTGGAGACGGCGCCGACCATAAACAGGAGTGGTACAAATTGAAAACCGACGATGCTCAATAAAGGCTGCGATGGGATGGCCAGGGTGCCACCCAGCAGCAGTGGTAAATACTGAATAAGGATCAATATCACGAAGCCACTGCTCAGCGTCAGACCGTTTCGCCATATCGCCTTGCCAGGGCTGATGTTCATGCGCAGTGGATTGTGTAATGACAGAGATAAAACCAGGAAGTAAACCGTAAACGGTAATAGGTAGATGAGGAAGATGCCGAACTGAAGTGGCGACAGAAGCTTTAGAGCTACCACCCAGAATCGAAAATCTACAAGCAGGAAAAAGTCAGCCATCAATAGGTTGAGATAGAGAAAACCGCAGCACAGAAGGGCTATACCGGCCGCTTTCAGAATGATCTCCCAGCTCACTGGCATACCGAATTCGTTTAACTTTCGCTTCTGCTTTCGTTGCCAAAAATAGAACATGCCGAGCGTGATGAAGCCGGTTCCCCAGGCCCAGAGCAGAACGCCATTGGTGATCTGTTGGGGTAAGAAAGAATTAGCCGGTAAGAGGATATTGGCGATGGTTTGCAAAGGGAAGAAGGTGAGCACGGGTATGATCATGGTTGCGGTGACGTTGAACCCGAGTGCAAAGTGACTCTGATGGCTAATGGCTGGTGGGTTCGAGGTGACAGACTTAAATAACGCCAGAGAAAATAGCCAATCAGCAACTGGAAAAATGAGCAGCACAAGTCCAACCAGAGCCAAGGCAGTGCCAAGTTCCTTCCAATACCAGATCTGGTCTGTTGGTAAGAGTGATGTTCCATTTTGCTTTAATGTCAGTTCAAACCATTCAATGGCAGCGCCGATCGCGTCCCTTGATAAGTGGTCACCGGGATGTGTTACCGCTGGCATCGCGAGTTTTCTTGCTGTGCCTGCCTGCGGGTCACCATAGATTTTGTCGATGGCGATTGAGGTTTGGCTGCCGAACAGCGATTTCAGTTTCTCTGTAGTGGTGATATCTGCAGGTATTTCAGCGCCCCACATCATTTCAGAGAATTCATCGAACAAGCTGAACACCAGCAGGAGATTCTTAGGCTGATCGGCGGTGCCCTCGGGTACGCCAAATGATCCTGTAGATGAACCTACCAGCACCATGGATGTATAGTTATCCGGTGCGTTGGCAGCAGCCATCTGCACCGCCCAGCCTCCCATTGAATGTCCTTCAAGCCCGATATTTTGTGTGTCCACAAAAGGCAGGCTTCGAAGGTATTCCAATCCATCGGGTCCTCCAAAACCATGAGCGAATGCGGGTGGGTCGGAATAGCCATGTCCAGTCTGGTCAAGTGCAAGGACAACGAAACCACGCCGTGCGAACTCGATAGCAAATCCGGATTGAGTCTCTCGTGAATTGATATAGCCATGAATGGCGAGTATGCCGGGGGCAGGTTTTTGGGTACTGGCTTGGCTTGGAACGTAAAGCAGGGCGCCCATCATATTGCCGCTGCTACCTGCAAACCGAACTTCCTCGACGGCGATTGACGCGGCATCATTTTGTACATAGTGTGCAAGTAGACTACCGATGAGAATCAGTGTGGTTGCAACGAGAAAGTGAGATCGCCTTTGCTTCATAATTCGGCCTACTGGTGGAGTGAAGCAAGCATACACCACTATTCTCACTCGCTCCTCCGGGTATATCCTTGTCCTTCGTCCTTCGTCATTCGTACCCGTTGCCGTCATTGCCTTTCAGACATTTCCGAATCCGCAATGTACAAACTCGCTGCCAGGGTGCGTAGAAGGCACCAGGGATACGGGAACCCCGCCCGAGTTCTGCGCCACTGTGTGGTCGATGTATCCGGTTAAATCAGATAATTTGGCGTGAGGCTTTGGAAATCAGCAACTGTCTCAGGTATGGCTTCGTCATAACGGAGCCATAATTCGAGCAATCGCGCAAAGAAGTACATCGCACACAAAGCACGAATAATCTCTGGTATGCCAGTGCTTCGCTGTTGCGTTCGTGCCCCGGCATGAAGATGGTGTAACTTCTGCTTTGGACACTGTTGTCCTAATGAAGGGTGAAGCAGCACGTGAGACGTTGACGGGTGAGGGTTTATGCCCTCATGCTAAATACGAATTAACGTGGTCCTTTTCCAGGTACTAGAGCTGGAAGGTTCGTTGCTTTGCAACGCTTTAGCTCTGGCTGACGTCAAATATCCTAAAAGTGGTTTAACCTTACTGAAAAGGATGTAGGTTCTATATGTTCAAAAATTACGTCACAGTAGCCTGGCGCCGGATCCTCAGAAACAAACTCTATTCTGCCATTAACATTCTAGGTCTGGTTGTGGGGTTGTCAGTATTTCTGTTCGGTTCACTGCTGGCAAACTACGAGAAGACTCACGACGTCTTTTTTGAGAATTCGGCCCGTATTTTTACCGTTGGCACCTTGTTCTCACCAAAGGCGGATATTGGCATCAGCAAGCTCGACAGTGCCCATAGCGTCGTTGGCCCCCTGATCAAAACCGATGTGCCCGAGATCGAGTATGTCGCCCGCACCATCCGAAGAGAAATGCTCTTTTCCATAGCCAATGTCGATTATTATCAGGTGCTTCGGTTTGCCGACGCAGACCTGCTTCGAATTTTCGATTTCACGTTCGTTGAAGGTAACAATACAGCCCTCGACGCAAAAAATGGACTGGTGATTACCGAGAGCGTTGCACGACGATACTTCGGTGCGGGATCCGCCCTCGGCAGATCGATTGAACTGGACCACGACAAAGTGCTGAATGTAACCGCCGTAGTTGAAGACCTTCCCGCACATACGCATTTCAATTCATCTCTGGTGGTCCCTGCAAAATTCGAAATGGTTGCCCACATCTCCGTACTTAACACGGAGAATAATGACATGGAAAAAGGTGACTGGAACAATCTCAGCCTGGGTGACTTGACCTACCTGCTGGTACCCGAGGGCACCAGTCAGACATGGCTGCAGTCCAGACTTGATGGGGTCTTCACCAGTCACTACCCAGGTGAAGACGATATGCTCACCGGGTTCGAAGCTAACAGACTTCAGGACGCCAATACTTTTCTGTGGTCAGCCATTGGTATGCCAGTCATTGAAACCGTACAGTTACTGGCAATCCTGGTGCTGGTGATATCAATCGTTAACTACACCAACCTCGCCACCGCCCAGGCGCTGGGCCGAACCAGGGAAGTTGGCTTGAGAAAAACCATGGGGGCGAATCGCAGACAGTTACTGATCCAGTTGCTGATTGAAAGCGTACTGATTGCAGGCATTTCCATGGTCATCGCTCTGTTTGTCCTTGAGATCGCAGTACCCCTTTTTAACACGGCCCTGGGTAAGAGCGTCAACATCGACTATACCACCACGTTGCCGTGGCTGGTGTTGACGGCCATGGTCGTCGGTCTCATAGCCGGAGCCTATCCCGCCTATCTTATTACCCAAACCAGTCCGATTAGTGCATTGCGGGGTATGTCACATCCAGGCATCAGCGGAGCATTTTTTCGTTCATTGATGCTCGGTGTTCAGTTCGCCATATCAATATTCATGCTGGCAATTGTGCTGGTAGTTTACTTCCAAAACAACAAGTTGCAGCAGAGCGGGGATGTCTTTCCGCGTGCAGAAATCGTTTCACTGGAGCGGCTCAGTGTTCCTGAAATCCAGTCACGCCTTGATACCCTCAAAAACGAAATAAGTGCAATTTCCGGGGTGACAGGCTTTGGTTACTCAAGTCAGATTCCGTTCCAGCAGAGCAATTCCAATTTGAGAGTTTCACCTACCCGGGGAGACGACCTGAACGTCTCTACGTCACTGCAAGTCTCAATAGATCCGGGGTTCTTTGAAACCTACGACATTCAACTGCTGCAGGGCAGGCAACTTGGCATGGAAATATCAGACGACACGATGAAAGAAGGTGTCTTAACCGTAAATGTTGTCGTCAACGAGATGATGTTGGAACGACTCGGCTACACCCTGTCGACCGAGAACCCGGTGTTTCATGATGTCACGGGTGAAGAAAAACGCACGTACTCAATCGTTGGGGTAATACCGGACCAGAATTTCCGCGGCTTCCACAATCAGGTAAAGGCTATGGTGTTCCTGATGTCGCCCACCTACTACGGTTACGCATCACTGCGAATCCAGGGACGTGATTTCCAGTCAACCCTGGCTGAAGTCGAGAGCGTCTGGGATGAAATCGTGCCGGAGTATCCCATTCAGATGAAGTTTCTCAACGAGACCTTCAATGATGTATTTAAGATTTACTCAGCCATCACCCTAACGTTGACGGGCTTTGCATTCGTTGCCATGACCCTTTCCATGGTTGGACTGTTTGGTCTCGCTGCATTTATGGTGGAGCAACGCACCCGCGAAATCGGCATCCGCAAGGTCATGGGAGCGAATATGATTTGGCGTTTCTCAAAACCCGTGATGTGGGCATCACTGGTAGCGCTGCCTGCTGCCTATTTTGGTTCCAGCACCTATCTTGATTTTTTTGCCGACCGCCTGTTCCTGCCAGGTGGAATCGTTGTTATCGCTGGCATCCTCGCTGTTTTCCTCTCCTGGGTCATCGTCTCTATCCACGTTGTCAGAATCGCCAAGATCAATCCGATCCACTCCCTGCGCTACGAATAATTTCAGCAATCAGCAAGGGCACACTGGAGTGGCGAGCCGCACGCGGACGTCGAACGGAATCTTTGGGAACAGATCTTGAGAAGGCAACGAGCCCGGGTAAAACCAGGAGACGATTCATAATTCTAAACGGTAGAGACTGACAAGTCTCGGCGCCTGCTCCTGGTATTTTTCAAAATGCATTCCAAGTTTCAGCAGCAGGGCAATTGAGCGCTCGTTCTGCGCATCCACAATTGCAAGCAACTTATCCAGGCCGAAGCGACTTTTTGCCACTGCAACGGTAGCCATTGCCGCCTCCAGTGCATAACCCGATCCCTGGAAACCAGGCAGAAAGCCATAACCCAGATCAACATCGTCAAGATAATCCCGTTGAAGCAGACCGCATACACCAAGAGGGATCGAACCATCACGCAGCTCGACCATGTACATTCCGAGACCCCGTTTTTCATACATCTTCATTGGACCCAGCCGAAGAAACGCCTTTGCATCACGTAGGTTGCGAATTTGACGATCACTAATAAATCTTAGAAAACCTTCAGTATTGTAGAGTTCTAAAATGAACGCAGCATCATCCAGGTCAAGGGTTCGAATGATGAGACGAGTGGATCGAGTGATTTCCAAGTTTGTTCTTCACATATTGTCTAGCGATAAAAGGTACGGCATTTCCCGACAACGAATGGGGCTAGTATGGCCAATTGGGTTGCGAAGAGTCGAGTGAATCGGGCCAACGAACTAGACAATATCGTAGTCCCGGTCAGTTTTCATATTTGGATTAACAAGTATCTGTCCGCGATACCCCATACCCGCCAGTTGTAAGATGGGTAAAGATATGAGATTAATGAGAGCCGACAGTGAGGAGGTTAGGTGTGCTTGAAGGCAAATTGGCGATTGTAGTAGGTGGCGGGCAAACACCCGGCGAAACCATTGGCAATGGCCGTGCGACGGCTATCCAGTTCGCTCGCGAAGGAGCCACTGTTCTGGTTGCAGACATTGATGAGGCGTCTGCGGAAGAAACTGTGACAATGATCACGGACGAAGGCGGCAATGCTTCAGCACATCATGTTGACGTGACCGATGAGAAATCGCTGGAAGCGTTAGTGGAAAACGCCGTTACCAATTACCAACGGGTTGATATATTGCACAACAACGTCGGTATGAGCCTAGCCGCAGGTGACGCCTTCGTGACAGAAATTACAACCGATGCTTTTGATCGGATCGTTGCTATCAATCTTCGATCAATGATTATTGCCTGCAAATATGTGTTGCCGCATATGCGGGCAGCACAATCTGGTGTCATTCTAAATATTTCTTCCATGGCTGCATTGCGCCCTTACCCCTACGTGACCTACAAGGTGACGAAAGCCGCGGTGGTTGCATTCACAGAACAGCTGGCACAAATGAATGCTCGATACAATATACGTGCGAATGTGATCCTGCCCGGATTGATGAATACACCTATGGCAATTGAATCCCGCGTAACCGACGCAACCCCTCGTGCAGAGGTTATTGCGCGAAGAGATAAACAAGTTCCTCTTGGCCAAAAAATGGGCACCGCATGGGACATCGCTCATGCCGCTGCATTTCTCGCCTCAGACAAGGCAGGTTTTATTACGGGCGTTTCTTTGCCCGTTGACGGAGGTTCAAGTGTCAGCTGATTACCTGTCAGAATTTTCACAGCGGCGCTCGCCTCCCAAGATGTTGAATTAAATTTTCACTGGAGTTTCCATGAACAGCTATTGCCTTGAAGTCATCCGACAAGATCTTAGACAAATGAGAACGATCGAACTACCCGATCCCGGTGACCTGAGTCTCTCGAATGGCGAGGCAGTCATTAAGGTTGAACGATTCGGACTCACCGCCAACAATATTACATATGGCGTGGCTGGTGACATCATCGGTTACTGGAAGTTCTTCCCATCCGAGGGTGACTACGGCCGTATTCCAGTCTGGGGTATCGGCACGGTCATAGACCCAGGTCAATCCGAACTGAAGACCGGAGATGAGTATTATGGTTACTATCCGATGGCGAGCTACCTGGTGGTGAAACCCGAACGCGTGACGGCTCGTGGATTTACAGATGGCGCCGAACACCGTACCGCATTACCGCCTACCTATAACCAGTATTCGTTGATGACAGCAGCCAACGGGTTCGACCGCCAGTACGATTCACATCGAATGGTTTACTACCCGCTTTTTATTACGGGTTTTGTGCTGGACGATTACCTGTTTGACAACGATTTTTTCAACGCCGATGAGATTATACTGTCCAGCGCATCAAGCAAGACTTCCTTCAGCCTGGCATTTCTCCTTAACCGGAACCGCGATCGTCACGTGGTGGGACTGACTTCTGCGGGTAACAAAGCCTTTGTGGAAAACATGGGCATCTATGACGAAGTGGTCACCTACGACACCATCGAGACCATGGATGCGTCTTCCAAAATTGCCTACGTCGACATGGCTGGAAATCAACAGGTCCTCGAAGGAATTCACAATCATTTCGGAGACAACGTCACCTGCAGCTGCGGTGTCGGTATCACCCACTGGGATTCGAGGGATGGGGCCGAACCGTCAACTATGCCCGGTGCCAAGCCAACCATGTTTTTTGCGCCCACGCAGATCCAGAAAAGACACCAGGAATGGGGTCCGGAAAAACTGCAGGCAGAAATGCAAGATGCCTGGGCAGCATTTCTTGAATCAGTTGATGGTTGGGTGACGATTAATGAACGCAAAGGTGCGAGCGAGATGCAGGAAACCTATCAGGAAGTGTTGAACGGCGCAGCGCCGGATCAGTCTTTCGCGATTTCAGTCTAAACCCAATTCGGACTCCGCCAGGTAGGATTTGCTCGAACAACTCGCCTGATTCAGGTTCTTCAATGGAAGTCGTTGAATCTGTGCTATACCACTTTGACATTGCTCTGACTGTTATTCCGAAGCCTGTGCAGGAGACATGTTGATATGATCGGTCATCCAGGATTTTCCAATGGCCTTGGCAGGTAACAGGAGGCCCAGTTCCGGCACGGTGAGTGCAACCCACTGGGTAAACGAGTTGCTGTTTGGTCCGGGCCACATGGTGTACGTTCTGGCATAGGGGTAATCTGTCACTGCCTGTCGAATCTCGGGAATCAGCTCGTGAGCTTTCTGGCCTGACAACTCGTGCAGCAGAATTGCCGGTGAGTTGAACCAGGGTCGATCAGGGTTGCCCGTGCTGACTGACAGAGTTGTGCCGTTGCGTCGGAGCTTCCACCCGATCACCTGGTGGATAGTAAAATGTTTTTCTTCAGCTGTTTTGGTCGCGACCCAGGTATGCATAGCAAAGTGCCCGCGTAAACCCCAGACGTCCGCGCCATAGATTCTTACAACGGCACCATCGCTTACACCGCTTGAAGATACCGGCTCAGGTTCCAGGTAGGCTGATATACCCCAAAGAGATATCGACATAAGGCAGAGTAATGAAATACTGTATAGAAGAAACCTGGTAAATCCAATCATCTGCTCAAGATAAACGAAATCTCATTGTTGTTCACCCCTTGATTTCCTCAGTAACTCGCCGTGATAAACCCCTCAGGACTATCTCGTTTGTAACAGTCATGTTTAAATGATTCTCTGAATAGAGGAGAGGGAATATGACGAGTCGTCTGCAGCCAAAAAGCTTTGATGAGTTGACAACTGAACAACAGGCTCAATACGAAAGAATAACAAAGACACGCAGCCCGCGAGCAGATGGACAACTCGGCGGTCCATTTGATCCATGGATTCGCAGCCCGGAGGTAGCGCAACGCGCCATGAGCCTTGGTAATTTTGTCTGGGAGCGTACTGCCGTTGGCAGGCGTATAGTGGAACTTGCCATAATCGTCACTGGTCGCCACTGGCGCAGTAATGTTGAATGGGTGGCACATTCGAAGATGGCTAAAGCCGAAGGTGTTTCGGACGAGGTAATTCAATCAGTGTTCGATCAGGTAGAACCTCCAGCCGATGCACCCGATGACGAGAAGCTAACTATTGAGGTTTGTCGCGCGATCCACGACACCAAAGACTTGCCGTTACCTCTCTATAAAGCTGCAATCGAACAATGGGGTGAAACTGGTCTGATGGATATCATTCAGACGATAGGTTTTTATTCATTTGTTTCTATGACGTTAAACACCTTCAATATTCCAACGGCAGAGGGTGATCCCACACCGTTTCCCCGCAGTGACCAGGAAGAAAAAGGGCCTCGTTAACGAATCCGTGGCCCTCGGATAAGGTTTCACCTGCGAGATAAGGCCTACTCGCCTCCTGGGCACTAGCTCACCAACCTGTCCCGTGCGAATTCCTAATTCTGGCTGCCATTGGCAGTTGATACAAACCACCGTCAGCAAATGCCAGCTGTGTACGGGAGATAAACAGGCCGGGCCGCGCATCAGTGCCGCGCTGGTCCTTCCAGACCGTTTCACCGTTGACCCATACCCTGATAATCCCGTCAGATAGGCGATCATGTTGCTCGATGGTTGCGTTGTCAGTAATGGTGTCTGGATCAAACAATACTAAATCCGCCGCATATCCAGGTGATATTAGGCCTCTCTGCTCAATACCGACGTGTGCGGCGCTGAGTGAGGTCATTTTCCGGATCATTTCCTCGAGTGTGACGATGCCTTGTTCCCGCACGTATTGGCGAATGGCACGTGGAAAGGCACCGTGCCCCCGCGGATGTCCCTCTGATGATCCATCAGAGCAGATATTGGCATGTGGCCAGGCAACCAGTACAGAAACATCCTGTTCTGACATGCTGACGCCAATAACACTCTCACGAGCTTCCTGCAAAGCGACCGGCTGCTCCGCTGTAAATCCTTCATGGGCATCCCGTATCAGCTGCAAATAGGTTTCTTCATTGCTTTTTTCCCTGGTGGCGGCGATTTGTGCAACGGTTTTGCCAACCAGGCTGGGGTCGGGTGCATAATAGGCCAGGGTGAGACCGTCGGCCGATGCCAGGTTTTCCAGTGCATAACGGGCCGCCTCAAGATCATCATAATTACGATCCGGTAACAATACGGTTAGTGTGGATTGCCAGTAAGTGTAAGGATAAACATCAGCGCTTACATCAATGCCTTCGGCGCGCGCCGTATCCAGACGTCGTATTACCTGCTCAGCCTGACCCCAGATATTAACGGCAGCCAGCTTCATATGTGAAATCTGCACCGGCAGGTCTGCCACACGTCCGATCATGAGCAGTTCTTCCAGTGCTTCGTGGAAAGCACGATCTTCACTTCGCATATGACTGATATAACGACCACCTGCGGCAGCAGCTGTTTTTGCCAGTTGAATCACTTCATCGGTGCTGGAGTAGATGCCGGGATCATACTCCAGACCAGTGGCCAGGCCGAGGGACCCTTCTTCAAGGTCTTTATTGAGAAGGTCGCTTATTCTGTTGATTTCATCTGTATTAGCTTCTCGTTTGTAGTCGGTCTCCATAACTTCGAAACGTAAAGAACCATGACCTGTATAGCTGGCTACATTGACGGTTGGCGGATTGCTCAACAGTGTTTGCTTGAAATCACTTAACGGGAAATCTGATAAACCATCATTGCCGATCACTATTGTGGTGATGCCCTGGGAGTTGGCTGCGACTGCCTGTGGGTTTTTATCAAGACCGCTATCATGATGGCTGTGTGTGTCGATAAATCCAGGCGATACCACCATTTCATTCGCGAATATAACTTCATCTGTAGCCAATATATCAAGCTGGCCTATGGCGATGATACCTTGCTGATTGAAACGGAGGTCGCCGGGATATCCTGCCGTACCACTACCGTCAATAATGATGGCATTCTTAATGAGCTGAGTGGTTTTATCAGGAATATCCGGAGAGGGTGTGTGTTCGCCGCTGCAGGCAGCGAGACCTATCAACAAACACAACCATATATTTTTCATACGACTATTCCTTCAACTGCTGACATGCTTGTCGAACAAGAGGTTGTTAGCCGGTTTCTGCTATTGCTTGACCCAAAAACTCTCCAAACCTCGAAAACTGGGAACCGTGGCTCGAACGTATCCTTTGTTGCTGTGTTTTAGTTTGGGGAATCGTTGTATCAACGCCAAAATAGCTTCCTGGGCTTCAAGCCTTGCCAGGGGTGCACCCAGGCACGTATGACGACCACCGCCGAATGATTGATGGTGGGTATCCAGCCGCTCGATATCAAAGGTCTGTGGGTCCGGGTAAACAGCCGGATCATGATTCGCCGAGGCGAGTGATAACAGAACACTCTCCCCAGTGCGGACGGGGCAGCCTTGTACCGCCATATCTCGATTGGGGATTCGCGCTGAATTCAACACTGGGCTATCGAAACGTAGTATTTCTTCAACTCCATTCTTGATGAGATCTGGATTGTTTCTCAATTTTGCGAGTTGTTCAGGGTTGTCCAGTAGCGCTTTAACACCATTGCCAATCAGATCTGTTGTTGTCACATTACCAGCGACCAGCATTAGGTTACATTGGCCAATGAGTTCGAACTCCGACAACTTGTCACCGGCCTCCTCAGCACGTATCAGGTCGCTCAGGAGATCATCGCCCAGATTGCGACGACGATTCTTTATTTCCGCTTCGAAAAACTGATTGAGTTTCTCTTGTGCTGTATCGGCGAGTTTGACGTCCTCCGGATCGGGAAAAGGGCTAAAGGCTGTCTTCACTGCTGCGTCAGACCAGGTTTTGAAATCGTCATGGTGAGTCGCGTCAATGCCTAACAACTCGGCAATCACAACCGTGGGGATGGGATTCGCGAAATCCCTTATCAGGTCAAATTCTGCATTCTGAATTTTATCCAGAATTCTGCTGACAACTTCAATCGTTCTTGGCCGCCACTTCTCAACCGCTGCGGGCATAAAGGCTTTACTGACGAGAGATCTAAGGCGTCTGTGGTCCGGTTGATCCATGAGTAACATGGAGGGTTCGTTGTCCGGGTCGTTACCCCCGAGCAGTTCGTATATAAAGCTCCCAGGCTTGCCTTTGCGGGGATCGGTCCACATTTCCTTATCTCTGAGTATTGATTTTACGTCGTTGTGATGGGTGACAATATATTGATTTAATTCATCATCATGGTGGAGGGCGGTTTCTTCTCTGATTCTATCCAGGATCGGGTAAGGGTCGGCCCGATAGTCCTCATTCAACACGGTCAGGGCGATGCCCTTTGGTAACTGCTGTTTGCTCATGTCCAGATCCGATTCAACAAATCGTCCATTGGTTCGTTCGCTAAGTGGTTTCAAGTGCTATTCTGGCTCCCTTAATGGCACCCGCATAGATAGCGGTCGCGACGTTGATTGCTTGTGCTTCATCAACGCCGCGCGGTTCGAATGTACCTGTCCAGTTTACAGTGCTACTGCCGTCACCGTTGTCTGTGATCACAACTGTCGCCGAGTAGTCACTAAAGGGGAGAGGAGAGTCTTCGTTGATAATCACGTATGTGAATGTTCGGTTGCTGCTGTCGTGCTTGTCCAATCGCTCCACTACACGTCCTGTGCTCAGGTTCATGGTTCGTACCATACCTATCCCCTCGCCTTCTACACTCACAGTCTCAATTGCGCCGCCGGGTTTTATACCCCCAAAATCGCTGAGCTGTTCCCATACCGCGTCCGCGGATGCTTTGATTGTTTTAACAACTTTCGCTTCGCTCATGACGATGAATTCCTGTTCATTTTGTGACGTGCAACGGATCTTGTCACCGTAAACAAAACCGTCTTACGCGTCAAATTTCCAGATTGAATGACGGTGTCTAATTTCAACTCTCATAGGCAAGCTTGATGTCGTCGCACCCGGCACTCAATAACAGGGGTGCTAAGTGAATAAACCATCAATATTGCGCTTTAATTTCTCATGACCATGGACTTTTGTAACCCAAGCATCCGGAATACCTTTGTCACCCCCAACACCATACACGGCACCCAAAGCCGCCCCCAACATAATCGATCTGCCGCAGTTATCGCCCCCGGCAAAAATATTGCTGCGGATCGATTCCGCATAGCCAACACTGGACTTCAGATTAAATAGTATACTGCTCATGCCGGACCCCAGGTCACAATGCAAGCCAAACTCTTTCGTCAACTCGGAGATACCGCAATTTCTTGACAAGGCGGTCGACAATTGGTCGCGGCTTTCGTCGTGGGCAGTCTGTAGTCCGGAGTTAATTGCCGAAGTAATGCTATATCCGTTAACAAGCGAAGAAAGTACTGTTGTACAGATCATGCCATAGTCCAGTGCGCGCGCAGTATTGTTCGTTACCTTGACGGCACTGATAGCACGCTCATGCAGGTCAGGTGCGGTTGAGTAACGGGCAATCAACACAGGTAGTTTGCTGATTGCCGGAAGCTGCTCATCCTTTGCACCTGGGAAATCGTCTGTCCCCTGCAGTGCGTCTATCAACGAAAGTGCATAACTAAGACACGCGCCTGAATCCTCAAAAGCCGCAGAAATTACTTCCGCTTGTTGTTTCAGTCGTTCACCGCGATATTGTTTCGCCGCCGCTAGCATCTTGATGAGAATTGCAGGTTTTTGCTTACGGTCGCCATCAAATGGGATTCGGCCCGCTTTCTCAAGGGCATCGTATTCCGAGCGGTATATAGTGTCGAGTGTTTCCCGGGTCGGCCGATCAATGTAGCCGCGGAATTGGCCGCCATAGCCGAAGTGATCCCTGAAGACATCCTGATAATGGTGCTTTTCGTAGTGACCATTATTCATTGTCATCGAATTCAGCATTACCCAAGCCTGTTCACCGTACTGGGAGAACTCACCAACGGTCTTGCCAGCATGGGCGAAATAGCCGACATTACCAACGAAATCCTGCTCATCGGGTTCCCTGAATTCGGGATGCTCTGGTGCGAGCTCAATAATACGTCGCTGACTGTATAGCCAGTGCATACCCATCGTCGCGGCGTCAGCGACGAAAGCGCCCAGTATGGCGTTCTTCGCACGTTGTGTTTGTTCCCGGTTCACATCGTTCATTTGAGTTTCTTTTGCACCTTTTCCTGCATCAGGATATTGCCAATCCATGGTGGGGAGCAAGGATCGTATTAAGGTATGCTCAGTTTTTGTATTCTGTCAGTTTGATAGTGTAACCTCCGGATCGCTCATCAGCCTCCAGCTTGAGCAAACCACGACTTTCTGCCTCCTCCAATAAATCACTAAATGAACGGGCGCCATAGAATCGTTCATTAAAACCCGGGCGCCGACGCTTCAACGTTTGTTTAACCATTGATGCCCACAGTTTTTCTCCATCACCCTTGTCTGACAACAGGCCCTCTGCCGTTTCCAGAATCAGCTGGATTGCATCGTCGATTGAGGCTCCTTCCTTTTTGGGCAGATCAGGATTATTTGTGCTGGTGCCGTCTTTTTTAGTCGGCTTTTTTATCGCTGGCTTCTTTCGCACCCGCTTGATGGTTTGAGCATCCCGCTGAAGGTCATCATAGTAGATGAACTCATCACAATTGTTGGTGAGCAGTTCCGAAGTTGAATTCTTCACACCCACACCGATCACTGTCTTGGCATTTTCGCGGAGTTTGCTGACCAGGGGTGAAAAATCGGAATCGCCGCTGATAATCACAAACGTATCAATATGTTCTTTGGTGTAACATAGATCCAGGGCGTCTACTACCATTCGAATATCCGCCGAATTTTTACCGGACTGCCTGGTATGCGGGATTTCGATCAATTCGAATGCCGCATCATGCATTGTCGCCTTGAAATCCTTGTAGCGTTCCCAATCACAATATGCCTTTTTGACGACAATGCTCCCTTTCAGCAGGATCCGCTCCAATACCAACTGGATATTAAACTTTGCATATTTGGCGTCACGAACCCCGAGGGCCACGTTCTCAAAATCGCAAAAAAGTGCGAGGTTCAGATCTTTGGAATCTGTTGTCATGTATCAGATATCCTAATTTAAAGGTGCGTACAATGCTTGACCACCGGGCTAACTGCAAGTTGATTTAGCCGCTGTGTATGGGTTTTTTAACAGACTGCGTTGGTTCGCAAATTAATGGGGCCGAACCTATGCTGGCGGTGTATGACAGTTTCGTGAACATTGCGAGGATGCTGCAAAATCAAGGTATCGCGGAATGTCGATGTCTTGACGGTGTGTCTGTGCCAAAATGCCTAGACAGTTAATCGATTCTTCGCACACTCACCGGGAATATATCCAACCTGAATCCTATGTCTGCAAGCCCAGCTACCAGGTCCGGATTACCCATTGATGAAATCCTCGATGAAGTAAAACGCCAGTTCAAACAAACTGACCAGGTCGTTCTTGAGGCACCACCTGGCGCGGGTAAAACCACGATTGTACCTCTGGCCCTGATCGCTGAACCCTGGCTGCGTGACAGGAAAATTCTTGTTTTGGAACCTCGCCGGATCGCAGCAAGATCAGCAGCAATACGCATGTCAGCGCTTATGGATGAGCCCGTCGGCGAAACCATCGGATACAGAATGCGCCTGGAAACCAGGGTGAGCAAGTCCACCAAGGTCGAGGTGATTACCGAGGGCATACTGACTCGCATGCTGCAACAGGATCCATCGCTGGAACAGGCGGGACTGGTCGTTTTTGATGAATTTCATGAACGCAATCTGGACTCGGACCTTGCCCTTGCATTATGCCTCAAAGGTCGATCAATTTTCAGGGACTCAGACCCCCTGAAGCTGCTGGTTATGTCCGCGACACTCGACAGCAAGAAGATCGCAGAACTTATTCACGCTCCGGTCATCACCAGCGAGGGAAAGCTATTTCCCGTAGAGGTTATCTATACCGGTGCCAGCAAACCGCGAGATCGAATTGTCGACCGCATCCTGATCACGATCCGAACTGCCCTCAAGGACAACCCCCAGAGCAGTATGCTGGTCTTTCTGCCGGGTCAGGGTGAAATTGGCCGGGTGCGAGATGCTCTGACAAATCTGCCGGTGGGACTGGAAGTCCATTGCCTGTATGGCAATCTCAGCCTGGCCGAACAACAATCCGCCATTGCGCCAGCCGGCAAGGGTGTGCGTAAAATCGTACTTGCCACAAATATTGCAGAAACCAGCCTGACGATTGAAGCGATCGATGTTGTGATTGACTCAGGGCTGGCTAGAGAAGCGCGATTTGACCCGGCAACCGGGATGACGCGACTACACACGGTTAAAATCTCACGATCTTCGGCGACCCAGCGGTTAGGTCGTGCGGGTCGGTTGCGACCAGGGCGATGTTACCGGCTCTGGTCTGAAGACCAACAGCAGCAACTTGCACTGCAATCCACGCCTGAGATCCTCCATGCAGACCTCGCGCCCTTTGCGCTGCAACTACTGCATTGGGGTGTCTCTCATCCGAGCGAGCTGGACTGGATGGACCCTCCTTCGAACGGCCAATGGCAGACATCGATGGCTTTGTTGCGGCAGCTTGGTGCTGTCAGACCAGTGCAGGAACACACGAGTACACCCGGTCTCACCGCGATTGGTGAGGCCATGGCGATTCTGCCAACACATCCTCGGATCGCCCACCTGCTCATCTGTAGTAAAGCGATCAGTGTCGTCAACACGGCGTGTCTTATGGCAGCAGCATTGTCCGATCGTGATCCCTTCCAGGAGCACACCGATATCAGTTACCGGATAGAGATTCTAACGGGTGAGCGCAGCTGCCCACGTCAGCACCGGGGCTGGTTGCAGAGAACTCGTGATCTTGCCAGGCAGTTTGAACAACAGATATCACAGATCCCGGTTGAAGAGTCTTCGTTTACGGTGCTTCGTTCCCAGCTTGAAGGCTACTTGCTGGCTTGCGCGTACCCGGATCGCATCGCGCGAAAAAGACATTCAGGGGGTTACCAACTCGCCAATGGACGCAGCGCAAACCTGGCTGGCAGCCAGAGCCTCGGTAAACATAGATGGTTAGCGGTGGCTGCCGTCGGTGGGCTTGCCCATAGTAAAGGTGACACCATTCGATCTGCGGCATGTCTGGACGAAGAGCTGTTCGGGAACGCCTTGGCGCATCTGAAGACAGAACACACCGTGGCGCAGTGGGAAGATAAATCGAAACGGTTTATTGCAGAGGAACGAGCCTCGATCGGCAAACATGTGATTACCAGGAAGACTCTCCTGGCCGTGCCCGTCGAGATCAAGAATGCTGCGTTGATCAGTCATGTACGCGACGCTAACCTCGGCACACTGACCTGGACACCAGACCTAAGGCAATGGCAGGCGCGGGTTTCGCTGGTGGGCAATACCCTGAATAAACCCCACTGGCCCCAGGTCGATGACGATTACCTCAGGGATCAACTTGAACAATGGCTGGCACCCTTTCTCGACCCGGTTACCACCCTGGGTGATATCAGGAAACTTGATCTCGCATCCATCCTGGAGTCATTGTTAACCTGGGATGAACAGACAGAGCTCAAAACCCTCGCACCGACGCGTCTCAAAGTGCCTTCGGGTTCAAACATTCTTATTGACTATCAACATTCACCCCCGATCCTTGCAGTAAAACTACAGGAAATGTTCGGCTGTGAAGAAACACCACGCCTGGTGGCAAATGAGGTCGCCGTTGTTGTCCACTTGCTCTCTCCGGCCGGTCGTCCGATTCAGATTACCCAGGATCTGGCGGGATTCTGGCGATCCTCCTACCATCAGGTCAGGAAGGAAATGAAAGGCCGCTACCCGAAGCACCCGTGGCCGGATGACCCACTTCAAGCGCTACCGACGCGGAGAACCAAGGTACAATGATCTGAATAGCGCATCACCACTGGACAAGCCGTACAAATCGGAAACAGGTGCATAGATCACCTCTACAGGTATAGTCTGATGATTGAAAACGAAATACGGATCAGTGGGTACTCAGCTGCGTGGTAAAGCTACAGGTACTAAGAAGGACGGAGTACTAATTTGCGTTTACAGGTTTATGGACAAACTCACTCACCATGGGTGCAGGCAGTACTGCTGGGTCTGTACGAAAAACGTATCGAACATACTTTAACCACCGCAACACCTCTCAAAGTTCTGAAAAAATGGGGTGTGATGATGCCTGCGGCCCGGGTCGATGATGACGATTGGCAACTGGAATCTGCTGAGATTCTGCAACGCATTGGTTTTGGGACGATAGACCCTGCGGATATGAAGGCCATCTATACTGCATGGCAGGGTGTTATGCATCGCGCAGATAGTGCGACTAGATTTTTTCACCGTTTCAGTCTCGCTGGTGATCCACATCCTTTTATCCTGAGAAGACTCTGGAGGAACTTCTGGCGCAGTTTTTCGACGTTCTACTTTTTCATTCTGATCCGTTTCCGTGTGATGACGGTTGGCTACAGGGACCCGGAGGCCTTTGCGGTGCAGTTTCTGTACTGGAACGAGAAACTTGCAACATCGGATGGTCCTTTTTTAGGCGGAGACCAACCGAACACAACTGACCTGATACTCTTTGGCATTATCCAATGTCATTGCAGTATTCCGGTTCCGCCGCTGACGGCGTTGACTGATGATGAAAGGCTGACTCGCCTTCGAGAGTGGATGGGCAGTATGAATGTTCGGTTCTCAAACTATCCTTATCTGTACTCCGGCGCTTACTTTGAGCCTTGGAACATAACGTTCGCGCCAGCAACGCTGCTGGATCAAGCCGCTTTCTGGGAGGGAGCGATCATCATGGTCTGTTTGTTTCCTGTCACAGTTCCACTGGTGTTCTACCTGATGTCGAAGGTGCCGCGTTAGTGAGCTGTTACCGGAAACCCATCGGGCCTATGTCCGGCCTGGAATTACCACCAAATAATTTCATTTTCCGTGTTTCTCATCATCCGGGTTGAAGTAAACTAGTGCCCAATGTCAGATTCAGGATGAGACACATGTCGCAGCTGTTAGCAGGGAAAGTTACTATCGTCACTGGTGCCGGGTCAGGAATCGGCGCTGCCAGTGCAATCCGCTTCGCTGCCGAAGGGGCCAGTGTTATTGTCGCAGACATTCGCCTTCACAAGGCAGAGCAGACTGCTGCCGAAATTGTTCATGCTGGTGGGGCCGCCCAGGCCGTTGCAGTTGATGTGTCGGAAGAAAGCGCCGTTGAACAAATGGTCGCAGAATGCGTGGCTCACTTTGGCCGTCTTGACGTGCTTTTTAACAATGCGGGCACTTTGCGACCAGGCAACGCAGTCAACCTAACGGTAGAAGACTGGGATCTGGTAATGGGCGTCAACGTCAGGTCGGTTTTTCTCGGAGCCAAATTTGCTGTGCCACAGATGCTGGTCAACGGCAGTGGTTCTATCATCAACACGGCGTCCATATCTGGCCTCCATGGTGATGGCAATGCCGTTGTCTACGCTGCGAGTAAAGCAGCGGTGATCAATCTGACCCGGGCGCTATCAACCGATCACGCACCGGACGGTATCAGGGTCAATGCGATTTGTCCGGGGACAATCAGCACACCACCTGTTCAGCGAATGATGGCAGATCCCTCAGCACTGGAGGTCAATCTAAAAGCCCATGCGCTTGGGCGACTGGGTCAACCGGAGGAGATAGCTAACGTTGCCGTGTGGTTAGCTAGCGACGAGTCCTCGTTTGTTAGCGGGGAGTCTATTGTTGTCGATGGTGGCCTGCGTGCCCAGTCACCTCTCGGTCGTATGGGTGATCCCCGACCCGGGCGTACTCAACAGAAGGCATGAGGAAACTTTCAGGCTGTGTTCCTTATCCTCTACATTGCCGATCGATAGCCGATATTGAAAATATTTATGCTTCCGTAACAATGGCAAGAGTAGCGAACATGGGAATCGGCCAGGACACGGGCGCAGTTACCGGCGAACACAATAATGAAGGCAAAACTATGATTTCAGAGTTTTGGCGATATGCAGTATTGTCTATGACACTTTTCGGCGTTGCATGTAGCAGCGGCAGCAATAGCAGCAATACCACTTCACCGCCCCCGCCACCACCACCACCTGCGGAACTCACTACCGGACCCGAAGTCTGCACCGGTGACATGGCCGGTGACTTCGCGTGTTCGGGAATTTCGTTGCGCAAGAGAGTGGCCACTGACGCAATGGGCGGTGGCCTTGGCAATGACATCTGGGGTTGGGCTGATACGCAAACGGGCGATGAATACGCTCTCATGGGTCTGACGAACGGCACTGCATTTGTCGATGTGACTGATCCCGACAACCCGATCTATCTCGGGCACATGGCGACCAATACTGTGGACTCAGCGTGGCGGGATATCAAGGTCTACATGGACCACGCATATGTCGTGGCTGACGGTGCCGGTGCACATGGCATGCAGGTGTTTGACCTGACCCGGCTGCGAGGCGTCGGGTCAGCGCAGACGTTCACAGCCGACGGCATCTACAGTGACTTCGGCAACGCGCACAACGTCGCCATCAACGAAGCAACGGGTTTCGCCTATGCCGTCGGTACAGACACCTGTAACGAAGGATTGCATATGATCAATATATCGACACCGAACAATCCGATGTTCGCCGGTTGCTACGACGAAGCCGATATTCATGATACGCAGTGTGTTGTTTACCAGGGACCGGATCCCGATCACTCCGGCAGCGAAATCTGTTTTAACTCAAACAGGAATAATCTGTCGAACCAGCATAATGTCGGTATCGCGGATGTCAGTATCAAAGCGGCGCCATTTACCATCTCCTCGACGATTTACCCGGAAGCCGGATTTGCCCACCAGGGGTGGTTGACCGAAGACCATCGGTACTTCCTATTGGGTGACGAGGCTGACGAGACAAACTTCAGCGCACCAACCCGTACATTGATTTTCGATGTCACGGATCTCGATGCACCCGTATTTGTTTCTACCTACGAAGCTGCAACTGCGTCGATAGATCATAATATGTACATAGTCGGAAATCGTGTATTCCAAGCGAACTACACCTCCGGAGTGCGGGTACTCGAGTTCGGTGACTTGTCGAACAGCGAAATAATGGAAATCGCATTTTTTGACACCTATCCTGACAGCGCTAGCGCATCATTTGACGGCGCCTGGAGCGTGTACCCGTTCCTCCCGTCTGGTAACATCATCGCCAGCGACAGAACGAACGGCTTATTCATCCTGACGATGCTGTGAGTCATAGGGTCGCATTGATACTTATCTGTTGCTGTACCAACGTTGATAACAGAATAGAACTATTAAACGCATTTTCACTTTGTCATTCTTAGTCTATACTCAGGTGATAGACCTTCAATTCACCAGCCCGACACCGCCGGAAACGGGTACAGCGATCGAGCCAAACTTCACGGGCGAAAGCGGGCTTCCGTCGGTTTACTGGCATGATGATCTCCTGCTGACCACGCAAGGCTGTATCGACGGCGCTGCCAGTTACACGATCGTGCTCGGCAGTGGCGAGGAGGTGGCTACCGGCGACATGGCCGAAAATCCAGACGGAGTTTACAGCGCGATAGTTGACCCGCTTGAACCGAACACCGGCGTCGCCCGTGTCAGCATCTTCATCGACTGCCCCGGCACCATGCCAGACGAATTCATCGAGTTTGACATCTACATCGATCCAAGCGGCCAGGTGATCACGACCACGGGCGCACCGGTGGCGAGCGCAACGGTGACCCTGCTGCGCTCATCTTCCGGCGAGGAAGGTACCTTTAGCGCCGTTCCTGACGGCTCGGCTGTCATGTCGCCTTCGAACCGCATTAATCCGGACCTGACCGACGCAGACGGCTTCTTCCGTTGGGACGTCATGACCGGGTTCTACAAGGTGCGAACCGAAGCGCTGGATTGCGTGTCCCCGGAGAATCCGACGCAGCAATTCGTCGAGACGCCGGTACTACCGATACCGCCACCGGCACTTGACCTGGTACTGGTACTCGACTGCACGCGGGATATTGACGAGGACGGAGTCGATGACGACGTCGATAACTGCCCGAACGACGCCAACCCAGGTCAGGAAGACTTTGATGGCGATAACATCGGTGATATCTGTGATGACGACATTGACGGCGATCAGGTACCGAACGACTCCGATGCGCACCCGCGGTCGGACCTCGGCCCGACCGTCGTGGTCAATAGCTGTGATTCCGGAGTGGCCAACGACGTGCTCTCCAGCGGTTCCAGCATTGCCGACCTTGTGACTGACGCTTTTGATACCGGTGGCGAACGTGCTGTGAAACGTCTGCTGAAAAAATTGCAGCGCAATAACATCATCACCAAGAAAGAAGCGAAAGCCATCAAGAAATGCGCTAAGCACGACGACGATGACGACTCGGACAGTGACAGCGACTGATCCCGGTCACCAGATTGTCCAGAGAACCCCGCTTCGGTGGGGTTCTTTTTTAAAGTGATAGGCTCGGAAGTGGTCTAATTGACTGTCCGTTAAACCCGGGTCACTCACTCCGACTCCCTAGATTTCAGCCGTCACTGGGACGCCTCAGGTATGTGGTTCTCTAACAGTTGGGCAACACGACTGTGACCATGGCGACGGGCATCCCCAATCGGTGTGCCTCCCCATCGGTCACGAAGGAACAAACTTATTTGACCGACATCGCTATCGTGGTCTTCGTCTCTAATCGAGTCACCTCTTACGCCACCATGTTTTTGCAGAAAATCGGGACGGCCGGAAAGTGTTGACATCACCCTGTCTACGGAAACAAGATGAAAACTGAAAGAAGGAACTCTCGGATCATTTGCCAGTCTGGGCGGAATTTCGAACAGACCAGGCGGATGACGACCAGGTTGAATTAGTAAATAGACCGTTTTGATAACAAGCTGGAGAATTAGCATGTCAGGTATTATCAGAAAAAACCAAGAAGGATTAACTGGGTTGAGTTCCCTTCGTTCACCCTGACCTGTTTTCTAGATTCCACAGTTCCGGAGCCGTCAATTGCTGGTGGCCCTTTTCATTGGTTCAGGCTGGTGTCAGTGCGTGAACAGGCCCAAAGAAGCATCGTTGCAATGGCTTATACCAATTATCGGTCGCAGCTTGATTATCGAAAATCGCACAGGACATGCTTGAAAATATCCTAGATTGAGAATCCAATGAAGTATTCATTGTTGCTGATTAGTTTGATGACATCCTCTGTCAATGCAGATTTTACAGATATTGTGTCAGATAGAAAATGGATCCACGGCTCAGAGAATTGTGATTTAGACACTGAACCGGCAATTGATCGGCTCAAGGTTAACAACAATACTTTTATCTTGAGACAAAATAAATGTATCAATGTAGAGGCGCCATTTATCTATGTCCTGTTTGGAGAGCATACAGTCTTTATCCAGGATACAGGCGCTACCGAAGATCCTGACAAGTTCCCTATCTACGAAACCATCCAACAATTGGTAAGTAAATGGAAGGCTGAAAATAGTATCAGCAAGATGGATATTCTGGTGACACATTCTCATAGTCACCTGGATCATCGCGCCGGGGATGCGCAATTTAGAAACAAGGCAGATGTTATTCTGATTGAAGCAAATGAAGCTGCCATCATTGAGTATTTTAATTTTGCCAACTGGCCTGATGGTGAGACCGTTGTTGATTTGGGGAATCGAAAACTGACAGTGTTCCCAATTCCCGGTCATCATGATGAAAGTATCGCCGTCTATGATACTCAAACCCGTTGGTTGTTAACAGGCGATACATTTTATCCTGGCAGACTTTACATCAACGATTGGAAGCAATTTAAAATCAGTATCCAGAAGTTACTGGTCTTTGCGGAGGAACATCAAGTCAGTGCCCTCTTGGGTACCCATATAGAAATGACCAGCTCTGCAAGGATTGACTATGCCTTTGGAGCAACATATCAGCCCGAAGAAGCGCCTCTGCCGTTGATGGTATCTGACCTGTTGCTATTGAATAATACGCTTAAGCAAATGGGTGATGAGGCAGATGATAAAATACTCGATAAGTTCATCATTGCACCTGTAGGTATAGTCCAGCGAGTCCTTGGTACAGTACTGGGTTGGTTTTTTGTTTAGTTAAACGGGGACATCGATTCCATAAGTACTTAAGAAGATACCTACTTGTTGTTGCGGCTAGAGTATTGCGATACACACTGGCACCGCAACTGCCAGATTGATCCAATTTTTCCATCTTCAATCATCTCCTTGAGCGCTAACAGTTCTTTGACGGTCTCCCGCGCAAATGCAAACCCGGCTGTTTTGTTTGTAAATCGGGTTGTAAAAACCGAACGAAGCATGACCGATAAACGGGGATTACCAGAGAAATAGCGGCCTTTGGGATTGAGCGCCTTGATACAGGCGCTATACGAACTCCCCGGCATCATGTCAAAAATGACATCATAGGTCCGGCCGGTGCGTACAAAATCGTCCTTTGTATAATCAATGAAATGGTCCGCTCCAATGCGTCTCAACAGGTCTTCTTTGATGGCGCTGTCAACGGCAGTGACTTCCGCGCCCATGGATTTTGCAATCTGCACGCTGTGCGCGCCGATGCTGCCGCCAGCGCCGTTGATTAATATCGTTTCCCCTGCCCGGATTTCTGCCTGTCGCATGAAATGCAGCGCATTAAGCCCACCCAGTGGTACTGCCGCGGCTTGCGCAAAACTCATATTCATGGGCTTGGCAGCAATGGGGTAGTTTGCCGGTAAGGCGACATACTCGGCATAGGCACCCAGCCGAAGCCTCGCGGCGCCGAAAACCTCATCGCCCACGGAGAAATCCTCAACGTCTTTCCCGAGCGCTTCTGTCACTCCAGAGAAATAGCCACCGAGGATCTGTCATTTTGGTTTTCTCACGCCAAGTGCAATCCGCAGGGGCAGCCAGAACCACTTCACTGAGTATTTAAAACTGCGCATCTCACAATCGGATTTTGTCGCTTCCGCCGCCCGTACTCTTATCAACACTTCATCGTCCATCGGATCGGGTTTTTTTACCTCCCTGAGTTGCAGAACGTCAGGTGGCCCGTATCTTGAGTAAGTGATGGCTTTCATGTCTTTTTGCTCCCATGGGAAATCCTGGCGCTACCGGCCCAATCCACCCTCTCTGGTTGCCTTGATTTCGCAAGCCCCCTGATCTGGGCGACAGTCTCACCGGTTGCGCCGGTAATCTTTGCATGTAACAGTTGGATGGCTTGTTGAACACAATCCACCAGACCGTCTAGGACGCATTTGTATCCAGACCTGTGGTGGACAAGCGAGCGCTTACCGAGTTTTTACCACGGTAAAGTACGCCACCGGGGTCAGTGATGTCCGCGATGACACGCATGGTGCCACCGCACAATGGCATGTGGTGATATCAATGTTGAAGACCCGTTTGAGCCGTTGAGCTCAGTTTAAAACCGCGATCAATTCATCTGTCGCTTCAGCTGCGACCTATTTGTGTCCGCGGTGATCAGTTTTGTCTAAACAATCTAGCCACCAGGATCTTGCGCCAATGCCAGATCCGCTTGCTCGCGAATATAATGCCGTAGTGAATTGAGGTGACTGTCCGACAAGGCAGGATATGAAGGCATGCCAAAGGCGCGTTTAGCGCCATTTCTTACCACATCCGCAAATGCCTCCTCAGACAAGATCATGGGAGATGTACGCAGATCAGGTGCCAACCCACCGGCAATGGCGGCTCCACCATGGCACCAGGCGCATTGACCAAAAATATCTTCACCTGTCGTGGCGAAATCCTTGTCTACTTCAAAAAAAGGCGCAGTTAATGGCACAGCGACCGTAGGAGGTGGCTGCGATGGCATGTCGAGCTTACCTGATAGCGAAAAGACCATCAGGCGGCGTATATGTTTACGATAATCCCAGCCTAAATCAGAAGCTTCCTTGCCGCCAACGGCCGCCATTACAGAACCCCACCCGACCAGCAGGGCGACATATTGACGCCCCTTAATAGAATAGGTGATAGGTGGTGCTGCGATGCCAAGACCTACGGTTGACTGCCAGAGTGTTTTACCGGTTAAGGCGTGATAAGCAACAAATTCTCCATCAGCCCGGCCCTGGAATAACAGATCACCAGATGTTGAAAGCGTGCCCGGGTTCCAGGATACGGGCAATTCTCTCTGCCATACCCGTTTTTGGGTAATGGGGTCCCAGGCTTGTATTGAGCCGCGTGCAGCGCCCGGTTCATAATCCATTTGCTCGAAATCTACTGCGGAGCCGTGAATCGGAGCAGCATCTTGCCAGTTAGGTGGTTGCCAGGATTCCTTGTCTACAGCGTCGTCGTCATATTTCCAGTACTGATGGATGGTGGGTATGTAAGCGAGGCCGGTTTCAGGATTGAAAGACATAGATGGCCAGTTATGACCACCCAGGGGGCCAGGGGTGACAATGACCGCTTCCTTCTCATAGCGGGCACCAGGAACTTCCACCGGACGGCCTGTCTTCAAATCTATCTTTGATGCCCAGGATACGTCCGTAAAAGGTTCAGCCGAAATCAGCTTGCCAGTGGCGCGATCGATAACATAGAAAAAGCCGTTTTTCGGCGCATGTAATATAGCCTTAACGTTTTTTCCCGCTATCTTCAGGTCAGCCAGAACAATATCCATATTGGAGTTATAGTCCCAGGTTTCCCCTGGCGTCGTTTGATAGTGCCAGCGATATTCGCCGGTATCAGGGTCGAGGGCGACGATAGAACATAAAAACAGATTGTCACCACCACCAGGACTGCGTACTTTTCGATTCCACGGTGCGCCGTTACCGGTGCCGATGTAGAGGGTGTCGAATTCTTCGTCGTAGGTGAAGCCATGCCAGGCATTGCCACCGCCACCGTATTTCCACCATTGCCCCGTCCAGGTTTTTGCGGCCATTTCCTGGGCCTTGTCTTCGAAGCCATCAGCAGGGTTGCCTGGAACAATGAAAAACCGCCAAACCTGCTTGCCTGTTTCTGCGTCATAGGCAGTAACATAACCCCGCGTGCCGCCATTCTCGGTACCACCATTACCGATCAATACCTTGCCTTTAAAGACCTTGGGTGCGCCGCTGATATAAAGTGCCTTGGTGGGATCTACTGTCAATACACGCCATACTTCCTTGCCAGTGCTGGCGCTAAGGGCAATCAGATAGCCGTCTCTGGTGACTGTGTAGACCTTGTCATTCCATAACGCCACGCCTCTACTGCCGTGCAGAAAGGCAACTTTCATTCGATCACCGGAGTTTTCTCCGACTTTAGGATCAAATTGCCAGATCAGTTTGCCATTACGAGCATTGACCGCGCTGACAACATTGTGTGACCCGGTAAAATACATGACGCCGTCAGACACCAGTGGTGTCGCAGCAAGCCCCACGGCGGTTGGCAAGTCAAGAAACCAATCCAGTTTCAGATTGGTGACATTGGCGGCGTTAATTTGGTCAAGGGGGCTGAATCGCTGTTCACTTTGGGTGCGACCGTGCGCGAGCCACTCGGTACTGGATTCATCTGCAAGCGCAGCGTCGTCAATGGATTGCGCCAGTACTGAGGCACTGTAGAGGATGGTAATTGTAACGGTCAGGATCGCTGAAATATGAGAATAAAAACGCGTCATGGATTGAACCCTTTTGAGTTGGTTTCCAGTCCCAACCGAAAACGCCAAACTTCAATAAACAGTTAAACATCCTAACGTTTATGAACTTGGGCGAAAGGTAAGGGCCATCTTAATATCCAGGGGAACAATCGGGCAGTGTCTAACGAATAGCGCCTGCTGACAATCGAAATTATCCCTGCCAAGCAGATTAGCAGCTGCCAGCGTCAGCATGCAATATTGCATTGGTTTATTTACCGAGAGATGTGATCAACTTTCTTGTTACGAATGCTGGAGGACAAATGTTCCTAAAGTAAGATAAAGGCGTATACACTATCGCTGTTTACAAGGTGGTCAGGTAGATTTACCACAGCCCAAAGTAACTGATGCCAATTTTCTATTTTGCCGACGCATCCGGAGAGCTGGTGGCAGAGTGGACAGCACACCTATCGCTTACGAAGGCCATGTTCCGTTATCGCTGGAATTATCAGGATGATATTGATGACGGGTTCTGTATTGTCCCATTATAACGAGGTGAGCCAGCCTGAGTGATCAATGTCTGTCATGATGCTGATCTGCTGGTTTACACGCGGTAGGGTTGATCGCTGAGAATAATTTCGACGGGGCTGGATATGACAGCGCACGCCGCCACAAACGAATTTACATGGATGTTCGTCGGGGTTAGAATTTTCTCAGCACCGTCATCCTGGACCCATAATGAAAAGAAGCCCGGAACCAATACTATTTAGTCTGATCTTTTCGTTTCTGCTTACATCACCTCAAATGCTAGTTGCAGAGGACGAAAAGCCGAAGCACGAAATCCCCGATCTCAGTGGTAATTACAACATTGCCACGCTAACCCCGCTGCAGAGACCCAGGTTGTTGGGCGAGACGGCGAATCTATATAAATACGTGGCAGATTTTCTTGCCTGGGGAGTTGAGTTAGGGCTCGCGTTTAGCGCCAGTGACAGCGACCCAAACCGAGAAGCACCTCCTGTCGGCGGCGATGGTTCCCAAAGTGCCGCTGGCAACGTCGGCGGTTACAATACATTCTGGATTGATGTCGGTGACCGCGGTTTCATGCTTGATGATAAGTATCGCACCTCGATCATTGTCGAACCATCTAACGGCAGGATGCCGGAAATGACCAAGGTCGGTACGGATAAACGAAGTGCCAGGCTCAATTTTTTCCGTCCCAACAAAGGCGAGGCCTGGTGGTTGAAAGAAGAAGGCGAGGGTCCCTACGACGACCCCGAACTGCGGCCTTTGGGTGAGCGATGTTTGCTGGGTTTTGGGTCGACTGCCGGTCCTCCCATGTTGCCCGTTCTATACAACAACATTAAGAGGATTGTTCAAACTGAGGATCATGTATTGATCCTTAACGAGATGGTTCACGACACCAGGATAATCCGGTTGAACAAACCTCACTTACCGGAAGAAATCCGCAAATGGATGGGAGACTCCGTCGGGCACTGGGAGGGGGACACACTCGTCGTTGATACAACGAACTTTACGACGCAATCCGGTCTGTTTTTGGCAACAGAAAGCCTGCACGTCACCGAACGCTTCAAACGAATCGACGAAGATACATTGCTCTACAGTTTTACCGTTGACGATCCAGCGATATGGACGAAACCCTGGAGCGGCGAATATCCCTGGCCACAAACCCAAGACCAGGTCTTTGAGTATGCCTGCCACGAAGGCAACTACGCGCTTGGAAACATAATGAGAGGAGCTCGAATGCTGGAAAACGATGTGCAAAATGAAAATAAGCATGAAGCTGAAAACGAATTTGAGAGCGGCGAGTAACGTCAGCCTTGCCATAGTAGCCAGGCAGTTTGATGAATTATGAGGGCGGGCCTTGTGAAAACTTCCAGCGCCTTGATAACAATGGCACCTTCGTCCGGGGGCAGACGGACCTTGATCTCGATCATCCCCAGTTCATCCTGAAACCAGTTGAGCGTTTTGTCTTTTTTATATTCCGCGTAACGCGCTTCCTCTTCGTGGTGCTCTTCATGTAAAGCATCTTCTTCAGATTGATCGTTTTTGTCCGAATTTTCTATGCGTTCCAGGCGTTTGCAGAGTGCATACTTTTTAACGAGAACTTCCATATGCTGGGCGGTGCCATATTCGGCGATCTGCATCAGAAAAGATTCGTTCTCTGGCGTTGCGACTCTTGTCATGGCCCTGACTTTTGAATAGCTGATTTCACCCCTTGAAAATGCCGCATCAATCAGAGGTAGATCACCCAAAGCGCGAGCGACCCTAACCTTCTCACGCCCCATCATTTCTCCCATACCGATTTTCCAATTCAGCCAGTGGGAAAACGACCGGATACCGTCGCCATGCCAGCCGCCATTTTCGTCAAATTCACCTAGCAGGGTGATGAAGTGATAAGTAGCCGCGTTGATTTGCGCCGCTGAGGTCAATATTTGTATCTCGAGTTCCTCGCATCGTACGCGTCTGGCGAAATTGGCTTGAACAATTTCTGAAGGTGTAGGTTCTTGCGATGAATCGTCTGGTTCTGGTGGTTCTAACGGTTAAAACATGGTGCTATCCCTGTCGATTTCCCGATTTAGCGAGGGTGATGTTTACTACTGTTATTATATACAGTAATACAGGAAATGTCAGGTTATCTTATTGATAGTTAAGAACTTTTAGTTATGAAACGCGGTGCTATCATGGGGGTATGTAGACTCTTTGCTGGTTCAGTCTGATGGAAACTTGCTGACACAAGCGAGTGTGTTCCTGGTGTATCAGAGCTGGCTATTTTGCTAACAATAACTATGGTCTACTATGGTTATAAATAACTTTCCATCCAGCAATCAACTCAAGAGGTATTCGATATGACGATCAAAAGAATTAAATGTGGCGCTCGTATGAGCCAGGCAGTTGTACATGGGGGTGTGGTTTCCACAGCGGGCCAGGTTGCCTTAAAGGCGCCGGGTGAAGATGCGGGTAAGCAGACCGAGGCGATTTTGGCTGCGATTGATGCCCTGCTGACTGAAGCCGGAACGGACAAAACACAATTGTTGACGGCGAATATCTGGCTGGCCGATATGGCTGATTTTGCAGCGATGAATGAGGTCTGGGACGCCTGGGTGGTGGAAGGTGCGACGCCAACACGTGCTTGTGTTGAGTCGAAACTGGCTGCGCCGCAGTTTACTGTTGAGATCGCGGTTACTGCGGCTGTTTGACCTGGCTTAAAAAACTTACACCAAAGTTGAGCGAAAAATCAAAACCTGACCCTTGATTTGTTTTCTGGAAGGTGCAAAATGGAAGGTGTAATTTTACATTAACCCAACCAGAGGAGTGCACGTCGGAACGCTTTATCAGTAGCAGGATAAGGCACTTACAATACAGATCACATACAAAATCAATTTTTGACCAACAGGTGTTTGTACAACGATGGCAAAAAGATCACATGTAAACTGTTCCGCGAACCGAAGAAAATCAATCGAAGGGAGAAAAAACAAAAAACATCAGCACCAGCAAGAACGACAATCCAGACGACACAGCGCAGACATCTATACACTGCCTGTCAACTCGCCACAGACAGAAACGGCTTACGCGCCTCAGCGAAGCTACCAGGCTCTCGAAGCAAAAACTCCATCCCAGCAACGTTATATCAGCGCAATTAAAAACAATTGTCTTACCTTTGGCATCGGCCCAGCGGGTACCGGCAAGAGTTACTGTGCGTCTGCAATAGCAGCAGAAGCCCTGCAGACCGGCCGAATCGAGCGTCTTATCCTCACACGTCCCGCTGTGGAGGCCGGGGAACACCTGGGATTTTTACCCGGGGCGCTCGATGAAAAATTCGCTGTCTATATTGAAGCCTTTCGGGATGCCTTAAATGAACGACTGGGCGCTGGCGCCGTGGACTACCTTTTGCGCCATGGCCGCATCGTCGCCGCACCGCTGGCATTTATGCGAGGCAAGACGTTTGGCAACGATAGTTTTGTCATTCTGGACGAAGCCCAGAACACAACAATCTCCCAGATGAAAATGTTCCTCACCCGCATCGGCGAGCACTGCAAAATCGTCGTCAATGGGGATATCGATCAAAGCGACATCCGCGGCCCTAACGGGTTAGCTGATGCGGTGCGGCGGGTGAGGGGCCTCCCAAATGTGCATATTCATTCCTTCAACAGGAGCGATATTGTACGCAGTGGTTTGGTGAGGGATTTGATGGACAGGTATGAGGTGGGCGGATAGC
>JAPYTQ010000040.1:0-49140 GCA_029941905.1 Pseudomonadales bacterium | reverse complement strand
AGACCAATCAAATTATGAAAAATGACGGGGACGCCGAGTCTCAAATCAGCTTCCCCTCGCTACGGTTTCTATTCTCGGTCAGCCTCCTAGACAACAAATAACAAATTACCTCACAATGCCACCCGACTGATCCCCGGTCTTTAGCATCCGTAGCGTAGACACTACCAACAGAACGTAAACAAACAGCAACGGGATGGATGCGACGACAGAAGCTGTCTGCAATGCACGAAGACCACCCAGCATCAACAGGCAGACAGGCAATACCCCAAGTGCACAAGCCCAGAATACCCGATGCCAGCGATCCGGATGTTCGTGCTCAGTCATTGATCGAGTGGCACCAGCAGCCAACGTGTAAGATGCTGAGTCATAGGTGGTTGCCGTGAAAATCAAACCGATTATCGCGAGATAAGCGAGCCAAAATGAACCCAGGGGCAACAGCTCCACAATCCCGGCAATCGCTGCAGACGGGCTGACGTCCATGGCTTGTTGCACCACAGGGTAGATGCCATTAAGTTCCAGGTATATCGCGTAGTTACCCAACACAATAAAAAAAATCGAACAACCCAGGCTGCCCCAACCGAGCATGCCAAATATGAGAGACCGCAAGGTCCGGCCTTCTGAAATCTTACAAACGAACATCCCCACGAAAGGACCAAGCGCCAGCCACCAGGCCCAGTAAAAAACTGTCCAGCTTTCAACAAAGTCTGCCCTGGCCAAAGGGTCGGTCCAGGTCATCATCAGAATGAAATTCTGCGCTACCTTTCCGATGGACATCACACCCATTTCGAGAATGAAAGAAGTCGGGCCAACAATCAGCACGAATACGATCAGCAGCAAAGCCAACACCGCATTGATGGTGCTTAGCACTTTTATCCCTTCATCCAGTCCGCGGTAGACGCTATAGGCGATCATCGAGGTCACGAGTAGAATAATAAAGAACTGCATGGACATGCTGTCTTCCATGCCAGTCAATCGGGTCACGGCTGAGGAAACTACAGAAGTACCAAGACCCAGGCCGGTGGCTGCGGTGCCCAACAAACCAACAATAAATAGCAAATCGACTATCCGACCCGGCCAGCGTTGCGTCATCGAACCCAACACAGCCCCGCACGCTGAACTTAGTCTCAACGATGGAATTTTAAGGACATGGTAAGTCAGGCCAAGTGCTACCGCTGGTAAACAATAAAATGCCCAGCCAATAGGGCCCCAGTGGAAAATGCCATAACTCGCAGCCCATAATATGGACTCGTCGGACCGGGGTTCGACACCAAAAGGGGGGTTTACATAATAAAACACCCATTCAGCCGCACCCCAATAAATTAACGAGGCACCGATCCCCGCACAAAATAACATCGACGCCCAGCTAAAATCCGAGTGGACCGGGATACCGTCGCCGCCCAGAACAACCTGGCCATGCCTGCTTAGCGCAATCCACAGAAGAAAGAATAAGGTCCCGATCGCAGCAACGACGTAAAGTACGCCCAAACGCTGGGTCAGGAAGCTGAATATCCGGTTTACCGCACCCGTAGCAGCTTCTGGTACAACAATGATGGGTACAACAACCGCCAGCAATATTACGCAGCCCACACCAAAAATGAACCAATCAACTTTCTTTTCGCTCGTTGCTGATGCTGAGGTCGACTGATCTTCCAATATCACGCTTCTTTACAAAATGTCATCGCACTAGCAAAACACAATCCGCCTCCGTGGACAATATAATGCTATGTGGCTTAATCTGCGTGCATCATTGCACAGATAAAAACAACAATAGAGATGGGGTAGTACAATGCGTTTGCTTACACTGATGATTTCAATTTGTGTTCTGTTCACAACGTCGATTTTCGCTGAAGAAAGCAAGGAGGACAAAGACAAAAAGCGTTTTAACGACATTATGAGGACAAGCTCGTATCCCATCGTACTGGAAAACGGCGTACTGTCTGGGCCAGGTGCCGATTTTCTGTTTGAAAACGCAAAAACATCCCAGTTCTTTATGATTGGCGAACAACATGGCACCGCTGATATCGCTCTCTTTGCCCGCGCCCTTTATTCTAGACTGGCGACATTTAGTTATTCGAAAATTGCGCTGGAAGTCGGGGCCCAGTCGACTATTTTTGCTGAGAACCTGATGCGACATGATCTCAAGGCCTATGACGCTTTTATGTCAGATGAGAAAACCTATTTCGCTTTGCCATTCCTCTTTTTTAGGGAAGAAAGTGATCTTGCCCTTGATGTGATACAGGCCGGTGGTCGCGAACCGGTCTTCTGGGGGCTCGATCAGGAGTTTATCGCTGCCGCGCCTATCCTCCTGCCTATACTTTCAGAAAGGGTAAAAACCCCTGCCGAGCGTGATGCCGTTGATGTGGCTGAACAGATGGCAACAGAGGATATGATGTACGTCGGCATGGCAGATGAAGCGGTATTCAACGATTTACGCTCAGCGTTTGAAAAAAGAAATGATGTTGCTGCGTTAAAACTGATTGATGCCATGATTTTATCGAACCGCATCTACAAACCTTTCACTGGCCGCGGCAGCACGGGTTATGCGGGAAACCTTGAGCGTGAAATTACATGAAAATGAATTTTCTTAACCACTTCAACAATGCGAAATCCAACGAGCGTAAAGCACCGAAGGTCTTTATGAAATTTGGCGCCTATCACGGGGCCCGGGGACGCAGCGGTACCAATGTCCCTGCTCTGATGGATTTCCTGGCTGAATGGGGGCATTCTGAAGGGTATCACAGTTTCAATATACATATGGATTGCAGAGGTGGTGTGTCACGTGACATTCGGTCAGGTAGGGAACTGGCTTGTGAGAGCTATTTCCTCAATTCAAAAGGTGGTAAATCAAATCCGTTTACAGAACATATCCCGGCGGATGGAATGACCGTCCTGGACCTGAGGGGTCTGCGTCCCTATGCGGCGCGAATGAAATTTCTCGGCGAGGACGTTATCGATCTGATTTATGCCTATGACGCCTATCTCGCTATGTCGAACGTTGAGGCGGCCACAACTTATCGATAGAAGTAATGGGGTCGAGCTTATAACCAACAACTTGATTAGGTTGCAATTAGTTAGTGCCTATCCATAAAAGATTATGTGTGCTTTTCCAGTCACGTTTTGTGCTATTAAAATAGACTCAATATGCGCAAAGTAGGGTGCTGGAGTCGAAATTTACCTATTTATGGATAAGCACTAGTTAGTTGTTGTCTTCGGGTAGGTCTAAACGACCAACCCAATCGGCAATCGTTTTACGTGCAAGTTCGCGGTTCTTCGGGCTGGGGGTCAGGGTAAGTCGAACACCCAGGCCATCAATGATGGACATCAGCTCGTACAATCGACCATCCAGATGTTGGCTTGAGGTTCCACACTCGGTCAGCAGTCTTGCAATGAGATCCTGCCAATCCTTGTATCGGGCTGCGTTTTCCACAGCAAGGTTCTGGCTCGATGCAGCAGCTGCCCAGAAAACAATCCAGACTTTCTGTTGGAAACGAGGGTCGACGCGGGGTAACAATCTTTTCGTCAAAGACTTGCCTGGGCTTTGTGCAAACGAAAATAGTATCCACATGCAGACATCAACTGATCGTGCGTGCCTTGCTCTGCAATGCCATCGTCACCCAGTACGATGATGCGGTCTGCATGTAGAATCGTTGAAAGTCTATGCGCTATGACAATCATCGTTCTGTCCCTGGCGATCCTGGCCAGTGCGTCTTGTACTGCCCGTTCACTTTGACTGTCCAATGCACTGGTTGCTTCGTCGAATATTAGAATTGGCGGGTTCTTCAGGAACGCCCGCGCAATTGTGAGCCGTTGTTTTTGCCCACCGGAAAGCTGCACACCTCTTTCCCCGATATCAGTATCATATCCCTTTGACAGGGCAGTGATAAAGTCATGAGCCTGTGCCCGTATTGCCGCTTCAACAATTTCAGCGTGCGATGCGTCGGTTCGGCCGTAAGCGAGATTCTCTGCAATTGTACCTGCAAACAGATATGCATCTTGATGCACAAGCCCAATATTGCGGCGTAATGAATCGATCGATACCTGCCGAATATTGTGTCCGTCGATTAATATTTCACCGCATGTTGGATCATAGAATCGGGGTATAAGAGAGCACAGCGTGGTCTTACCGACGCCTGAATAACCAACAAGAGCGATGAACTCACCGGCTTTTATCTCCATGGATATATTTTTTATCGCAAAGTCTGCATCTTCTGAGTATCTGAAACTGACATTGTGAAAAGAAATGTAGCCTGCGACGTTGACTAACTCCTTTGCCCCGGAGGCATCTTGAATTTCGGGTGAAATTTCCATCACTTCCACGAATCGATGGAATCCTGTCATGCCCTCCTGCCAGAGTCGCGCCAGGTTAGCTGCCCGTGCTATGGGGTCGGTCAGGATGGCAACGCACAACAGGAAGGTCATCAGGTCCGCTACGGACATATTCGATTCCACGATTGCGATGGTTCCAAAGACGATCACCATCAACGTCAACAGCTGTGTGTAGGTTTGCAGACCGACAGAAAATAGCGCCTCCGCTTTGTAACCCTTGCGACGTGTTTGCAGAAAATGATTGTTCTCGGCATTGAATCTTGACATCTCCAGCTTCTGATTGCCGAATGATTGAACGACCCGAATCCCGGACAACGAATCTTCTACGTGTTCGTTAATTGCCCCAACGCGCTCCTTGCTCTGACGTACGGCAACCCCCATACGGTTGTTAAAGTACAACGCATAGAGAACAGCAAATGGCATGGAGATGAGAATGATCATCGTCACCACTGGATCAAAATAGAATAAGATGGCGAACGCACCAGCAAACTTCAGCACAGCGATTGCAATATCTTCCGGGCCATGGTGATAGAGCTCTGATATCGCGAACAGATCATTGGATATGCGAGACATTAATTGCCCGACCCGCTGCCGATCATAAAAGCTGAAAGACAGCTTCTGGTAGTGCTCGAACAGTTCCTGCCGCATTGCGCTTTCCATCCTGGCGCCCATCACATGACCCTGATAGTCGACAAACAACCGGCAAATCGCCTGCAATGCAATGAAGAACAGCATGATGACGCCAATGAAGTAGATTTCTCCATAGAGATCGACATTATCAGCTGCTGTCGTTATTCGTTTTACAATTACGTTGGCACACAAAGGCAGCGCAAGGGCCGTTGCTGCAACCAGCACGGCACAACCGAGATCTGCGGCGAGAATGCCGAGGTAAGGTCGATAATAGGCGAAGAATTTTGTTCTTCGTGATCCCTTCAGGCCAGGACCTGAGTGAGCACTGGTGATTGCTTCTGAAAGATCATACGAAGCTGATTCCAGCCTGTCCGCAGATGCTGGTTCTGGCGCCCTGGTTTCAGTTTCGCTGCAACGATTGGATTCAGGTGATTGAGGGGCTGCACCTGACAGCCTTGAATGAAATGATGGCATAAGGGTTCATGTCCAGGTTGACGTTTAGAGGAATAGTTCTTTTCCACGTAGACATGAAATTTGCCATCGTTATTCCTTCCCACCTGTCGTGATTTATGCTGCACACCTTACCCTTTTTACAGGCTATTGCAACCAGGATTCTGCTTTTGTGTTTTATAATGTAGATCGACTATCTGCAGATCATTAAATCGATAAATCCTTGAGATTGTAGTCAAGTAACAATTCATCGAATTTGTCCGGGTCCCACTGGTAGTTACCTTCAAGCCCGGCAAATGGTTGATAGTCATACCTTGACTCCCCTGAGTAATATTGTTGGCGAGCGTCTATCGCCAACGCTATGACTGTTGATCGATCAAAGATACGCTGCTCATCGTAGACCTCCTGGTCATTTTGACTCAAGGCACCGCACTGGCCAAGAATCGACTTTCTGCGGTGAAATCCAAATGTGAGTGAAACTCTCGGGTCAGGTGAAGCATTAGCAAATGATCCGTGCAGGGTTTGTCGGTTGACGATAGTCACATCACCGGCTTCGCAAGTCAGCGGTACAGCCTCGGCAAGTTGCTCCGAGCCGCCATTTTTCTCAATCAGATCCAGAATGTCGATCTTCCCCATTTTGTGAGTACCTGGCACGACCCAGAGGCAATTCGCAGCAGTACAGGCATAGAGCTGAACCTGGAAGTTAAATCCATGAATGCCTTCGTCCCAGTCAGGTGATTCCCAATGAGTCACTCCATCCTGGTGCCAGGCTACTGACCCACCGAGGCCCGGTTGTTTAACGAAAATAACATCGTTGTAGGGTACAAAGTCCACCCCGTTAATCGCTTCTGCAATGGTCAGTAACTGCGGATGCCCATAGATTCTGAGCCCGGCATCCATGGACTGACACATACCGCCAATGAGATGCACAACTTCTTCCGGTGCGCCCCTGGCAGGTGTGGGTTCGGCCATTTTACTCTGGTGCCGACCATTTAATAATTGAGTGCCACCCCAAGGGTCAGACAGGGGCGTAATGAAGATAAAGGGATTGCGCTTGAACTTTTGCCCAAAAGCGGGTCTGCCTTGTGCATCTTCTGTTGACCCGGAGTGCCTCGGTGCATTATCCAGAATGTTGTTTACACCGGCACGCAGTTCTGCGACCTCATCGGCACTGACCACACCTTCAAAAATGTAGAAACCTTGCGCCCAGTAGGCGTCCAGAATTTTCTGATCAAGCTTGCCATTTGCATCGAGGATAACTGGCCCGCGATTGCCAATGTTGGACAAACGTTGTTCGCCCAGACGCTGATAGTTCACCAACGAGTCAGAATACTCCGCAGCTGAGGGGGCTTTGTTTAAAACGGATTTGGAAGCCATGATGCCACTCTCCGGGTTTTTGGAAACAGCGTTGACCTGTAGAATAACATCAATTGGGGAATCGGGGAGTACAGTTTTACCCAGCTTTCACGGTTTCAAGAACTATACCCGGTTTTAAGGACTGGCAGCATCCTCCCCGGCAAATTGTGCATAGGCGGCAGCGGTGCCTGCCGCCATCTTGTCGCCATCGAAGAGAATCGACATCTCCGGGGTAAACTCCATGACGATCCTTTCCGGGGTATCCAGAAACCTGACAAACAAACTCGCATCAAGCCCCGCTGTAAACTCATTACCATCATCTGAAGCGGCACCCATACCGGCTGCCAACAGCTTGTACATCCACAGTTTTGTTTCCTGTGAGTCGTGGATAACAGTATGGCCTTTGTAAGTTACGGTTTTACCGCCTCCCATGGCTGTACCTGTACTGGTAATACAAATGCTTGATCGCCCGTCTCGCGCAATGGCTTTTACTCGCACTCGCTCTTTCGTTGCGGTCATCCAGATTTTACCATCTACCGGCACATAGGCCGTGGTGACACCAATCGGATGACCGGATTTATTGGCCCAGATAAAGGTGCATTCACCGGAACTGTTAACCAGTTCTTTTTCTCTGTCCGGGTCAAGTTTGTATTGTTTAACATCATCATAATCAATTGATTGTTTTGTCAAAATATCCCACCTCTTCGGGAAATGCCTGTTTACGCTATCAACTCTGCCTGGGACGTTACCCTGGCACGGGCAGCAGTTTTGTCTTTGAACCACAAGGCGTTGATTTCTATGAATTGTTGCGAGGCTGCCGGTGTATCACTATCGGCAAAAATAGCACCGACCGGGCAGGCAGACACGCAAACATCGCAATCCGTGCATGCATCAGGGTCGATGAAACAGATAAGGTCTTCCTCGTCCTGGTATATGCATTCCACCGGGCACACCGCCTGACATGATGCGTCCAGTACATCAATACAAGCCTCAGTTATCACATAGGTCATTGCATTCCAGTAATACAAAAAACGGCTGTTATCGTGTGAGTAAACGCGTGGCGGAAAATAAAGTCAAGCTTGACTGTTTTTCGAAAGACCAACTCATTACTATGTATCACAAGAAGTATCTCAAGAACAATCACAAGAACCATTACAAGAACAATGACCACACTTAAACGTTGCAAGGTGCGCAATGGCCTCAGATCCGTTAGCAGAAACGTTGGAAAGACTCCTTAGCCCCGCTGGGATTACGACCCAGGAGCCAGAAGGATCAAATCCCGCCAAAAGTGGCGCCCCTGCCTTTCCACTAATGAAGATCGGCAATGTCGTTGATATGGGGCATGCAAAAGATGGCACGCCGCTGATAGACCCCCGATTGTTCGATAGCGTCGAATTTATGCGCAATCCGTATCCCTACTATCGAATTATGCGTGACCACTATCCTGTGTATCACGACAAGCTCCATAATTGTTACTACCTTACCCGTTACGCAGATATCACCGAATGTTACTTTGACGATGAGGGTTTTAATACCATCCCCAAAGGATCTTCGAGCGGTGTTTTGGGGAATACACAACTCGAGCTCAGTGGTGTTGAGCACCGGCGCAGACGGAACCTTTATGGTCAGCATCTGGTTGGGAAATCCCTGGCCAACCGAATGCCATCAATTGAACGCTTGGCCCAGGAAATGATTTCAGCCTGGGATGACAAGACCGATGAGTCCTTTATCGAAGAGTACAAGGGCGTTCGAACCATAGAACTAGGGCGCGCCTTTGCCAATGAATTCCCCATTAGTGTTGTCTGTCAGGTTCTGGGTTTCCCCGATGAGGCACGGGGTGAATTTTACTACTGGTACAACTCCATGATGTCAGGCCTCGGCGGGTCAGCGACACATCAAAAGGGTCTGGAAGCTCGCCAGCATCTGGAAGACTATATTGAAGGGCTGGTGGAGGAGCGACGCACGACGCCAGGCTATCTGTTCGATACTGATGGCCAGCCACTGGGCAAAGATATCATCACAAAATTGTGCGAAAGCAAAATCGACGATGATTATCTTTCCACTGAAGAAATAACATCAAATATAGCACTGGTGGTTGGCGGAGGAGGTGAAACGACGCGAGGTGCCATAATGAATATGTGGTACCTGCTATTGCAGCATGAGGATCAGTTTACCGAGGTAAAAAAGGATGATTCACTCTGGGATGCAGTGTTCCATGAAACACTGCGTCACTCCACCCCCATCGGCGGCCAGCCTCGACATAATAGCTTTGATATCACAATTCATGGGATAGATATTCCTGCGGGTTCTCTGATTAACATGGTTGATTTTTCAGCGAACCACGATGACCGTGTGTTTAAAGATCCGGAAACCTTCAACATATTTCGTGAAGATCTTTATTCCGGGAAATTAATTCGCAGTGGATACGCCAAAGAAGGCCGTTCCAGCCACATGGCCTTCGGTGTAGGACCCCATCTATGTCCTGGTGCATGGATATCCCATCAGGAAGCCGCCATTGGTTCTCGCCTGCTGAGTAAACAGTTGAAAAACCCACGGCTCAACGTAGAACGGATGAAGAAAGACATCGATGGTAAAAGCCTTGCGCCCATTGGACTGATTTCAGCCAGGGAAATCTGGATTGACTATGATCTGGAGTAACCAGTCAAACGGTTAGTCGGCTCTTTTGGAAAAAAAGGCAGGAAATAAAGCACAATCGAGGGCAACACTATCGAGGATAACCAGTTAATTGTTGGAAAAAATGGCGTCTCACTCAAAAGAAAAGTCTCTGTCAGTGGTCGGGGCTATCGCACCTTTGAAATTTACCAGCGTCAACGGGTCGGCGAATCCACAGCCAGGCTCAACCCTTCTCAACTCATGAATGCCGGGTTTCTTGACGATCCTTACCCGGCGCTGGCAATTCTTCGAGATAACTATCCCTGTTATCGTGACTGGCGATCAAACGCATTCTGGATATCGCGTTACAATGATGTCACCTCGATCTTAGTTGACGATGCCAATTATGAGTCGCGACCGAAACGCTGGTTTTATGGTATCGGTGACTATGGTCGTGATTTAGGCCAACAGCTTCCCGTGCTGACCGCACAGTCACAGGCATTCGAAGTAGAAGTGCCGCGAATCATGCAAGGCATCATCGATCGCGCAATGCCCGCAGGTAAAATTGATATGGCCACCGGGTTTGCAGCACGTTTACCCATAGAGTTATTGGCCCGTTGTCTGGGAATCCCCGAGCAGGATTTTAGTTTTTTCGCCAACGCTTACTGGCGTATGCAACATGGTTACCAATGGGAGCCAAAAGCCCAGCACGATGGCCTGGCGGCGATTAGATCCTTAACGGAATATTTTCAACCTCTGTTGGGCGAACGTCGACAGAACCCGACAGACGACCTGATATCTGTTGTTGCAGCCCTGACCCTGGAAGATGGGCCAGCCACAGCAGAAGATCTCGTCACCACATTGCTGGAAGCTGATCATGAAACTTTGCATGGCGGCCTGGCTAATATGTGGTATCTGTTGCTAACTCATCAAACCCAGCTGGAAGCCATCAAATCAACACAACGCCTGGTTAAACATGCCTGGCTGGAGACATTGCGCCATTCACCCCCCGTGCTTGCAAGCAGACGATTTGCCCGGCATGAGGTAGAGCGATTTGGCCAACTATTCCCTGAAGGGGCGATGATAATCTGCTCCGCAGCAGCGGCTAATCGCGATCCAGAGATATTTGGTGATGCCGATAAATTTAATGTTGAACGCAAGGATCTTTGCCAAAGAGAACCACGGGGAATGTATCGGGCTGATGGTTTGCCTGCGGGTATTGCCTTCGGACTGGGTAAACCATCAAAACACCCTGCCATCCCGGAAGATCGGCCGATCTCTCTTTATGCACTCACCCGTAATGCCGCCGTCGATGTATCAACTATGATCCTGGACCAACTGCCAAATCTGCGCCTGCCGGTCGATGTTAACCCTCGATTACATAGTATGAGCCTGGGAGAAATGCACACCTGCTGGCACCTGCCAGCGGAATTTGATATTTGAAACGAGAAACCTATGGTTGAACTAACAGGCAGAAATGCAATCGTCACAGGCGCAGCGATGGGGGTGGGCAAGGCCTACGCAATAGCGCTTGCAGAACAAGGTGTCAATGTGGCTGTCTGCGATATGGATTCAGGGATTAACAATGTCGCATCCACCCTCGAATCAATGGGTGTCCAGACATTGGTTGCTGTCGCGGATGTTGCTAACCCTGACGACGTTAGAAAATTTGTCGACGATAGCGTACTGGCATTGGGCGGTATCGATATCCTCATCAATAATGCAGGGCAATGTCATGTCAGTCATCCTGATGACGACCTCGAAAAGTCGCTTGCCGATTATGAAACCATGATTGGCACCAACCTCAAGGGTGAGTACCTGGTCGGCCGGGCAGTCATTGACCAGATGCTGAAACAGGGAGGACCAGGGGATATAGTCAATATTGCGACAGATCATATGGTCACCTGCGGGACCCCCGATGAATTGTGCCCTCGCCTCGACAGCTGCCCGTGGGCTAACTCCCCGCGCCCTTCCGGTGGTGGCGAGGTGATGGACATTTACGATGCATCCAAGTGGGGTTTAAATGGTCTGCTTTTTGCCTGGGCAAAAGCCTTAAAGCCATACAACATACGAGTCAATGGCATCTGCATGGGGGCCACCGATTCACATATGATCCGCTCATTTTATGGTTTTAGCGACGATGAGGAATTATCTAACCCTGAGGCAAAAAAGATCATTGATACCTGGATGACCGCCAGTGATTCGGCACAAGTTGTAATCGATCTTTTGAAGGAAGGACCTGAAGGAAGAACAGCACGCAACATGAACTTGTGTATTGGCCGCCAGCCAGTACTCGAACCGGCACTGCCACACATTTATATTCTCGAGGAGGATCTTCATGCTGGATCTTAAAGGGAAAGTAGCCATCGTCTCCGGGGCTAACCAGGGTATAGGCACTGCGATTGCAAAGGCCCTTGCAGCACATGGCGCCAGCGTCGTGGCATTTGATAATCAAGAGGGTGTTGTAAAACTTGCAGAGGAAATTGCATCTGGCTCGAATAAAAATGTGATCGGACTAGTCGCGGATGTGTCCCTGGCTGACGACTGCAAACGTGTGGTTGATTACACCCTGGCTGAGTTCGGTGGCATTGATATTCTGATTAACAATGCGGCGACTTATCGACAGACACCCGTCACTGCGAGCTGGGAACAGACGGTTGCTGATTGGGATTACATTATGGACACTAATATCAAAGGTGTTCTGATGTTATCCAGGTTATGTATTCCTGAACTGAAAGCCAGAGGCGGTGACATCGTCAACATGTCTACTTACTATGTGTTACCAGCACGTTCGAGAGGGACAAATTCGGCGACAACCGATCTTTACAATGCCTCTAAATGGGCACTGAACGGTTTTACTGATGCCTGGTCGAAGGTTCTGCGAAAATATAGTATTCGCGTCAACGGTTTATGTATGGGAGCCACCGACACACCGATGCTGCGCAGTTTGTTTGATAACAATGAACTACCCGGCGCACTGGTTAAAACTGTTATGCAACCCGAAGCCATCGCGCAACAGTTGATAGATCTATTAGGCGATGGTCGAACGGGAGAAAACATTGGAGCGTGGATTGGCTCACCAATAGAGATACCATTGAGCCCGGCACCCCATAGATTAATTAGCGGGTAAGCAACGTGAGAAGATATGACCTCACTAAACAAGCTATAGTTGTTCATGGACTAAATGACATTCAAAAATTAAGGGGTAACAATGAGAGTTGAAAACAAAGTCTCGCCTAACGAAGAGCAGATGAAAGGGTTCATGGAGGGAGATACGGACTCACCCATTCATATGGTGAACCTGCTCAAATTCAAGGAAAATGCTGAATATGCAGATGGTCGTGAAACCGATCTGACCGGCGCTCAAGCTTATGCAATTTATGGCCAGGAAGTTCAGGCACATCTCGCGAAAGTCGGTGGCAGCGGTGTATTTTCAGGCCGTGTCAGCCGACTTATGCTCGGTGAAGTAGAGGATCTCTGGGACGTCGTCGCCATTGCGACTTACCCCAGCAAGAAAGCGATGCTGCAAATGATTACCGACCCGGAATATATTGAAAGCGCAAAGCATCGAACCGCGGGCCTGGCCGGACAACTCAATATAGAGACAAAAGTGTCTTAATCCCGGTGAGTGTCCTGTATTTTTTTGGCGAGAACTGACTAAATAAAAGGAAAAACCATGAGCGATACCTGCCTGTACGAGACTAGAGATCAAGTAGCATTAATTACACTGAATCGGCCGGAAAAATTTAATGCATTCAACCTGGAGAGCTACCAGGCGACCACCGATGCGCTGAAACGGGCGAATGCGGACGACGATATTCGTTGCATTGTGCTTACCGGCGCCGGGCGCGGCTTCTGCAGTGGTGACGATGTGCAGGAACTCATGGGCGGTGACGGTTTAACAAGTCTGGGGGATACCAAATTCGAGATTCCCGGGCCAACAATGCGACGCGCTAAAACGCCAATCATTGCAGCGGTTAACGGCGCCGCGGTAGGTTATGGGTTCGAGCTCGCACTCATGGCCGACATACGCATCGCTTCAACAACTGCCAGATTTTCCCAGATGTTTATCCGCCGGGGTCTGATTGCAGGTGCTGACAGCTTTCGCATTCTTACGCAGCTGTGTGGTCCGGCAGGAGCAGCCGAACTCTTACTCGCCGGGGACATGATTGATGCAGCACGGGCCTTGCAGTTGGGTGTCGTTCTAAAAGTGGTGGAGGCAGATGATCTGATCGCCGAGGCGCTCGCATTGGCTGGGCGTATTGCCGTTAACCCTCCCATTGCGATTCAGCGTACACGCGCAGCATTGCAATTTGCACGTTCCGGTCAAAATGAGCAGCTTGAGACACTGGCAAAAGATGCGCTTGCCGAACTCATCCGCACACAGGATCACAAAGAAAGTGTCGCCGCATTCCTCGAAAAGCGTGCGCCAACCTACAAAGGGCATTAGTCTAAAGACAGGTACTGGTTAGGAGAAAGTTATGACTGCCTTTGTTCGTTCACCGGAAGACAACTTTAAAGACCTGGACGATTTTCCATTTGAGCCTCACTACCATGACTGGCATGACCTGCGCATGCACTATGTAGATGAAGGTCCAAGAGAGGGGCCGGTAATGTTGTTGTTACACGGGATGCCAACCTGGAGCTATCTCTACAGGCATATGATTCCTCCTTTGGTTGAGGCCGGTTATCGGTGCATCGCGCCTGATCATATGGGATTCGGTCGATCAGATAAACCAACCGACCCACATTGGTTCACCATTGCAAGGCATACGGAGATCCTGACCACACTGATCACTCATCTTGATCTAAATAACATCAATTTGCTTTGCCAGGATTGGGGAGGGCCCATTGGGCTTGCCCAGGCAGCAACAATGCCGGAACGATTTTCCCGGCTGGCGATCATGAACACCTGGTTGCATCATCCTGAATATACTTATTCAGAAGCGATTCGAAACTGGAACAAGAACTGGCATGCGGGGGGGCTATTTTGCAGACAAACACCCAACATGGGCATTCTAATGGTACTCAGCGCTGGTCTGGTTGGCCCCGATGTGATGATTCCCGTGCTGGTTGAGGGCAAGTCGCCAGACCTTGATGGCCAGGCTTCCAGAATCTATCGAGGATTTAATGCGCCCTTCAGGGGTCTCGACGACGGTGCCTATAACGGCGCGCGACGATTCCCTCTGTCAATACCATTTGACAACTATGATGGTGGCAACGGCGCGGCACAGACCTATCACTACAAAACACTGCTAGGCTGGGACAAACCAGTACATTTTATCTGGGGTTGTGCCGATGATGTATTTACAGAAAGCTGGGGTAAGCAGTGGGCTTCGCAAATGAAGGCAACCTTCGATGGTATAACCGAAGCCGGGCATTTCCTGCAGAACACGCATGGGGCAGAAGTTGTCGAGCTGCTCCTGAATCGAATCAATGCATGAGTGGAATCACCAAGACAATACCAGCAAGTGCCGGATCAGATGTGCTGAACTCTCTATACGATGGTTCTATTACCGAGTATGAATTCCATATGGCTGGTACACCATCCAAACTGGAGCCAGGTGAATACGTCTATACGATTTTTGGTGATGAGTTACACGGCAGGATGAAAATTAGTCGAATTGTTGGTGGCGCTGTTCATCCCAGCTCTGGTCGGCCCCGCTCGCTCATTTATGTTGAAGCGCCGGGCGATCGCCTTGAGAAACCATTCCCGCGAAAGGGTCATCGTGGCACAAGATATTACGATGGAGCAGATTGGCCAGCCCTCTAAGCGGTAGAACCGCCATCTGCCATGTAGACCGAGCCCGTGACAAATTCACTGTCATCGGAAGCCAGAAAGAGCATAATTTTTGCGATGTCTTCCGGTTCAGCGTAACGCCCCAGTGGAATACGTGAGCGCATCTGTTCTCTAACGGTCTCGGCATGCCCTGGAGCAAATCCTTCTTCCAGGCTGCGCATCATGCGGGTTTCAACCGGTGATGGGTTTACAGTATTAACCCGTATGTTCATGGAAGCGCACTCCCGCGCCGCGGATTTCATCATGCCAATGACAGCGTGTTTCGAAGTCACATAAGGTGCGACATTCGGTCCGCCGTTAATCCCTGCGACGCTGGAAGTGATTATGATACTGCCACCACCGCGTTTACTGATCGCCGGTATCGCAGCCTTCAGTCCGAGAAAAGGTCCTTTCACGTTCACGGCCATGACCTGGTCAAAACGAGCCTCGTCATAATCAACGATCGATGCCACATCCCCCTCGATACCCGCGTTAGCGAGTAGGACATCGACGCCTCCGTAGCGCTCTTCCGCGGTTTCAATCATTGCCTGGTTATCTGATGCGCTTGTGACATCTGCGACGCAGTAACTAACCTTGTTGCTGCCGATATCGTCACAGGCTGATTTAAGTGCCTGTTCGTCCAGGTCTACAAGCAGAACATCTGCGCCCTCTGCAACAAAAAGTTCCCCGACGGCCCTGCCGATGCCGCCAGCCCCACCAGTAATGACAGCGACCTTCCCTTCCAATCGATTCATATGGGTTCTCTCTGATTTGGATTATGATGAGCCAAGAGTAACAATCCTGCGTACAAAATACTGCATAGATAACCAATCTACAGCGGGACTAACGGATAACCCCGGACACCCGCCCGGGAATAATCCTGATAATCACTCTTTGCTGATTCTCTAGCCAGTCCGGAAGGTTTTCTGGCAATTCGTAGCCTGCCGACTCAATATTGGCAAACACGGCGCGCGTCCCTTCTACAAGATCTGCAGTTTCAACAAGGGCCTCACCTTCAACGTTGACGAAACTAAATGGCTCCTGGTTGCTGATGACGCAAAGACTCACCCGAGGGTCTTGATCAATTGTTTTTCGCTTAAACGTAAACCCCGGCGTACTCACCAGCAATTCATCCCCTTGCCTGGCGTAAGCCACCATCGAACTGCAGGCAGATCCATCCGTACGCAATGTCGTTAACACCGCCCAGCGATGCTGGCTCACAAAAGTATCAAATTTCTCATTATCACAGATCAAGTTAGCTCCTATTATTTTTGTCGCATGCGGATAGTCAGCCGACGCCTCATCCAGCAAAGATGATGGTTCTGATGCTGCATATTGCTACAAGTCGATAGCAGGCTTCAAATCATTTCAGGGCTGGAAACTCAGCGGGGTCCTACCTGGCCTGACGGCGTGGAAGTGAGTTTCGGCCAATGGCAGAAACTGGCGCTTGCCCGTGGCTTTATGCGCGATTCACCCTTGCTGCTCATTCTTTGACGGATCCAGAGTAGCCGAAGTTGGGATCCATGCTGAGTTAATCAAGAAACAGGGGCATCTGAACCAGGACATCGCAGCCATAGCAGATCATGTCGAATTGCTCGTCGCCGGTATTTCGGTACCGATTAAATCAGCAGGTTGAAAATGCAGCTGAGCATCCCGTGCGAAGGGGCGTTTTGAATCGGCGCCTTTGGTTTCACCAACATGAATTTCATAATCTCGTATGGCTGTCCCACTTGTTTTATGTACACCCTGGTTGATACGCACAGTTTTTCCTGCATTCATCCTGGTGTCGATATCAAGAAGTTGTAAACAAGGCTTGAGCTCGACCAATCTCGCCTCCGTCCTGGCAAACCGCTGCATTGTTCGACATATTCTGCGGTTTAAAGGGCGCAACCCGGATGCCACGATTCACAGCGACCCGACAGAGCCCTGCTACCAGTACTGATTTCCCGACATTTGATCCAGTCCCCTGAAACATCATCGATCGTGATTTCATAGCGTACCCAGAACATTCGCACTGGGGTAACCTTGATCGTAGCTGACTTCTGCATTAACGCTGTAAACTTCCGCCATCAATTCAGCATTGAAAGTCGTATCCGTCGGCCCATCAGCAACAATCCTACCTTGCTTCATCCAAATCAGGCGGTCTGCAAATCGAGCCGCAAGTGCCGGTTCATGCGCCACAACCAAAGCACTACGATGCGCCGTCACATAATTCTTGAGTAACTGCAAAATTTCGAACTGGTGCCTGGGATCCAGCGCCGTTATCGGCTCATCTGCCAGCAATAATGGAGTTTCAGCAGCAAAGGCCCGTGCGCAATGAACACGTGCTGTCTCTCCACCTGATAGGGTATCCATGCGACGGTCAACAAAGTTTGTTAGATCACAGTCTTTTATCGCCCGCTCGACCGCACGCTTGTCAACGCGGCTCATACGTCCAATATTCGCACCATAGGCAAACCTACCCAGCGCAACCACATCTCTGACAAGAATAGGCCACACCATCGGTCGTCGTTGTGGTAAATAGGAAACCTGTTGCGCCCGAAACTGGATCTCTAAATCTTCTACGCGCTTGCCTGCCAATTTAACAGAGCCGCTAGTTGCCCTAAGCAAACCAAGGCAACATTTTAACAATGTGCTCTTACCCGCACCATTTGAGCCGAGAATCACAACCAACTCACCTGCACCAAGCAAAAACGAAACGTCTTCTAGCAGGCGCTGTCCGTCAATTTCGTAGCTGAGGTTCTTCACCTGAAGCTCAGTCATCAAAATTTCCCGTCAATCTTTGTGATGCAATAAGAATGAACACGGGTGCACCAAATAGCGCTGCCACAACACCCAACTTTAATTCCGCACTCGTGGGTACCACCCGGATAAACATATCCGCGATGACAAGAATAATACCGGCCAACAACGCTGATGGCACCAGGGTGCTCCCGGGATCATAACGTACAAACCGGCGGACCAGGTGTGGTGCGATAATGCCCACAAAACCAACAGCCCCGGCAATTGAAACTGCAGCGCCGGTACATAAACCAGTACCCAGTACTATCGCCAATCTGGCACGGCGAAGATTCACCCCGAGGCTGGTTGCTACCTCTTCGCCAAGCGTAAGCGCAGACAGAGTCGATCGTGAAGTCATCAGTAAAAATGTTCCCAACAGCATGAAGGGGGCGCCAAGTAACAAGTCATCGTAACTGCGATTCGCCACCGTTCCCATCATCCAATTCACCATATCCGAGAGTGAAAACGGGTTAGGTGCCAAGTTCATCAACAAGCTCATCAGCGCGCCACTAAAGCTCGATAGACCAACACCAATAAGGATCAGGACAACCACAGAAGAAATTCTTATGGCCACAAAAGCAAGAAAAAGTGTCACCACAAGTGCGCCCAGAATCGCTGCCAGCGGCAGTACAAAACCTGATATTGCCGTGAGTCCGTAGTATATCGACACGGTTGCAAACAAAGATGAAGTGGCTGAAACCCCGAGGACACCAGGTTCTGCCAGTGGATTACGGAGTAGTCCTTGCAGTGCCGCGCCACTTAATCCCAACATCACGCCAACCAGGTACGCAGCTAATGACCGGGGCAACCTGATGTCCCAGATAATGGTCTCATCAGCTATTAAACCTTCAAAAACTATCGCTGCGAGGGTTCGATCAAGACCTATGCTTGTGGGTCCGATAAATACACTTGTCAACAGCAGCAATAGACTGGCGCCAACGAGCCCGAAGAGAAGCGTTTTTTCGCTCATGGAATGAGACTTTCAGCGAGACGTTCAACCGCATCAACCAAAAACCATCCTCCACACGCTGTCGTGGCGCCGTCCAGCACCACTGACCGGGTAGATTCGAGCTGACCACGAATAATCGGATGCCGTGCGGCGGACCAGAAATTGCTGTGATTGATGGTAGTATCGAAAAAAGCGGTGGCAAGTAACTCGGGCTGACTAAACGCCAGTTTTTCCAGTGGCAGGCTGCGCCATCCTGGCTCCGTCTGGAAGTTGGACAGCCCAGCCGCCTTTATCATATCGTGTACCAGTGTCCCCGGGCCACTGGTTACGCCGCCTGGAGTCACATAAAGCATTACATTTGCCTCACGACCTGACCGTAATTGATTGAGCCGTTGGTTCATCGCTTCGACCAGTTGGTTTCCGGCGTCCTGCTTGCCAAGAGCTGTGGCAATTCGCAACAGCTCCTGCTGAACTTCAGCAATAGAACTCGTGTAGCGAACCTGAATCACGTCGAGGCCTAACCTTCTATAAAAGCGCTCTGCATTTGGACCACCACCATAACTGCGAACAATCAGATCCGGCGCCAGAGCGAGAACATTTTCAGCACTGGCTCTAACCTGCCGATGCAACTCCGCCTGCTTACGCATGTATGAAAAATCTTGCCTTGCGTCCATTGAAATGGCACGGATTCGCTGTTTATCGACAAGCTTCAATACGAACTGATCCGCACAATAATCGAGGCTGACTACCCGGGTGGCATCGCTATAATCCGCAGCTTTCGGCTTCGCCCACAAGACAGGGGCCAGGCTCGTGATCGAGACCACCAGCAAGAACCATTTGGCGATTAGGGTAATCATCAGCAGGACCTATAATTGGTAGTCAATTCCCACGTACGCAGACCGCCCGGGCGTGCCGTAACCAAAAACCTGCTGGTAGTCCTCATCAGCCAGGTTCTCTATCCGCCCGAAAAATTCGAAATGACGATTGAATCGGTAGGAAAGTGACACATCAACACGCGTCCAGGCATCAACAGTCGCACGGGGGTCCTGTTCTTCATCGTTATACATCACAACCAGCGTTGACTGAAATTTCGAAGTTGGTTGCCAGTTCAACGCCACATCAGCCGTCACCTCCGGTAGCCGAATCAGTGGCTGTCCTGTCCCGTCCACACTATCGATATAGGCCAGATTGGTGCTCACAGACAGAGCCTCGGTGAATCTGTAATCGAACCCAAGCTCAACCCCTTTTGATTCGGCCTGTCTGATATTTTCGTAACCACCCACGGCAAAAGAAAAGGTAATCAGATTCTCGGTATCCTGTTCAAAGTAAGTCAACGAGACAGTACTTTCACCACCAGGCAACTGCCAATCAACGCCAATATCAAACGCCTCACTGGTTTCAGCAGCAAGATCGGTGTTCGGGCCACTTGCACCACAACAAAAGAATGTAGTTTGAAATATCGTCGGCGCCTTGAAGCCCTCTCCCCAACTTGCACGTAAATTAACATCATCCCTGACATGCCATGCGGCACTGACTCTACCAACGGTTTCCTTACCAAAACTGTCATGGTCATCCTGCCGCAGGCCTGCCGACAAGGTTACATCGTCAGTCGGGTTGACCTGATACAGCGCATAGAGACCTTCGTTTGAGGAATCGGCCGTTTCATTTTTTGCATCCTCATTCTCATAACCAAAGGTCAGTTTTTGTGACCCGGTTATTGTCAGGTTGCCCTGGTATTGAATCACCTTCCGTTCGCCTGTGGCCGAAAAACTTGGTAAGCCATTACTGAAATTATCGCGTTCAATATCGGTTTTACTATATCGAATGGTATTTTGAAGCCGATCTTCAAACGCAGAAAACACCAGGGCAATCTGAGCGACGGTCTGATCCGTCTCGCTCTTTTCATCCCCATCTTGTACACCAGTCACCAACCCAAAACTATCGAACTCAGTTGTTGCTGCGGTGCTTCTGTAATTGAATTGAAGTCTGGCATCCCCAGGAAGGTTAACCGCTGCTTTTGCTGAAACTGTCTGGGTATCAAACGCATCTTCTTCCGGGTTACCGTCATTTTTATCGGCTTTTGAAATACCATCGGAACGCAGGTCGTTGTAACTGATGCGGAAGTCGCCAAATTCATTCCCGGCAGATACGCCACCCTGATACTGCTTCGTACCAAAATTGCCTGCCCTGATATTGAAGTTGACCGACAGTTCTTCACCAGGGTCTTTTGACACGATGTTAATAACCCCACCAATGGCATCAGTTCCCCACAGTGTCGATTGCGGACCTTTCAGCACTTCTATCCGCTGTATATCTGACACATCCATGCTGCCAAAATCAAAGCTGCCACCAGGTGACGTCATATCGTTAACGACAATACCGTCTACCAATACCAGGGTATGGTCACTGCTGGCCCCTCTGATTCGTGCACTGGCCTGACCACCGAATGCGCCGTTTTGGTTAATGGTGACACCTGGCACCAAAAGGAGCGCTTCGGTCATTTGAATATACTGTCGCCGCCTGATTTCCTCTTCACTGACAATCCATATACTAGATCCTGTTTGTTTAACCGTGGATGGTAGCCTGAAGGCGGTAACAATGACTTCATTAATGATGGCTGAGTTTTGCTCCGCGGCCACAACTGGCGATATCAATGTGGTAAGAAAAAAAGAAATAGTACGAAATGTTGGCCTGAAGGTTGACATAGTGCTCTCCTACGCTCCGCTTCACGTCGAAAGCAGACGATAAATACGACAATTGCCCGTTTGATTACGCGACGTGGGCATACTTGTCGCTGCAAAGGAAAGCACTTCCTGTCCCAAGAACTAATCCCGGTTCCGGACGAGCGACGAGACGGCAGGTCTTCTGGCTTACGGGTCATCACTTGCTCGCTCCTTCCCGAGAGCTGTCATAACAGATTGTTATTGGCAGCTGTTTCTCAGTGGTTTATGCGAGTAGCTCGTCGTTTACAGTTGCGGGTACAGCCTCGGATTCGTGGTCATACAACCCACTCACCAAGTTCCCTTTACGCCCCAATGGGCACCGTCGCGGCAGATTATCGTTTAATAGTCCCGCCTCGTGCAAGTGAAGATTGCGGATCTATCTTATCGGGCCTGGCGCATCGACTAAAAATCAATACCTTGCTTAGCCATGATCCCGGCCTGGTACGGGTGCTTGATCTCTCGCATCTCGGTGACTAAATCTGCCGCGGCTATCAGCTCGGCTTTTGCATCACGGCCCGTTAGAATCACACTGGTACGCTCATGCCGCGCAGCAATGGCAGCAATGACCGCATGGATGTCCAGATAGTCATAACGAAGCGCGATGTTAATTTCGTCAAGTAATACAAGATCATAGTTCCCCGATGTGAGCAGCAATTTGGATCGCTCAAAAGCTGCCTCTGCCGCAGCAATATCTTTTTGACGGTCCTGCGTATCCCAGGTAAACCCCTCACCCATGACAAACCAGTCAACCGGCAAGGTATCGAAGAAGTTTTTCTCGCCAGTCTTCCAGGTACCTTTTACGTATTGAACCACTGCCACTTCATGGCCCCAGCCCAGGGCTCTAATCAAAACACCAAATGCAGAGCTGGATTTACCTTTTCCATTACCAGTATGAACCAGCACCAGACCCCGGTCTGATTTCTTGCTGGCGAGTCGTTTTTTCCGCTGACTCTCTTGCAAGGACTGCATTTTTTCTTTGTGTGATTGGTTTTCGTCCATAGAACCTCCATTCCAGCTCCCTTCGAGGATTAGCGCAACGTCTATTCAACAATTATAGGACTGACACGATATTCGACAAACTCGCCATATCCAACGCTAATATCCCGTTCATCTTTTGGCGCATCGTTCCGATCATCGTGAGAAGCATACAGCATGGTCAGGGCAGCGCGGATAAAACCGGCATGAGTTACCAACAACGTTCTCGGTTTATTGTCCAGGCTTTGCAACATTTTCGATGCTAAACGCTCTCCCCGCCGTGAGGCTTAGCGTGCTCATAGCCCGCCGCCCACTCGTGGCTTGTGAATGCAGGTTCTACAGGCCTAAGATACCCGCCGATACCCCAAAACGGAGTTCAAGATGAAAGCAGTAACAATGGAGCGAGGTAAGCTAATCCAGGTGGAACTGCCTGACCCGGTTCCCGGTAAGGGTGAAGTACTCGTCAGGTCGCTTGCCTGCGGGATCTGTGGATCTGATTTACATGCCACCCGATATACCGAGGACTTCGTCAACACCAGTCGCGACGCGGGCGGTGCCTTCAAATTGACAAGCTTTGATCCCGTCGTCCTGGGACATGAGTTTTGCGCAGAGATCATCGACTACGGACCCAATACCGAGCACTCTGTCGCGATTGGCTCCCTGGTCTGTTCGGTCCCAGTCTTGTTACGCTCTCCGCCTGAGTCGATTGGCTACTCAGACTTGATACCCGGTGGATTCGCCGAATACATGTTGTTATCAGAATCTCTTGTCACGCCGGTACCTGCCGGTCTGAATGCCGAGCTGGCAGCCCTAACAGAACCGATGGCAGTTGGCTATCACGCGGTGAACAAAGCCAGGCTTGACGGCAAGGAAGCTGTTTTGGTAATCGGCTGCGGCCCTGTTGGGCTCGCCGTCATTACAGCGTTAAAACAACGTGGTATCGCACCAATCGTTGCAGCTGACTATTCCGCCACCCGAAGACAATTGGCTGAAACAGTCGGCGCAGACGTGGTATTCAATCCAGCAGAGAGCTCCGCGTATGATTACAAGCCATTAAAGAAACCCGAGAATGTCGTCTATTTTGAGTGTGTCGGCGTCCCGGGCATGCTGGATGAAATATTTCTTGCTGCCCCAAGAAACGCACGGATAGTGGTCGTTGGTGTCTGTCTGCAAATGGATCACAGCAGACCACTGATCGCGATAAATAAGGAACTCAATATTCAGTACGTACTGGGTTATTCAGTCGACGAGTTCGTGCAGTCACTGCAGTACATTAGTACAGGTGAGTTTGACGTCAGCCCACTCATCACGAATGAAACCGGTCTGGCTGGCGTTGCCGACGCATTTACCCAACTCGCCAATCCTGACCAGCACGGTAAATTTCTTGTCAAGCCGTTTCTTTAACTCCGCCCCTTCAACCATAGTCAGCCAGGTTGCAGTCCTGACTCGACATGCCAAACTGTTCATCGGTCCAGGCGATTTCGCTGTCAGACCTGTATGATGGATTCACCCAATTAAAAACAGGTTGTGAATTGTGCGAGCATGGATAGTAAACAGTTTCGGCGAGCCAGCAGATGTGCTGACTTTTGAAGAAAACGCTGCATCAGTTGAGGCGAAATCAGGTGAGGTAAAAGTTAAGGTTGAGGCTGCAGGTCTTGGCTTGCCGGATGTGTTTTCTTGCCAGAACAGCTATCCACTCACGCCACCGTTGCCTTTCGTGCCATCCCAGGAAGCTGCCGGGGTGATTGTAGAAGTGGGGGGAAACGTCGACGCCAACCTGGTCGGCAAACGTGTGCTTGGCCCTACTCTCTTTCAGGCGCAAAGCGGCGGTTTGGCTGACTTTTGTTTAATGTCAGCCCGGTCCGTGTACGAGATTCCCGACGCAATGACCAGTGAGGAAGCGGCAGGATTCTTTATTCCTTATCAAACAGCCTGGGTTGGATTGATCCATCGAGCAAAACTCACCGAAGATGATTCTGTCTTAATTCTGGGTGCCTCCGGCAGCTCTGGATGTGCTGCCGTGCAGTTGGCAAAAGCGGTCGGGGCTAAGGTCATTGCTGTGGCCGGTGGACCAGAAAAGAGTGATTTCTGTTACGAAATAGGCGCGGACGAAGTGATTGATCATCACAGCGAAGATATCACCCACTCTACACGGGAACTTACCCAGGGAAAGGGCGTAAACGTAATATTTGACCCTGTGGGTGGTAAACCAGGTCGTGCCGCATTTAAAGCCATTGCCTTTGAAGGACGATTTGTTGTGATCGGCTTTGCCAGCGGTGAATGGGCCCGAATCAGCATCTCGGAAACACTACTCAATAATGTTTCTCTCGTCGGGGCAATGCCCACAGGTTTTAGCCCGGAATACTATGTCGATGCCCATCACGACCTGATCAAACATTGGAGCAGTGGTAAATTGAGAGTAGTGGGTAATCAGATTTTTGAATTTGAAGACGGGTTAAAGGCAGTCCAGCATATTGCCACCGGCAAGGTGGAGGGCAAAGTGGTTGTTCGTATTCCCTAAGCCGCCGGTTTTCTCCTGACAAGGCGTGATCTAAACTGGGCTCTGATCTGGAAGTAGCCAAATAGACCATAGGTGAGTTTAAAGTCAGTTGAATTTGCCGCTTTCAGGAATGATGTTGGTATCGAGACCATCTCAGCCGCTTGTTTGAAATCCGGACTTACAACTTCTTGGTCAATCCTTTCTGTACGTTGCATCCGTTTTTCCTCAATCCAGTTTTCGAGGCAGATTATAGACTATCGATGCTGGCAACATTGTGTCACAGGTCACAGCTAGCTTTCCTTTGATCCGATTTTGGGTTTCTTTTCAGCCCCTCAAACTCCCAGACTTGAAGCGCGAAGTAGCCAGGCATACCCCTTGTTTCGATCTTGACTGACATCTTCCATAAGCCAGGCCTTGATCAAAGACCGATACGGCATATCACGTTTGTTAGCCTCGATCTTGATCCAGTCAAGTTTTCGCTACTGCCCGTACCGCAGTGCAATCCCCGGATTCGCAGAGGCTGTTTTGTAACTCTGAAGTGCGACCGTAAGAAAGGCCACGGCGAGCGCGATCGATGTTGCCAGTAAAAAAACAAACAGGTTGATGTCTTGCTTGTACTGAAAGCCGGAAAGCCAGGTACCAATAATATAGTGGGACACGGCTGAAGCAAAAATCGAAGCGATTAGAATAAGCCCAACAATATCTTTGAACAGTAAAAAGACAATACTCTGTTTGGAGGCGCCCAACACGCGACGGATACCAATTTCCTTGTTTCGCTGTGCGGTGGTAAACGACGCGAGCCCAAATAGTCCCAGGCCTGAAATCAGGATACAGATACAGGCGAATACGGCAATCAATGTCATTTGTCGTTGATCTGAAACATAAAGTTTGTCCAATAGCTCATCCAGAAACTCGTATTCAAATGGATGGGATGGATCAAACTGGCTGAACTTTGATTGCAGGAATGACATCGTTTCCGGAATGTTGCGGTCCGCGATATGGATAATCAGTACTTCTGAAACCACCCGGCGGTTGAGTTCACTCAATTCAGAAAAGTCGTACCCAGTCATATGCATGAAAAGAGGCTCCACCGGTCGATGCAGTGAATGAACGTGGAAATCTTTTACAACACCTATGACCTGATTCTGGAAGGGTCCGCTGATCACCCGTTTGCCAATTGGATCCTCCCTCCTCATTCGTTCAACGACTGCCTGGTTAATAATGACTGAGGAATTCGGCGGTGTATCGGGTCCGAAGTTGCGACCTTGCAGCAGCTCGATTTCCATAACTTCAAAAAAGTTCTCATCAACACCCATTCGATTGAATGTCTGGGATTCCCTTTTCCCTTCGTTAGTATCGACTTCAACGATGTTGATCGAAACGTCCGTACCTGGTACAGACTCCGCGAAGGCAATACCCAATATGTTGGTATTTGTCATTAGATCGTTGCGCAGCGCTGGTATCTGTTCGATAATATCAGCGCCACGCAGCGTGACCAGGACTTTGTTCTCTTTTGAGAAACCCAATGGTTTCGTCTGCAAATAGTGAATCTGGTTAGCCATGAGGATGGTGCAGGCAATGACGCTGATTGAAATCGCAAACTGCAGGAAAACGAGCACCTGACGAAGATTAAGGCCACCAACCCTGCTACTTTTGCCGGTGCGAATTGCCGAGATAGGTCTGATAGCAGCAAGATGGAAGGCTGGGTACATCCCTGATATCAGGCTAACCGCCAACCCGAGGGCTAGAATAAAGGCCAGTAACTCAGGTCGAAAAATATCAAATTCCAGCGGCTTTCCCAACAAGCTGCTGATGGGGCTGAACTCCGCGACCAGATAGGTAAGCCCCAGCGCGATGATCAAAGATAAGAAAGTAAAAACCAGGGATTCGCTGAGAAATTGCATGACGATCTGTTCTTTGTGTGCGCCAATGATCTTTCTCATCCCGATTTCCCTGGCTCGACTTACAGAACGAGCGGTCTCCAGATTCATGTAGTTGATACAGGCAATCAACAGCACGAAACAGGCGATGGATGAGAAAACATAAACATAGAATCTATTCCCCCTTGGTTCGTCATAGGTGGTCTTCGAATTCAGATGTATTCCTGCGAGAGGTTCAATAAAAAAACGCCAGTTCGAATTAAACTGCTGCGCATTTTCTGACATATACCGACTAAAAAAATCCTCTGAAATGGCCTTGAAATCTGCTGGTTTTACATCAGGTTGTATCTTCAAATAAGTGTAGTCGCTGATATTCCAGAGAGCCTGGCTTATATTGGGTGTGTCGCCAAAAAAGGCTTTCAGCCGATTGTAGGACAACAGGGCCGGATACTTCAGGTGTGTGTTCGCGGGAGGGTCCGCAAACACGAGGGTCACCTGGTAAGCTGCGGTGTCAGTCGATAATGTTTCACCGATGGGATTACTCTCGCCGAAATAGCGTTTTGACATACTCGCGCTAATGGCGATTGCCAGCGGATCTTTCAGCGCCGATGTCGGGTCGCCATAGATAATTTCGTGCTGCAGGATATCAAAAATGTTCTCATCAGCCAGAAATACATTATCCCAATAGTACTGATCGCTGTCACTTCGAAGAATCAGTTCACCCCCCTTGTGCGCTGGGAAAAGAGCGGACGTAGTCGATAACCTCTTCATAATCCGCTTTCAACAGCGGCCCAAGTTCCCTGGAAGTCACAGCGGAAAAGTCTACTTTGCCGTTGGTATTTATCTCGTTGACAACTCGAAAGACCTGCTCGTGACCTGGAAAATGCTGGTCATAGGTGAGTTCTGAAGCGAGGTGCAATGCCAGCACCAGGAAACAGTACAGCCCCAGGCTCAGACCAGTCAGATCTGGTCCACCTTTTCGACTCGTTGCTAACGCGACATGTCTTTAATGTAAAGCAGTGGCAACTCGACATTTTCAAACACGTTGAGTTCATCGATCAGGTTGAAGTTTTGGAAAATGAAGCCGATGTTGTTGCGACGCAAGTTGGTGAGTTGTCGCTCAGTGCTGCTGGTCACATCGATTCCGTTAAACAGGTATCGGCCGACATCAGGTCTTTCGATCAGGCCCAGGATATTCATCAGGGTTGATTTTCCACAACCGGACGGGCCCATGATCGTCACAAATTCACCGGTATTTATTTCCAGGTTGATATCATTGATTACGGTAGTCTCAATCACATCGGTCTGAAAGCGCTTGCTTAACTGTTCAAGCTTGATCATTTGTTTTACTTCGAACACACGGTAGGACAATCATTGTTACATGAACATGTGGATTAGCCAAACGACAGCACTTCGTCCGATGCCGTGTGTCATTTGGGAAGGCGATTTCGATAACATCCGAGGACGAACTTCGTGATCCTGATTGATAGTTCCATATGGACTGGATTTTATGATCCTAAAGCTGATACAGCTGAATTCGATGGTGTTTTTACGGAGGTGTTGCAGGGATTTAAGTTACGTTATCGATTCGGTAACTAGCGAACCTCTGGTTAAGTGTTAGGCGACCAGCGATAGATATCCTTCAAGCTGCCACCCATCAGCATCGCTCGTTCCGATGTTGAAAGCTGATCGGTTCCCCGGAAGGCCTCGACACCCTGCTCATAGGTCAAAAGATTGACCGCCCGAGTCCAGTCAGTACCCCACATGCAACGTTCCAGACCGAAGGCATTGAAAACCTTAATTAGCGGCTGCCAGATATCATCAAAAGGAAATGGCTGGTGGGAAAGTGTGCAAACGCCGGATATTTTAATGGCGACATTGTCGTAGTCCGCCAGTGCAACAACCTTTTCCAGATCAGAGAATGGTCTGGCCGGAGCCGGTGGGTCGAACGGCTGAATCAAGCCCAGATGGTCAACAACAATTTGTGTCTTGGGGTGTTTTTTTGCAAGTTGATTGAGCAGAGGCAATCTACCCCACCCAAGTATATTCACAGGTAAACCATATTCTGCACCAGCACTGAGTATACGGTTGATGCCGGGGTCTTCTGCGTGAGAATCTGCGGTGAACATCAGGCGGGCACCGACAACACCCGGTGTTTCTGCCCAACGGCTTATTTCATCATCAATGGATTTCGATTGTGGATCAAAGGGTTTGATTAACCCGAATCGACCCGGATGTTTTGCGTGAACTTCGAGGGCGTAGCTGGCATCGAAACCATACATGCTAAACGGGGATACCAATAGCGCGCCGTCCACACCCACCGCATCCATTGCCGTAACCATTTCATCACCTGTGACCTCCGATGGTCCCTGTAAAAAACCTTTCCAGGGCCGTGCGGGATGATTGCGCTCGTAGGCGTGTACCTGTACGTCAATGATAGCCGTGACATCTGTCATAGTTTTTACCTCAAGGTAATTCAGGATTACTGTGGTTGTCAATCACATAAATAGCCCCCGGATGGATGAACAACAGATGATCCTGGCATATCCTGGGACAGATAGAGTTTAGCAAGCTTCGAAAATGATTCTCGGCTGGTCTGCTGATGTTTTTATTCTCTCCAATCATTCGGTAAATTTCTATTCTTCGATAATGTGAAACCCGACCATCGAAGCCCTGGCAGTCTTCATATTTCCATGCCGAACGAACTTGGACTTGTTGTCTGGATCTCGAAAAGCAAGAAATGCTTCACTTCCACCAGAGAGGTTTGCAAGTTCAGTACAGCCGTATGCTTCACTGATATTCTTTGCAATTGGATACAGGTGGCTTGGCTTCTTGGTGTAACCAAGAAGCGTCAGTTTGCCACAGACTCCAACGAATGCGCGAATTGCCTCATACCCGGATTGTTTTATTGGTTCTTCAGAATCAATATCGACTTGTCTACCTTCAATCAGCCCCGGGCCCACTTGAATTCCAGCTTCAATAAGATCGAGCTAAACCCGAAAACGCTTGCTGTTGAAATATGGGAAATCAATCCTCTGGGTGCCGACCTGGTTTCGGATGGCTCTCATGTGGGCACCCTGAGCAAAGATTTAAGCCGAATCGAAGCCGTTTGGACAGATGCAGGATTGCAACGCCAGGGCGATCTGATGCTCATTTTTTGAACAACCTATTCTGAAACAGGAGCTTCAGTTGTAACAGAAGCCTCATAAGAGAGATTACAATTGGAGTTTAGGATACCTTCTGGTAAAAAAGGTTTGAATGCCTTTTGAAATTATTCTGAAAGGACAGACGGCAGCAGGAAAAATATGTGACCTTGAAGTCAATAATCTTAGCGTTTCCTGCAAGCCCTAGGTATCGGCCTGGAGAGAATTATCATCAACACCCTATGAGACTACGACAACAATATGCAAATCACTACTGAGCTAAAGTTCGGCTCCATCCTGTTGCGGATCAATTGGATAGTTGCTTTTTTCGTGCTGGTGACGTTCGGTGCATTCATCCGATTGGGGCTATGGCAACTTGACCGTGCGCAGGAAAAAGTTGCGTTGCAGGAAGAGCTTCAGTTGGAGCAACAAAAACAGGCAGTGGCGATTGAAGAGCTGCAGCTGCTGGTGCGCCAAAATAAAACCCACGAACTATCAAATCTGCATGTTTCACTGGAGGGTGAATACATTAACGAACATGCAATTCTGCTCGTCTCGAAATTCTTCAATGACAAAACAGGTTATGAGGTTGTCACTCCCTTTAAGCTGAAGAGCAACGGGCAACTGGTGCTGGTAAACCGAGGCTGGATTTCCGTAAAACCCAACGCCCGGGCGCAACTTGATTTACGCCCGGTATCAGGCTTCCAGCACTTGACAGCGCAAATACAGGTACCGAGCAGAACTTTTACCGGGCTTTCCAACCAGATAGATACCAGTGCACAGCCAATTCGAATGCGGCACCTCGACGTAGATTTAGTATCAGGCATACTGCAGGAAAAACTGTTTCCATTCTCTGTGCGTCTAACGGAAAATCAACCGGGAGTGCTTGTAAGAAACTGGCCTGCCGTCGAGGTCAACATAAACACAAATTTAGGCTACGCGCTGCAATGGTTCCTTTTCGCGCTGCTTGTACTGGTGACAGGCATACTGATGAGTTCCAACATTCTTTCCTTACTTCGTGAATAGATTCGTGAATAGATTCGTGAATAGGCACCCATGAATCTGCTAACATGATGTTAAGTTGAAAACGTATCCCAAAAATGTCTTTTAAGGTCAAAGGAGACGTCATGAAAAACCTCACTAAGGTTTCAGCCTTGGTCATCTCACTGGTCATCTTTTCTATCAGCAACGCAGATATCAAGCGCACATCTGAAGGCAAACCGGATTTGTCCGGCGTCTATGATATTGCCACCGTAACACCCATCGAGAGACCGGAAGCACTGGGTAATATTAAAACGCTATCCGATGAGAAGGCCCTGGAACTGGCCGGTCAAATTGCAGCATTCAAGGCTGCCGGCATTCAGGACAGCGATCCTGACAGACAAGCTCCGCCAGCAGGCGGAGACGGATCGGCGACCGCAGCTGGTAATGTCGGCGGTTATAACACCTTCTGGATTGATGCCGGTGACACGGCGATAAAGATCGAGGGTGAGTACCGGACGTCTATCATCGTTGACCCAACCAATGGCAGATTCCCCCCGATGACCAGCCATGCCAAAATGAAAACAGCCAAAGTTTTTGGCGATGTTCTTCATGAGAACAAAGGGGATGCATGGTGGCTGGAACGCGAAGAACCCGGCCCTTACGATGACCCTGAAAGAATGACACTGAGTGATCGCTGTTTATTGGGCTTCGGTTCCTCAACTGGACCTCCGATGCTACCAGCTCTTTACAACAATCTGAAACGCATCGTACAAACACCTGATCACGTAGTCATATTAAATGAAATGGTCCACGACGCGCGGGTTATCAGGCTCAATAGCAAGCATGGTGACCCTTCATTCAAAAAATGGCTGGGTGATTCTATCGGCTGGTGGGAAGGCGATACCCTGGTAGTGGACACCGTCAATTTTACTGCCGAGTTTTGTCATTTAATCTGCCCTTTCGTTCCATCTGAGGGTGGTGATGGTGAGAGTCTGCATGTCGTTGAAAGATTTACACGCACAGACGACAACGCACTGCTTTATAGTTTTACCGTGGAAGACTCGAATTCCTGGGCGGCTCCATGGTCCGGCGAATATCCGTGGCCAGAATCAGACAGCCAGGTTTTTGAATACGCCTGCCACGAAGGTAACTATGCAATGGAAGGTATATTGAAAGGCGCAAGGTTATTAGAGAAAGAAGCGATAGCTGCGCGTAGCGCAAGCGACTGACAATTAAGTTGAAACTTAACAAAGGGGATAATCATGATTGTATGTCTTGACCACATCGGTATTGTTGCCCACTCGATAGACGAAGCAATGAGCGTTCTGGATGCCAAATTGGGTTTTCCTCTGGATGACAGACGTTCACCACTACCGGACGGCGCTTACTTCGCACCGGAGGGTACGCACAACTACTTTTTTCAGGTGGGTAACGGGGAGACGCAAGTTGAGGTATTGATCCCGGTCGTACCTGAAGCTGGAACTTACAAATATCTGCAACGTTTCGGCGCTGGTCTTCACCACTGGGGTTATGCCTGTGACAGTGTTGACGAAGAAGCGGCGCGACTTCGTGCCCAGGGCTTAAGGCAGATAGACCTGGGCGTAACAAATCCCCCGCCTAACTCAGCGACTTTCTTTCACCCCAAGACGGCAGGTGGGATCCTCACGGAACTGGTTCCTGTGCGTAATAAGTAAATCGGGGAACCTCTGATAAAGGTAGGTATGCAGGACACTGTTTGATCAGAGGTCGCTAAAGTTTTAGCGAGTTTCGGTATCTGTCCACAGTTTTTTTAGCTCACGAAGGCTATCTTTGGCCAATTCCCGGGTAAGGTCGCCTGAGCTCATCTCACGCCCGAGCCCGGCGGCTTGACCAGACCATAACGACGAAAAATCACTGCTCCCCGCCGACTCGGCTTTTGCTTTCAACGGTGCGAGCGCGTTTCCTGCCGTTGGAAATGCCGGTGTCTGATCCGACATTTGGCCAACTTCACGCATGACTCTATTTAGTAGTCCACGCGCAGGCTTGCCAGAAAAAACATTGGTCAACGCCGTTTCATCATCCCGTGCACCACGTAACGCATCGCGATGCAGATCCGAGATTGTTGACTCTGGAGTAAAGAGATAAGCCGTACCGACCTGAACACCAGCCGCGCCCAGGGCAAATGCAGCGGCAAAGCCACGACCATCCGCTATACCACCAGCCGCAATCACGGGAACCTTCACAGCATCAACAACCTGTGGCACCAGAGCAAAGGTTCCCGGCTGGGTGGCAATATTTTCCGCCAGGAACATACTGCGATGGCCACCGGCCTCATAGCCCTGTGCAATAATCGCATCACAACCATTGTCCTCCAGTCAGCAAGCCTCAGCAACTGTGGTTGCTGAACTGAGAACGACAGAACCTGCGGCTTTAACACGATTTAACAGCATCGGCTCTGGCAGACCGAAATGGAAACTCACAACCATCGGTCGATATTCTTCAATGACCTCGCATTTTAATTCATCGAAGGGCGCGCGACCTCCAACTGGCGGAGTAGAAGGTACGTCGACACCAAACTCCGAATAGTAGGTTTTCAGACGCCGCAGCCGCCTTTTGTGCATCCAATGTGCCACAAGGCAAAGACCCGAGCCCGCCTGCCTCACTGGTTGCAATTGCCATCCCCGACGCCCCGGCCCCCGCCATCGGAGCCTGAATGATTGGCAAGTCAAGACCGACAAAATCTAACAGTTTGTTATTCGGCCACATTAAAACTAACTCCTAATGTTCATTCGCAGGGTCGAAACGTTGCGCCCATCCCATTGACCTGAACAGGCCAACAAGAACCGACTGGTATCCACCGGGACTGGTGCACCGCGACGTACCTTATGACACTTGATTATGGCCCTTCCAGACCCGGGAAATTATCACTGGCAGCAAACCTGGCATAGCCTTCTGACATGGCACGGGCACATTCACCCGGTGTTGTGCCACCGTCAAAAAAGCCCTGGCATGGCTCCCGAACAAGGTCAGGTAACTCTTTTTTGACCCAATCAGCAGCTTCAAAGTAGAGCGGCAGATCGTTTGAACTGGTTTCGACCGATGTAATGTTGTTATTGGTGAAAGTGATTGTGAACGTATCTGTTACATGGAAGTCGATTCCCAGAGCAAGCATTGGGTCGTCCTCTACGATGATTGAACAACTGATCACATTGCTTCTTTCATCTCACATGGCTTTCGATCAATTATCCTGTAGTTCCCTCCCGCTGCCCAACCCTGGTAATAAACAATCGATGGGGCAGATGCCCCGGCGAACATGAGGAAAGATTCAAGGCTGGTCTGGTCATAGGAATAGAACGCGTCAACAAGTGCTTCGGCATTCGACAGCTTGATGCGTTGATTACTTTGAGGCGCAGTTTCGTTGGATCCTGCGCATGCGACCAGTAATATCACTGCAACAGTCAATAGGCCTGGGGTTAACTGTCTTCGCATGATTTTGCTTTCTCCGTTTTAGAAAACCGGTCGCTGGATTGAGCCAATCGATCATGATGGTACACAGGTTCACAGGCTGCGCAGGACTTCGTTTGATCGAAACGGGATCGATAACTGTGTAAGCAGTGAAAGACGGTCGCCGGTACCATTGCCTACCCGTTCGATACTGCTCTTGTCAGAAAAGGTGCCGAAAATCCTGTCCCAGATAATTACGTTACAACCATAGTTGGTATTGCTCTCGTCATAGTTGCAGGAATGGTGGAGGTGGTGCCATTCCGTCGTATTGAACAGCCAGCCAAAAACGCCTGCCTTCAGTGGAAGATTAGCGTGGTTGATGTGTGCGGTCGTGAGACTGAACACAATAACAACGCCGACCACGGCGTCACTCGCTCCCAGGAAGGCGAGCGCGATGGCCGAACCCAGATTCAGCCCGAGGAATTCAAGTGGGTGGGTCCGGTCGGCGCGGCCGACACTCATTTTTACTATGTGGTGGTGGGTGGCGTGAATCCGCCAAAGGAACATGAACCGATGCTGGACCCGGTGTGCCCAGTAAGCAATAAATTCCTTGGCAAAAACGCCAATCATGGCAGCAGCCAGCAGTCCAATTGTTGTCTCAGCGTCGAGCTTGAATGGGAAGCCAGAGGATTCCCGGAGTGACGTGAAGAGATTCGATATGGGCGTATCATAGTGCGCGTTGTAGATTGGAACCCAGATTAAATAGGTGGCTAACACCCAGAATGTATCCTCGGTTAGATCTCGCCAGGTAAGAAGCCAGTCCTGTCGTTTTGGCACCAATCGTTCCAGTATCAGTATTAACACTATCGGGGCGAAAATCATTATGGAAACAAACAACCCCGGATCCATCCAATGTGTTGTCACAGCCGTGGCGGCAAGAATGGTACAACCAAAAACCAAAATAGGTTGAGGCAGTGACCAAAGTAGATCTTGCCGAGACTGTTGATCCATCAGACGCCTTCTGTACTGTTGTGTTTCGCAATTCCAATCCGATCCCAAAATATTGTTTGACATATGAACGCTAGTCCACAATACGAAATACCGGGATCGCCCATCCACCGGGTTCGATTTCAAACGTCACTTCTACCGGCATGCCTGCCTTAATCGTTTCTGCATCGCTGTGAACGATATTGCCGGGCACACGCACCCCTTCCTCAAGATCGACCCAGGCAATCACTATGGGTAGTTTGTCCTTATGCCTGGCGTGATATTGCCTGTGGAGCCTTGCATGGGCGTAGACCGCTCCCTTGCCACTTGCGTCTTTCCAGCTTAACTCATTCGAGCCACACGCCTGGCACCGTTTCTTTATCGGGTACATCCACATGCTACAATCGTCACAGGACTGCAGGCGCAGAACGCCCTGCTTCGCACCCTCAAAAAACGGCATAGTTGCTTCGGTAGGTTGTATCCATCCTGTTTGATCATTCATTATCAGTGCCTCCCTAGACCGATTCAGGCGACAACAGAAGCGCCGCCTGATAGTTGAGGATGCCACCGTTACCTGTCACCAGAACCAGGTCGTTCGGAGCTTGCCGTTCACCTCCCTGACCACGAGCCTGGATGATGCCTTCACTGACCGGCGTCATGCCCCACATGTAGTAGGAAGAAAGGGAACCGCCGCCAGTGTTTGTTGGCAAGCTGCCGCCGGGCCCGAGCTTACCGTCCTCAACAAATGGCCCGCCTTCACCTTTCTGGCAGAAACCGTAGTCTTCGAGTGTTTCGAGGACCGTGTAGGTATAGCAGTCGTAGAGCTGACACTGGGTTACATCACTGATCTTTGCATCAGCCATGGCCAGCGCTTTTGCCGCAATTTTCTCGCCGGGCCCGCGAATCAGCGGGTCGACATTGGATGCGCCGGTATCGTGATTATGCCCCTGGGCGAACCCGCGAAGATAAGCTGGCGGTTGTTTAAGGTCCCTGGCGCGCTCGGCAGTGGTGACAATCACTGCCACCCCGCCATTGGATACCAGGCAACAATCAAGAACATGGAAAGGTTCCACCACCCAGGGTGAGGCGTGATAGGCATCCATATCCAGCGGTTCGCGTTTGGTTGCCCGTTCGTTCATCCCCGCCCATTCCCGCTGGGAAATGGCCACCTGACCGAATTGTTCCTGGGTGGTACCAAACAGATCCATATGCCGCTGTGCGCCAAGGGCATACATGGCATTGGCACCCGCAAATCCATAGAGCCCCATTAGCGCGGTAATTGGATTGCGACCTTTGCGGTTTGAATAGGCGGCCCCGGTACGTTTGTTTTCCTGCAGCGGGCTGTCTGCAAACACACAACACACGTTATCGGCGAGACCATTGTGAACAGCCATGGCGGCGTATTCGATCATCTGACCGGCACTCGAACCATATCCCTGCATGTAGGTAAGCACACTCAGGTGCTGCAAGCCCAGTGCCTGATGGAGTTGCAGATCAATCGTTGGCGTCACACCGGAGTTGATTAACAGGCCATCAAGATCGCTCTTATCAAGACCGGCATCAGTCAGAGCAAGGTGGACCGCTTCAATGGCCAGTTCCTGGGCACTGCGATAGACGCGGCCCATATCGGTAATCCCCAGGCCGCAGACCGCGGTAGCGTATTTCATTGGATGCATGCTTTTTGTTATTCCCTTTCGTGTTCTTCAGCAAACCTGACAGGATACCCATCAGACGTCAACTAAGAGCCATGTCTCAAAATTGTCACTCAGATCATATCTCAGTTGCAACTGCGGTAACACATTGGAAAGCTGGCTGGGACAGAGTAGCCTTGTCATCATCAACTGATTGCCCTGATTCCATAAATCCCTCACGTGAGGGATTTGACCGATAGCTCGTCGCTTCCTGAATCACTTTTCCAGTTCCATTTCGACAGTAATAGACACGCAAGCGTACCCTTATTGTCATGGATCGCTTATCTCACTTTTTAAGCAAGTATTCATACACCAACGGATCGCCGGATTCCCATGGTTTGTATATGTTAAGGAAATCGATTCTTTCCCCGATGGGCGGATGCGTGAACCTCAGAACCTTGATAATTGTGCCCGGGCGCGGGTTGCCGAGGTTTGAGGACTGTAGTTTTACAAATGCCCTGGCAGCCGCGTCGTTGTCTCGCGTCAGCTCAAGGCCGAATCGGTCCGCTTCGTGTTCAAGATAGCGTGACCAGGCGAGTTGTATGGGAGAAGCCAGTTGAGAAAACACCCCCACCATCAACAGGATCAGCGGCAATGACGCGATATCGGTTAAGTCATTAAAGCCAATTCGCTGCTGATTCGCCTGAATGATTTTGCCAATGCTCAGGTGGACCAGGTACAGGATGGCAATCGTAAATCCGCAGGTGAATAGTAATGTCTTCACCATATGCCCCATGGCGTAGTGACCCATCTCGTGCCCCATGACAAAAAGTAGCTCGTCCTGCTCCAGCTTATCGATGATCGTGTCCCACAGGACGATGCGTTTCGTGCCAAAAAACCCAGTCACGTATGCATTGACGGCTTTGGTATCCTCGCTTTTGTCCACCTCGAATACCCGGCTTCCCTCGATTCCGGCTTCGTCGGCCAATGACAGTATTTTCTCTTCCAGTTGTTGATCGGTCATCCTGTGGAAGTCGTTAATCATCGGGTCGAAGAAAACCGGCTTTAGTACAACGATCGCGACGATGAAAGGCAATGAACCTAATCCAAAGTAAAGCCACCAGCGGTCTTTGAATTTTCGTAACAACGCATAAAGGATCAACAACAGGCCAAACATGATGGGGAAGGCAACCGCGTTCGAAATAAGGGTATCCTGCAGCCATTTACCGAGTGTTTGGTTCGACAGTTCGTAGGCATGCTGACGAACGTACTCCATGTAGAAAGCAAACGGAATATCCACCAATGAAGTGATTACAGAGAAGGCAAGCAGGTACCAGAAGAGACGAAGTGGACCACGGGCGCTGAGACCATACGCCCAATCTCGAATACGTGCAGACAATCCGCTAAAGAGGATGGCAGCGGGTAAAAGAATACCGATAGCAATCGACACAAGCCACCACGCGATGCCACTGTTATAATAGCGCATGGCTTTTTCGCCGGGCTCAGGGACTTCTACAATGGGTGAAGTAACGATGGGCTCGAGCGTGATCTGCTGTGCGAACGTACCGGAGGCCAGCACGCAAAGAAAAATCAGGCTTATATATTTCAAAGGAGCTCCTCTCTTTTTGGAATATGTAAATGAGCAGGCAAGTATTTTAGACCTGCAGCATCATACGCCCTGAGGGACAGATTGCAATTCTGAACGACCCTTGATGCAGACCAGACTATATCCAGATACACTGGGAGAAACTCTGATCGTAAAGACTTTGATCTTAAAAAACTCTAATCTTAAAAAAAGGATACCGGTGATATGGCTACATCTCTTTACGATTTTAGCGTTGGCACGTACAAACGAATTCTGAAAGCAACCTCTGGTTTCATGGCAAAAGCCAGGGAGCATTTCGAGTCCAATGACACAGACTTGCAGGAAATCGTCGAAACTCGATTACATCCTGACATGATGCCGTTTCACTTTCAGATAGTTTCTGTGGTGCATCATTCCAATGGCGCAATCAATGGCCTGGCAGCTGGAGAATTCAGTCCTCCTTCATTCGCGATCGATAAAAGCTTCGAAGAGCTTGAAAGCATGGTCGAGGATGCTCTTGCCAACCTGGAATCGATTACAGAAGATGACATTGACAGTTACCACGACAAGGAAATCCTCTTCAAAATTGGCGAACGCAGCATGCCGTTTAATGCAGAACACTTTCTAATGTCCTTTTCGATGCCTAACTTTTATTTTCATGCCACCACTGCCTACGACATATTGAGGATGAAGGGCGCGCCACTTGGCAAGCGAGATTTTATGGGTAAGATGGTGACTAAAACTATAGGTGAATAGGGCTGGGACTGAAGCGTTACCTTCAACTGTGAAATGCTCCGCGACCAAAAACAGGTGGTAAATCAAGAAACGTGCGGATTCCGGACGCTGCATTGCAAACAACCGGTACCGCGTTTACAGCATGCATGGCTGTCGCCAGCAGACCATCGCTAATCCAACCCTGGCCAAAATCGATTTTCATCGTCGGCTCCCCTTGTATTTGTACAAGGTTCTCGGATTGCGGCCACTCAGGCGCCAGGTCTTTGTGGATACGCCACACGGTTTCATGTTCGATGCGTGAGACGCCACCCGCAACACCTGACCATTTCCATCGTTGTGCGCCCACTGTACCCGCTTCGACATGACCCGCGGCGATATCAACGGGTTGTTCGGTTAACAAGGTCTCCATCGTCTGATCAATACGATCGAGTTTCAGTTCAAGCCCATCTGCAATCATTTGAATATTTTCAGCGAACAGGCCATTGAGCCATTGCTTGTACCGCGCTGTGTGGCGCTCAAACTCAGCGGGCGGCTTACCCATACCCATCATCTCAAAGATGATCCTGGGTGATGGATAGAAGGAGAAGTTAGTTGTCTCAATCACGTAGATTCGCTCGATGCGATGCGACAGGGCCGACAAAGTCAACGGCAACAAGTCGCCGTACATGCCTGGATTTAGCCCCGTGCCATGAAACGAAGTACCACCGGCTCGGCAGGCTTCTTCAAACTGGCCCAACACTTCGGCACCATAAACCTGCGGGTACATGAAACCAACCGCCGTAATCACATTTTTACCGGCTCGCAGTGCCTGGCATATCTGTTTGATATCTGTAGCCGGGTCATCGCCATAGATCTGGGAAGGTAGCGGAGTATGGATAATGCAGTCCGCGTCTATGCCTAGCACTTCTTCTACATCGTTAGTAGCAATTACCCCCAGTGCATCAGTGCCACAAATCTCACCAACGTCTTTACCTGCCTTTTCTTCAGTATGAACATACAACCCGACCAATTCCAGATCTGAGTGCTCCACAATTCCACGTATGGCATGCTTGCCTACATTGCCCGTTGCCCACTGTATTACTCGATATGTCATCGTCACACCTCACCTTATTTATCCAGTTCTCCTGATTACGACCGAATGGGAACCCTGGCATTTTATTGTGCGGATATTGATGCAGCAGCGTATCATACTTGCGATTTCTCAGACCGAGGGCATGAACGGAGGCTGGATAATGGGGTACACACTGCAACAACTATCGGATATCGAATGCATACGGGACGCCGCAAGACGATACTGCCGGGGTGTTGACAGACTTGACGAGGAGCTGATGAAGTCAGCCTATTGGCCTGAGGCAACCGATGACCATGGTGTGTTTTCCGGCAAAGCCATGGAATTCGTTGAAATGTGCATGGTAAGTCACCTTCGATGGCGCTCGACCAACCATTGTATTTTCAACCACTTTGTCGAGCTTGAAGATGACGGCATGCATGCGCGAGGTGAAGCTTACAATGTCTCCTACCTTTTTCAAAAAGATAAAGATGTACTTGATACCTGGTATGGCCGCTACCTGGATGTTTACGAAAAACGGGGCAAAGAATGGCGTATTATCGAACGTGTCTGTGTTTATGAAGGATCAACTACAGAACCTGTGAACCCGATGCAAATGGATACACCTAAATTCCGCCAGGGCTCATTTGATCGACCCTCGTCCGGGCGCAGACCTGGACCCTGACCATTTCAAAAGCTCAATCTTCCATGACGTGATCAAGCCGGGAATGATAGTGTTGCACGCGGCTTTCCTCGTCGTTCAGCCAGGCTTCCGAAAATCCCCTGGAGTGCATACCTTTTTGTACATCGCGAATCAAGTGAATATCCTGGTCGAGAGTAATCGTCATGGTTTTTCTACCCGCAATGATATCCTCCTGGGTAAATTCATCATGCTCGGGTCTTTCCAGACCATCAGGCGTTTGATCGATGTTGAAAGAAATGTTGGCGCGATTTTGAATTGGCGGAAAAGAGACACTGGCATTTTCCTGTATTTCCCTGTCTGGCAACATCCTTAGTGCAAACTTGTCCCAGTAACATTTGTCAGGGTCCGTTGCATGAGGTCGCGCACGCAATATCCACATCTCTTCCGGCTGAAGAACCAGAATCGAGTTCGGGAAAATGTTGTACTGAACAATGTCCGACAACTGTTCATCCGTCAGCTGGTCATAGTTGTATCCGAGCGCGGGTGCCATCTCGCGTTTTTTGAGTTGAATATCCCGCCGTAGTTCCAGCACCCTGCCCTGGTAGTCCGCCTTATCCATACCCAATGCTTTCATCTGCTGCCACATGGTCACAGGCACCTCATCCGGAATGGGTAATCGTGAATTCACTGTAAAGCCGTCGATAAGAACCCGCGTATGTCCGTTGTCCATCAGTTCATTCACTGCAGTCGGGCAATCGAAGATCAGTTCGTGTTGCGGGTGTATATGTTCAACATGATACAGCTCACCGAAATTGTCATAAACGGCCTTCCAATTGCACTCGAGTTGTACTGTCTGATCTTCAACCAGGCGCATATCCTGTGGACGAAAAGGCGCAATCATATCCGGTATTGGACCAAGATATTCTGTCAGATCAGGCGCCGCAGGATCCATGCAAATCCAGATGATACCTGCCCATGCTTCTACACGAACCGACTTCAGTGAGAGTTTTTCACACGGATCTCCGCGGCTGAATCCTTCACCTTCTGGTGCATGAACCAACGTTCCGTCATTGGCATATTTCCAGCCGTGATAAGGGCAGGTATATTCATCCAGTGCACCCCGGTCGGTCAGGAGTATCCGCGCCCCCCGGTGCTGGCAGACATTATAGAAAGCCGCCAGCTGATTCTCGCTGGTGCGGGAAACAATGATTGATTCAGGCTCAAGGTCGAAGACGAAGAAATCACCGGCTTCTGCCACATCAGTTGCCACACCAGCGACCAGCCAGGAAGTTGGCCAGAGTTTCTGCCATTCCAGTGTCGCATAATCCCGCGATATGTATCTTTCGGCAGTAACCGGTGTTACCGGAATGATGTTATCGCCCTTCTTCAATAACTCAGACATGTTGAGATCCCTATTTATTGGCGATCACAAGTGTACCTTACAATTTTGCCAACTGACCACCGTCAACTGTGTTGTACCAGTGTGAACAAATCTCTTCTCCTGTGATTGCCAGTCGGTAAGATGTGATGGATACTGAAAAATCCAGCGACGAGGAGAAATGACTTGAGTTCCAGGGTTTACCAACGTGAGTTCTGCCAGGGTGTATTTAATTACATGTCACCCGAGACTGAAGCCTCATTATTTCGCAACGGTCGAGTAAAAATTCAACGAGATCCTGATGGAAACACGACCACCAGTGAAGGGATCAATCTGGCACAGCACTCCCTTGGAGTCCAGAATGCCCGGCTGCTCGAGAGTGATAGCCCTCTTACCTGCGAGCAAAACGGTTTCGAGTTGAAAGCCTGTCCGCTAGGCAATGAAACGCTTAACTTTACAGATCACCGTCAGGTTGTTGCGACTTACTACGATGAATGCACAGCAATTGTTGAAGAGGTTACAGGCGCAAAAGCCTATGCCTTTGATCACAACGTACGATCTGCCACCGGCAAGAAGAACAAGGCGTTGATCACAGGTGGTCAGCAGGTGCAGGGCCCGGCCCATCTAGTACACGGCGATTACACACTGCGTAGCGCGCCCGACAGGTTGAAACAACTCATTGAACCACCCAGTGGAAATGACACCTTGCTCGGTGTGCTGGGAGCTGGAGAGAGTTTAATCCCGCCCACTGGTGCTGCTCGAGCCTTGGCTGGTGACAGTAGATTCTCGATTATTAACGTGTGGAGAAATATTGCAGTTGAGCCAGTGGCCACCCACCCGCTGGCATTATGCGACAGTCAAACTGTACGACCGGAAGAACTGGTCGTATTTGAGATTCACTACCCTGACCGAATTGGCGAGAATTATTTCGCCAAATACTCAACCCGACACCGGATGTATTTCTACCCAGACATGACCCGCAATGAGGTATTGTTGATCAAGCAGTGGGATTCAGCTGGCCCGTTGGCTCAATCAAACGGGGATCTCGGCGATGAGGAAAATAAACTCGCGCCCTGTACATTTAGCTTTCACAGCGCTTTCGAAGATACGGCAACACCTCTGGGAGCACCTGATCGCTGGAGCATCGAAGTTCGGTGCATGGTGCTCTACGACTGAGAGGTGCTAACGATTATCTCACCACCTCGTTGAATCACGTGAAATGTTTGAATCGAACGAATCGCAGGCCCACCCATACATTTACCGTCACGAACATCAAATCTTGCGCCGTGTAACGGACAGGAAATGGCAAACCCTCTTAGCTTACCCTCCGTCAGCGGTTGATTGGCATGGCTACAGCGATTAGATATCGCGTAGTACCGGTCCGACACTCGACACAGTAATACATCGACTCCCTCAACATTGAGAACTGCGGTTTGTCCATTTTCCAGTTTGGCGACGGAAATCGTTGATTTAGTGCTACTCACGTTACCTAAGGCTATCACAGGCACTCGGATCCAAAAAGATACCTGTGAAATGTGCCTTTCTTTCTGTTGTATTCTATTTAATTATATACTTATTACCTATAACCCCTGAAATCCAATATGCGCCCATCCACAGGCTGGTTCATCGCAATTATTGCGCTCTTAACACTACTCTTTCTGGGTAACCCCGCCATCGCCTTATTCACCGGTACGTTCCTCACACTCACTTTAAATAAGTCGATCGTTGCTAACGCGGCAAACCTGGGAAAATACTGTCTTCAGACCGCTATCGTCCTGCTAGGTCTAAAGCTCAACGTTGTGGATCTTTTATCCATCTCGGCAGACTACACCTTGCCGATCGCCATCTACGTCCTGACAGTTCTGGGTTTGGGCGGACTGCTGGGTTGGGCACTCAAGGTCGAACTCAATGCTAATAAGCTGATGTCTTCAGGGACAGCAATCTGTGGCGGCACGACCATTGCCAGCTTGTCTCCTATCATTGGCGCCACATCTCACCAGACCGGTGCCGCACTGGCCATCGTTTTTCTGCTCAACGCCCTGGCGCTGTTCACGTTCCCTCATATTGGAGACTGGCTAAGACTTAGTCAGGAACAATTCGGTGTCTGGGTTGCCCTGGCTATCCACGATACCAGTTCCGTTGTTGCGACAGCACAGATCTATGGTGAAGAAGCCGCTCGCGTGGCAACCACGCTCAAACTGGGTCGTACTCTCTGGTTAATCCCACTGATACTGGCAGCAACCATCTGGTCTGGTTCGGGAGAAGCCAAAATGCGCCTCCCCGGCTTCATCCTGCTCTTCATTCTCGCTTCCATCATAGGATCGATTGTGCCGCTCCCGGATGTCATCCAAAAAACTGCTGCCATTATTTCCAGTGCCTTGCTGGTTGCAGCCCTCTTCTTCATCGGCACTGAAATCTCACGCCAAAACCTCCGCGAAATCGACGCCAGAGTGCTTCTCCAGGCAATCATCCTCTGGCTAACTGTCGTCCCTGCTACCCTTACGGCTGTTCTTTACCTGGTCTAGGAGGCTAACCGAGGGTATATCGCACATCTTCTATTAGGCATTTCCTGCATAAGAATAGAAAAAACGGTTCTTTCACGGCTCCCCATTCAACCCGTATATTGCAGACCCATGACCATTAAATACATAAAAGTAGACCTGCTAAGCCTGTTGGCCCTCGTCGCATTCGGCATCTACCTGGTCGTCGGGATCATTGCTTCGCTTTAAAATCAACGCTGAACTTGTCTTTACGGTGCTTACATTAAAGCCATACTTCCAGATTGTTCTCGCGGCCAATACTTCTCGTTAGCCTGATATCGAGCACCTGAATTTCGAATTCACCAACATCCGGTTCGGGCGATTCACGCTCAACCCATCTGAATAGTTGAATTGCATTTGCCTCTTTCTTGCGTTTCCCCATATCAATGTCCTGACCAACTGTCAGCTCAGGTACGGCAGTGGTGATATCTGACCAGTAAAATCAATTTGCGCCTTTCTTCGTGAGGGAAATCAAACAAAGTCGAAAACATGCGGGCTGTCAACTCGATTGATACTTCCTGGACTCTCGCAGCATAGCATTCTCGTCATCTTCATCGAGATCGGCGATGGCAATGCCACCACCCTTTACTCACTTTATTCCTGGCCTGAAACGGCGTGCTTTGCCAGAGTTTCACGCTCCAGCAAACGGGCTCCCCGGAGAATGTTACCCATTGCATAATTGCCTTCGTGACATGCGTACTCAAAAAGTCTGTCGTTGCTTTGTGGCCAGGTGAATTCGCCGCTGTAGGGCGCTGTGTAATCGGGATCGGTGACGGTGAACTGATACAAAAGTGTATCCGTGCTGGTACGCGTAAAACGTTCAACTACCTTCAATCCTTCCCGCGGTTCATTCGGTTTCTCAAGAAAGTTTGTTGTATCAACAACCAGAGTATCTCCCTCCCACCAGCCGATAGAATCTCCTCCAAACGATCTGATTTCATCAGGTAAATGTTCGTTGTCAAGACGAATCACCCGCGCCCAGTGCATCCATTCAACCAGAATCACAACATGATCACGCGTCTGGATAATTGTCTTCACATTGTTATAGGGAACGGAACGCATCGGTACCGTCGCAACACCGACGTAAAGGCAGCGATCCAACAAGGAAAGATTTTCTGGTCCGTCGTAAGGATCGTCGCCGCTCGCCAACCACCAGGCGTCGCCCGTATTCTTGTATGAATAGGGGTGCAGTGTCGCACGGCGGGCTTTACCTGAGGTTGAAATAGCCGGTAGTCGACCGTTAACCGGATCGGTGATAATTGATGTACGGAATTTGCCGTCAACCGCGTAGGTTTTCGTGCCGAGCTCGAGCCAGAAAGTGTTATAGCCACCTACAGCTCCTGATGGTCCCCCGGAACCATCGCCCCCGGCGGGTGGTGCACTGCGATCAGGGTCACTGTCCTGGGATGAGTTTGCAACGAAAGTCGACATTGTACGCTCAATTTCTGCAGCCTCTTCCGGGCTCATATTAAGTATGTCTCCATATTTCGGATCACGCTCAAAAGGCGTTAAATTGGCGATGTTGTAGTTACCAGAGAGATCGGGTTTGCCGCTGGATGTTCTTTTAATTTCATCGGCGGAAGCGAATGACAGGACGGCACTAGTTAGCAGGCTTACAATTATCTTGATCGACATAACGATTCCCCTGGGTTGGTTGACTAATGTAGTATGCCCTACTCCAGCGCCGCAAGCCGCTGATTCAACGTCGACAACGCCGACTTGTTGGCACCTTTGATGGTGTCCATCGAAGGTGCTTCTACACTTATATCACCGAGTGCCTGTAACACTTTATGGACGTCATCGTGGGAATCAACCAGGGTCATGTTCTTGAGCCAACGCTGCAAATTAGGGTAGGGGGTCAGATCCCACACATTGGTAAACTGCGGCTGTAGCTGACCAATCTCAACGTATGCCGCAAAATCTGCCAGTGTCACATGGTCGCAGGCGAGATATTCACGATCCGCCAACCACCCATTCTCAAGCACTTTCAAAGCCGAGGTCAGTGTCCGCTGTGCAGACAACTGAATCAATTCCGGTATATCAAGATCCTTACGGATCTTCGGCGCTACCAGCCCCGTGGAAGCGTCGCGAATGTTGCGATGATGATAGTTCAGGTACCAGTCAATCCTGGCGCGAATATGTTCGTCTTTAGGATACACATCGGTCCAGCCATGCTTGCGAGACAGATAGGTCAAGATGGCGTGCGCCTCACCGAGCGTAAATCCACTATCCGGTTCTTCAATCGTTGGGATCGTCCCGGCAGGGTTCTTCTGCAAAAAAGATGGGTGACGACTACCCTTCTCACCGGATGAACCTGGATTGATCAGTACCATCCTGAACGGTAATCGTTTCATTAAAAGTAACCACATTACCGCCCGAACCGGTTGGGAAAAGGGCACACCATAAAGAATGAGCTTATTGTCCGCTTCAGCCATTGTTACATCCTATGCAGAGCGCAAATTTTATTGCCAGACGGATCGCGCAGATAAGCCAGGTACAATTTACCGTTTGCGCCTTCGCGTACACCTGGCGGGTCTTCACAGGTAACTCCGCCGTTGGCGAGCCCTGCTTCATGCCAGGCATCGGCTGCCGCCGGGTCCGCCGCCGCAAATCCGACCGTACTGCCATTGCCATTGCTGGCTGGTTCATCGTTAATTGGTTTGGTGACTGCAAAAACACCGCTTGCGGTGACGTAAAAACACCTGCCGTTGTCATCTATCACCCCGGGAGGGTGGCCTAATGCACCAAGAACTGCATCATAAAAAACCTTGGCTGACTCGACATTGTTTGCACCGATCATAATATGGCTAAACATAATTTTTCCTCTGCTTCGTTGGGGAACCTCTGATACCCACCTTAATCATAAGCCATCAACATGGCCAGAGATAAGGGCGGTACCTTACCCACCTTTTTCTCTGTTCGTTAATGTAACAGAATTTTTTCAGTGGTTGTTCGATACAGCGGGGCAAGTTAACAATTTCTGAAATGGGAGTGAGGCCGACATGCCAACCTGGATTACAATCAGATTAGTCGTGTCGTATTATTTGTTACTAAAGTTTACAAATTAACACAATCAGGACATTTCAAATTATCTTCCTGTTACGCAGAGTCGTTATTCTGCTTGTCCTAACCAGCAGCTAACCGCGTAACTAAGATGAGTGAAATAATACAGGAAAATGTGGAAGACTTCCCTTCCAAATTATGCGGGTGGTTGGATGACCTGAAATATAGCAGAGGAAAAGGATTATCCTGGTGGGAGATCGAAGGAATAGTTTGCGCGGTAGTGAGAGTCGCTAAAAAACCGGCTTTGATGTCCCTGCTAGTTGAACGATACTCTTTCACCTTCGAAGCCCCCTTATCTACCCTCTGTGAAAAAGCGATTTGGCTAAACGATAGAGGCAATGAATTCGCCCTTGTTCCACACTTACTTCCCAGGTCTCTCAAAGACAAAAATCTCTTCTTCCTGATTTTAATGGTAGTCGCATATATAAATGGCTCTATGGAATTTGCTTTCTTACAGAAAGTAGCCGTAAAGAAAACTGGTTATTCAAGAACCATGGAAGCCTTGTATCTTGCAAACTTGACGGAGGCTCTTGCTTGCTTTTTTCCAGTGCCAATGGAACCTGGTCTGGTGACACAGAAAGTAGGACAGAGCCCCTAGAACGTCGAATCGCCATCCCAGGTCTAACTCCCGCCCTACCAGTGATTGATATCGAACTTACAAAAGTTCACACAATTTTACGATCTGGTCTGATTAAAGTTACAGGGTGCAACTACGATTGTTCCACAATTTGAGCTGCAAAAAGTTCTTTAGTGAGCGATAAGACTAGATGAGGAAGGAGAAAAAAATGTTGATTTTGACTCGCAAGATCGGAGAGACCCTGATGATAGGCGACGATGTGACGGTTAACGTTCTCGGAGTTAAGGGTAATCGGATAAGCATTGGTGTCAATGCACCGAAAGAAATTGCAGTTCATCGAGAGGAAATCTACCTGCGTATTCAGGCTGAAAGCGAAGACCAGAATCGATTAATAGATTTCGAGAAAGAAGAATCTGACAGTCCTGCCTAGTTACACGCGCT
>JAPYTQ010000039.1:0-49900 GCA_029941905.1 Pseudomonadales bacterium | reverse complement strand
AGTACAATCTGCCATTGCTTTTTACAGAGTCTCAGTATGAGTACAGATTATCTAGATACCCTCGGCCGTCTGGAAGCCAGCTTCTACGAGCCGTTGATATCGGCGACGGAAGAGGCCTGGAAAAATAACTGGATAAGCAACGATGTTTCCGGACACGACCCCCTCGCGGTTGCTCTGATTGGTGGAGCGTTAGCTGACCGACCTGCCTGGATTTTTCATGCTGGTTACCAGGGCATGATGCGTTATGCCTTCCCATTTTGCCCGAAGAGCGGTTGGGCGAGCTATCTGGTCGCCGAGGATAAAACCGGTGAGTATTCCGGAACAGTCATTGCAAAATCCACTGACAGTCGCACAGTGTCTGGGTTCAAAAATTGGGTCGCCGCTTCCGGGCATGTTGACCATCTTATCGTGCAGGTTACAGGTTCGGACGAGAACACCCTGTTGTTGATTGATCGAAACGCAGCAGGGGTGGCGCTGACCCATCGCGAAAGTCCCGGGTTTCTGGCTGATATGAGCCAGGGCTTTGCTGCCTTCGACGAAGTGAATGTTACCGATGATTGCATTTTCAGCAGTGGAGATCTGCCCCCCAATTTCGCCCAGTCCGAGCCGCTCCATGTGCTCACCGCGCTTAACGCATTTATGGTTTCTCAAACCTTGAATCTCGGTGGGAATCCCGGCATCCTGACCGCTGCCATGGATTCACTTCGCTTGGCTGGAAGACTGGTTGAAGGAAATGCCACAGGCGATGATTTCTTTCTCGGCGTTGCCGATTTGGATGCTTCGATGACAGAGACTGCCCGTAGCTTTGAAGAATTTATTCAAGTCGAGGATATCGGGTTGCACTTGCGCTGGCGGAAGGATCGCGGCCTGGTGAAAATGTTTTCCCGTGGTTTACAAAAAAGGGCGAAATGGCTGCGGGAAAACTAGCAGCCCGATAAAGATTGATCCGGTATAGCTTTAGCTTCAGTTCTTAGATACAAGGAATAAGTCAATGGTGTTGAAAATTGCGAAGTGGCTTGTAATTGTTGTTGCAGGCCTGGTACTGGGCATCGTGATTGTTTTCGGCATCGGATCATCAATGTCGCTGGATCGTGATTACACACATACCAAGAAAACCAGCGCCTTGCCTCTTTTATCCGCGGACTCGGCGACAGGTATTGTTCGTATCAAAGCCAACGGCTACGAGTTTCGGGCGCGTGTGGCAGGCTTGACTCACTCAGTCGAGGATGCCGCCACGGTAATCTTGTTACACGGGTTCCCTGTAACTTCGGCCATGTGGGAACCCATTATTCAGCCCCTGGCAGATGCAGGTTACCGCGTTGTTGCCTTTGACCAGCGTGGCTACAGCCCAGGTGCAAGACCGGAAGACCCGGCAGCCTACATAGTTCCCAATCTGGTAAGCGATGTTATAGCGATGGCGGATGCTGTTGGTGCGGAAAAGTTTCACCTGATCGGTCATGACTGGGGTTCGGCAATAGGCTGGAATACGGTAATGCTACACCCGGAACGGATTCTGTCCTGGACTGCTGTTTCGATCGCACACCCGGTTGCCTTTGGTGAAGCGCTGCAGAATGACCCGGACCAGCAAGCCCGCAGCAGTTATTTTGCCCTGTTTACAACTCCCTACTTGCCGGAAGCACTTTTTACATTTAATAATCTGGCGATGTTGATGGGACTTTATGCAGACATGACCCCAGAGCAGCAACAGGAATATCGCGAGGTATTTTCAGAACCTGGAGCCCTGACCTCAGCACTGAACTGGTACCGGCAGATGGGTGCGAGTCTGGCGGACGCATCGAGTTTGAATCCTTCGATTGATATCCCCACATTGTTTATCTGGGGTAACAAAGATGAATCGGCGGGCAGGGTAGCCGTCGAAGGGCAGGCCAAATACATCAAGGGGCCCTATCGCGAACTCGAGTTGGACGGAGGCCACTGGTTGATGGCCCAGCATGCCGAGGCGATTATCCCGGCTGTGCTGGAACAGCTGGCATCTTATTAGCATATTTCGATTTGTTCTTGGGCTATGGATTGCTGCTGTTGACCTGGGGAAACCACCGACTATAGGATTGTCATACAAACGTTTACGGCAGGGGAAGATAGTGAAAATAGGCATTAACGGCACAGGATTGGTACAGACTGCGTCCATTGACTTAATTGCAAAAGATGCACAGCGGGCGCTCGATGACGGTTTCTCCAGTTACTGGCTCGCAGAACATCCAACCGGTGGTCTTGATGCAATGACCGTGCTGACAGTCGTTGGATTGCGTGTTCCAGATATTGAACTGGGGACGGCAATTGTACCGACTTTCCCTCGTCATCCAATGGTCCTGGCCGGACAGGTGCATACCATGCAAAATGTCATCGGTCACCGGTTAACCCTGGGTATTGGCTTGTCTCACGAGACAATGATGAAATCATTGGGTTTACCGTTTGATCGACCAATCAGGCATTTAAGGGAGTACCTGTCGGTGCTGGTTCCTCTGCTGAATGAGGGTCGGGTCTCATTCCAGGGTGACATGATCTCCTGTGAAGCAGAAACTTTTTTCAATCCTGATCAACCAACCCCTGTGGTTGTCGCAGCCCTGGGACCCCAGGCACTCAAGGTCGCTGGACGTCTTGCAGATGGTACAACCCTGGCCTGGGTTGGACCGCGCACTGTTCGTGAACATATCAAACCCCGATTAACTGAAGCAGCGAGTGATGCGGGGCGACCGGCACCCAGAATTATTGCAACCTTGCCGGTGTGTGTGACGCAAGATGAAGACGCGGTAAGAAACAGAATTTCCCGAACGTTAAAAATGTACGGTGAATTACCTTCCTACAAGGCAATGTTTGAGCGCGAAGGTGTCAGCGAGCCTGGGGAACTTGCCATAGTGGGTAGTGAATCAAAAGTGCTTGACCAGCTGGCAGAAGTAGCTGCATCCGGCGTAACGGACTTTGCTGCTTCACAGTTCACTACTAACGATGACGAACGGGCGCAGACTCGTGACTTACTGGTCAACTGGCAGGCCAACAACAGATAACCAGCTCCAACTTGGCACCAGATGTTTTGGTGTATAAAACAACCGCTCTATAAGGAACCAAAGTATGGCCGATCTAAATAACACCAGAATAGTATTGAACTCAAGACCGATTGGCATGCCGACTGATGACAATTTTGAAGTTCAATCAATCCCGGTTGTTAGCCCTGGCGAGAACGAGATGTTACTGCGGACGCTTTGGCTCTCACTGGATCCCTATATGCGTGGGCGTATGAGCGACCGCAAGTCGTATGCGAAACCCCTGGAGATTGGCGAGGTTATCACCGGTGGTGTTGTGTGTCAGGTGGTTGAATCCAATGTAGCTGATTACCCTGTCGGTACGCTCGTGAGCGGGATGTATGGCTGGCAGTCCTATGCGATTGCGAAGCCGGATGATTATCGCCTGTTCAAGGTTGATCCTGAACTGGCGCCAATCTCTACTGCGGTTGGCACCACCGGCATGCCAGGTCAAACAGCCTATTTTGGACTGCTTAACGTCGGTAAACCGCAGGAGGGTGAAACCGTCGTCGTCTCCGCAGCATCCGGCGCGGTGGGTTCCGTTGTTGGGCAAATAGCAAAGATTCAGGGATGCCGTGCGGTGGGGATCGCGGGAGGCAAGACAAAATGTGACTACGTAGTGAATGAACTTGGATTCGATGTCTGTATTGATTACAAAGAGTCCGACTTTGCGGAAAAACTGGCAGCCGCTTGTCCGGAGGGTGTTGATGTTTATTTTGAGAACGTGGGCGGTGAAATCCTCGAAGCAGTGGCGCCGTTACTCAATAAAGGAGCGCGAGTCCCGGTTTGTGGTTTTATCTCGGCTTACAACGCAACGAGCGATGATCAGATAAAAACCCCCGAAATGGTTCTCGGTGCACTTGAGCACCCACCTGAATCCCGCTTCTTTGTGGTCACCGAGTGGATCGACGAATTTGAAACAGCGGCTCGAACATTGGGTGAGTGGATTAAAGACGGCAGGCTAAAATACCGTGAAACGATTGTTGAAGGAATTGAGAATGCACCGTTGGCATTTCGCATGTTGTTCACCGGTGAAAACTTTGGAAAGTTGATGATTAAGGTCGCGGATCTGGATTCTGACGGTTAAACATTTATGAGTGTCGATCAGTTGAGTAAACTCTGCTCGTGTTTCAGTGTACGTCGATTCCAAAGGACAGCAACGATTCCAACCAGCACATTGGTAATCGCCGTCGCAGCAAAGATACCAACATAGCCAAAATAGTGACTCGCAACCAACGCCATTGGGATATAAACAATCAGTAGCCTGGCAACGGATAACAGCAGCGCTGGCATAGGCTTTCGCAGGGCATTAAATGCATGTGTAGCAACAGTGATTAATCCCAGGAACCCAATTGATAATGGAATAATGTGTAGAAAGGTGACAGCAGTCTCCACCAGACTGGGATCATCATTGATGAAATTGACGAAATAACCGGCACCAAGCCACATGATAGTTGCAGCAATAAGACCCCACACAAGACAACCAATGTAGCAGGTAGCCAGGGTTTCATAAACACGATCAAACTTTCGCGCCCCCCAGTTCTGACCTACCAGGGGCACAACGCTGGTGGAGATCCCGATAACAACCATACCGGCGACTGACTCTATGCGGCTGGCGACGCCAAACCCTGCGACCACGGTTGTGCCAAATCCTGCGAGCAACCAGGTAACAACCGCCATCGAAACGGGTTGAATCAGGTTGGTTGCCGCGGCGGGTATGCCCACAACCAGAATCTGTTGAGCAGATTGAACAAAATTACCCAGAGAACGCACAAACAATCGCTCTTTGAAAAAATACCAGTAACCGGCCAGCAATACTTGTGCGCAGGTACCGGCAACAAATGCCCAACCCGCTCCCTGCAGCCCGAGTTCTGGAAAACCAAACAAACCGAAGATAAGAAATGGACCCACGGTTACCTGCACAGCAGGTGCAGTTGTCATGATGTATCCGGGGAAAGTCGCGTTGCCAAATGACCGTATCAAGCCGTTAGACACCATGGCGATGCCCATCATCGGGAAGCCGATCAACCAGATGTGTGCGTAACTGCTTGCAAGGGCGAGCACTTCGTCTCGCGCACCAAGCAGTGAGAACAAATGTTCGGCCCCGATTTGTCCCAGTAATGCAACAGCGGTGGTAAACAGGAGTACCAACAAGTAGCAATGTGTAATTGTTAGACTTGTCTTGAAGCGATCGCCTTCGCCCATGGATTGTGCGATAAGGGTAGAGGCGCCAATGCCGATTCCACGGGTCAATGCGTTCAGGGACATGGTGATCGGGAAAGTAAATGTGATGGCGGCCAGTTCAAGTTTGCCCACCATGCCGATATAAAACATCTCGACCAGCTGGCCCAGGGTCATTGCCAGAAAACCGACAATCATCACACTCGATAGATGAACAACATGACGACGAATGGAACCCTCGGTAAAGGTGGCAGTGCCGCGGTGCCTGGCTGGCGCTGACTGATTCAAGACAGCGCCGGGTAAAACAGTATACCTTCCTGTCCAAGTGGCAATTGAGAAACCACAGAACCCGTTGGGTCAATGACTGCAGTTGGCCCATATGAAATACGGTTATCTCTAGTACCCGTGACATCTGAGGAGAGTAACCACAAACCTGTCTCCACAGTTCTCCGGGAGCGTATTTCGTTGTGCTTGAATTTCCAGGTCTCGGCATTGTCTCGCCTCAGCATATTGTTGCAGGGACAAACGAGTAGTTGTGCGCCCTGTGCGGCGATGTTTGCAGCGCACTCAGGAAAATTAAGGTCATAACAAATATTGATACCGAATTTTATTCCATCAACCTCGAAAACCGGGAATTCGTCACCGGCGGTAAACACCTTGTGCTCACCAGTGGTGAGATTGGTTTTCCGGTATTTACCCAGCACCTGACCATTCTTGATGACGACAGCAGTGTTAAACAATCGTTGTTTGTCTATTTCTATGAGACCAATAACCAGTACAGGATTGATATAAGAAAACTGTCCCAGAATGTTTTTGAACGAAGGGGACGACAGGTCGATTGCGAGTTCGCGGGTCAAGTCCTTGTGCACGACATAGCGTTGAAGGAAACACTCGGGATAGCAAATCAATATTGCATTTTCTTTTTCTGCGGCAACAGCATGTTCGATGATTTTCGCAAGACTTGCTTCGATATCACCATGGATGTCCGGCATTTGAGCGGCAGATATCATTTGCATATTGAGGGCCGCTAATCCGAGTTTTCTGCAAAATAGAGAATATGACCCTGGTTGTCAGTGATGGAAAATTCCTTCGATCCCCATTCGGTAGTGTTGATTCCGTTGCGAGGAGTTATGCCTTTGTTACGCAGTTCTGCGGCTTTGGACTCCACATCGTCCGTCGGGAAGTACAGGTGAAAGTGATCCCCTTCAGAGACAAATTCTATGGAGGGATCCTTATCATCCACCAGTTTCAGATGGAACTGTTGATCACCCACTTTTATCCCCGCGTAGAAGTCCTGAAACCGGAATTCCAGCTTAAATCCGAGGGAAGTATAAAATCCGATTGATTCTTCAATATCAGTGGTTCGAATTTGCGTAATAACGCCTGTTACTACAGCGGTTGGTGAGGTTGGCACATTGCCTCCAGATCGAGCGTTTTCCCCATATTAACGCGATCGTCAGCACAAAATCCTGCTCTTGTGGTCATTCGATACAGTCAGTGCCTCAGAAATCCTGAAGCAGGGGGCAGGAAGCCAGGTCGTTTCAAATTTAGAAAGAAAAGCCTCCCTGAGGAGACTTTTCCAAGGTGAAAATCGATCGAGCACTGTTAGTGCGAGTAGGCAAACTCGAGGGAGTAGGTTCTCGGTGCACCCCAACCCTGAAAACCGCCATCAACACCCAGCAGCAGGATTTGTTCCTTGTAATCCTCTTCTGTCAGGTTCTTTCCGTAGGCTGAGATGGTAAAGGTACTGCCATTCTGCAGATTCCAGTTATAGGCCACCCTCGCGTCCAGCAAGGTATAGGCCCCCTCAACGATAAAGGAGTTTGGCGGTGAACCGGCGATATTCATATCGTCCTGATGCCGGGCAATCACACTGATATGAAAGTCGTTGCCACCGAATGTGCGATCATAAGCTGCCGTGAAAGACATATTGAACTCGGGAATAAACAGTGCTTCACCACCGGGAAATGTGACATTAGGGCAGGTATTACCGTCGCTGGATGGCGCATTGGGAAAGAATCCCGGATTATCAAAAGCATTACAGGCTGAACCAGTGGGGTTAAATGCCACGGTACGGGAATTCATCTGATACGATGACGTATCGACCTCGGTTTTACCATAATTAAACATCAACATGACGTTATCAGTCACGCTTGCTTTCAACTCAACCTCGTACCCCCAGATATCGCGGTCTGCTGGAATATTGTTAACAATTGTATTGGTGCCCGGTGGTTGTCCAGCGGGTAATATAATCACTGACGCCGCTTGCGCGTCAGCTACCGTTGTTTGAAAGGCTGCAAGATTCAGGATGACTCGACCATCCATGAAGGTATTCTTCAATCCAAGTTCCCAGGATTCCACGGATTGCGGTTCAAAAACTGCGAACTCGGGGTCCGTCGACCGATTGTGGATTCCACCAGACTGAAACCCTTCTGAATAAACGGCGTAAAGCGAATGGTTCGGGGCAAAAACCCAGTCAGCAGTGACTTTTATGAGCGTATCGCTCCATTCATCACCAAGACCGAACTCTGCGACGATAGGGGGACCAACTGATTCCGTTGGTGGATTGATGGACAGTCCAAACTTGTTGGTCGGACCATCAGTCGGGGGGAGACCGGCAAAATAGACAGCATTGAAATCCTTCTCTTCTTCTACCCGACGTGCGCCCACACTGAGTTCCAGTGTGTCTGTCACCTGCCAGTTGAGTGCTGCGAATAGTGCTGTTGATTTTACATCCTCAGCGGTTTGCTGGATGGTAAACGCGGGTGGCAGTTGACATAAGGTTGGATCCAGAGCGGGACTAGGTAAACCGGCAACCGAGCATGGCGTTCCAGGCGGTAAGCCAATTGCAGCCGATGGCAGCGCAAAGACCTGATTGGTTCCTTGTTGGAAACTAAACTCCGAATCCCAATAGAAATAACCCACTGTATAAGAGAGACTGTCTGTCAGATCACCAGATAATTTAATCTCCTGTGAGAACTGTTCGTAGTCACGGTCACGATGGGTATGCAATTGAGCGAGAGGCGAGGCTGTGCTCTCAAGGGTGGAGCCGTCGAAATCCTGCCCTGTGACATCAGTCGAGTCGACCCAACCTGATATTGTCTCCAATTCACCCCAACCCAGATCAAAACTTAATTGTAGACCGAATGAATCAACATCCAGTTCTTGAAATTCATCATAGTCTGCTTCGTTGACGTGCACATTGTCGCCATTCCAACGAGGGTCCTGGGGTGGAATGTCGCCAGATTGATCAACATTGTCATAAGTAAATTGGCCGCTGAACCAATCGTTGGGCTCATACAAAGCTGAAAACGTGATGGCTGTGTAGTCATCCGCACCGGCATCGCCGCCGAGGGTGATGTTCTTGTAATATCCATCACGCTCCTTAGTGATGACACCCAGCTTAAACGCCAGTGAATCGTCGATGACCGGCACATTGATCCTGGCTTTTAGCTGCTTTTCTCCATAGTTGCCGACCGTTGCCGAGACGCCGTAGTGAAAATCATTAAATACTGGCTTGATTCGCTTAACGACGATAATGCCACCAGTGGTATTCTTACCGTACAAAACACCTTGTGGACCACGGTTTATTTCAATCTGCTGGATATCAAAGGTATCGATTAACTGACCCGTATTGGTTCCCTGATAAATCCCATCGATAATAATGCCTACTGCTGGCGGCTGATTATTTTCCGCATCGGCATACCCGAGACCGCGGATAAACAAGGCACCTTGTCCTGGTGCCGCGGTTACCATGCCGATCCTGACATTGGGAACCAGCGCATCCAGGTCACGAATGGTTTTTGGCGCAAGGCGTTCGAGGTCAGCCTCGGTAAATGCGGTAACAGCCATTGGTACGTCTTGTATGGATTCTTCCTGCCGTCGTGAGGTCACAACGACGGTTTCCATCGCCGCGTCAGCATCTGCTGCCGTGGCGATTTGCGGTACTGAAATTGGTGCGATAGTGACAAAAGCACCAAGTAGGATTCGATTGAATCTCATATTCTCTCCCCAGAAAATTTGTTTTTTGTGTCCGGTAGCTTTTTGGCGCTAACTGGACTGGTTGCCGAGAAAACAAGCAAACATGATTGTTTTAACCCAGACCTAGTGTTCGAGTCATGCTGATAGGTGGGCGAGTGGGTGGATAAGGGTTGGCCTTGTCCAGGGGAGTCACAGTCAAGGCCGTGATTACCGGCCGTCAGGTAACTCGCCGAATGAGGCGATATCGGCCAGTTTGTCTTTGATTTTCCTGGAATCGGGATCGGACTCCAGTGCCAACTCCAGAGTTGATCTCGCGTCAGTGAAACGTTGTAACTTGAGCTGAGTGAGTGCTTTGTTGTACAGCGAAATGTTGTAGGTTGTGTTTGTCAGCCCATCAGAGTTCGATTCGATGACGATGTTGTACTCCTTGAGCGCTGCTTCGTATTCGTGAGCATAGTAAAGCGCGTTGCCCCGGTTGACGTGAAATTGGGGCTGGTCCGGCAGGATTCGAACAGCCCGATCCTGATCCCGTAGTGCATTGTCAACATGCCCGTTTCGCAGGTGGATGATGCCACGGTTCGAGTAGGTTGCGGCCAGATCACGTTTACTCAAATCGCCATTGCTGATTGCATTGTTGCAGTGGAAAACATTTTGATTCGAAAACGGGATCAAGGTGGCCTGATAACAGCTACCTGCGTCCGTTGAACCAAACATACTCGATGCAGCCAGTGCAGAGCTGGTGCAGATAAGCGTAATTTGAGTTAGCAAAAACAGGTTTTTCACTGGAATTGAGGCTCCCAATACAGTTATTGTAATCCGTTGCAGGCTCTCCGGGTAGTGCGATGGTCATAGGCAGGAAATTTATGTATAAATACACAACTTTGAGACGAGAGAATAGGGGATACATATGAGCAGAATAAGTCTAAAGCAGGATCACGAATTGCCGAATGAAGTGCTGGCCCAGGTGCAAGCCGTTGAAGCTGCTGGCGGCGATAGCTCTGTGATGCGGGGTTTTGCGCATCGGCAGTCGCTGTTTGACGGGTTTTTCAGCTGGTACCGGCAAGCCCGAAAAGGTGAGGCAGTTGAAGAAGAATTGATCGAGTTGGTGCGTTTGAAAATTGCCCGGCTGAATGATTGTTTTACCTGACTTAATACTCGATTTCTGTCGGGCACAGAAAAAGAAGAAAATCTAACTGAAGAAAAAATTGCTGAATTGGATGCAGACACCAATAGCTACAGCACAAGGGAAAGACTCGCGGTTGAGTATGCAGAGAAAATGGCGCTTGACCACCAGAGTATAGATGACGCCTTTTTTGAAAGACTGCATGGGGAGTTTGACGATCCTGAAATTGTTGAGCTAGGCATGTTAATTGGCCAGTTCATCGGCGTCGGTCGACTCCTGATGGTTTTGGACCTGGAGCCAAAAACCTGCGCGATTTGAAAGCCGGGACAGTAATGGACGAGAAGACCCAAAATCATCAACTCAGTGAAATGAAATGCCCGGTCAACCTGGACGATGTTGACCTGTTCTCTGCGGGCGCGCAGGAGCACTGGTATGAGGCTTACGAAATACTGCACCGCGAATCTCCGGTTCACAGAATTCCAGGCGAGGGGACAACACCGGAACACGACGGGTTCATCCTGACAAAATATGAGGACATATCAAAAGTTGTTCGTGACCCCGTGAGATTTCCACCGGGATTGTCGGTTGCGATCAACGAGATGAAAAAACGCAACATTCCCTCTGATGAATTACCCCGGATGAATGCGATGATGGTTTCAATGATGACCTTGCGGCCAACTATTGAACTATGGCGAGCACATCGCCAGGAACTCACTGATCCCTGGGTCGGGCCAGGGGCTGGTCGGCACAAGGAGATGATCACTCGCTGTGTTGATCAACTGATTGATCAATGGATCGACAGGGGTGAGGTTGAATTTATCTCCGAATTCGCAAGGCCACTGCCCCAGATGGTGCTTGCGAATGTACTTGGCTTTCCCGTTGAAGATATACCGCAGTTAGCCCGCTGGGGTACTGCCCAGGTTGCCGCATTCGTCTATGGCAAGGGACACAGAAACATCCTGACAAAGGAAGAGTCAGCTGAACAGTTCAAACTGCTGGATGGTTTCAAGGAATATGTGCACGAAAAAGTCCAGGAAAAACGCGAAAATCCACAGGATGACATGATCTCTTTTTTAACAGAGGTGACCTACGAGGCGCTGGGTCGAAAGTTAACAGACGTTGAAATTAATGGCGTCGTTTATGCCATGGTGATTGGCGGCCTGGAAACCACCCAATACGCCCTGGAGGAACAGGCGCAATTACTTTGTGAGCGCCCTGGTGTCTTTACCGAAATCAAGCAGGATCGAACCAGGCTCAGGCATTTCACCGAAGAAGGCATGCGCTTGCGATCTCCGACCCAGGGACTGTCGACACGAACGACAAGTCAGGATGAGGTCTTCCAGGGGGTCAAAGTACCAAAAGGTTCCATTCTTCACCTTCGATGGGCTGCTGCCAATATCGATGAAGATGAATTTGAGTGTCCCCACGAATTACAACTTGACCGCCGTGCCGTCAGTCGCCATCTGACTTTTTCAGCCGGACCCAGGGTTTGCCCTGGCGCGGGTATTTCCCGACTGGAACAGATGATCGCCTGGGACAGGTTGCTGGACCGGTTGGATAACCTGGAGTACGGTGCGGATAATACGTTCCTGCATCAGCCTGGGATTATGCTTGGGACGCTGGAATTGAATTTAAGATTCAGCAAAGCTGTTAGTTTGTAGTTGGTTAGACAGAGGCTCGGCGGCCCCACCTCGAGTCTGCGGCAAGCATACACCTGGCTGAGCAATCCTGTAGCGTCAAGAGTTGCTGACGTATCGATTACTTTAGCAACTGGTTGCATTCCATACTGGTCAACGCGGCCAATGATCGTTCAAGCATACGACGGCCCAGTTCATCACCCCGCGCATTACCGGCATCCAGTGTTCCGCAGACCGCGATAGGCGTAATCATCGTAACAAGAAGATTCAAACGATAATGTTCGACACACTGGTCAAAACTGTAGTTTTTAACCCCGTTGTCCGTCAGTACATCATAGTAATGACGCAGAGCTTTTAGTTCTGTGTCTCCACGGTGTTCTGTGCCGCAGCTCTGGGCGCTGAAATAGGCTGTATCCATGAGGCCGTTACCACCCGTTGTGTTCTGCCAATCCACCGCGACTATTTTCAACTCGCCGCTTTTCCGCATAAGAAACATATTGTCGACTCGATAGTCACCGTGGATCAGGGTCGATGGTCCTGACATGGCCCGGTTGAAAAGATCAGCGTATTGTTCACCGGTCTTGCGAATCACATCCACCAGGTCGTCGACGAACAGCTCCGGGAACGCTGCTATGGTGGGTTCGACGCCGGGCCTGAATATTGCGTCGCGGCGGAACAGCGTCATCGACTCGACATTCTGGTAATTGAGCCAGGATATCTCGTCGGTTTTATCCCAGTAAAGCGCGTGCATTCGTGCCGCCAGCTCAAAGGCGAGCAACATTTCTTTTTCGGAACAACCCTGAAGTTGATCCCCGGCTTCCGTATCGCCCAGATCTTCGAGAATGAGTAGAAAATCCTGGGTCTCGGGATCGATATCCGCAAAAAGGCACTTGGGACTCGGTAACGGCGTCTTGTGAGCCAGGTGGCGGTAAAAGTTAATTTCGTTAAAGTAGAAGTTCAGTTGTTTCGAAAAGGCCTTATTGTCCGTTTGCGCGGCACACTTAACGATAATACTGCTCTGGGAACCGGACTCGAAAGTCAGACTTGCCCTGGCAATGGAAGACATTAAACCAACACCTTCACCAAGGGGTTTGACGGTGACATCAGTCACCGTCTCGGGTAGTTTACCTGCCAATACATGATTGACCATGTCTGCAGATAGCTGGTCATAACTTTGAAGTATTGTTTTCATAGCAGAAAGCCTACGATGACTTCAGTATACTGCGCAACATCAATGACAAAAAAGAATGAAAAAAAAGGCAAATTATGAATAACCTGAATGAACAATTTAGTCTTACAGATCATGTTGCCGTTGTCACTGGTGCAGGCAGGGGAATAGGTGAAGGGATAGCAACTGATTTCGCAAGGGCGGGCGCTTGTGTTGTTGTGGCCGCGAGACGAACGCAGGAAATCGAACGGGTTGCCGCCAGTATCCGTGACAGTGGCGGCAAAGCCGTCGCGGTGACCACGGATGTGACAGATGATGCAGCGCTGGATCGCCTGGCACAGAGAGCAGTAGATGAATTTGGCAAATTAACCATCTGGGTGAACAACGCCGGTGGCTCAACCATGAGAATGCCCCTTAATGAACTCCCGAGAGATGAATGGGACAGAACAATTGCGCTTAACCTGACGGCCGTCTATGTTGGCAGCATCACGGCAGCGCGTTATATGGATCGTGGATCAATCATCAATATTAGCTCTGGCGCTGGTACCGGGCCGGTGCCCGGCAGTGCTCATTATGGTGCGGCGAAAGCGGGTACAAACTCCTTAACCTGGACCTTGTCAGCAGAACTTGCGCCCGATATCAGGGTCAATGCGGTTGCGCCGGGAGCCATTCCAACCGAGGTCATGCTGAAGGCACTTAACAAGGACGAGAGCCAATTGGATGAGATTCTTGATGAGTGGAAGATACCCCTGGGGCGACTTGGAACACCCCGGGATATCTCAGCGGCTTGCATCTACCTGGCGTCAGACGCAGCCAGTTGGGTTAGTGGTGAAATATTGAGGGTCGGGGGTGGCGCAAAACCTCGCTAAAATTGCTCGTCAGAATAGTTTTCCATTTGTTCTACTGCCCTGCGCAAAGGGTCGAGACACAGATAAAGACAGACTGCAGCGATACTGTAGTTAACAACGGAAAGTGACGCCAGGGACAAACCGATGGCTTCTTCTGAACCAAACACGTAGTCATTCATCAGTCCGATAATCAACGGTGCAAACAGGTAAGACAGAAACGAAACACAGATAAGGTAAATGGCGATCAATTGGCCTCGCATTCGATTCGGTGCAATCGCTTGTAAAGCAGCGTTACTGAGCCCCGGTGGCATGGCCATGAAGAAAGTGAGAGGAATGATAAGGATGATTGCCAACATGTCGCTTTCAACCAACGGAACCACCAGTGCAACAGGTCCAAGGCCAATGGTGCCCCACATCGTAAGCCGCATAGGTGCATCGGATTCACCCCTGGCCAGCATCCTTCCGGCATAATATCCCGCCCAGACGCTACCCAGGATGCCCGCAAGAAATGCGATGCTGCCGTAGGTGAGGCCGATATCAGTTCTGCTCCAGCCGTGTTTACGCACAAAAAATTCCACAATCCATGTCAGGAAAGCAAAACCCTGGATAGACAAACACAGATAAGCGACAAAATGGAATGTCAGGTAACGACGTCGGGACTGAACAAATTCCCACAATTCACCCCACGAATAGCCGCTGTCGAGCTCGGCACCCACACCGCTTCGTGCCGGTTCCCGCATGGTAAACATCACCAGGGCGAGGAGAACGCCCGGCAGGCCCACAACCACCAGCACGGTCTGCCATGAAAACATTTCACCAAAGACTGGCATCACGACATGGGGTTGAGCTTCCAGGTAGTCTATCAACGGGCCGCCAACCATACTCGCAAGACCCGTACCGATAAACGGAGCCGTGGCGACAATACCAAATGCCAGGGGTAGTCTTCGAACCTCGAAATAATCTGCCAGCATTGATGTTGTTGCCGGGCCCAGGGATGCCTCACCCACGCCGACACCCATTCGGGCAACAAAAAGTTGACTGAACGTGTTAGCCATACCCGCAAGCGCGGTCATGGCGCTCCAACTGAACACACCGGCGATAATAACGTTGCGGCGGGAGTATCTGTCCGCGAGCCGCGCCAATGGCAGAGTCGTTAGCGAATACACCAATGAAAACGCCAGACCGATGATCAGGGAGATTTCTGTGTCCGACAGGCCGCCAAGATCCCGCTTGATCGGGCCGATCATGACGTTGAGAATCTGTCGGTCGATAAATGACAATGTGGAGGCAAGGGTTAACAGAAAAACGGCGTACCAGAGCGTGGCGTTGGAATACTTCATAATGGGTCTACCGAATTAGTCAAGGCAGGGCCGTTGGCGCTGACTATTGTTTTACCAAAGTTCTTTCCAGCGAAAAGATCAGAAAACGCTTGGCCGCAGCATTCTATTCCCTCGTACATATGCTCGAAGCTGACCAGTTGACCATCTGATAACCATTGTGACAGGGCTCGCCGGGCTTCATCATACCGGTCCACTTTGGTATGGGTCAGGAACCCTTCGATCCTCGCGCAGTTGGTGACGAGCTGGAACAGGTTTGATGGGCCGGAATTTTCAGTTCGGGTGTAGTCAGCCACTGCGCCGCAAAATGCGATCCGTGCGCCATTGTTGATTTGATTAAGGACTGGTTCAAGTAACGGTCCGCCGACATTGTCAAAGTAGATATCAATACCGTCTGGGCAGGCAGCGGCAATTGACTGCTCGAGGTTTTCGCTTCGGTAATTGATCGTTGCATCGTATCCCAGCTTATCCCGCAGCCAATCGCATTTTTCATCGCTTCCCGCGAACCCCACCACCCGTTTTGCCCCTAGAATGTGGGCAATCTGACCTGCGACCGAGCCGACAGCACCGCCTGCTGCAGATATCAGCACAGTTTCGTTCGTCCCGGGGTTTGCAATGTCGTGTAGACCGAAATAGGCCGACATACCGGTATCTCCAAGAATACCCAGGTGATAACTGAGAGGGTGAATGCCGTCATCGACCAATGGGACCAGGAAGTCATCGTCGCTTGCGATGGAATACTCTTCCCAGGCTAATCTGCCCATCAGCAACTGGCCTTCCACGTATTCAGGATGTTTTGATTCAATAACCCGACTGAGGGTTAAACCCATCACAGGTTTGTTCAATGGCATGGCAGGCAGGACATCGTCTCCTGAATCCTCATCCATCCAATTGCGAAATCCGGCATCGAGGGAGAAGTACAAATTTTGAACCAGTGCTTGTCTTTGCCTGATATCAGGCACACTCGATTCGACGACATCAAAGTCCCCGGCCCGTGGCTTACCAACAGGCCGTCGACCTAACACAACTTGTTTGTTTAACAATTTCACTCACCCAATTCCTGCTAACTGTGATCATAGATAGCCTGACATTCGTAATGCCGCTACCCACCATGCACGCCAAAGTAACACAATATTCAACATGACTTTAATTTCAGGATACTGCACAATCGATTAAACAAGAATAAATGAGAGCAGCATTACCAGACAAACCTGGTTCGCCACGCTTTCTTAAGGACCAGAGGTTGGCTCTAAAACGTTCAACATTGTTTTATTACAGTCTGACTGATTTACCAGTCAGTATGGCACTGTTCCCTGTGCTGGTATTTATCCCAAAATTTTATACCAGCGACATGGGTGTATCGTTAGCAGTCGCCGGTAGCGTTATTCTGGCCGTTAGAATATTTGACGTCTTCACAGATCCATTGTTTGGAATTATCTGTGATAAGACACGGACGCCCTGGGGTAGACGGCGGCCCTGGATTGCCCTGGCAGTGCCTATCATGATGTTGAGTATCTACAGGTTGTTTATGCCACCTGAGGGTGCCGGTGCTGCGCATATGTTTGTATGGATGATGCTGTTGTCCATAGCCACAACTATCATGATTATTCCTTACTATGCGTGGGCTGCCGAGCTCTCACCGGACTATAACGAGCGATCGCGCATTACCGGCTGGCGATCAATGATGGGTGTGGTGGGCAGCTTGTCCGCCCAACTTGCTCCGGCTGGTGCGCTATTGTTTTTTGGCATAGGCGGCAGTGGCTCTGTGCTGCAGATTGTTGGCGTTACCATGCTCATCCTCATGCCCATTTGTGTTCTGTTGACGGTGACCCGTGTGCCGGAACCCAAGAATTACACGACTTCCGTCACGCCTTTTTGGGCGGGGCTGAAACTGATGGGAACAAACGGGCCATTTTTGAGACTGATCGCAGCCTTTATGGTTAGCTCAACGGCGCTGTCGATCACGACGCCACTGTACCTGTTTTTCATCACGTTTGTGCTTCATGCGGAAGATAAGGCCATTTACATGTTGACCTTTTTTTATATGGCCAATCTCTCTGCAGTGCCGTTTTGGGTCTGGTTATCCACTCGCATCGGTAAACACAGGGCTTATGTGGGTAGTTTCATGCTGATCGGTCTGGCCCATCCCTTCTATTTGTTGTTGGGAGAGGGTGATTTCTGGTGGATGTTGCCCATTACGCTGGTTACGGGCTTTTCAGCAGGTGGGTTTGCCGCCCTTCCAAACTCGATGAAGGCAGATGTAATCGACCTTGATACCCTCAGTAGTGGTGAGAATAGGGCAGCGCTCTTTTTCTCGACCTACTCATTCACGGCGAAGTTATCGGGATCCATCGGCGGCACTATCGCTCTCTTCGGACTCGCCCTGTTCGCATTCAATCCGGCGCCGGACGCGGTAAACGATGCAGATCAATTATTTGGGCTGCGGTTTTTATTCGCTTTGCTGCCATCGACATTTTATTTGCTGGCGTGCGCAATCATCTGGAAATATCCGATTACCGAGGAAAGGCATGCCCAGATGCGTGCCGAACTTGAACAGAAAAACGGTGCTTTGGCGGTTGAACAATATCATCTTTTGAAACGGCACCGATGATAGCCAGTGTATGGCTCCTGTTGGCTGGGGTTTTCCAGTAACAAGAACAATAAAGAGGGACATATGAATTCGATATTAGATAACTTCAGACTGGATGGGCAGGTCGCGGTGGTGACTGGTGCCGGACGAGGTATAGGTGAGGGAATTGCCCTGGGCCTGGCAGAAGCAGGTGCAGATGTCTGTCTGGCAGCCAGGCGTACCGATGAGATTGAAGCTGTTGCGGAGAAGGTCCGTGCAAAAGGTCGTAAAGCCCTGGCAGTAACAACTGACGTAATGGATATGAGCCAGGTTGAGTCCCTGGCAGAGCAGACCATGGCTGAATTTGGCAAGTTAACCTGTTGGATCAGCAACGCCGGTGGTGCAGATGACAGGGTTCCTCGCACCTTGCTCGAAATGCCTGAACGCCAGTGGGATTTTCAGCTTAACCTGAATTTAAAGGCAGTGTGGTCTGGTGCCCAGGCTGCAGCAAAAATCATGAAGAAAAGTGGTGGCGGCACCATCATCAATATTTCTTCTTCGGCAGCAGGCAATGCCTCACCATTTAATGGTCCCTATGCCGTTGCGAAATCCGGCGTCGACAATCTCACCCAGACCCTGGCGACAGAACTGGCTCGATACAACATTCGAGTTAACGGTATTGCACCGGGGCCGATTCCTACAGAAGTGTTCCTTGAGTTCCTCAAGCTCGAAGAAAAGGATATCCCGGATATGGGCAAAAAGTTTCAGATACCTCTGGGGCGAGTTGGAACGCCTGAAGATATTTCACCGGCTGTGATTTATCTTGCCTCAGCAGCCTCTTCATGGATGACCGGGCAGACAATTACCATCAAGGGTGGACCTTAACAGTTGCCTTGCGTCTGACGGAACTTTGGTTTTATCAGCTATTCGTCTTTCGTCAACCAGGCAAATTCCTGCGGTTTCCGGCCAGCCCTGGGATCAAGCAGGACATTGACAAGCGCCGGTCCATCAAATGCCATGGCATCGTCGAGTGCCGAACGCAAATCCTTTGGATCTTCTACTAAAATACCTTTGCCGCCAAAGGCTTCCATCATCAGGTCATAGCGCGCTCTTGGGGTGAGTATTGAAACCGGGATAGGTTTATCCGTTGGCAGTTCATCCATACCACCACCGATGCCACCGTTGTTCAGCAGGACGATTTTGACTGGCATTTTGTGACGGCACATGGTTTCCACTTCCATGCCCGAGAAGCCGAAGCCGGAATCACCCTCTACAGCCACTATGGGACGGTCGGGGTGTACAGTAGCCGCGGCAATCGCGAATCCCATGCCAACACCCATGGTGCCGTAGCTGCCTGCATCCAAACGCGAACGGGGTAAGCTGTTAGGCATCTGGGTTCGGCCAATATCCATGGTGTTAGCGCCTTCGCTAACGATCACTGCGTTTTCCGGTAGCCATTCACGAATATCCTTGAAAGCACGATAGTAGTTCATGGGCGCACTATCATCTTCGATCATCGGTTGCACGGTGGTTTGATTCGCTTCGGCTTTTGCCGCGAGGGCTGATCGCCAGTCGGTTTCTGCCGGGTAGAACCACTGTCTGTTATCCAGGGCCCGATTCAGCTGGGCCACAACCGCCTTGCCATCACCCACCAGCGCGACTTCTGCAGGAACGTTGGTACCGATTTCTTCAGCCGACATGTCCAGTTGAATGACCCGGACGTCTCTTGAGAAACGGGGTGCCAGGCCAAAATGCATAATCCAGTTCAATCTTGCACCCATGAGAAACACGACGTCTGCTTCTTTAAGGGCGTGAGTTCTGGCTGCACCAACAGAAAGAGCATGCTCATCGGGGACCACCCCTTTACCCATTGGAGAAGCCAGGAAGGGTAACTGGGTTCGTTCAATAAATTCCCGAACCTCGTTCTCGGCGTTTGACCAGGCCATGCCCTTCCCAACGATAACAAGGGGGCGCTGTGCGGATTCCAGGGCTGTCAGGGCAGCTTCGATATTTTCTTCCATTGCCTGTGGTCTTGGGGCATCGGGTATGGTCGTGGCCTTGCGGTAATCGCTCTCTTCAACCTGCTGGAGAATAACGTCATCGGGCATATCCAGGTAAACAGCGCCGGGGCGACCGTAGAAAGACGTTCTCACCGCTTGTTCCACGTAAAAGGGTATTCTTCTGGCGTCTTCGACTGCATGGGCATACTTACAAAACCCCGCCGCTGCGGCTACCTGTTTTTCTTCCTGGAATGCACCGCGACCATTTTGAACAACCGGCGAGGCCCCTCCGATGAGAATCATAGGCCAGCAGTTTGATTGTGCGTTGGCAAGCCCCGACAATGCATGAATAACACCGGGGCCAGATACAACGAGACAAGCCTGGGGTCTGCCAGTCAGGTAACCAGCAGCCTGAGCTGCATAGCTGGCCGCCTGCTCGTTACGCATGCCAATATAAGTAATGCCAGCCTTCTGTGCGGCGGCGGCAATAGGCACCACAGGAAAACCAACGATGCCAAACATATATTCAACGCCCTGTTGCTTGAGCGATTCAGCAATAATTGTTGCACCTCGAACTGTTGCCATTGTGACCTTCCTTTAGCTGTTGTTTAGTTTTGAGTTTGCCCGTTTTTGAAACTTCTCAGCCTCGACGATAAATCGCGTATGAGTACCCTCGGCTATCTCGTCCGAATCGTCTTTTGCGGATACTTCAAATGTCAGTTTTCGGCCGTCGACTTCGGTTACCCTGGCGAACCCGGAAACATTCATTCCGGCAGGCGTTGCAGCCAGGTGCGTCACATCGAGGGCAGAGCCAACGGTGGTCTGCCCCGAGTCGAGCTTGCCGTCCAATGCTGCGACGGCTGTTTTTTCAAGCAGGAGAATGAGTTCCGGGGTGGCGAAAACGGAAACAGATCCGCTGCCGACGCTGTTCGCAAGCATCGAATCTGTCACAGTTTGGTTGATGGTGGCTGACAGGCCAACGAATGACTCGGACATCTTGCAACCTCTTTTGGCTAGGGATTCATAATACGCATTGCAGAACCATGCAACAAGAAGGCCTGATCTTGTATATTTTTAAATTTTTACCATGCCCCCATCGACCATCAGGGTTTGCCCGGTAATATTCATTGAATCGCTCGATACCAGAAACACCACGGCATTTCCTATATCTTCGACGGTCTGTTCTCGACGTAACGGTGTGCGATCGAATATATCGGGGTAATCGCCCCGGGCAATACCTTCAAACCAGGTTCGAGGATCCTGGCCCTGAAATTCAGGGATGGTCTTGACTGCTCGTTCAGCGTTGCCTTTCCAGGCATCCGTGTAAACAATACCCGGGCAGACAGCGTTCACATTGATGTTATAAGGTCCCAGTAGCTCAGCCTGTGTCTGGGTGTAATTAATCAGAGCAGCCTTCATGGCACCATAGGCCGGATGAACAAACTGAGCCAGCATCTTGTCTGACAAGGATGCTCTTCCGGCGATGGAAGATATCTGTATCAGTTTGCCTGTTTTACGCTGTTTCATATGAGGGATGACCGCATCAGACATCAACACCACGGACTTAAGATTCTGTTCGTACAGGCCGTCCCATATCGCAGCAGATAATCCCAGTTCATGATCTGCTGAATCGAAAGCGCCTTTTGGACCGGCCCCGACATTGTTGACGAGTATGTCTATCTTGCCAAACTCAGCGAGTGCCAAATCTCGAAGTGCAATCATTTTGATCGGATCAGTAATATCACCCACCAGGGATACAGCCTCGCCGCCCAGGCTCTGAATATCCTGAACTGTGGCCGCGGTAGTGTCCTGTGAGAAAGAATTAACAACAATTTTTGCGCCTGCCGCCGCCAGGGACAGGGCGATTTCTTTTCCAATGCCACGACCTGCGGCAGTGACAATTGCGACCTGGTTCTCAAGTTTCATCGGTTCATCCTAGTGTAGTGTCCTATACAAAACGCACATTAAGCAAATCACTAAATGGCCAGATGGTGGCGGGTTAGATAAGCTCTGAATCTATGTAGAGCCAATACAAGACAACATGTTTACGATCACCGCTGTCCATTTCGCGATTTGCCCTGCGGGTGATCCTCAAATTCGCCACAACTGCGTTGTATTTCTTGAAAAGGTACCTACATTTCCTGCGAAACACGCCTTGGTGTGACAAATTTGAGAACCACTTAATGCACGTTTTGTATAGGATACTACCCTAGTAACTCTTCGACCTTGTCAGACGGTCGCCCAATAACTGCCTTATTGCCTTTGACAATTACCGGCCTCTCCATTAGCGCCGGGTGTTCCAGAAGGATGTTAATCACGGCTTCCTTCGTTGTGTAGTCAGCAGCGCTCAGCCCCAGTTCCTTGAACCGTTTGTCTTTTCTAACCAGCTCCTGTGGCTCGTTAGGTAAAATATCGAGAAAGCTCTCAAGAATGGCTCTCGATAGTGGCGTTTTAAGGTATTCAATGACATCGAACTCGACGTCCTGTGCGCGCAGTATTTCAATGGCGCCCCGTGATTTGCCTCAGCCCTGATTGTGATAAATAGTTATCATTTCGATCTCCTTGTTAGACTCGACCATAATAGTCCGAAAGTCCCGGCTGCGAAAGTTCTGGAGGTATGCTGTTGGGTGTGAAGTGCAAATGTCGTAGTATCTAACCAAAGTATGCAACCAATGCGGGCTCAGGAGAAGCACAATGCCAAGAATAAAAGAAACCGGCGGAATGGAAGGCTTCGGTGGTGTTTATGCACACTGCCCGGACCTCTTTCAGGGATTCATGTATCGATATGGGCTTCTGTGGTCTCACAGTCGGTTAGAACCTGTATTGAAGGACCTGGTTCGTCTCAAGTCTGCAAATCTGAACGGCTGTCACTACTGAATTCCTGCCCGATCTTCTGCGGCGCAGGAGAATGGCATGGATGAAGAAATGATCAAAAAGATGTTGGATCATCGAAATTCCGACCTGGATGACCGATTGAAAATGGCGCTGGATCTCACAGAAGACTTTGTGCTCAACCACGCCCACAGTGTAGACGATGCGTTTATGGCGCGACTGAAAGAACACTTCAGCGACTCTGAAGTGGTGGAATTGACGGTCGCAATCGGTATCTGGGATTCGGTACACAAATTCAACAACGTGTTTGATGTGCAGCCGCCGGTTACCGAGGGACTTTTCACCGTTGATCCACCCGATGTGCCAGCCGCGATGCGAGAGCACGTTATCATGCCAGGGAACAAATACTAAGGTTCGACCCAGTAACATTCGTGGAGTTTATCCGGATGGCTAGCCTGTATTGAAGACAAACGGAAGAGCGAGCGAAGAATGCGGTATGTTCTTATCAGGACGTGTTTTGCAGGGATGCAAAACTTGAGTGCACAAGGATGTGCGTCACGAGTCCAGATAAGGACATACCGTATTCGTAGCGGATTCCATTTGGTGCTTCCAGACTAGTATTATTTCCCGAATTCCAATCCCTCGAAGGTACCTGCTTTACGCCAGTCCGCAAGTATCTGCCAGAACTTAGTGGCGCCGCCACTGTAAAAGGCATTGTATCTTAGCACCGCGTTCGATTTACCTTCGTTATTGTAGTAACCGGGCGTACACCCTTCACCACCAATCTGTATCGCGGGTCCTGATCCTCCGACGATGGTCTCGACCCAGGCTGCTTCGGCTTCTGCACTCGCTTCTACTGTTTTAATATCATTCTCGAAAGCATGGCTGATGATATGGGACAGGTGGACGGCGACTTCGTTGAGCAGATGGGGGTAGTTCGCAGAAAAACCTCCTTGCTGCGCGCCCATCAGGAAACAGTTCGGGAACCCTCTGCTCTGCATTCCATGATAGGTTTTCATTCCGTCGGACCATCTTTCAGACAACTTCAGGCCATTCTTGCCAACGATATCGTAACCCACCCTGCGGGTGTACTCGGTGCCAACTTCGAACCCTGTGCCGAAAATAATGCAGTCGACTTCGTATTCCCTGCCGTTGACAACGATTCCTTTTTGGGTAATTCGCTCTACACCCTGCCCCTCAGTATCCACCAACTCTACATTCGGGCGATTGAAGGTCGGGAGATAGTCGTCGTGGAAACAGGGGCGCTTGCAGAACATGGCGTAATAGGGTTTCAGTGCTTCCGCGACATCCGGATCGTCGACAAGATCTTCCGCCCTGGTGCGGATCTCGTTCATCTTCTCGAAATTGGCGAGTTCCATGATTTCTGCAATACCGCGCCCTGATCCATCGCTATTTGCACCCCGGTTATACATGTCGATCATCTTCCCGATCAGGTCAGTCCATCCGTCATCCACAAGGTCCTCAGCCTGTGGCATACCGGATACGAGCGAATTAAAGTTATCCATGCGCTCCTTCTGCCAGCCTGGCTTCAGATTCTCCGCCCAGACCGGCTCGGTCGGCGAGTTGCCCCGCACGTCTATACCAGAGGGTGTGCGCTGAAACACATATAACTGTTCTGCGGCTTCTCCCAGATGGGGGACACATTGAACTGCAGTTGCACCAGTGCCGATTATCGCAATCCGCTTGTCTTTAAGGTTTGTAAGGTCGCCGTCGGAGGAGCCGCCGGTGTACTCATAATCCCATCGACTGGTGTGGAAGGTATGACCCTCGTATTCTTCAATACCTGGGATGCCGGGAAGCTTGGGTCGGTCAATGGGGCCATTTGCCATTGCGACGAACTTCGCCCGAACCCTGTCTCCCTTGTTAGTCGAGACAATCCAGTGTGCTGAAACGTCGTCCCATTGCATCCCTGTGACCTGTGTCTGGAAGAGTGCATTCTCGTAAAGATCGTAGTGACGGCCGATAGCCTGACTATGTGCCAGTATTTCCGGTGCATTGACATATTTTTGCGTAGGAATGTAGTTCAATTCTTCCACCAGGGGCAGGTAGATATATGATTCGATATCACACTGGGCACCCGGGTATCGGTTCCAGTACCAGGTACCCCCGAAGTCGCCGCCCTTTTCAATGATGCGGATATCACTGATTCCTGCTTCCCTTAGGCGGGCGCCTGCGAGAAGCCCTCCAAAACCGCCGCCGATGACGAGCACGTCAACTTCATCAGCAACCGGATCGCGTTTAATTTCTTCAATATAAGGATCATCAATGTATTTAGCAAAATCCCCTTTGACCTCTATGTATTGTTCATTGCCATCATCCCGCAGTCTTTTCTCTCTCTCCTGCCTGTATTTCGTTCGAAGTGAGACAGGATCGAAATCAAGATCATCATATGTTTCCGCATTGGACATCGGGGTTCCCTTAATGTGATATCAGCTGGTTTTGTCGGTTTGTGTCAGTAAAACATTCTGGCAAAAACATATCTACCCGGAAACGGGTATCCGAACAAGATCTTAAATAGAGGGTTGGCTATGGTATTAAGGCGATTTGATCGACGTTGGAGTTGATTGTGTTTTTTGGGTTCTTACCGTGGTGTTCCTGACCACATTCTTTCCACTTCATGGAGGCTCCGTTCGAAGTCATATGCTCAAACTCTTTTGGAGACAGGGGAGCGCACAGAAAGAATCCCTGCGCGGCGTCGCATTGAGTCTGCTTGTAAATGTTGAGTTCGGTTTCTGTTTCAACGCTCTCGGCGATCACATAGTAATCCAGTGCCCTTGCCATGGTGACAATCGCCCGAAGAATGGCCTCGCCTGCAGAGTCAACCTCAATTCCATTTACAAACGACCCGTCGATCTTGACGATATCCATGGGAAGATCCTGGAGGAGACTCAGGGCTGCGTATCCGGTGCCGAAGTTGTCGACAGCAATTTTGACTCCCATACTTCTCAGGCTTCTGAGAGTTGCCACGGTCGAATCTATTGTCAGTGCCATCGACTCGGTAATTTCGAGCTGCAATCTGGACGGGTCCAGACCAGTGTTGTTAAGCACTCGTCCGACATCCTGGACCAAAGTGGGATCCCGAAATTGTCGCGAAGACAGATTTATCGAGATAGACGGCAGCTTTCCTCCGATTGGATTGAGCCGTGACGCCCAGATACATGCTGTCTCAAGAACCCATTTGCCTATAGGTAAGATCAACCCGGTCTGCTCGGCGACATCTATAAAATTCACCGGTGATATGTAACCGCGTTCAGGATGATTCCATCGTAATAGTGCTTCGTATGCGACCGGTTGGCCGGTCGCTAGATCGAAAATAGGTTGATAGAAAATTCTGAACTGGTCTTTCATGAGACCGGTTTTTAGTCCCTGTTCAATCGCAAGCCGTTCCTGGGCAGCCTCGTTCATGGCTTCGGTAAAGAGCCTGTATGTGTTTCGACCGTGGAGCTTGGACTGGTACATCGCCGTGTCTGCGTGTTTGAGGAGAGCTTCCTCCTCATCGCTATCGTCGGGAAAAATCGCGATGCCGATACTTGCGGTGAGGACGTGATTCTTGCGTCCAATAACCAGTGGCTCACTGATGGAATCAAGGAGTTTTTCAGCCAGCAGTGCCGCATCAATTGCCTGGTTCATACCTTGAATAATGATGGCAAATTCGTCGCCACCAAATCGTGCTACTGTGTCCTGTTTTCGAACAGTGGACAGCAATCGTTCTGCTGCCGTGATCAGGGTCTGGTCGCCTGCCTCATGTCCCAGGGAATCGTTGATCACTTTGAACTGATCCAGGTCGCAGAACAGGACCCCGCATTTAGTCTTGTAGCGAGTGGAATCTGCCATGGCCAACCGCAAGCGATCGCGGAACATATTACGGTTTGGCAACCCCGTCAGCTCGTCGTGAAATGCCTGGTGAGACAAATTCTCCTTGGTCAAAGCTTCCTCGTCAGCGAGCTTGGTGTTCTCGACCCGCAGAAACCGGTGATAAGCCAGATTCATTACGGCAAGAATGGCCGTCATCCCAAGGACCAGAATCTCACGCATCATTCTGAATTCCGGATCCGGGTCCCCGAAACGGTAAAACGAGACATGCAGGACCAGCGGCCCAAGGGCGTACACCACCAGCGGTGCCATGCCGGAAGGTTTGTAGAAGGTGATCACCTCTGAATCAGGGCTGCGCTGTACGACCGCCAAACGGGTCGCTACCGCGATTGCGGAGAATGAGAGTGGCCAAAGAAGGTCGAAAGCAATCCCCCAGTCCGGGCCGGTGAGAATGTGCTCGTGCATGAGCAATTGCATGAAGTCACCGATTGCCCAAATCGTTACCGCGAACAGCAGCCAGGTATAAAGCGACTTCCATTCCCGGGTTGCAGCTGATTCCCTGAGATGCCAGAGTCGAAGGACAATGTAAGCGTCGAACGCCACGAAAAGAGAATATGAGGAAGATTGAACCGCGGAGTCATAGCCGATTGAAAGACCCGGCACTACCAGGAAATACAGTAGGAGTCCGAACAACAGGAAAAATGCGCCAGCCCGGTTGAGAGTTCGTAAATAGTGTGTGACAGGGTCGCGCCGTACATGGGGATGGATTTCAAGCGCTACAGCGATCGCGCCGTACAGCATGAGAAAAGGTGCATTCATCACAAAACCACCAAGGACTACAGAGTCTGTTAGCAGTACTGTAGCAATGGGTCCCATCACAAGGGCAGCCAGCCACCATGCCAGGCCAAATGTCAGCAGGTTCCAGAATCGATGCTCAGCATCCTCTTTCACATTGCGAAGACGGAAGCGAATTGCCAGAATTGCGGCCATCAGAAATGGAAGATCTAAGTGCTGGCTGTATATGGTTTGCCATGTATCACTCAGCACAGGAATAAGGAATGGAATCGAGGCAATTATAAGGGCCGCAATCACGGCTTGAACGATGCGGTCCTGGCCAAATGAACCGGACGGGTGTTCGGCAGACAACGGTTTATCGGTCGGGAACACACTGGCTTCCGAACCTGGATTCGCGAGTTTTTGCATGCCTTGATCAGTCAGTGTTCCACGCCTCTTCATGTCAGGTATTTACTCGGCTGTAGTCAATTGCACCATATTGATGCGTGGCGATAGTAGCAGAATGTCTGGCCCTAGATGGATGTTATAGACGCTTGCACCCTATAAAGGGATATTCGGTAGTTTTCTGCAGATAATCCGGACATACCCGATCCCAGACAGATAGCAGATCTGAGTATGTTACGCTGTAGTCATCTCTCAAAATCAATAACAAAGAGCTAATCCATGAATCAATTTGACGACAAGGTCGCTGTTGTTACCGGCGCAGCCAGTGGTATTGGCTTCGCTACCGCCAGTAAATTTGCAGCGGCTGGCATGCGAGTGGTGCTGGCTGACATCGAGCAGGTTGCGCTCGAAACTGCGGTGAAAGTGATCAATGACAGCGGGCATACTGCCTGTGGTGTCGTTACCGACGTTAGTGATTGGGCGCAGATTCAACAACTCGCCGAGGCGACCATGGATACTTATGGTGCAGTGCACGTTGTTCACAACAATGCTGGCGTTGTCGTTGCCGGTACGATTGAGGAACTCTCGATCAAGGATTGGGAATGGGTGTTAGGCGTCGATCTTTGGAGTGTTATTTATGGGGTTAAAGCCTTCCTGCCTCTCATAAAACAAAGCGGCGAAGGCCATATTATTAATACCGCCTCCACGGCGGGTATTGCATCGGCCCTTAATATTGGCCCGTACAATGTCGCCAAGTTTGGCGTCGTCGCGATGACGGAAACACTGAAGTTGCAATTGAAAGCAGAAAAAAGCGCCATTGGAGCCAGTGTTCTTTGCCCTGGTGCGGTGAACACACGTATCACGGAGAGTCACCGCAACCGCCAGCCAGGGTCTGGTGAACAGCCTGAAACCGAAACAGAAATAAAATTTCGCGAAGGCGCTGGAGCACTGCTGGCCAAGGGAAAAGATCCTGATGACGTGGCTGAGATGGTGATGCATGCCATCATCAATCAGGAATTCTGGATCATCACCCATCCTGAGTGGAAGAAGGTGATGCAAAAGCGCGTCCAGGGGATGGTGGAATCAAATCAACTCGTGACTGGCTTTGGCGGGTAGGTTTTCGGGGTAAGCCTTAGTGGTTTTTGGGCGGAATGTGGTAGATTGCATCATCAGGCTTTCTTGCACCCCTTAAGGAATCCGGCTGCGCTTTGAAGTAGCCGTCTGACGCCGGATCGTTGCGGGCCCAGTCGTTAACTTCGCTGCGAAAAATGATCTTCCACTCGCCGTCACGTTTTTGGTATCGATCTACGTAGCGACCGGAGATAAAAAGATCCCGCTCTTCTTCCTTCACCAGGATGCGGTGAAAGGCCTGGAAATAGATCTCACCGAAAGCGATATCCTGCTGAATGTCAATGTTGGTTTGCCCAATCATGTGGTGATTAGCCAGGTGATCTTTCAGGGCGTTGACTGCCATTTCTACAAATGCATCTGCTCTACCCTTGAAAAATCCGTAATCAGTATAGGCATCGTCATGAAACACGCTGCGCAACAGCTCCCTGTCGAGCCGATCCAGGCCGCGCATATAGCGGCCAACAAGATCGGTAATCTCCTGTTTCGCGATAAGGTCATCAACGGTTAGTGTCATCTGGTCGTCCTTCCAGGTAGTTGTCTAACGTATTGTGAAAGTGGCGAATTCGTGCTTCCTGGTAATTTCCCAGGGTTTCGCTGCCTTTCAGTGAAGCCAGAATCCCGGCCCATTGCCTTTTAAAATTATCCGTGTCCTGATCGAGAACATGGGCCAGGCGATTCTCTTTAAAGGCAGGTACCGATGTATAGGGATCGTCGATGTCAAGATGGACCGTGGCTGCCGGTTCGGGTCTTGGTCCATTGTCCGGTACCGGCTGCAGCAGCATGATGTCGTGTATGCATTTGTCCACACCGAGAGGCCGAAAACGGTAAATCAGGGGAATCACTATGCCTGGAAAGAAACAGGCGTTAGGAAACAGGTGATACTCGATGGAATCCAGCATCTCGCTATTGGATGTTTTCGATAGATCGACCTGCATTTGTGTGCCTAGTTTCTGCCGTAGTCTATCAGCATGGCATTGTCTGGCGGACATGCCGTCCGGCAATGATTCGGGATCATTTCCCAATAATCTGAACAGTTCGGGCTGGCTGACCTCCCGTTCAAACTGCGGGTTGCCGCTGCTCAGGTTTTGGAAGAAACGGCTGACGTGGGGACTGAACATATCGTATTGAGTATTTGCCCAACTTGAAGAATGCAGAGCCTCAGGATGAGTCCCCAGGACATGATACGCTTCAAGAAAACCTTCCATACACATCTTCCAGTTTCCGGGCAGCACTTTTGCCGTGTGCAAGGTGATGTAGCGATTTTCCAGGTTCCAGTCGGCAAAATGTTCCGGGAGTACTTCAAGATAATCAATCAATGGCTCAGCCTTCCGGTCGAGGTTAATGAACACGAACCCTGCCCAGGTATCACAGGGTATTTCTGTCAATCTGAAATTGGCTTCATCAATATGGGGGAAGTCCCAGCGACAGGGTATTTCACGCAGTGATCCATCAAGGTGCCAGGACATGCCATGAAAGGGGCAGCGCAGGAATTGTTTACCTGTACCGGTAGAACCGGCATCACAAAACTGCATTCCCCGGTGGGGGCAGGAGTTGATGAACGCACGAATCACATTGTCATCACCGCGAATCACAATGACAGAGAACTTTCCGATGTCATAAACGCTGTAGTCTCCTGTCCCTGGGATCTGTTCTACCCGGCAAGCCCACTGCCACGTTTTTGTCCACAATTGCTCCATTTCGAGGTCAAAAAATGCCTGGGATGTATAGCGTGAATAGGCAATGTCCTGGTCACCAAGAAATTCGTAGCGCTGTTCACGCAAAGCCTGGGGTGGGTTGTCAGCGTCACTGATGAGAACATCCTGCACATTTGGACCAGGACAACGTGCTTCCCCGGGTTTGAGGTCCGATTCACTCTTCTGAAAAATATTTCGCGCCATGGGTCTTTCCTTCTTGGTTCGACTCTAATAGTAGACTATCAGACCTTTTGCCAACGATCACCCGCTGCGGTTTTACCGGTCAAAAAGGAAAGCCCGGGTTTCCTCTCTTGCGGCAGTGATATCATTGGCTTTTAATTTGTCGGTGTCGCCGACTTCCTGCGGCACGTAAAAATGAATCTGATCGCTGTTCTGGTAAGCCTGCCAGACTGCTTCCGCTATTGCGACTGCGGGCATGAGGCGATAAGGACCTGCTTTAGGTAGTCCCGCGAGCATGGACTCATCGAATGGTCTACCCGTCCTGGCTGCAGTCGCCTGACGTAGCATGGGTGTATCAATGCAACCGGGGAGCACATCTGCAGTTCTTATCCCAAACCTTTCAAATTCGAGTGACAGCGCTTCGGTGAGTCCTTTGACCGCAAATTTAGATGCAGAGTAGACGGCGCGAAAGCCATGGCCATAGGTTGCAACCGATGAGGATGTGCTGATACAGAGAGAATTTTCGGTCGCCTTAAGTAGTGGCAGTGCAGCGCGAATACCGTTGATCACGCCGTACACGTTAATGTCGATAATCTGGCGAATAGTATCCATCGACATATCGTCAAACCAGCCGCCGGGAGCAATACCGGCGTTGTTATACATAATGTCCAGCGTTCCATTTGTATGTCTGGAAAATTCGCTCACGGTCGCCGTGAAATCAACCTCGTCTGTCACATCGAGCCGTCGCGTGAAAATATCCTGGGATTTTAAAGAACGTTCAGCTTCAGCCAGCAGTGGCTCGTTGGTATCAAGCAACCCAACGAACCAGCCTCTGGCAGCAAAGTAACGCCCGGTTTCGAGCCCCATGCCACCACCGCCGCCGGTGATAAGTATCGATTTTCTGTTGTCAGCAGACATGCTGTCTCCCTTTTCTTGTACTGCGAATATTATGACGGGAATCAGGACGAGTCCCACTTCAGCTTAGCACGGGTTGAATCTGCAGGCATAGAGTGTGATGCTGCTGAGAGTGGTGATACAGGTAAGCAAAGGACCATTCCATGATCTACCCGTTTTTTCAGCAAGCCTATGTGGTTAGTGATCTTGAGCAATCCATTGATCAGTGGCATAGCCTGTATGGTGCCGGGCCATTTCTGATGGTGCCGCATCACAAGACAGACACCTTTATGTTTCGAGGTACAGACATTGAGGCTGATGTTTCCTATGGATTTGGTTATCTTGGGGAGATGATGATTCAATTCATACAGCAACATGATGATCAGCCCTCTATTTATCGTGATATGTTCAGGCAGGGGGAACAGGGGTTCCACCATGTAGGCTGCCTGGTGAGTGATTATGAACAAGAGAAACAACAGTTTATAGGGATGGGATTTGAACTTGCCTGTGAACTTTATGCTGACAACGTGAATGCGTGTTATTTTGACACTCGTTCGGTGAACGGTGGTTTCACCGAACTGCACGCGGATCCGCCACACATACTAAAAGGGTTTGCCTCCTGGAAGCGTGCCCATGCAGAGATGAAGCCGGGTGATAGTCCCCTGATCATTCCCCGGTAAAAAATCGATTCGGTTCAATCATGGTGGTAACGGAGAAAAAGAATGAAAAAGCTGGAAGACTACAACCTGTTTGACCCGGAAACATTGAAGTGCCCTTATGAATTTTATGAACGTCTGCTGGAAGAAGCCCCCGTTTATGAATTACCAGGAATGGGAATGGCGCTCGTTTCCGGCCACAACCTGATTCGCGACACTTTACGTAACACGAGAGTCTGGTCGAGTAGAGTTGCGTCCGGCATTTCGCCCGCCGCCCTGACCGAGGCGAATGATGAAATCAGCCAGCAGATACAGGCGATTATGAAAACTGATGTCGCGTTGGAACAGACCTTGTTGTCCGTTGACCCACCAGACCATGCCAAACATAGAACCCTTGTTAACAAGCTGTTTGCAGGTTCGCGGGTGAAAACGCTGGTGCCTTATATCGACGACCTGGTTTCGAATCTGATTGATGGGTTTGTTAATGAAGGCAAGACAGAATTTATATCGAGTTTTGCGACACCCCTACCGGTGACAGTTATTCGTAATCAAATGGGCGTGCCGGACGAGGAGGCAACGTTTTTTTACAAGGCGGCGACGGCCGCTGCAGAATTGCTGAGTATGCAACAACCGACACCAGAACGTGCACTCGAACGAGTTCAGCTCAATCACGATTTGCAGCTGCTCTTCTTGAGTATTTGTGAGCAGCGTCGTAAAGAGCCTAAAGACGATATGCTCACCCTGCTTGTGGAGGCGATGTACGAGGGAGAGCGGCCGCTTCGTGATGGTGAAATTCTGTCAATTCTGAATCAGTTTCTGGTGGCAGGTCATGAGACAACTTCGAGTGCGCTCGGTGCAGGTCTGAAACTGCTGATCGACAACCCGGAGCAGCAACAATTGTTGCGTGATGATCCATCGAAGATAAAAACGTTTGTTGAGGAGATCTTGCGTCTTGAAACACCTGTTGCCGGGCTCATGCGAATTGCGACGGAAGATACTGAGCTAGGCGGCGTTTCGTTTGCAAAAGGATCTGTTGTCATGTTGCGTTATGCTGCCGGTAACCGCGACCAATCCATGTTTAAAGATGCGGGAATGCTGGATGTGTGCAGGACTAATGCCAATCGCCAATTAGGCTTTGGTGCCGGTGTACATGCTTGTGTCGGTGCACCCCTGGCTCGTCAGGAAATGGTATCCGCATTCACTCAGATCCTTCAGCGGATTGAAAATATTGCCAACGACCCGACAAAACCGGAGCCTGAAAATAATCCGAGTTTCCTGCTTCGGGGTTTGAATCATCTGCATATTACATTTGATAAAAAATAGACTTAACACGGATCGTAGATATAATCCTGCGTACCTGAGCCATCGGCAGTGTAAGTTATGATTTTTCGACAGTTATTTGATCCGCTCTCTTCGACCTACACCTACCTGCTTGCCTGTGAAGATACCCGGGAAGGCCTGATTATTGATCCGGTATTCGAGCAGCATGAAAGGGATGCTGCCCTCATTCGGGAACTGAATCTCAGTATCAAATATGTGCTCGATACCCATGTTCATGCAGACCATGTTACTGCAGCATGGTTGATGAAAGAAACCCAGCGGGCAGAGATTGTTCTTTCGAAGCGATACAGCGCAGAAGGCGTCGACGTGGGTATTGATCATGGCGATGTACTGGCATTTGGCAATCGTTCTTTAGAGGTACGAGCCACTCCGGGACATACTGTCGGTTGCGTTACCTACGTTACCAACAAGAAAGAAATGGTGTTTACAGGTGACTGCCTGATGATCAGGGGGGCGGGTCGAACGGATTTTCAGGCAGGTAATGTTCATGAAATGTGGCACAGTATTCGAGAGCAAATATTTACTCTGCCCGATGATTGCGCTGTCTATCCAGGGCATGATTACAAGGGTCGCACTGTTTCTTCAATCAAGGAAGAACGTCTGTTTAATCCCAGAATTGGTGGAGATGCCCGGGAAGAAGACTTCGTGGGCTATATGGATAATCTGGGTCTGGCTCATCCGGCCAAATTGGAAATCGCCGTACCGGCTAACCTGAAATGTGGAAAACCGCAGAGCGAAGTTGTCCCGGAAAGACAAAAATGGGGACCTGTTACCGTCACCTTTGCAGGAATCCCTGAAATTCAACCGGATTGGGTAGCTCGCCACATGGAGGAACTGTTCGTGCTTGATGTTCGCTCGCCGGAAGAGTTCAGTGGCGAACACGGGCATCTGGAGCAGGCCTGCCTTATTCCACTCGATCAGCTGCGAGATCGCCTTGCAGAGATTCCAAAAGACAAACCAGTGATCACTGTTTGTCAATCCGGTAAACGTTCGGCTATGGCAGCAGAGATTTTAATGCAGGCGGGTTATGAAACCGTCGCGAATATTCCTGGGGGGCTTATTCAGTGGAATCGACTGGCACTAGCGTCAATCCAACATTGACTTTACCGGCTATGTACATCCCGGCAGCCATAGACAGCACAAACAACGCCGTTTCCCAATCGAAGTAAACTAATGCTGAAATGGCCGGCCCGGGGCAGTATCCGTACAAACCCCATCCGACACCAAATATGACGGAACCAAGCATGAGTTTGAGATCAATTGTATTGTTGGTGGGCAGGTTAAACCTGCCCACCAACACCGGTTTTTGCCGCCTTTGGATCAAATAGAATGACGGAACGGTAATGCACAAACCGGCCCCCATTACAAAGGCCAGGGATGCGTCCCAGTTACCTGTCAGGTCAAGAAAGTTCAGGACCTTTGCCGCGTCAGTCATGCCGGAAATAGCAAGCCCTGTGCCAAACAAAGTCCCAAGCAATAATGAAATCGTCAGATTCATCTGAAAAATCCTTTAAATTAAGTGTCGGACGACAAATGTGGTCGCGATGCCAGAAGCCATAAAACAACAGGTTGCCGCCAGCGAGCGGCTGGAGAGCCGACCAATACCACAGATGCCGTGCCCGCTGGTGCAACCACTACCAAACCGGGTGCCAAAACCAACCAGCAAACCGCCCAGAATTGTCAATACTGGTCCGGCATCCCTGGGAGCTGGTACAGGAAAGGCGAAAATCTGATGAGCCAGCAATGTTCCGGCCACCAGTCCGGCAATAAAAAACCATCGCCAGGCGGTACCGCTGAATTGATGATTCAGGCTGTCAGAAATTGCATTCCAGAAAATCCCACTAATGCCGGTAATACGTCCGAGCAACCACAACATCAGCGCTGCGGATGTGCCGATCATCAAACCGCCAAGTGTTGCATTGATAAAATCTGCGGGCATGGGTTCTCCGGTTGAACAATGTGGATGCGCTGAGAATTGTACTTGATATTAGTTCAAAAAATAGCTCAACTAGAGAACCGCTGACTAAGTAGATATTTCGTCAGGGCAAGGAAGGGAGAAATAACCCGCAGGCTACCGGTGATCAAGTCCTGCGCACCTAGGAAGTCGTTTTGATTGAAAAACTAAAGCAGTTGGCTCGTCAGCCTTTGATCCATTTCCTGCTGATAGGCGCTGGCATCTATGGCCTCTATGGACTGTTCGGAAGCGTTCAGAAGGATGACGACGAGCGCATCGTGACTGTCACGGCCGCCGATACCCAGGCGTTGGCAGACCAATGGAAGCGGCTTTGGAGTCGGCCGCCAACTGAAGGAGAACTTGCCGGGGTGATCCGTGATCATGTGCGCGTACAGATACTGTACCGGGAAGCACTGGCAATGGGTCTGGATGTCGGCGACAGGGTTATTGAGAGGCGGCTGGCTCAAAAGGTGGAATTCCTGGCAAATGGATTGAGCACGCCGAATGAACCTCCAGACGAAGAACTCAAGGCCTGGTACGCGGCAAACCCTGATCGTTTCAAAGAGCCTGATCTGTACACCGTCACACATATCTTTTTTAACCCGGACAAACGCGGGGAATCCACCCTCGACGATGCCCATAGCACACTTGACCAGCTCAATACCCTGGCACCTTCGAATTACAGTGAGTCTGGCGACAGGTTCATGCTGCGAAACCATTACGCAAAACGGTCTGAACTGGCACTGCGTAAACTGTTCGGCTCGGGTTTTGTGGACCAGATCGTTAAGCTGGAACCGGGCAAGTGGCACGGACCCATATTGTCTGGCTACGGTACCCACCTTGTTTTGGTCAACGATGTAATAGTTCAACAACCACCTGCTTTCGACCTTGTCAGGGCGCAAATCATGGACGAGTGGATGAGTGAGAAGGCCAGCGAACTTAGCCAGCGATTTATCGACAGCCTGGTATCCCGATATGAAGTTGTTGTCGAGGAAGCCGAAGTTTCCACAACGATTTCACAGCGGGGTTCGTCCCGGTGAGAAGGATCGGCGTCGCAGCTTTTCTGTTCTGTTGCATGGTTTCGTCGTTCGCAGTGTTTACGGATGAATTTCGTCCAGCTTTGCTGGAAGTTACGGAGTTCCAACCGGGTTCTTATACGGTTAAGTGGAAGGTCCCGCTACAAGCGGGACAACCTCTTGGTATCGCGCCTAAATTTCCCCCACAATTCTCACGCCTGGGTCCGGTGTCGAGGCGAAATTTTCAGGGCTCAGTGATTGAGGAATCCACCTGGACCGCCGCGGCAGGATCCCTGATTGGCGGTGTGATAGAAATTGATGGCTTGACGGCGATACCGGTGGATGTAATTTTGCAGATTGATCTGGTGGATGGCGCCGAACATTCCGCGATTTTACGTTCGGCGACACCGACTTATACGGTTCCTGAACGGACGACCAAATGGGGTGTGGCAGGTTCTTACTGGAAGATTGGCACCATCCACATTCTTGAAGGTTTCGATCATCTGTTGTTCGTCCTTGCGCTGGTGTGGATTGTTCCCAATCTGTGGATGCTGTTTAAAACCATTACCGCCTTTACGGTGGCGCACAGCATTAGTCTGGCATTGGCAACACTGGGGATTGTGCACATGCCAGCTGCGCCGACCGAGGCGGTCATTGCCCTGAGTATCCTTTTCCTTGCCGTCGAAATCGTGCACAGTCGTGAGGGTCGCGTGACTTTGACGGAACAGTATCCATGGCTTGTGGCACTGGCGTTTGGTCTATTCCACGGCCTTGGTTTCGCGGGCGCCCTGGCAGAGGTTGGCTTGCCACAGCAGGAGATACCGCTGGCACTGTTGATGTTCAACGTGGGTGTAGAGACCGGACAGATTCTGTTTGTTGGGGTGGTTTTGTTGCTGCTGGCGGGACATGCCCGGTTGCCTGTTAAATGGCCCGGAGGTAGCTGGAGGTTAATGCCCTACACCATAGGCGGTATTGCCGCTTTCTGGACGCTGCAGCGGATTGACGCTTTTGTCCAGGGGTAATCGAAACGCCTAATCTGCGCCCAACTAGAATCAGTAACTACTCGGAGTTGATAGTATGGGCTTCATCGAGTACTCGTCTGATTTTCTGACCCCAGACAACAAAGAGTTCCTCGGCATCCTTGCGTGATGACAGGTCCGTATTTTCCTGGTATTTGTCTCCTACCCGCTGGTTGCCCTCATAGATAGCCAATAACACGCCGGTCATGGCGTTGCGCAGGGTGACCTGGATTCGAATTTCACCTGAACCTTTGGTAATGACTTTTTCGCCTCGCTGGGCATAAGGTGTAAGGCTAAGTAAACCGACCTTAATTTCGAGGACACCATCCGACTCGTCTGTCACTACAGGGTAACCGCCACTACCGCCTAATTCTCTTTTTACAACAGACTGGAAAGCTTCCTGCATTAGTCGAACATTCTTTTTACTGATCTTCCATTTGTGCGGATTGCGATCTTCGCCTTGAACCCATACCGGTGGGATAATCTGGGCACCATTGATGTCGAGTTCCCGAAGGATTACCTTTGAAAAGTCCGAAAGATCCGTATCTGAGTTGACATAAACCTCCGTTAAGTTCTGTGCGGCCACATTAACGCTAAGCAGCACACACAGCATAGTAATCAACAGGGATTGTACGGTTCGTTTGTACGGCATCAGCTATCTCCTAGATTGCCAGGATTCAAAGTCGCATAAATTAACACTAAAACGGTGCTAAGCGGTATAGTTGAATAGTACCTTTATTATACTTAACCCTTACCACGGGTATACCCAATGCCGGATCATTACCTCAGGTCTTCCCAATGACTGAAAAACAGCCCGACTTTCTGGACCAGGATATTCAGGAATGTCCCTATGATGCCTACACCTATTTAAGAGACGAGCAGCGCATCTATCATGATCCCCGGACGGGCATGTATCACGTCAGCCGTTATGAGGATGTCCGTCATGTACTCAGAGATGCTAAAACTTTTTCTGGTCGGGTTATCTCCGGTGGTGGTGAATTGCGTACCTCTGAACACCAGCAGAAAATCATCGACCTGTATAAAAAGAAGGGCTGGGTTCCTGCTGCAACCCTGATTGGCCGGGATGATCCGAATCACAAGCAGATGCGAACCATGTTTAACGAGGCCTTTCGACCTGCAAAAATAAATGCCCTGGATGATTTTGTTCATGACACTGCCGACCGTCTTTTTGAGGATTTCGTCGGTCAGGGGCACTGCGAATGGGTTAAACAGTTTGCAGTGCCATTGCCATTGACGGTGATTGTAAAACAGATGGGTGCCGATCTGGATGATCTCTGGTTGATCAAGAGCTGGACCGATGCATTTTTTCGCCGCATCAGCAATATGCTCAGCCAGGAAGATGAGATCGAGACGATCGAAAAAGAAATTGAAGCACAGCATTATTTTCAAGCCATTTTTGATCGATTAAGGCAATCACCTGACAACACACTGCTGTCGGAACTTGTAAATCGAGAAATTCCCGAGTGGGGCAGAACGCTAAACGACAATGAACTGCATGCGGAAATGATGGCGGATACATTCGTTGGTGGCAGCGAAACCACCACGAATGCGTTGTCGGCAGGCGTGAAACTGTTAATCGATAACCCGTCAGCCTGGGATCGGTTGAAAACGGATCCGGATAAGTATCTGAAGACATTCGTTGAGGAAGTCGTGCGGCTTGAATCACCAGTGCAATGTCTGCTGAGACGAGCGACCAGGGAAGTTGAGTTGGCCGGTGTGACTATTCCTGAAAATGGCATCCTGGCCGTCAGATATGGCGCGGCAAATCGCGATGAGCGTCAGTTCGAGTGTCCGGAAGAACTCAATCTTGACCGGGATAAACCGGCGACACATCTCGCTTTCGGCTCTGGCATTCATCATTGTCTTGGTGCACCTCTTGCCAGGCGAGAGCTATGGTGGGGGTTCCGGGTTTTAATTGATCGGGTTAGTGACCTGCGTTATGTTGAAGGCAAGAATGATTTTACCCACCATCCTCATTTTCTATTAAGATCTCTCAAGGCGCTGTACATTGAATTTGACCTCGAAAAATAGCTTTTAAGGGCTCCACCGATGCGAATAAGATCTCTGCTGTGCTGCATTCTCTTCAGTCTCTTTGCCTGTTTGCCCACATTCGCAGATACCCAGGTGAAACCATTGCGGGTGGGTATGTTCACCGAATTTGAGCCACTGGTATTCTTGATAAGTGCAGAAATACAAGGCGTTGAAGTTGATTTCGCCCGTCTTGTGAGTGAAGCCCTGGGCCGACCGCTCGAAATAGAAACTTTACCCTTTGCAGAATTAATCCCAGCGCTGACTGCCAATAGAATCGATGTAGTGATGTCCGGGCTTTCGGTGACCCGGGAAAGGCAGAAACGTGTTAATTATACCGACCCCTATATGGAAATCGGGCAAATGGCTATCGTTCGATTAGAAGATGCTCAAAGCCTGGGTAAACTTAATGCCTTGACTAAAGATGGTCTCAAGATTGGTGTCCAGATTGATACAACGGGAGAAGCGTATGTTCGCCGTTCTTACCGAACAGCAAACGTTTTGCCGTACATTGGAGTTGAATCAGGGTTGCAGGCATTGCGGGAAGGCAACATCCAGGTGTTTGTTCACGATTCCACCACAAGTTGGCAGTTAGGGAGATCGTTCGTCAACGACAACCTGATAAGCCTTAACAAATTCCTGACCCGTGAATCCATTGCGTGGGCTGTTCGTAAAGAAGACCAGGATCTCCTTATAGCAATTAATCTGGTCCTGGAGAGACTTAAGGCAGAGGGTAGGGTCAACGAAGTGCTCAACAGATGGCTTCCCCAGGTTCGTGTTGCATCTTAGCAAGTGGAATTGGCATGGAGAGGCTAAGAGGTATTCGCTGCTAAAAGCAGTAGAACCCGGCGTCATCGGTGTTGCTCTTATTTAGTTACATTTTGAACAATAGTTGAAAACAATGTGGAAAGATATCATCAGCAGTGTCGCACCGAAGCTCGCGTCTGCCATCGATAGCCCGTTTGCAGGCGTGTGATGAAACGGCGACCGAAGGTGATATAACGGCATATATTGAAGATGCCTCACCAGAGCAACTGGCAACGCTCAGGAACCTGGATAACGATTTTGAAATTGAGATGCGGCGTCTCGGTGTTGAGGAGTACGGCATCGAAGTAAAGGACCGAAAGTCAGCCCGTTTAATGGCTGATAAAAGGCCGCAGATTATCCTTTCCGGTGTCTATACGGTGGGTTACTTCACCCTGATAGTTGGTTTATTGACTGGTATTTTTAAGATCCCCATTGACGGTCGCGACTTGATTATCGGTTTAATAGTCCTGCAGTTCTTTCAGCATCCGTTTCAGCGCAAAGTGTTTGTAGCTTAACAGCAACAGATCCTCGATCTGAGGCCAGTTCTGTTTGCCGGACAAGTCCAGGTTTATCCAGCCGTTGTGTCCTACGTAAGGTGGAATTCTGAACCGGTTGTCAAATGACGTGAGTGACAACTGCTGCTCCGGGCCAACCCAGATTTGCAACTCCGTTCTTTTGTCGTGGTCTGAAACAGTGGCAAATGTTTTCTTACCTGCTTTAAAAGCGGGATGGCCAAATTGTGCAGCTTCTGTGGATTCCGGGAGACCGAGACATATTTTCCTGAGTTTTTTCAGTATGCCCTGGTTCTTTGGTGACTCCAGTGGGTTGATGTCTTCGGGACTCATTTTCTCACTGGGGGGCTTGACGATGATTGCCGATAGGCTTTTTGACAGTGAAGCTGGCGCAGAGCGCACGAAGGCCTCAACTGTTAACTGGGAAATTCTGTTCCAGGACAGACCCTGGTTGAGTTCGACGCCTATCCAGCCGCGGGGGCCTATATAAGGCGGTATGAAAAAGTGCTTTGGTGCAGACTCAACTAACATTTGTTGGGTCTCGAGGGAGGCGTTCAGGAGCAGTGCGACCTTCCCGTCGCCATGGTGGTTTAACGAGTAGGTCGCGAATCCCTTGTCCCGTACCTTGTAGTGGGGGAATCCGTGGGAAATGATTTCTTCCGTTTCGGGTAACCCCAGACAAATTTCACGTACCACATCTAGTGTCGTTGTCATGAAAGTGCCTTTTGTTGCGCCTGTTAGTTAATAATCTACCGGTTTACACCTAGTGAACCTCTGATTAAGGTCGGTATGCCGCATCACTATTTCCGCCATGTCGGCGTCAGCGCTGAATTCCAAAAAGTTGTTCATGTACAGCATATCAACAACTTTTCTCCATTCACCCCCTCCTTGCCCTGACGAAAATATCTACTTAATCAGAGGTTCCCTAGTACTCCATCTACATTAAATTGACGGGTTTAGAGCTTACCAGATGATTCAAGACAAGGTGCGAGCCGAAGTGAATGGCGGGGCCGCCGAGGCCGAGTCCTTTGCGAGGTTTGCAACGCCGGATTGGGTCATCTGGTAAGCTCCCTTCGGGCGGGGCCGCCGAGGCGAGCCGAGAAGCCGTCAATATAGTGTAGACGGAGTACCAGGAAACGAGAAATGAGCACATTGTGGTAAAGATAGAGCGCGTTGGTGATATCAGGAATTCTCTGGGAGAAGGTCCCCTCTGGGATGCTGAATCAGGCAGGCTTTATTGGGTTGATTCCCTGAAGGGAAGAATCAACTGGTTGTCTGCCAATGGCGGCGTTGAACAGCGGCAATTGCCCTGCATGATTGGCAGCCTGGCGATTGTTGATGACCATATGGCCATTGTGGCGTTGCAGACCGGATTGCATTTCTTTGACCTTGATATCAGTGAGCTGACAACTATTATTGATCCGGAATCGGCATCGCCTGAAACCCGGTTCAACGATGGCAAGACTGATCGCCATGGTAGTTTTGTGGTGGGGTCTATGGGCATCAGGATTCGTGATCGTGCCCTGGGTTGCTTGTACCGACTCAATGCCGATCTGAGGCTTGAAATACTGGAACCCGATGTCATTGTCGCCAACGGGCCCTGTTTCAGCCCTGACGGAAGCACGTTCTATTTTAACGATGGTCGGCGACGTATGCTTGCGTATGATTATGATCCCGCAGGACCCCTGCGTAACAAGCGTGTCTTCTTCGAAGGTGCAAAACACAATACCGGTTCTGACGGTGCGACAGTGGATAGTGACGGCAATATCTGGACGGCGCTGACAGGCTCCAGCGAGGTGGGTTGTATCAGCCCCGATGGAAAGATACTTGAACGGATTTCCATGCCGGTAAGGCTTCCCAGTTCTGTCATGTTCGGCGGCCCAAACCTGGATGAACTTTATGTGACTTCAATCAGTGATTCCGGAAATCGAACCAGTGACGAGCCAGGTGCTGGTGGTCTTTACAGGCTATCTGGAGTTGGTGCAACGGGATTAGCGGAACAGCGGTTCCAACGTCGTCATTGAACTGACTGATAGCCCGGGTTGAGAATACAAACCGCCCGTCACAGCCACAGTCCCACATATCAGGGGGGATAGGCCAGCAGCTTGACAAATTTCATTGCGAATTCAATATTAGTGATGACTTTTTTCGGTCCTTGTTGCTGGTAGGCTCGACTATAAAATGGAATTAGAAGTACTCAATTCTGCGCTCATTGCGTGATTTCCACGATCTGGATCAGCTGTACCGGATATTCTCTGTATGGATACTCGTGAGACTCTTAAGTGTCTTGGCAAGCTGGAAATCGATGGTGTCAATGGATTTTCCGTAGTCCAAGCCCTTGGCGAACAAGAACCCGAAAAAACACTATCCCCGCAATATCAGTCGCTGGTTGAACTGCTGGATATTTGTTGCTCAGAATTTGTCAGGAAAGCTGAGTTTCCAGACGACGTCGCATAACGATTAATGAGAGCTGCCGTCAGTATTGTGCGAATTGGGATTACCGAAGGGGTTCATTCGTTGTCGCACAACCATGCTGCGTTGCGAGTCTTACAGGGCCTGATTGACCTGTCGGTCGGTTGGAGCGACGTAAGGGGAAAGGCCAAAACCCGGCTCGAAGACAAGCTTGAGGATTCACTCCTGGGGCTGTCTATTATAACAACAAACCTGAGCTGCGATACTGCGCTCTTATCTGCGCGTAACAATTTGCTGGAGCTGCTGCTATCGGATATTGAGAATTTTACAATGTCTGAAAGAGTCCAGATCGACAAGTTGGAAAAGCGCATGATCGATTCTGAAGCGGGTCAGTATAAGTTGACCCGTTCCCGGATGTTAGCAGGGCAATTGCTCAATGAACAGATGGAAAATATGGTTCTGCCCAGGGCAATTGTTGAGTTTCTTCAGGGGCATTGGTTTGAATCTCTGCAGTTGATGCTGACTCGCCAGGGTCTGGAAAGTGATGGCTGGAAGAGAGCTACGAAGCTGACTGAAACGTTGATTGGAATAATGCAACCAGTGGATGAGCCCGAGGCTGAAGATGAAGTTCCCTCTGCTGGTGACGGAGATACTAACCAGACGACTCCTGATTCCGCTGATTCCGCGGATCCGGAACCCAGGGCATTGCTTTCTCAGGATACCTACAAAACTATCGAACACCTACCCGGGGAGTTGAAAGAGTCGTTAGTATCACTGAAGCACAACCCCGACCTGGCCGAAACAGTGCTTACTGATATTGAATCGGTATGTGTCGATCTAATGTCCGGTGTTCATTTGGAATATTTCGAATATCAACCGGTGGTTGTTGCGAGCCTGAACGGGTCAACGAGATTTGCGCTGAAAAGTCCAGGCTTCCCCGGGCATCGAACGGAAAGACAACAACCGATGACGCTAAGTTTGCTGCCGTAAAAAGGAGCGAGCCCGGCACTCGTTCCGTTGATGAGACAAGGCAGGCAACAGAGATTGTATCGCAGCTCTATTTCGGCGCCCTGCTAAAGCTTGAGTCCTGTGACGGAACAGTTATGGCAAGGCTGCAGGTTAATGATCCGAAGACGAATAGCATGATTTTCGTAAACCGGGAAGGAATGAATCTCGGTGAGTTCACTCGGGATGAACTCGTTGGCCTCATGGTCGAGGCAAAGTGTGAACTTTTCAGGAATGGAAGTGTTGAAGATGATTCCTTTCGGGATGCGATCAGACGACTCAAAAGCAGGAAAAATTTGGCAGGTAAATTCGTTTGAACACAATCATCGAACAGAGAATGGCACCGCGATATCAGAAGGATACATCAGTTTTTGTCGAGCTCAGTTCTGGTTCTGTTGGCGACAAGGTAGAAAGTTGTATTGTAATCTGCAGGTCTGTGGATCTTTCCAACACAGGTGTACAGGTTTTGCTCGATAAGGCTATTCCTGAAGGGTATGTGCTGAGACTTTGCCTCGATACCCGGGGCCGAGAACCAATCTTTGTGGTCGGGAAGGTCGTCTGGCAACTTCAGGATGAAGATTCAGAGGAGCACTTTGTGGGTTTCAGACGTTTGGATTCTGAAGGAACAGATTTTCTCGAATGGCGCAGGGCCATTTCTGAAATGTTCGAGAACGAAGCTTCCGGCAAATAACACCTTTCTTAACGCATGTTGCATCTGGCCAGCAGTCTGCGGCAGTATTAGGCCTTACTCCTAATTAATGAGCCGATATGTCAACCAAAAAGAAAGTTGTTGTCCAATTACCCCCGGTCGCTAAAGAAGTCCCGGTCGCTGAAAGGTACGCCCTGGAACTTGAATCCCTTGATTCAGTTGCTGAAATTGTCGAAGTGGACGGCAGTAGTGTTGATAGTTTCTTATCAGGTGCTCACGATGCCGATGCCCTGATCACCTCCTGGGGAATCAATATGAACCAGGAGATTATCGATGGCCTGGAAAAGTGCGTCGTGATCGGTGTTGGCAGTGTTGGTGTTGATATGGTGGATGTTGATGCCGCCACAAGAGCAGGCATTGTTGTCACCAATGTCCCGGACGTGTTCATTGAGGAAGTGGCAGATCATACATTGATGCTGCTGTTGGCGTGTGCTCGTCGCGTCAAATTGATGGACAAGATGGTTTCCGATGGTGACTGGTACAACGGAAGGCCGGTGTTAAATCATGTGCCCAGGCTATGGGGGCAGACACTGGGTTTGATTTCGTTTGGGAATGTCGCCAGAGCTGTTGCAAGAAGAGCGAAAGGTTTCGGTATGCATGTCATCGCCTATGACCCTTATGTATCTGAACTCAAACTGACCGGTGAAGGTGTTGAGCCGGTGACCTATACGGATCTGTTAGAAAGGTCTGATTATTTGTCGGTTCATCCCGGTCTTAACGAAGAAACCAGGGGAATGTTAAGTACCGAACAGTTTGCAAGGATGAAAGATACCGCAGCAGTCATTAACTGCGGCCGTGGTCCGGTCATTGATGAAGCAGCCCTCATCAGCGCCCTTCAAAATAGTCAGATTGCCGCAGCTGGTTTGGATGTGCTGGAACAGGAGCCACCTCGATCTGACAATCCACTGTTAGGTATGGATAACGTGATGCTCACCCCCCACGCAGCCTCTGCAACAACCAGGATGCGGGTCGAGACCCGTCGACGAGCTGGCAAAGAAGTGTCGCTGGCGTTGAAAGGTAAATGGCCTATGAGTTGTGTTAACCCGACAGTGATGCCCAGGGTCGACCTTGAACGATGGCAACCTTACCCGATGGACCGTGGCCCTAACCGATAGCTTTTGCTCTAACTACCCTACGGTTTTACCTCGTAGTAGAGATTACTCGGGTCATCGAAATCGTGTTCGACAAATCCGGTAAATCCGGCGTCTGACACCATGGTTCTGGCCACCGCGGGGTTGAAACCGAGAGTGCCCAGACCGGCACCATCGGGTTCGGATAAGGCGGATGACATACACGATGAGACAGAAAAACCGTACATCATTGCCAGAAACGGATTGCGCAAATTATCCTTGAATTCAGGATGGCTTCGAATGTCCTTGATTAACCAGGTACCGTCGTCGTTAAGCGAATTCCTGATCGACGCGATGACCTCAGCGGGCCGGGTCATATCGTGAATACAATCAAATGTAACCAGGAAATCATAAGTGGGGGTCTCGGGAAGCGATTCACCACCCGCGACAAATAATTTGACATTAGTGAGCCCCAGATCATCAACCTTGGCTTTGCACCGGTCTATGGCATGACCACTGGGGTCATAACCGTGAAATTCGGAGTTGGGAAACGCGCTCGCCATGGCCACCAGGGCCAGGCCACCGCCACAACCGACGTCTGCAGCAACGGCACCCGCCTGTAATTTGGCTTGTACGCCGTCGAGGGCAGGGATGATTCGTGGTACGAATTCCTGTTTCGTCCAGGGACCCAGCATTCTTTCAGTTCGATGGGCAGCATTAGGTCCAAGCTCCTCGTATGAGAGACCAATACCTGTCTTGAAAGCATCAACCAGCTTGTCGATAGTCTCTGGTGGAAAACCCCCGGAAAATGCACCGGCAGCGAAGGACAGGCTCGTCTCTTCCTTGGAGAGAACTTCGGCACCTTCGACTGAAAGTTCAAAGTGATCATTACCGTCGTATTCCAGTATCCTGGCGGCTGCCTGGCCCCGCAGCCATTCCAGCAACCAGCGTTCCTGGAGTTGAGTTTTTTCAGCGAGTTCTTTTGCAGTGACAGGACCGGCGCCGTCCAACGTCCGGTATATACCCAAACGATCACCAATCTGAATCAACAGGGAAACAACTTCGCCCTGTTTGTAGCCCCAAACCGTCATGGAGAACTGCTTTAACTTGTCTTCATCGATGCTTTGATTGTCCATTTGCCTTGTTCTTGTTGGTTGTCGAGGCTCGACTATCTAACAACGGCGAGATGAATTCAACGGGTTGTTGCTAATTGCTCCCCGTTCTATTCAGTGAGAGCGTTCACAGGAGTATTCGCTGCTTGTTTCGCCATGGATGGAAGCCGTGCTGCGACGAGACGAGATACAAGGTGCCCTAAATGTGGTTACAATTGATTGATGGACATCCAAACTGCGCTACATAACAAGAATTACCAGTTCTGGGCCTTGCAGCTGGCCGGGTTTGGCGGATACGGCGTTTCTTTTTATTTCGGCGTCGCATTTTGGGACAAGGTACCCGAGTACTACTATGTGTACCTGCCGACTGTTTGTATTATCGGTATCCTTATCACACTGGTTTTGCGCGCGCTCTATCGGGCCATGTGGGATATGACGTTTGTACAGCGCCTGGTTGGCGTTGTTTTAGGCTCCTATCTCGCTGCGGCGGCCTGGAAAGCGTCTCGATTGACACTGTTTCCGATTTTCTATCCTGATAAATATGAACTTCATGACTGGCGCGAGTACTTCTTACTCGGTTCCCACTTCTGGGTGATGGCTGGATGGAGTGGTTTGTACATTGGCGTTAAGTACTATTTGTTGCTGCAGGAAGAACGACAGCAAAATCTGAAAATCAGCGCTCTGGCACAGGCGGCACAATTAAAAATGCTCCGCTATCAGTTGAATCCACACTTTTTATTCAACACGCTTAACGCGATATCGACATTGATACTGGCCAGGGATAACGACCTCGCACAGGCGATGGTTACGCGCCTGAGTAGCTTTCTGCGTTATTCCCTGGACAACGACCCCGTACAGAAGGTGTCACTTGATCAGGAAGTTGATGCATTGAAGCTCTACCTGGCGATTGAACAGGTCCGCTTTGATGAACGCCTGAAAGTGAAGTTTGATATTTCAGACGAGGCCATGGCAGCCCAGGTGCCGAGTCTGTTACTTCAACCCCTGGTTGAAAATTCGATTAAATACGCAATCAGCCAGTCTGAAACCGGTGGTACCGTGTGCATTCGGGGTAAAGTGATGGACGACAAGTTAAGTCTCGAGGTGATTGATGATGGCCCGGGAATCCAGCCACTTAAGGGGAATAAAGGGACAGGGTTAGGGTTGACTAACACCGAAAACCGGCGCCAGGAACTCTATGGCAAGAATCAAACGTTCAGCATCGGTAAGGTGACGCCCAGAGGTTTTAGCGTCAAAATTTTCATCCCTTATGAAATCGCTAACAACATAGGTATGGTTGCGGCGAAATAGTCACCGATTTCTAAAATAAGGTTTTAGAAAATAATCGATGGTAAGATGACCTACATCTTTGTTGTATACACACGAAGGCTTCGGCACGGATGACACTTCATCGATCAAGTCTTGCCACTCTCGCGCAGGCGTCATACAACTACCTGGCAGTAGAAGGGTATGACGCCGATGATATTTTTCAGCGCTCCGGGATGGATCCTGCGCATATTTATGATGCCAATGCGCGTTTTCCGATCTACGTGAATCGGCGTTTTTGGCAAATAATGTTACAGGAAACCGGCAACCCCTGTGTGTTGTATGAAGTGGTGCATTTTGTAAAACCACAGATGTTGAATGCTATGGGTTATGCATGGATTGCGAGCCGAACATTGAGTGAAGCTCTGGAACGCCTCATTCGGTACCATCGTATGTTGAGTACGAACATAGAGATGAGTCTGGAGAGTGCGCAGGGTGTGTCGCAACTCGTTGCAAGTATGATCGAGACGATTCCCGAAACCACAGAGAGCGTCATCGTTTTTAGCCTGCAACTTTGTCGTCAGTCATTCGGTGATGACCTGGTTCCTATGCAGGTGAAGCTCACCCGACCAAAACCCGAAGACTCATCTCCCATCGACAAATATTTTCGTTGCCAGGTGGATTACAACTACTCGAAAAACGTGATCGTTTACAATTCAGCAGATTTAAATCGCCGGTTGGATGGTGCCAACTCAGCGGTCGTCATCGCCATGGAAAGCGTAATCAATACCTACGTGGAACGATTCGACGCCAATGACGTAGTTTCCCGGGTCAGGCAGGTGGTGGCTGCATCACTGGCTAACGGGGAACCGGCAAAGCAGGATATTGCCGATCAGTTGGGGATGGCACCAAGAACTTTACAGCGTCGTCTGGAGGAACAGCAGAGTTCTGTCAAGGTAATTGTTGATGAGACCCGGCATCAGTTGTCACTTGAATTCCTGGACCAGGCTCATTACACCGTTAAGGAGATAGCCTACAACCTCGGATTCAGTGACGCCTCAAACTTTTCCCGTGCATTTAGACGTTGGGAAGATAAATCCCCGAGAGAATACAGAATTAGCACTTAACGATTTCTGATCTTACTCCGCCTGTTCTTTGTCAGGCTGGCTGATCCCTGCGTTTCCGGATATTGGCCGGGAAGGCACACACGCTGGTCATTGCAAAAATAGTAATATTTCGAACCGGTTTTTGGCTCCCAAAGACTCAAATCTCTTAATCAGACTTGTCTTAACTAGTGTGATTAATGAAGTTTGGATTAAAGGAGTAGCCCATGTTTACCAAAATCA
>JAPYTQ010000038.1:18337-49901 GCA_029941905.1 Pseudomonadales bacterium | reverse complement strand
GATGATGCGGAACCAATAGTAAAAGATCACTTCAATCAGTCGGCCGCTTAACTAGGTGTTAGACGTCTTCACAATTTGTTCGGCAGTAATGGCACCCATCCGATGCCGTTCTTCCCGGATGAGCAAAACTTAATTGACAGACTGAAAGGAGTAAGAAGGAATAGGAGTGTCTTTTTTATAGCCAATTTACCAATTTATTATGATGTTGGTTCTGATACTACGCTTCGAGAATATGATGGCAAGAACTTTCTTGCAGTGGCTGCGGAAAGTACCATGTTGGTACTAACATTGACTATATTATGATCAAACAGCGTTTTTCTGCAGACAACTGATCACCAATCAGCTCATGAAAGTTCTTGTCATGTGGTGACGGGCAGGGCCCATTGTCATTTTTCCGGTGACATTGTTGATGATATTTTCGCTGTTTCTGGCACTGGCTCATTCAGCAATCGCACCTTACTCAACGCAATCTGATACTGTCCGTTACTGGGTAGTTTCTTACCCTCGAATTGATCCCAGATAACTTCACCCGGTCCGTTGTAACATTCTTCAAAGGTACCATCGGGCACTATTTTGATGATGATGGTGTGTTCCGGGCAACTTCTGAAAGCAACATTGCGGGACTGCGTCGCCTTGATTTCAACTTTCCTTCCATCCGATGAGACGGCATCATAACCCTTGTTTGATGCGCTCATCAGTTCCAGATCATAGGCATCGGCAACCAGACATTCCCCGATGCTACCCACCATGTGCCCGTCCGGGGTGAAGTGCCTGCCGGGGAACATGGCTTCAAGATCATGCACGGTTGTGTAGAGTTGTTTGATCAGGTTCTGAAAGTGTGGATGGTCCATAGTATTGAATTGGATTTTTTATGATGAATGGGTGTCAGCGTTTTAAATCGTTGTAAATTCCATTATGGCAGGAGTAGTGTAGCAGTCAGAATGTTAAAAGGATGTTTAGTTGCAGTTAACCGCTCAGTGAGATGAAACTAGTAGCCCTCAAGGAGAGTAAATCATGAAGAGAATTGTCATTTGTGCTGATGGCACTTGGAACAAACCAGATCAGACTGACCGCGGAAAACGCAAACCGAGTAACGTAGTCAAAACAGCGCGTGGTGTTTTGCCACGTGACAACGATGGTGTGGCCCAAATAGCCTACTACAATGATGGTGTCGGCACCAACTGGGGCCTAGACAAGATTGCTGGTGGTGGTCTCGGTGTTGGATTATCTGCCAATATTGTCGATGCCTATCAGTTCCTGGTGCTTAATTACGAGCCAGGAGATGACATATTCCTGTTTGGCTTTTCCTGGGGTGCGTACACTGTGCGAAGCCTGGCAGGACTATTGGATAGCATTGGTATCTTGCCCAAGGGGCACGCTTTTTACATCCCGGATGGATACACCCTCTATCGTGACAAGTCATCGCAGGAGAACATTGACAAGTTCCGCCAGGAACATGGTTGCCGCGAAGGTCCGGTAAAATACGTTGGCGTGTGGGATACCGTCGGTGCACTTGGCGTTCCAGTGGGATTGTTTAAAAGCTTCAACAAGAAGTACCAGTTCCACCAGGTCGGCTTGAGTGACAACATCGAAAATGCGTACCACGCCCTTGCGATTGATGAACGTCGTAGACCATTCACTCCAACATTGTGGTCGCTACCCCAGGATTCAAAGCAAATGCTTGACCAAACTTGGTTTGCGGGGGTACACACTAACATTGGTGGTGGTTACTCGAAGGACGGCCTAGCTAATATTCCACTGCACTGGCTCAAAGAAAAAGCCACTTCTCATGGTTTAGAGTTTGACGAAACTTTCCTGGTACATTACAAGCCTTGGTTCGGTCACGAACTACGCGATTCAATGACATGGGTTTATAGACTCTTAATTCCTAAATCCCGTGTCATTGGGATGATGAAAAATGGCAATGAGTCGATACATAAATCGGTATATCAGCGAATGGACAAAGACCCAGACTACAAGCCGAAAAGCCTGTTGAAATACTTGAAACGGTATCCTCGGGAAGTTGAAGACGGATAAGGACCCAACAATCAGGATTGCCACAACTGTTTCAAAAATAGCCAAGCAACTAACTTCACGACTCTTTCGCGCGGAGGGCAACACGGCAGCACTTTTATGGAGAATCGGCATGATACTGCACACCAGAGTGTACGCTACATTAATCGGATCCCCATGGGCAGGATTAATATTACTTCAGTGTAAATTACGTGTCTGTAAGACATCAGCCCGTGATGGTGTGAGAACTATACCGATAGCGTCGTGAGAGCGTATGGCTATTGATCATTTGTTGTACAACCGTGCTACCTAAAATTTAAGACCGTCATGGAATAAAGCCTCTGCTGGTATCAGGCGCCTGCCGACCATCGTAGCCCTGGGTCGTATTCCTTGTATCCGACTTCAAGTGGGTGCACAATCCCAGTGTTGTCTCACTGCAGTCTAAAAAACTCAAGTGCTCGGTTAGGAACGCTAGAGCACAAAAATATCCGGAGGCAAGCCATGATCAAGATCGATCACTTCCTAAACCCCGATCTCCCGGATGAAATTAGATATGTCCTGACGGAATTGGACTCATCTTTTGAAAAAGAGGCCCGTATTGAACTCCCACGAAGTCAGGCCACGGAACTCCAGGACGAGGATCGTGCCCATGAAGAAGAAGTTATTGGATGAATTTGCACCAAACTCGGCATATCTCTCACCGGGGACACACACTTTCTAACCCAGTGGACCCGTTTGTTCTTTTGCTGGTTTGAAGTAACTCAGATGTTGGGAAGGCACGCCTTCGTTGCCGTAGGAAGTCCAGGTCGTGAATCCTAAAAGCTGTTTTTGCCATTCGCTGAGGTTAGCGGCGACTTCCGGTCGAAGCGAATAGGGGTAGTTCACCAGGGGTCGAATCATGGGTGCGACAAAATTATTGGTGACGCCAATTCGATATTCATCAGTAGTGGAATTTGAGCCTGTCGCGTGCCAGGTCCGGCCATCCCAGAGAATAAGCGAACCGGCGGAAGCTTCCGCGGCAACCGCCTGCTCAAAGGGTGCGTCAAAGACTGGCTGCGATCCAGACAAATGGCTCCCTGGGACGAACACGGTCGCGCCATTTGCGGACGTAAAGTCGGTCAGGGTCCACATTAGGGTTGTCATACAGGGTGGGAAAAGAAACTCTTGCGCCAATGGCTTTGTCGTGGCCTGCATATTGTCGAATCTCATCTCTCCAAGTCGTTGGTAATGTAGAGGCTCACGTGGAATACCGGGTGTCCAATGCTGATCTGTGTGCATTCCCATACGCTGCGTGCCCGGTCCCGCGATCGGTGCATTGGAACATGAGAGGATGTAGTCGCGTCCTAGCACGTGTCGGACGAGATCATGACTCTCTTCTGCGCAAACGAGCAACTCAGCGAATTCGCTGCCTTTGTTCAACACGTTGGCTATCCATTGGGTATGGCCATCCTGAAAAAACGCAAGGTCTGCTGCCCGTTCGGCAGAAGCTTGACTATCGACACGCGTACGCGTGCGTCCCAATAGCCCCTCAGGAATAATATTCTCGATGATGCAATACCCGGCATGGTCGAGATCATGACGTGCCCGTTCCAGATCTGTGGTTGGTAAAACCGCCTCATTCATCGCTTCTTGGGCCTCCTGTAATAAAGGGAGTTTCCGCCCAGCCGCCTTCATAGGGCGCGAACATCTTTGGATCGATAATCATTTCATCGAATCGCCAACCCTCAGAGGTACGAACGTAGGTCTCGCGGTAACGTGCTGCCAGCCAGATAGCCTGATTCGATTTGCTCTGGGTACAGGGCTGCCACAGATACCACTGCCCCTGGGCGGCATCTGTCTCGATGCTGATGATCGGATTTGTGACATGATGAATGGCGAACCCCATCACAGAAGATGTGCGTTGGAAATGCGTGCGGATTGCTTCTCGCCCTTCGAACCGACCCATGAATCCGCCGTCCCAGACACCCTCTTGAACAAACAAAGACGCAATACCGTCAGGATCGTAACTATTGTCGCAAAACTCACAGTATCTGGCCTTGAGCTGCTTTATCTCGGATTCGTCTTCAAGTCGTTGTAAGCGTTGTTCAATGGTTGTCTGCATATGCTTGAAATAAAGATTGGATGTGGAAGGATAGAGAGTTTAAACCGCATTTCTCCAACAATGCAAAAGTGACTCATCGGTGAATATTTTTCTGGATCCGCCGGTCTAGATAGTCGTACGTGCTGATGCAATGGACCCTTGAAACATGGAAAAACGGATCTGTGTGGGTAAACTTGTTGTTGCAACTGCTGCCGCATGGGCGGTTAGCGCTTCCTGTTATATTCTGTTCTCGCCGATCAAGGGGCAGGGTGTGGCATTCCACCGCACCTTCGGCGAGCCAGGTAGCGCTGGAGAAATTTTCACAACAGAACAATCCTGGTATGAAGCACAGGGTCCCTGGGGTATTTTCGTGCTTGTTGTTTTCGCCGGACTTTATCTTCTCGGGGTGCGCCTTGCCTGGAGAAGCGGTTACGTTGCTTTGGCAATTTTGAGCGTAGCCGCCATCATCCTGTCTATCATCACGGGTTTCTCCGTTGGGAGGTTGTATCTTCCTGGGGCTGTCGCCCTGTTCATTGGAGCGATGATTTTACTCTCGTCCAGATTGACGGTATGGCGACTTTAAAACATAACGACAAATTCGGTGAGCATTCACGTCGTGGTACCCTTCATTTTTTCCACGCAGTTTAGTACTTCGGCCTGATAAGCCTTCCCTCTTTCGTTAACAATATCCAGTACATTCAGCGATGTGGGTACGTAGCCAAAGCCAACTTTGTGTTGCGGATGCCATTGAAAGATTGAACCGCCGAGCCCCATCCAACCATAAAATCCTTCTCTGCCTGCATTGAGCCCCTTCTCAAGTCTGCTGCTTTTATCGGAGGGCGGTGTGAACAGCGCGACACCACCCTGGGTGAAAGTGGTGTTGAACCCCATATCTGCTTCGACAGGGTCTGCGTGTAATGCATCCCAGGCCGCTTCAGTGATATATTCTGTTCCATCCCACTTGCCACCTGTTGCCATCATTGCGGCGATTTTCGCTAATCCTCTTGCAGAACAGTTTGCTGCGGCAGAGGGTGTTTCGCCCATTGCGACAGCAGGTTCATTGAAAAAACCAATCCCATCCATGCCTTCGAATGGGAGCGGGGTGCCCGTGGTTGTTCGCCAAGCAAGAACTAGCGGGGCAAGTTTTCGAATGATTTGAAAGATGTTGTGTTCCATCTTTCGTTTAAGAAATTTGGGTTTCAAACTTTCCACAAACTGAAAGCCGAATCCCAGTGTTGATACGCTTGAGACTCGATTTAGTTCCTCTTGTTTGACACCAATGATCGCGTCTACCTCAAGGGGTGAGCTGATATCTTCTCGTAGAAATTCACCAATTGTTCGACCCGCTGGGTCTACTCGACGAAAAACCTCGTTAACAATCCAGCCCCTGGTAATGGCGTGGTACTCCCTTCGACTCTCGCCGTCCTTACGGAATTTTTGTGGATGATCCTCGATGATGCGGCCTATGTTGTTTAACTTGATGTTCTCTGTGAGCAGGTCCTGCGTCTTTAAGCTGGTGTTAAACGCCGCGAGTCCAGCCTCGTGACGCATAAGCTCGGCAACGGTGAGTGCCTCCTTGCCGTTCGACCCGAACTCAGGCCAATGTTCGATGATTCTCGTGCTGTATTTAAGTAATCCTTTTCCGACCAGAGATGCCATTGCAATTGCTTCGAAGCTTTTTCCACTGCTGAAAATATTGATGAGAGAGTCGGCAGAAAAGTTGCTGTCGTCTGTGACTGATGCCCAAAGATCGACCACTTTTGTTTCTTCATGGTAGACACAGAGCTGGGTATTTTTTTCTGCCAGTGTTTGCATGTTGTGTTCATATAATTGCTTGACTGACTCAAAGCCCGGTGCCACGGTACCCTCTACCTGGAATTGCTTGTTGGAGCTACTGTGCATCTTTTTCTCCCGCTTGTTCTTCTCGTTTGATGGAGGAACCCTTTTCTGCAAAACCCGTGACTCTGCGGATGCGCCTTAGGTATTTCAACATCTGAAAAATTGACTTTGTGAATAAAGCATGTTTTGCGCTGCTTTGGCAAACTGGTCCGGTTTTAGATCATGGGGCTCAGATTGGTCAACTGACCTGTAAACGATTGGGCAGAGTATTCTTTACTAATGCTTGTCCGAAAGTAGTAACGTGTATTGGAGCGTAGCCTCAGCGGCACAATACATGTCAAGCTTACAATGGTAAGTTCCCCTTTAAAGCTGAAAGAAAAGCAGGCTAGGAGTGGCAGTTTAACAACTCGATGACTATGTGGAGAACATCATGAGTGTACAAGCAACTCAAGACGGAGAACTGGGTTTCAAATTGGTTCATTTATCTCCCAGTATCGGTACGGAAGTGCTTGGGATCGATATTGGTGGCCACCTGGATGATGTCACGATTGAATACCTGGCTGATTTACTGGTCGATCGTAAAGTGGTTTTCTTTAGAGACCAGAACATTACCGTTGAACAGCATGTAGAATTTGGCAGGCATTTTGGGAAGGTTGAAGTTCACCCTTTTGTATCGAATATGGAAGATCACCCTGAGGTTGTATGTCTGAATAACGACCGGGAAAATCCGCCTTACATCAATGTCTGGCACTCTGATGTGACCTGGCGGCAAGAGCCATCATTAGGGTCCATTCTGCGTGCACGGGAAGTCCCAGAGGTTGGTGGTGATACATTATTTGCAAACATGGAAGCTGCTTACAATGGTTTGGATGATGAAACGAAGCAGCAAATTGATGGCTTATTTGCTGTCCATGACAATGAAAATTTTCTGAATGGGATGCGCATGAAAGGCGCGTCGGAAGACGAAATACAGCAAAAACGTGAGCAATTTCCACCTGCAACACATCCCGTCGTTCGAACTCATCCTGTGAGCAAAAAAAAGTCAATTTACGTCAACAAAATATTCACTCGTAAAATAGAAGGTATGGATGAAACTTCGTCGCAACAACTCCTCGACAAGCTCTTTCTTACCGCCTGGGTGCCCGACTATCAGTGCCGGTTTAAATGGCGAGAAAACTCGTTCACTTTTTGGGACAACCGTGCCGTACAACATTATGCCGCCGCGGACTATTGGCCTGCGGTTCGCAGGATGGAGAGAGTGACGGTCATTGGTGACAGGCCGTATTAAGCAATAGGGTATCTCATTTGAGAATTACTCATGAAGGCGCCGGATAAGCAATACAAAAGTGATTCCTTCAAGTTCCTGACAGGGACAATATCAGGCATCGTACTGGCAATAATTCTTGCATCCCTTTACGTCAAGACTGGATTCCAATTGCCGTTTTACTTCCTGCCCGCGCATAAAGCAAAATCCACGGTTGTCGGACTGGTAACTTCCCTGTTTGTTGATGAAAAAGAGCTGGATGAGCTACAAAGAGAAATTGCCCTGAAAATTGGCGAGAACCCGAACTTTTATATTGAGATGGACGATGCGCTGGACAACACGTTTACCGAAGAAATTATCTGGGAAACAGTGATAAGGAGAAAATTACTCCTGCTACAGATAGATGCGAAGAACTTACAGAAGCAGCTGGATCGGGGCAAGTTTCCAGCGCTGGAGGAAAGTCTGAATCGATTGCTTACGAACATGGTTGATTTAACAGAAGCAGAAAGTTATCTCGTTTATGATTATTTACAGGGCAGGTTCCCAGGCTACTCCGACCGGGAGATCATTGACGCGTTGATCAGTATGTCCCAAAGTGAGTTGCTCGAGATGCCACAGTCGCCATTATCCAGGATCGTATTTTGGTTAAGGACATCGAGTGCCGTGAAACTGGAAATTTATGATACGAGTTTGCGAAATGTGAAGACGCTCATTGATCAAGCGTTACCGGCAGGTAAATACCGGGTTTACTGGGACTACACGGATAACAGCGGGTCAAGCGTTGATAAAGACCAGGCCTACCATTACAAGCTTTTGCTCAATGGAGACGAAAGAAAAACAAAAACGATCCCAAAGTCGTCATCCACGCTGGATTGGGTGAGGCAAGGCAAGTAATCTGCTGAACGTGCGTTACGTGCGAACTCCTTTGGGACGACTCCGTGGGGCCATTTAGTGTGCCGGTAATCGGTTGCTGCCCGAAGCGAGACTGGCTATCATTGTAATCGGCATCCACACGAATTATCCGGCATCGGAGTGAGACGTGTCTGAAAGCGAATCCAATCTCGCGCAACACTATGAAGTGTTGACGAAGCTCGCCAAGAGCGAGTCGATGAGGATCGGAGATCTTGCGTCCTCGCTGCGCGAAATTACGGAAGCCGCATCCCACACTCTCGGCATCGCAAGGGTCAACATATGGCTCTACGACGAGGGTCGTACTAAAATCTACTGTATTGATAGTTACGATATGTCGACAGGCGAGCACTCCGAAGGTGTAGAGCTTGCCGAGGTAGATTACCCGCTGTATTTTGAAGCGCTGAATGAAGAGCGAGCGATAGTTGCGGACGATGCCCACACGGATCCTCGTACGGCAGAATTCTCCCAGGGTTATCTCGATGTTAATGGCATCACTTCCATGCTGGATGCACCATTGCGCGCACGGGGTACGGCGATCGGCATTGTTTGTCACGAGCATATAGGGCCAGCACGAGTCTGGACGGACGAAGAACAACTGTTCGCCGGTTCCCTCGCAGACCTTGCGACCCTTGCGCTTGAGTCCTCGGAGCGCAGGCAGGCGGAGCAGGCGTTGCAGCATAGTGAGGGCAGGACCCAGGCGATTCTTGACAATGCACTGGATGCGATTGTGACCATTGACGAGCAGAGTAATATCGTCGACTGGAATCCACAGGCAGAAATCGTCTTCGGCTGGTCGAGCGAAGAGGCGATTGGCAAAACCCTGTTCGATACAGTTATTCCATCAGGCAACCACGATGGTCACAGAAAAGGCCTGCAGCACTTCCTCGCAACAGGTGAAGCTCCAATCTTCAACAAACGCATCGAGGTCCAGGCAGTTGACAAGACAGGGCGGCAATTCCCGGTGGAGCTCAGTGTATCGCCCTTGCGTCTGGGGGAATCACAGGTTTTCAGCGCCTTCATTCGGGATATAACATCTCGAGTTCGCGCCGAATTGGAGATCCATGAACTCAACGCCAACCTCGAAGCGCGCGTTCAGGAGCGGACGGGTCAGTTGAAAACAGCGGTGGTGCAAAAGGAAACTTTGGTGGGTCAGCTTCGGGCCAACAGCACAGATCTGGCGGATAAGCTGCGGGAGCTGGACCACAAGTCTGAGGTCATCCGCAATGACCTGGAGCGGGCCCAGGTCATTCAGCGCGCCCTGCTACCGACAGAGCCCCCGCAGCTTGAGAGTGTACGCGTGGATGCACTCTATCGCCCTGGAATGAATGTCGGTGGTGACCTGTACGATGTCTGCAGCCTCGACGACGGAAGTGTTGCGCTGTATGTAGCTGATGCGACCGGCCACGGTGTTGCTGCCGCCATGCTCTCGGTGCTGTTCAAACAGCGACTTCAAATGTCTGACCTGCAGGGCTGCGCACTTGATCCTTCGGAAGTGCTGACGCGAGTTAACGAACAGCTCTGCACCGACAAGTTGAGCCCCGGTATGTTTCTGACAGCAGCGTATGTGCTTATCGACAAGAAGACCCTTAAGCTCCGTGCTGCATCCGCTGGACACACGCCGATGTTACTTCTTCGGGAAAGCGGAGAGTGTGTGCTGCTGGAGCACACTGGGCCCGCCCTTGGGATATCGAGGGAGCCGAATTTCACGGAACATGAGTTTGATTTGCGATCAGGAGACAGGCTCATCCTGCATACCGATGGCTTGACCGACGGGATCGAATCGCAGGGAACTGAAGGTCTTTGCAATATGATCACCGCTACCATGGCAGACGAATCCCTGGATGGGCCCGGACGGCTGCGCAAACTCTACGATGGCGCTGCCGAAAGAGCGAGATTGAGTGCTGATAATGAAGGCGCAGACGACGTGACCCTGCTCGTGCTGGAGGTATGCAAGGGTCCGTCGCATCTTGACAATGATCCGCAGGACGATGAGATTTCAAACCCGGATACCGTACCGAATCAGGCTGAGAACCTTACATCGGGCTCCCAGGCAGGTGAATTGTGGATATCGACCGGGGAACAGGCGACATGCCTCGCGTTTCGTGGAAAGGGGACCTGGACCAGCGCAGATGCTTTTCGTCAGCTCGCGAAGGACGCCCTGGGTGACGGTCGCGAACTGAACATTGACCTTGCTGACTGCACGGGTCTCGACAGCACCTTTCTGGGGACGTTGCACGAGATCGTAACAATGGACGCCAATGGATGGGCGCATATACATGGGCCAAATGAAATGGTCCGTGGATTGTTCGAGGAACTTGGCCTGGCCGACGTCATTAATTCGATCAGCCGCGAAAAGTTTGATCCTCCAGGGGAGCAAAAGCTTGTTCCCAGGGAACAGCCGACAGGAGACAGTCATCGCCTGCTGCTTCAGGCACACAAGACCCTGTCAGAGCTTAGTGAGGAAAATCGGGAGCGTTTCTCTGGCGTTGTCGAGTCGCTGCGCGGGGAGTTGGATACATAAGGCCCCTCTTGTAAAAGCGCGAAAAACATGTTGTATTCATGTCCAGCAGCAACCCCACCCTTGAGGGAAATCAGTGCGTATCCTGCAGTGGAACCATGCATTGTGGCTTGGTCCGCTCACCGCTCCAATCGGCTTCATCTCGTATTACACCTTCTTTGCGCAATGGCCAATGTTCCGGGATGTACCCTGGGCCAACCTGCTGATACTGGCTGTTGCGATCGGTATTTCAGTGGTTGGGATTCGTCGAGCCTGGCCCGTTGGGGGTTGGCGTCGCGGGGTCGGCATACTCGGAATGTTCGTCTCTGTCTCGTTCACCCTGATGTTGCTGGTGTACTGCTTCGTGTTGTCCTATGGTCTTCCTTCTGCGGACCTGGCGGTGAAGCAGGGAGGGCAGATACCGGCCACCACCCTGGTGTCAAATGACGAAAGCGACATCAATCTTGGAGCAGCAGCGAGTGATCGGTTAATCCTGGTTTTTTATCGTGGTTTCTGGTGACCCTTCTGCATGTCAGAACTGCAAGGTTTGCAGTCAAGGATTAACGATTTCCGGGCTTCTGGTTTCGAGGTCATTGCCATCAGTCCGGATACACCGCAGGAGAACTCGCGAGTTGCCCGGCGTTTGAAGCTTGATTATCCGATTCTTTCGGATGGCGACCTGGCGGTAACCAGGGCACTTGGACTGGTCCACGAAAAAGGCGGCATGGGAGGCCATGATGTGCCAAGACCGGCTACTTTTTTAATCGAAAACGGGGTGATTCTGTGGCAGGACCTGACAGATAACTGGCGAGTTCGAATTCACGCTGACGATCTGCTTGAAGTCGTACGTCGACAAGCGAGTCTAAAAGGCGCTTAGCTCTCGATACGCCAGTTTCAGATCTTCGTGCGACAGGCTTTATCAATCAAAAAGCGTAGATACTCATCCCGCTCGAGTTCAGGGCGTGCATTTGCCCAGCCGATGAGGGCAAGGTTGCGGATCAACGTAAAGAGCGTGAGCAACGATGCGTCTTCGTCGCTCAAGCTACGCTGCGTTCGATAACCCTCGATCAAGGCGTACTCAATCGCATCAAAATCAGGGCGGTCACTGTGCGAGAATAGCGCCACAGCGAGATCATATTGATGCCAGCCGAAACCTGCATCATCAAAGTCGATCACAACCAGACCATCATTTGTCACAAACAGATTACCCTCGTGCAGATCCGCATGAATCATGCTGTAGGTTTTTGGCAGTTCACCATAGTCTGTGAGTCGTTCGATCGCCCTGTTCCTTAACCCTTTGATGGTGCGTCGTTGCGTTGCTGTTAACGATGACACTTCCCAGAACCTTCCCCAGAACGGGTCTGCCCCCAGAAGCCCCTCTACATTGAGACTGTGGCGGGTGAAGCCAGCAGGTGGTTGCCAACCGCTAGTGTGATTGTGAAGCTGAGCACAGGTCACGCCTACCTGGCTGATCATTTCGAGGGGAATTTCCTTTATAGGCTTACCTTCGTGGTAAAGAAAGTCAGCCAGGGGTTGGCCTTCCAGCCATCCAATCAACGCTACCTGTCGCACCACGCCACCGCATTTCGCAGCAACGTAAAATTCACCTCGGCTAGTGGGGTAGGCGACGGGTACCTGCAGTCCAAATTCTGACAGTGCTTGTGTCCAGACCTGCTCTGCGTTTAATTCAGCCAAAGAGTGATAGCCAGGGCGATGCACGCGCAGGGCATAGGTTGATTCATCTTCTGCTGTGACTTTGTAGACAATATTTTCAGAATGGGATGCCAGGCAAATACTGTGTGGTTTGATATTCCACTCGGCCAGGCAAGGTGTTACCTCCTGCAGGATGGTGTTCGGATCATCCATTGGGGACTAGGCTATTTCCGCCAGCATCTCAGCAAATGCCTCAAGAAAAGTATCGGCGTGATCCTGCTGAAACACCAAAGGTGGCCGGATCTTTACCACGTTGCCAAATGCGCCCGCGTTGCTAAGCAAAAAGCCCTTGTCTTTCATGCGATTGGCAACATCCGCTGCGCCAGCGCGATCTGCCGTTTTGGCTGCCCGGTCGGACACCCATTCGACACCAACGAACAGTCCGCAACCCCGAACATCACCCATAGCCTCGCAAGTATCCTGCATTTTGGTGAGTTCACGACGCAATTGTTCGCCCAGCATTGCTGAGCGGTTTAACAGATCATCCTGTTCAATCACATCGAGTACCGCCATGGCTGTGGCTGCCTGGACAGGGCTGGAGGCGAAGGTATTAAAATAATGGGTATTGGTTCGAAAGACACGAACCATGTCCGCGCTCGAAACAACTGCCGACACGGGCAGGCCGTTCCCCATGGGTTTACCCATGGTCACAATGTCCGGGATAAAGTCACTGGTTTCATATCCCCACCAGTTGCCGGAACGGCAATAACCAGCCTGAACCTCATCCGCGATGACGACACCACCCGCCTTGTGAACAAGATCCACGGCCCGGCTCATAAATCCGTCGGGCAGGTCTGGCAATCCTTCGTTGGCAAAAATTGAGCAGACAAACAGACCAGCAAAGGGGATGTTGTTTTCAGCAAAGTCGTCTATCGCCAGCTGGAGTTTGGCGAGGTACGCCTGGGTCAGTGCATCACCGTTTATACTCTCCACCAGAGGCCGGTATGTCTGGGGAAACGGTATGCTGCGAAAATCAGGATCATCCACGGGTCGTGCTGACATTTTACTCACTTCTGTACTGTTGCCGTGGTAGGTGGCGTCGCTGCATATAATGCCGCGCCCCCCGGTTGCATAGCGTGCCATCATCAGCGCAATCTCACTAGCTTCGGTTCCTGAACAGGCAAATACAGCCTGTTCCAGTTTGTCGTGGTGATAGCTCAGTAAACGCTCGGCGAAATCCAGAATACCCTCATGCAGATAACGGCTGTGTACATTGAGAGTGCCCATCTGCTGTTCCATTGCAGCAACCACGTGCGGGTTTGCATGGCCAACGCAGGGCACATTGTTGTACATATCGATGTATCTTTTGCCGCTATGGTCGTAAAGGTAGACACCATCGCCGCGCACTATGTGCACCGGGGACCGGTAGAATAACGCCGCATGGCCAATCAGTTGCTGTCGACGTTCGAGCAGTGTTGATTTCGACATAAGAAATACCGCATTTCACTGTTTGGATCCAACTATACCAGTTGTGTATGTTATTGTGGCAGGTAGTCGCGTGCCATCGTGCCGTTGATAGCAATATAATGACTAAGAGATAATTCGTGCGATTTATCAGGCTTCACCCAATCTTTATTTCTTTTTGTGCACTTTCACTGGCAATCGCCGGTTTTGCCGCAAGAAATTACGATCAGCAACAAGGTCAGCAATCCAGAAGAGGGTGGGGAGATGGCGCAATTGTTGTGATTACGTCTGCAGCGGTCATGAGTGTGATAGTCGATGAAGTAGAGTCAATTGGCACGACAAGGGCAAATGAGTCGATTTCAATTACCTCCAAAGTTACCGACACCGTACGCAAGGTAAATTTTGAAGATGGTATGTACGTGAACACGGGTCAGATCCTCATCGAACTCACTAATTCAGAGGAAACTGCACAACTTGCAGAAGCCCAGGCTTCTGTGGATGAGTCGTCACGACAGTTCAGAAGAGTGGAGAATTTGATCAACCAGAAACTCGCCTCGGAAACCCAGCTGGATGTCGAAAAAGCCCGCATGCAAACTTCCCGTGCAAGACTCGATGCCATTGTTGCGCGACTGGACGACCGATTGATTCGAGCTCCGTTTAGTGGCGTACTGGGGTTTCGTAATGTGAGCCCAGGCACGCTGCTTGGCCCCAACACAGTGGTCACCACTTTGGATGATATCAGTGTTATCAAACTGGACTTTTCTATTCCGGAAAATTATCTCGCTGTGTTAAAAAAAGGCCAGGAAGTCGTCGCCAAAAGTGCCGCGTATCGTGATATGACATTTGCTGGCGTGGTGCAGACCATCAATTCTCGCGTTGATCCGATCACCCGGTCGGTGTCGATTCGGGCAGAGTTGGACAATGAAGAAAAACTATTGCGACCCGGTATGTTGCTCACCGTTAGCCTGGTTCGCAGTCGCACCTCAGCGCTGGTCATTCCGGAAGAGGCTGTTATACCGGTTCAAAACCAGCAGTTTGTCTATGTGGTGCAGGACGGGACTGCACAAAGGATAGAAATTCAGGCAGGCAGAAGAAGACCTGGCCTGGTTGAAGTGATCTCCGGGCTTGATGAAGGGCAACAGGTCATCACCCAGGGAGCCATCAAAGTTCGCCCGGGTAGTAAGGTGACGATTAAAAAACAATCTGGCAGTGGGTTTTCTGGTTAAACCCAGGAGGATTCAGCAATGGTAATCTCAGATGTTTCGGTAAGAAGGCCGGTATTTGCGACCGTGCTTAGTTTGCTGATCCTGGCGTTTGGGGTGCTGTCGTTCCGTGATTTGCCCCTGCGGGAATACCCACAAACCACACCACCGCTTGTTTCCGTCTCAACCAGTTATGCAGGTGCTTCTGCCCAGGTCATGGAAACAAAGGTAACCCAGGTAATCGAAGACCAGATAAGCGGTATTGAAGGTGTGGAATCTATCAGTTCATCCAGCCGGGACGGCACCTCAAGAATACGGGTCGAATTTAACATTGACCGGGATATTGATCAGGCGGCCAACGACATCCGTGATCGGGTCGCAAGGGTGTTGAATAGATTGCCGGAAGACGCCGACCCGCCGCAGATTGCCAAAGCGGACAGCGACGCAAGGCCTATCCAGTATTTTTCACTGACCAGCTCCAATCTGGACAGTATGGCGTTGACAGATTATGCAGAAAGATTCCTGGTGGATCAGTTTACCGTGATTGATGGTGTGGCAAGTATCTCCATAAGTGGTGCCGGGCGATACTCGATGCGGATCTGGCTCGATAGAATTGCACTTGCCGCCAGGGAGCTGACGATTCTTGATGTTGAGTCGGCACTTAGAAAACAAAATATTGAGCTACCGGCAGGGAGAATCGACTCCCAGCAGCGTGAATTTACGGTGCGGGTGAAGAGAGCGTACGAATCTGCCCAGGATTTCGCCCAGTTAACTGTGGCCAGAGGTGCAGACGGCCACCTGATAAAACTTGGCGAGGTAGCAAAGGTTGAACTTGGTCCCACCACCTACAGAAACGAATTCCGCGGCAATTCTGTTCCAACTGTTGGACTTGGCATCGTTAAGCAATCAACGGCCAATACGCTGGAAGTGTTACGGGGGACCAACCATCGCGCCGAGGCTATCAACGCTAACCTGCCAGACGGTATGAGTCTGGTTGCCAGTTCCGATGATTCCGTGTTTATAGAGACAGCAATCAATTCGGTATACAAGACACTGGCTATCACCATGACCCTGGTCAGCCTGGTGATTTATATGTTTCTGGGTACGATTCGGGCGATGATCATTCCCGCGGTAACCATACCGGTCTGCCTGATCGCCTCTTTTATTGGGCTCTCGGCGTTTGGGTTTTCGGTCAACCTGATTACGCTGTTGGGTTTGGTTCTGGCCATCGGGCTGGTGGTGGACGACTCGATCGTGGTGCTGGAGAATATTCAACGGCGGGTAGAGGAGGGGGAACCTCCTTTGCTCGCCGCATTCAACGGCGCTCGTCAGGTCGCGTTTGCGGTCATTGCGACGACTGCGGTACTTATTGCTGTATTTGTACCGATCGCTTTTCTTGAAGGTAATCTTGGTGTGATATTTGCCGAACTGGCTGTCACCATTGGTACCGCGGTCATCTTCTCGAGCGTACTGGCACTCTCCCTGACGGCAATGATGTGCTCGAAGTTACTCACCACCCATGCGCACGAGAGTTGGCTGACGAAAAAAGTAGATGATTTCTTTCACTGGATACAACACGCTTATCGGGAGGCACTGTTGGCTATCCTGCCGCGACCATTTCTTATTGTCGGGGCTGTGCTTGCGGTTGCATTGGCGACGCTGGGGCTGTTCAGGATTATTCCCAGTGAATTTTCGCCGCAGGAAGACCAGGGTGTGTTCTTTACCCGTGTCATTGGCCCGGAAGGGGCCAGTTTTCAGTTTATGCAAGGTCAACTGAGGCAGCTGGAAGCAACGATGGACCCGTATGTTGATTCGGGAGACGTGGTCAAGTACCTGGTTTTTCTGCCTGGTTGGGGTAGCGGTGGTTCCGTCAATAGTGCCGTTGCACTGATCACCATGTCCCCCTGGGAAGAAAGGCAAAAATCAACCCAGCAGGTGATGAATGAACTTGTCAGTCAGTGGCAGGAAATTCCCGGGATTCGGGCCTTTCCTTTTATGCGCAGTGGGCTGCAGCGGCACGGTGGTGGACAACCGGTTCAGTTTGTTTTGGGCGGCAGTTCCTACGAGGAGTTAGCCAGCTGGCGCGATACGATCCTTGCACGAGCAGCAGATAACCCTGGCTTGAGCCGGGTCCAGTCTGATTACAAGGAAACCAAGCCGCAATTGTTAGTGGAGGTAGACAAAACCAGGGCTGCTGACCTGGGGGTGTCGATTCTGGATGTCGGCCGAACCCTGCAGACCATGATGAGTGAACGCAGGATTACCACCTATGTTGATGACGGCGAAGAGTATGATGTTATTCTGCAAGCAAAGGAGGAGCAAAGGGCCACCGCCAGCGATCTGACAAACATCTATGTTCGGTCTGAAACCAGCGGTAAGTTGATTCCACTGTCGAGCCTTGCGAAGGTCACCAGCACTGCTGATGCGGGTAATCTCAACAGATACAATCGACTTCGCGCCGTAACCATTACCGCCAATCTGGCACCTGACTACAGCCTGGGGGAAGCTTTGGATTTTCTCGAAAGTATCGTCCGGGAGGAGTTACCGGCCACTGCCCAGGTTGATTACAAGGGTGAATCACTGGAACTCAAGGAATCAGAAGGAGGCTTGCTGTTCAGTTTTGTCCTGGCTTTATTGATCGTTTTTCTGGTGCTGGCAGCGCAATTCGAAAGTTTCGTCCACCCGCTGGTTATTATGGTGACGGTTCCCCTGGCGACTTTCGGTGGTTTGCTGGGTCTGTTCCTGACCAATGACACGCTCAATATTTACAGCAATATTGGCATCATTATTCTGGTGGGCATTTCAACAAAGAATGGTATTTTGATCGTGGAGTTTGCCAATCAGTTAAGAGATGAAGGTCTGGAATTTACTCAGGCGCTGCTTAATGCCTGTGAAATACGATTGCGGCCCGTATTGATGACGGCACTGTCTACCATGATGGGTTCGATTCCTTTGGCACTGGCCTCGGGTGCCGGATCTGAAAGTCGAATTACACTGGGTGTAGTGATATTTTCTGGGGTGTTTGTCGCGACGCTAATGACGCTCTTTGTTGTTCCTGTGTTCTATGAGCTATTGGCGAAAAGGACTGGCTCGCCTGGCGATGTGACTGCCGAGCTGAACAAGCTTGAAGGATCGTTGCAACAATAAGTCAATGTGGATCAGACAGCGTGGCGCCGGGACGTAGCTTAATCTACATCCAGCGCGTTGCTGATATTAATCTGCCTACCAGGTGTTTCTGATCACAGGGTCACAAACAAAAGTTGCTCCGCCCGTACCAACTCGCACTGTCACCCCGTAGTTCCAGGTCCCTGTCTTCGAACAAATATCCAATACGACCACCGTGCTGGAGGAGTTGGCACTGGTCAAATCAGTTGAACCGTTTTTGTTGATGAACGCCGAAGGTGGAAACGTATATGTACCACCTGGCGTGGCACTGAATGTGATCTTAAATGTTTCTATTGTGTCTTGATTCTTAAATTCATTGCCGCCGTCGCCGTTACCGGAATTTCCTCCGGTGAACTTGTAATAGTAAGTTACACTGCCGACCACAACCGGTCTATAGTTGTTGGAGTTAGTTTTTCTAATGTGTAGTTTTACGCATTCTTATTTTTCCTTTTTAAGTTGATCCAACTTTCTATCCATTAATTCACGCCAATCAGCGCGAGGGTCAGTGCTCGATCCGCGGTATCACGAAACCCCAGTTGAGCCATTTCTATTCGCAACGCGTTTGCTTGTTCCGCGTTGTTCGTCCGATCTAACAGTAGTGCGCGTGTCATCAACACAATGGGTTCGCGTAAATTGTCTGGTAGTTCGCTGAGGGATTGTAAACCCGTTAGCCAGGCGGATCTAGCGTCAGCTTCGTCACCATTTTCCAGGCATAAATCACCATTAAGCAACTGAAGACTCGCAATGATGACGATAGCTTCCACATTGCTGGCGTCTACATCTTCGTCATCAACCGCTGGCCAGTGCCTCTTTAACAACATCGTGGGTTCTTGCATCACCGGATAGTCTTAATACTCTTGCCTTCTGTGCCAGCCCTCGCAACATCAAAACATAGCGCTCGGAGACCTGGAATGCTTCGATGTTGGATATTTCATGAGTCTTAACACTGGCAGCATCGATATGCTCGATTGCTGCTGGCAGCTCTCCGTTTACAGCCGCAATCTGACTCATACTGATGCCGCTGATAGCATTCAGCCTTTTCCAGCGGGCGTTTTCCTCATCGTGCTCCACTAGCCGTCTTGCGATTCTGAAGGCTTCGTTAAAGTGTTGGTCAGCCAGGTTTATCTGGCCAGCGAGTAACTCCCGTTGGCCTAGCAGTATCGCAGTATTGGCCAAGTGTCCCAACTGATTCATATCATTAGACAAACTGACAAGCAAGGTACGCAGTTCGTACTCCTGACTGAACCAGGAAAGTGCAGCATTAATATCACAGGATAGCGAGGCAATTTCTCCCAGCCAGGATGATGTGTCGGCGAGATCCTCTTTTGGCCCCAGATCGTTTGGTGAGGCTTTGATGATGTCTCTATGAATCGACTCTGTTTTCCGATAATGACCCTCGGCAGCCGTAAATCTGTTCACCCTCAATTCGAGTGTGCCGAGATTCATGTGTGCGTAGGCAATCTCCGTTTGATAAGCAGCATTATCCGGATCACGACTTAACAGCGACTCAGCAAGTCGTAGATAGTTCTCAAACTGTCTGCGTGCCTGACCGGCAATAATTTTAAGCAGCGCATCACCACGTCCATCGAAGCCAGGTCGGGCATCTGCAGCAATCGGTTCGAGCGGGTTGCCGTTTGCATCCTGCAGAAGATCAGGTGGAAAGCACGCCGGTGGCGGGTCGGAGACGATGATCGAGAAGATACGATCGTCACCGTGTAACTCCCGGAAGCGAGCGATCTCCTTGTCAACCCATTCTGATTTGGCAGAATGGCGTGAGCAGATGACTACCAGCGCATTCGATTGTTCCAGGGCCTCGTTCAGCGCAGCGCCAAGATTGGCAGCATCAACAGAATGGATGAAGCGCTCTGGTGTGATATATCATCGGAGAAAAACCAGAGACAGGAAACTAACCAATGGATCTGATTATCAGGGATGGAACCGCAGTCACAGTTGGCGGCAGGGCAAAGGTGGATATCGGTGTTGCACGAGGCCAGGTAGTCCAGCTGGGCGGTGTCATGTCTGCGGAGACCGAGATCGACGCTACCGATTGTTTTATCACACCCGGAGGCGTAGATCCCCATGTGCATTTAACATCACCTATGCTCAGCGACGATAGCCCAAAATGGTCTGATGACTTCGAATCCGGAACCCGTGCAGCAGTCGCTGGTGGGATCACCACAGTAGGCAACATGTGCTTCGCCAGTCGCCACGAAACATTACTGGATGCGATCGAGAGAGATGACGCCGATGCAAACACAAGCTCGATAGCGGATTATTTCCTGCATCCGGTGCTGATGTATCCAAGCGATGTGAATCTTGCTGCCATTGCTCCCCTTCATGCGCAAGGCCACACTTCAATTAAGTTCTTTCTATCATTCAACACCTTTGACCGACATGTGCCTGAATTTCTTGAGGCGATGCAAATCGTCAAAAAGGCCGGTGGTATTGCGATGATTCATTGCGAGGATGCCGCGATTATGGATTGTTGTTGTAGTTTGTTGCGACAGGCAGATACGACAAGCCCTCGCTATTTCCCTGAAGCAAGACCGGTTCAGGCTGAATCCGTATCCACCTACCGTGCGGTTGGTTTTTGTGAAACCACCGGTTGCCCGTCTTACATTGTACATTTATCAAGTGCCAGGGCACTGGCAGCTTGTCATGATGGCCGAAGTCGTGGCGTGCCGGTCTATGTGGAAACACGGCCCTTGTATTTACATCTGACGCGCCAGAGGTTTGAAGAAGAGGACGGCGCGAAGTATGCCGGTGCACCGCCCTTGCGGGAACAGGCTGACGTTGATGCGATCTGGTCAGCCATAGCATTTGGTAACATAGACACCCTGGCAACCGATCACGCCCCCTGGAAGCTGGAAGAGAAACTCGACCCGGCGTTCGATGCCACCAATTTACGGCAAGGTGTACCCGACCTTGAAACCAGCCTGCCGATGCTCTACTCAACCGGTGTCTTGGGTGGGCGCATCAGTCTGGAACAGTTTGTTGCGGTGACGTCAACCAATCCTGCGAAGCTATTTGGTCTGTACCCGCAAAAGGGTACGATCACCGTCGGCGGCGATGCCGATATGGTTGTCTGGGATGATACAGATACCCGAATAATCGATGGTGCGTCAATGTACAGTCGCTCCGACTACTCTCCCTATGATGGTTTTAAGGTCACTGGTTGGCCGAAATACACCATTAGCCGTGGTGAAGTGGTTCTGGATCATACCCAGGTTATCGGCGCACCTGGTCGAGGGCGCCTGGTGCGGCGAGGGCCGCATCGACCTATTTGATTGGTAAACGTCGGGACTTGCTCTGGCAACACCAGTTTTATTCTCAAACTACCCGTTTCGTTCGCTGGGGGGTCGCGAGTGACGGAGGTTCTATAGTTCGAAAATTCATTAACAGGGTTGGGCTCATGGAAATTTAAGCTAAGCGCCTGATGTGATAGAGCGATAAACTATCGCTGATTATTTCAGGAGGTACGCTCATGACGATTGCTTCCAAGGTGGACAACTATCTGAAGGACCATGGTATCGACTATCAGGTGCTTACCCATCGATATAGTGAAGGTACATATAACACCTCCGTTGCAGCCCATGTATCGATGAGAAAACTTGCAAAAGCAGTGTTACTGGTAGATCAGCACAACAATCATTTGCTCGCTGTGCTACCGGCTTCCCACTTGTTAAACATTAACAAACTCAACCAGCAGTTAAACCAGACCTATCGATTTGTTGAAGAAATTCAGTTAGCAGACTTCTTTACAGATTGTTCGCAAGGCGCCGTACCTGCAGTGGGTCAAGCTTACGACCTTCCGGTTATTTGTGAGGATATCCTCTATGAGGAATCAGAAGTCTTTCTGGAAGGTGGTGACCATGAAGCGCTGATTCAACTGGACAAAGCTGAATTTTGTACGCTCATGGAAAACCAGCCCCATATGACCTTCAGTGTAGGTCGCAACGTAAGTATCAGGGAAAGTGGATTAAGGCACTAGGAGACAGAAGTCTCACTCACGATGTGCTCAAATTCACCCAAAGCGGGAGGAACTAGCGATGATTTATGTGTTTCAATGTAATGACTGCGACAAACGCTTCGAGGTCAGTGAGAGTCTCGCTGACCATGAGCGCCATAAGGAAAAGTGCCCGAAGTGTCACAGCTCGAAAATTGAGCGCCGCTTCGACAGCGATATTCAGGTCAAAACGTCAAAGAAATCCTAGTTCGCCGTCTACATTAAATTGACGGTTTCTGAGCTTACCGGATGATTCAAGACCATGCGCAAGCCGAAAATTCTCTGTATGACAACCAACATTTTCCTTCAGCTTGGGCCTGAGCCCAGGTGTCATCGTCTAGTTTTGAGAGTTCGTAAAGGGTGTCGTATGAAGGAAGTTGAAATACTGAGCTGTCTCCGCAAAGGTTCAAGGATTTCTGGAAGGATTAACGCTGCTCACCTTTCCATTGCAGACACGAGGTATGAGGATCCCGAATTTCGCCGCAGCGTACCCTAAGCGGAAGTAGCGAAACATGAGGTAAGATCATCCTATGAGCCTCGACACCACTAACGAACTTCCTGCAAAACTCATCCAGCACTTGAGGCGTCACGAGGATAACGCCAATTTGGCATACAGTTCACCTTTGACACCGCTCCTTGGTGGCTACGATGCTGAGATATACCGTTTTGAATTGTCCGGTGACTTAGTCTTACGTCTCTTCCCAAGCAATCAATCTGCAGATAAAGCGGTGTACGAAGCAGCCGTGCAGAATTCGCTTGTAAAGGAGGGGTACCCTGCTGCTGTGGTTCATGTTGTCTGTGCAGACAAGTCCGTTCTAGGGGGCGCGTTCATCGTCATGGATCGGCTACCGGGAAAGCCTTTGCTGGAGGCACCCGCCAACCTACAATCGACGCTGCTAGGCGAAACCCACGCGAACCTACATGCTATTGATCCTGCTGGATTGATCGATAAACTTCGATCTCTGGAAATGGATCGCTTTCGGCTAGATGACAGATTTAACTGGCTTGATCAACGTACAGTCGATTTGCGAGTGCTGAGAGAGTCATTTGGATGGGTCTTACGCAATCGTCCGGAAGACCCCAGTCTTCTCTCTGTTTGTCATGGAGACTTCCATAAACTGAACGTCTTAGTCGAAAACGACACTGTGACCGGAGTGTTGGACTGGTCAGCCTTTGCTATCTGCGAGCCGGTCTATGATGTAGCGGGAACATGGGTAACGTTCAACATATTGTCGAGGCGTCTCATTGAACGTGGTGAATTTGAACCTGCAGATATGGATTTGGTACTCGAACAATATTTGAGGGGGTATCAATCCAAGCGCCCACTCGATCGAACACATTTCGATTATTTTTGTGTTTTCCGCTGTCTGAGTAACCTCACATTCGGAATGAGAGGTATTGGTCTGTGGCAACACGAAGAAGTTATTCTCGATACGCTAAAGTACATAAACCAAGTGACAGGTACACCAAGGCATGTTGGCGATCATTAGGACCGGTTTTGGCTGAACACGACTAAATTCCAGATTCGGAATCATGGTCCGTTGATGTCTCCTCCACCCTCGATAGCCGACATTGAATTGGCGACCATTGGTCCTGGCCACCATCGGTACTGCCTGAACCGGAGGGTCCCATCAAGGCAAGGAACTCACCCTCTTCGACCTCCAGATTTACATTTTTCAGTACTTCGAGTCGTTCTTTTTCACGAGTATAGATCTTTGACAGACCTGTGGTGGACGGCAATGGCGCCATTTTGTTGTCACTAAACCACGTCTTCAGCTAGAAGCAGATTGTCTGCGATGAATTATAAGTTCTTGAGGATAAGGAGTTTTAAACCGCATTTCTTCGAGAAGGAAAAGTACCCTCGAGTCTAAACAGAAGATTAAACCAAGGAGCTATACCACATAACCCCTTGATTTAATTGGAGCGGGTAAGGAGGTTCGAACTCCTGACCTGTACCTTGGCAAGGTACCGCTCTACCAGCTGAGCTACACCCGCTTGATTTGTGCCTTCTTTATTACTGGCGTTGCCATATTATCAATGAGTCTCTCTGGTTTGGCAATATGGCATCCCCAAGGGGAGTCGAACCCCTGTTGCCGGGATGAAAACCCGGTGTCCTAGGCCTCTAGACGATGGGGACACATACAATCAAGAAGCCGCGCATTCTATGGATGTTCACCGGCTCCGTCAAGCCGCTAATGCCAATCTTCGGGAGCCTATGCCTGGTAGCTGCGAAATGTGACCAAACATCATAGAATCTGATGGAATTGTCGACCGGTCATCTGTTTTCAAGCGGAAAACTAGCTTATATCAGCATCTAAGCCAAATTTGGGACCCTTGATCTCTCCTTCTGGTTGACTCTTGTTGCTTCGTTAAATAATTTGGCCTTGTAACCAAGGGGGAGTCACTGTGACCCAGGATAATTCAAAAGACAAAGAAGAGCGTCGAACTGGAGTGAAAGAGCGACGTGTTGCTGATGATCGACGAGGTCCAAAACGGGTCGTCACCGTCACGACACAGAGGCGGAAAGCGAAAGCAGATCGACGTGAGAAATAGCAAGTATGACTTGCGATGCAAGAAAATTGGCTAGTAGAGAATCACACTGCGAATGCTTTTACCTGCATGCATGTAGTCAAACGCTTTGTTGATATCTTCCAGACCCAGCGTAAACGTAATGAACTCATCGAGTTTTATGTCACCACTCATATACTGATCCACCATACCCGGTAACTGGGTTCGTCCTTTCACACCTCCAAAAGCAGTGCCTCTCCAGACACGACCGGTGACAAGTTGAAAGGGCCGGGTTGATATTTCCTGCCCGGAACCGGCAACCCCGATGATAATTGACTCTCCCCATCCCTTGTGACAACACTCAAGGGCTGAACGCATCAGATTGACATTACCGACACATTCGAACGAGTAATCCACGCCGCCGTCAGTCATATCGACAATCACATCCTGTATGGGATCTGGGTAGTCCTTCGGGTTTATGCAGTCCGTGGCGCCCATTTGCCTGGCCATCTCGAACTTGTCCGGGTTTGTATCGATCGCAATAATTCGACCGGCCTTTGCGAGTACCGCGCCTTGAACCACACTCAAGCCAATGCCACCGAGGCCAAATATGGCAACGGATGCACCTGGTTCAACTTTTGCCGTGTTGAGCACGGCACCAATTCCCGTCGTGACTCCGCAACCCAACAGGCAGACTTTATCGAGAGGCGCTGATTTGTTGATTTTCGCGAGGGAAACTTCGGCAACGGTGGAATATTCAGAAAATGTCGATGTGCCCATATAGTGGAAGATTTCGGTGCCGTTTTGGCTACTGAAACGAGTGCTGCCATCCGGCATCAATCCCTGTCCCTGGGTGGCACGTACCGATGAACAAAGATTAGTCTTGCCGGATTTGCAGAATTTACACTCCCTGCATTCTGCCGTGTATAAAGGGATGACATGATCGCCGACAGCAACGGAGGTGACACCGGGCCCTGTCTCTTCAACAATGCCGCCACCTTCGTGGCCGAGTACCGCAGGGAATATGCCCTCAGGGTCGTCGCCTGACAAGGTAAAGGCATCGGTATGACAAACACCGGTTGCCACCATCCTGACCAATACTTCCCCCGCACTGGGGCCTGCAACTTCAATTTCTTCTATTTCGAGGGGTTTACCGGCTTCCCATGCGACCGCAGCTCTACTCTTCACTAGGTATTCTCCCTATCCATTAACAGTTTGTGCTTGAAAACTGTGCCCTAAAAACTGGCACGAATGCCAGCGTACACCGAACGTGGTTCGCCGACGAAATACCGGTCGTTGCCAAAGCCAAAATCTGCGCGCTCCGCGTACTCAGTATCGGTCAGGTTTATGATTCTGAAGAAGGTATTGATATTGCTGGTAATGTCAAAGTTCAATCTCAAATTGACCAATGAGTGTCCGTCGTACTTGTGCAGGTTGGCTGGATCAGTGTAGTACTCACCCAAATAGACCCACTCCAGCTCGGTGCTGATATTTGGTCGGGGTTGCCAGCTGAGGCGGGCCGACCCCAGTTGCCTGGGTGCGGTGTCGATATCGTTGCCTTTGACAGGGGTTGCCGACAAGGCAGGGTTGTTCTCGTACTGATGCCGCGCGTATGTTGCAACCAGTTCGCCCGTCCAGTTTTCTGCAAACGGATAAACAATTGAAAGCTCAATCCCGCGATGGGACGTCTCACCGTTGTCCACTGTTGCCCGGTTTGAATCGCGAAAAATAAAATTGTCCTTTTCCATGGCAAAAACTGACAGGTCATAGCCGATGGATGCCAGCCCACCCCGGATGCCCCATTCGATGCTGCTTAGCTCTTCTGAATCGATTGCACTGACTGTTTGCCCGCCCTGTAGTCGGTAAAGTTCTGTTGCCTGTGGTGCCCGGAAGCCCTGCGATAACTGAAAATACATTTGTGTCGCAGACGAGAAGTAGTGGGTGACACTCAGTCTGGGTGACAAATTGTTAAAGGTATCTGATCGGTCCGCCGGTCGGCTAAAACGGCAGCCACCAAAACCGCAAGGCATGCCCTGGTCATCTGTGCGGCCTGTTAGCATGTTGTTGTTATAGTCATATTTCACCTGTTCAAATCGGGCGCCAATGGTGAGACGGGTGACATCGGTAATGTCATTGGTGTACTGGATGAATGCCGCCAGGCTTCTTGCGTCGACATCGTAGTCATAGTGATCACCCTGCGGAATTGTCGCCACCAGGAATGCAGAGGGGGAGTCTGTAGGGTTTGGCTGGGTTTCTTCAAGGAATCCATCGGTGAATTCAATGTCGGCGCCAATCGTCCAATTATCAAAATACCAGGCAGACTGTAGCCCCAAACTCCCATGGCCATTGGTTTCGATGGCCTGGCCCGGTAAGAAATGCTGCATGAACTCCATTCGTGTTCTTCGCAGGTACGGGGTAAGAACCATCTCACTGCTCGCTAATTGTTTCCGTAACACCGAATAGAGTCGAAGGGTTTCGCTATCTCGATAAGCTTCGGGATTCGGGTTTTGTTTGACGGCATGACTGTCTTTGTAGGCGTCTGTGCCTTGAATAAACCCGGCGGTTTCCTGGTTAAGGTTAGTCCAGCTGAATACTGTGGTGGCATCGAAACCGGCTACCTGGCCCTGGTGTTTTAGCGTTGCTTTTTGTTGATCAAATCCTGAATCATCCTTGTAACCTCCATCGCTGGTGCCGTTTACGTCTACTCGCCATTGTTCCGAACCTGCGGTGAGTTTTAGCCGATAATAATCATGGGGCCCGGCTTCGGCACTCAATGCCCGCGACCCATCAAACGCCGGGGTAATTATGTTAACCATGCCGTGCATGGCATTTGAACCATACATGACGGTGCTGGGGCCCTTAATCACTTCGATTCGTCCAGCTTGTTCTGAATTTGTGTCGAATAATTCATTCACATTGCAGAATCCACTGGCCCGCAGCGGAATACCATCTTGAGCCGTTAAAAAGGCGCCACAACCGCCTGCACCAGTCAGCACGGGTGATCGAATTGCCAGCAGGCTCTCCTGACCGTTGCCACGACTTACCCACGTACCGGAGACTCGTTGCATGGCTTCATTGATATGAGCCGCACCGATTTCTTCGATGTTGTCTACGAAAGCGATGTTAGAACCGACATCTGCGATGGTTTGTTCGGTTCGGCTGGCACTGACAACAACCTGTTCCAATGGTGGGTTGGCTCGCAGGTTCTCGGCGACAGGTAATGTCAGTAGGGCAATAATTGTTAATTTGTGCATATGAGTGGCTATCTTCCATTCCTAACGATTCAAGTAAATCACGAAGAATACCGACTCGGGACCAGGATGTCAGGTGCGGATGGTAATTGAATTTGCCAGCTATCTTAGAAATACGGCCTTGGGTCGCGATATATTGACAAACAGTACGGTATACAGGGAACATGCTTAAATATTCCCGTAGTTGTAACAATGGTGGATCACACCGCACACAGCCGAGTGCTGAAAGAGGAGCGTAACGTAGAGTACATCACCACTTACAAACCGTCATTACTGGCTTCAATTCCCAGGAACGATCAGCGAAATGCGTTAGGCATTACAGAAGATGCCTTGCCTTTTCGTGGAATGGATATCTGGAATGCGTTTGAGTTCACCTGGCTAAACAGCAAAGGTAAGCCTGAGGTCGCCATGGCCCAATTTCAGGTGCCTGCCAAGTCAGCCAATATTATCGAGTCAAAATCTCTTAAGCTTTACCTGGTTTCCTATAGCAATACCAAATTTAACAGTCGGGCAGAAGTCATCTCGACTCTGGAGTCAGATCTCACCGTGACTGCCCAGGCGCCAGTAAGTGCCACGCTCTTTTCACCGGAACAAACCCATCACAATGGGCTAGGTGTGCTGATGGGTCATAGTCTTGACCATCTCGACATCGAGGTAGACGAATACTATTGGAATCCGGATTTTCTGAGTGTCGACAGTGAAACGATTGTGAGGGAGACGCTGCACAGTCACCTGTTTAAGTCCGTTTGCCCACTAACCGGTCAGCCGGACTTCGCCAGCATCTTTGTGCAATACAATGGCCGAAACATTTCCCAGGAAGGCTTGCTCAAATATCTGATTTCCTATCGTCACCACGCGGAATTTTCAGAACAAATAGTAGAGCGGGTTTTCGTTGACCTGATGAATCGATGTGCTCCTGAACGCTTGCATGTACAGGCAAGGTTTACCCGTCGGGGAGGAATAGACATTAACCCTTACCGCTCTCATGATGTTGATCTTGCCAACGATGTGAGGGTGTGGCGCCAGTGACTAATCACCCCGCCTGGGGAAAAGCAAACTTCGCAGCCAGTTCCAGAATGAATTACCACTCAACGTGTATCGATTGATGTCGTCTATTTTTGCGTTAAGTGCCGCCACATCCCTGAACAGGTGGGCACGGGTGACAATGGTTTTGTCCTGATCCAATTGCTTGACGATGCGGGCCGGGTTGCCTGCTGCGACGCTATTGGCAGGTACATCTGAGGTCACCACCGCACCGGCACCAACAATACTATTTTCGCCAATGGTGATGCCCTTGCAAACGATTGCGCCATCTCCTATCCAGACGTTGTCAGACAGGATCACTGGCTTTGTGACCCCAACACTCTTTGTTCTGTCATAAAGGTCATGCCAGTCGGCATCTGTGATGTAACTACCCGCAGCAAACATACAATTGTCGCCAATTGTAATACTCGAACCTGAATCCATCCGCACCCCCGGACAGATGAGGCAATGGTCACCAATCGCGATGTGCCCCTGGTAATCCTCAAAATGCCAGGTTGACAGGGAAACTCTGCGATCTGGCGCCGTTACAACGTGAATGTTGTTGCCAATAGTAATGTGAGCACCGTGAACATCGATAAACCACGGCTTCATCATGTTGCTGTCGGAACCTAACGATTCAAGGTGGGGTGCAACAAAATGGTTGGTATACCAGCGCTCAATTCGACCATAAAGCCGTTTGACAAAGTAGGGTTGACGGTCATGGATCATGGGTAGGGCGAAGCTCTTGGAGAAAATGTATCCTGGGGCGTCAGTTTATCAGAGATCATGCGATACTTATCTTTTCCGCTCTGGGTTATTCAAGTATGGTGTATGAATGCATGAAACCTTGGCGTGTTATCTGGCTCATTAGTAAGAATCTCACAGCAGGTAAATTGGAATTGGCTAAATGGAGGCACTAGACGCATTGCAGCACAGAGTTTCTGTTGCGCGATTGGGTGGTGATGTACCGGCGAAAGAGGTGCTTGAGAATATGTTCAAGGCAGCACTCCGGGTCCCGGACCATGCCCAGTTGAAGCCGTGGAGATTTCTGCTCGTTTCTGGTGCTAGCAGGGAAAAACTGGGTGATTTGTTTGTCCAGGCCCAACTTGAAGATGAACCGGCACTCAACGAGGCAGCGGTTAACAAGGCGAGAGGCAAGACGAACCGGGCACCTTTAATTATTATCGTTGTTGCAAAACCACAGTTTCATCCCAAGGTCCCGGAAATTGAACAATTGTTGTCAGCCGGTGCATCGGTCCAAAACATGCTATTGGCAGCTCATGCACAGGGGATTGGTGCGATGTGGAGAACCGGTAGTATGGCGTATCATCAAACGGTACTATCCGGTTTGGGATTAGCACCGGATGAAAAGCTGATTGGATTTTTGTATGTTGGCGAAATAAACGGTAAGACTCGAACCGTACCCGAACCGGATACGCAAGAGTACTTTAAGCTATGGCCGTAAAAAGCGTCGATGCTGGAACACTCCTGGCAAGTAACTGGGAGGAGTTGCAAACAGAACTGGTTGAGTGGGATGATTGTGATGAAGACGAGAAGGGGTTTACTGAGGATCTGGAGTTGACGGGATTTGAATCAGAGTTGGGTTTTTCACCTTCCCCTGACTGGGAAAGGCGTCTGGCAGATACCATTAAGTGGCAAAAAGAGCACAGATTGTTGTGAGATATTGGTTAGCCTGGCAGTTGCCAGGTGGACAATTAGAGTTATTTAAGGAGTAGTTGATGAGCAAGAGCGCTCGTTTCAAGACTGCAAACCTGATCCAGGACAGGCTTATTGATGAGATGATTGGAATTTGTCGTGGGGTCATTGCGGATGGTATTGTGGCAGAACCAGAAGCCATCTTTTTGGGACAATGGATCGAAAATCACCGTGAAATCGCTGACCGTTGGCCAGTAAATATACTGTACGCGCGCCTGACAGAAATGCTGAAAGACGGAATTCTGACAAAATCAGAGAAATCTGAATTGTTAGCCACCTTAAGGGATATCACGGGTGAGAGCTCCGAGTTGCAGGAACCTAATCGCTCAACAACGCTCCCTCTCAATAATCCGGTGCCGAAAATTGAGTTTGCCGACAAGCGTTTTTGCCTGACCGGTCGATTTGTTTTTGGCTCGACGATGGACTGCGAGGAGACGATTACCGAACTCGGAGGCATTCTTACAGAATCCATCACTGAGGAAACCGACTATCTGGTCATTGGTGAACTTTGTAGCCCGGACTGGGTCCACACCACATTTGGCCGAACCATCGAGTATGCCGTGGAGTTGCGCGAAGAGGGCGCAGCTATCAATATCGTCTCTGAAGAACATTGGGTAAATTCACTTTAGACCCAGGTCAAAGTTTGTAATATAATTCCTCTCGCACCTCGGTCCTCTCGCAACAACAAGTTGTGAACCCCGCCAGGCCCGGAAGGGAGCAACGGTAACGATAAGTTCGTGTGCCGGGATGTGGCTGAGGTGTCTTCTAATTTTTCCCGCTTTGTTGCTCAAAGCTGCTGTGCCAGACCATAGCAAGGGATCTATAATGTTGGTTAATTCTCCTGTCACCGAAGGGGGAATCACTTCGGTGATTCAGGATGACGTTGCGTTAACGGAGAGGTGTCCGAGCGGTCGAAGGAGCACGCCTGGAAAGTGTGTATACCTCACGGTATCGAGGGTTCGAATCCCTCC
>JAPYTQ010000038.1:0-18237 GCA_029941905.1 Pseudomonadales bacterium | reverse complement strand
GGAGCACGCCTGGAAAGTGTGTATACCTCACGGTATCGAGGGTTCGAATCCCTCCCTCTCCGCCAGTTAAGTTATTGATTTATAATTAAATATTAGCATTGTGAAAAATGTAGTTAAGAAAATATTAAGATTTCGACGCTAATTCGGCGCGTAAACACCACTGCCGAAAAACACCTTTTGTATATGTTAGGCCGCATACTCTTCAAAGGCTCGATCTAGTACCTGGCCTACTCCTTTTCCTTCCTTAGGTAAGATCACTCCCTCTGTGACCTCTTCACCGAGTACCACCCATTCGTCTACCGAGGGTCGCCTCGACAAGACCGAGCGCCAAACGTTTTTCTCGATCAGATCGAGCAGCTTCATGGAGTGCTTCCGACAGTGTAAGGCGTGTCAGTTCTGCATCCAGTAGTCCAAGGTCACCTGCCTCAAGTCGGTCTTCGATGGTATTTAACAGTTGCTCCAACAAGCTCACTTGCTGAGTTGCCAAAATATCATTTTGGGTTGCTGCAGCGTATTGATTGAGTACTCTAAGCACGTCAGTAAAGATGCTATTTTTTAGTGCTGCCAAAAAATATCCTGAGCTCTTCAACTGAGTTTCTGCAACCCTGGTTCGAGCAGCTCGCTTCCCAGACCAATCAATTGTTTGGTTGAAAGAGACTGTAAATTCTCGATCCGTCTTATCTTCGTAGTCAGCGACTAAATCAGGGTTGTATAAAGGTCTGCTGGCAGCGAGTGAGCCGTACTTGACTGAATCTAATTCCGATTCGGCCGCCCTTACACTGGGTAGTTTGTAGACAGCATCCAGGATTTTCGATGCCCCGATTTGTTGTGTTTCAGATGATGATTTATCTGCCCAAGCTGGAGGTAAAAAAACTATCCATAAACCGGCTGTAACGATAAAAAGTCGTGGCCAAGGCGGCCTGTGAAATTGTATTTGCACAAATACTTCTCCTTAAATATTGCGTGTGTAGGAACACACTCTAGCGAAATTATCTTTTTGGAACGCACGCCGATAACCAACGACGCGAATCGTTAAGTAGGGCTTAAATAAAGAAAATTACGAGGAGATTGGAGGGCGGAATGGTTCGGTATTGACGCCTGGGGCAAGCGAATCTTGCAAGAACGTGTTTTGAAGACTTGGATCATTTACTTGAACAAGCGATGCATTTTCCGGAACAACAGAAACAACAGTTCCTCCATGACAATGACAGCAGTGATAAATGTCAATGTCTGCAGAAGGGGAGTGGTCCTTTTGATTATTATCTGATTCGTGAGAATATTCAGAGTATGAATGGTGTTCCGTTTCATCGATGTATGATTGATGCGCGTCAGCGTTGAGCACAAGCGGGCTCATGCCAACCACAAAAGTTAACAACAAAACCAGCCAACGGTGATTATTTCGAATCTGCATTATTTTGATAGCGCGTCTTTACATACCAACGTTGGGGAACCTTAAACGATGGGGTTGGGTTAATGTCAAGTAAAATAGTTCAAATACGTTAGCTGTCCCGCTTTTTGGGAGAGTGCGAGTTTTCCAGCAGGGCTTGCTTCGCTGAATTAATAGCTGATTGAATGTAGCTCCATTGGAAGTCTTTTGATTGATAGCCAACCAGGCGGTCTGTCAATTCTTCGCCCTTGTAACCGAGAAACAACATGGTGGGCGTTACATGGATTCCGTAATCGTCGACCATCTCGGATGCCGGTTTTTGCTTACCATCAAAGTCACGAACCGTCTCGTCATTCCAGGTTAATTCAACAAAGTGGACATCTGCCAGCTCGCCTGAATTGTATGCCGGGTCAAGTATGTCCTTCTCAAGGCTCGTACAGTAAGGGCAGTCCACCCTGGTAACGTAGAGCACAACCAATTGTGATGCCGAGGCCGCGGTCCTGGCAGCAGAAGCGAGGTCGCGTGTCGAGGGTATACCCCCTGCCTTTGCTGACAGGCTGGCACCTACAACAAGTATTAACAATAGTGAGAGCTTCATTACCCGGTACCGTTTGATTGACTCAATCGAGTCCTGTTGAACGATGGGATTAAAACACGAATCAACAAACATGAGGTTAGAAGTAAAGGAATCAAACACAAGAGTTTTCCTTTATGAGTTTTAAGGTATATAATAATATGCTAATGTTCTAAAAAGCAATAATGCGAATATTACCTAGCCCAGGAGGAGCCAATGTACGATGAACCCATTATTTCCTGGAAGGTGGCAGGGGTTGCACTAGGTTTACTGCTGACTCTCGCCACTTTTCTCGTAAAGCCACTCGGCGTCTCGACCCAGTTCGTCGTCACTGATGCCATAGTGACACACCAGGTCGCTCCACAATTCGCAGAAAATAACGCCTACCTGTCAAAGTATGGAACAAAGTCGAACTGGGGTATCGGTTACGGCTGGATGCTCGTACTGGGTATGCTCGTTGGCGGTGGTCTCACCGCGATGCTGCTGCGGAAAAAGCAACCGGAGCAGGACAAGGGGTCCATGCCCCCTATGTGGGAAGCGAAGTTTGGGCCATCACGGCTAAAAAGATACGTCGCCGCCTTCGGTGGTGGAACCTTGTTGTTGTTTGGCGCACGTCTGGCCGGGGGGTGCACCAGCGGTCACATGATTAGCGGTATTTCCCAACTCGCCATCAGCTCTTTTATCTTTGGCGTCACCACTTTCGCAGTCGCTATATTAATGGCGAAACTTCTCTACAGAAACTAACAGGAGGACAGCGTGTTATTACTTACCGGGTTTTTAATTGGGTGTGCGTTTGGTGCGATCTTGTTTCTGGGCGGTGCTTCAAGCTATAGAAAGATACTTGGGACTCTGCTGCTTAAAGATATGACCATCATCAAGCTGATGATGACAGCAATTGGAGTCGGTACACTGGGTGTTTACCTGCTTGATCTTGGCGGCCTCGCTAATATGAGTATCAAGCCTGCTTATCTCTGGGGAATTGTAGCGGGCGGCGCTATTTTTGGTGTTGGCTGGGCAGTCTCCGGATACTGTCCTGGTACCTGTGTGGTGGGCACCTCGGAAGGCAAACTCGATGCTTTGTTTACGTTCATCGGTGCTTTATTCGGTGCATTCATTTTCTCCCTGGCCTTTCCGTCACTCGATACCTGGCTTATTCAAAATGCCAACTTTGGGAAGATCACCCTGGAAGAAGTTATCGGCATTAGCGGTATTTATCTTGCCATCATGTTGAGCGGCGGGCTGCTGTTCACGGCATTTTTCGTCCTGAAGGACAAATACGAATAATTTTTTACGCTGTTCATGGATGAACAGGGGTATACCCCCGGTGCACCTGGTCGAGCAAATAGGCAACGCCCGTCTGGACGCCTTCGACTCCTTTTAACAGCACCGGCCGTTTCCCCGTGTTGCGCGTAACAGTGTCAAGGGTGTTCAAGCAAACAAAGAATTTAACATTCGAGGCCATCAAACTTTGAATGCGCTCGGCATTCGCGTTGTTGCTATCTGTTAGCATGTGAATTCCCCCGGCGAAGGTAATCACCTCAATGTCGATATAGTCCGGGCCACCGTAGTGTCGGATCAGGTTGTTGGTAATATCCAGAGCCAGGCTGAATTTTTGCGCATCATTGTCGCTTACCTGTAACACGAGATGCCGTTCCGCAAATGGCTTCTCCGGGTTTATTTCTGCTGCATTTGCCCATTGTGATGCCTGTGATCCAAGCAGAGCAACAGAAGCAATGAACGCTGCCATCCATCGTTTTTTCATTGGATTATTCCTGCGTAATCTGCAATTCCAGGATTGCTCTTTGAGCCCCTTAGCAGGGGTGTTTCTACCGATGCAAGTTTTACGGTACCGATAGAGCGGAGGTGGTCTGCCACAACATCCCATATGGGCTCGCCGGGCGCCTGGCTACCCACGGTAGCCCAGCCTGCCACCTTATAGTCCTTGTTTGGCTCGACGTTACTTCCATTTCTCAGGGTCATGTTGGAGATTCGATTACCCATTTTCTCACCAGGTGTGCAAACATAATTGATCCCACCGGTTCGAACCATGTCACCGCCCTGCTGGTAGTACGGATCAGGCGTGAACAAATTATCAGCCACACTTTCCAGAATTTGTTTGAGTTCAGCTCCCTTCATATTCCGGGCATAGGTCTCAGGATAGGTGATACAAGTCTGGTCGAGGACGCGCTCCATTGTTATCTGGTCTCCCGGCAGCACACTGGTGCCCCATCGAAATCCAGGTGAGAGCGAGATTTCTGCATTCAACTGTTCCAACAGCGCATCGCAGATCACCTGATCAAAAGTGCCATTGAAATTACCTCTTCGGTAGAGCAGCGTTTCTGCGGTGGCAAGTTCCTCATTGAGTTTTTTAGCGAATGGCTTTCTTATCTCATCTATGTAGCTGGACATGATTGGGTCGGCAGTGATCAGGTTGGCAAACACGGGCAGTAACCGGTACTGATAGCCTGAAACCCCCTGTTTTTGTTTAAATTGCTCGTTAAACTGCAGATCAAGTACTCCAACAAACTTTCCGTTGGACCCGGCATTTGTCACTACTGTGGTGCCGCCCGGGTTCTTTACTTCAACCGGGATTGGTACACCATCGTGAGTATGGCCCCCCAGGATGAAGTCAATTCCACTGACTCTGCTGGCGAGCTTCAGATCAACATCCATTCCATTATGTGATAGCAACACTACGGCATCAGGGGACTGCGTTGAACGAATGATATCAATAAGCTCCGCAAGCTCTGTTTCCTGGATTCCAAATGTCCAGTCGGGAATAAACCGCCTGGGGTTCGCAATGGGCGTGTAAGGGAAGGCCTGGCCTATGATGGCAATACGTCGTCCATGCAGGGTCTTGATGGTGTAGGGTGGAAATACATGGCCAGTTTCGTCATCGAATACGTCGATGCCTTCAAAAAGCGCGTCCTCAGTGGCCCGAATATTTTGTGCCACAAAGTCGCCGTTAAACTGCTTTATGTTCTGATGGATTTCATCGGTTTGATAAGTAAATTCCCAGTGACCGGTCATCACATCAACACCGAGCAGGTTACAAGCCCCGACCATATCTTTACCGCGCGTCCAAAGCGCCGTGCCTGAACCCTGCCAGGTATCGCCACCATCTAACACCAGCGCTCCGTTTGCATCGTCCCTGAGTTGCTGGATCAGGGTCGACAGGTGAGAAAAACCGCCCACCTTGCCATAGGTCTCCGCGGCTTCGGTGAAATCAAGATAGGTAAAGGCGTGGGTTTGTAATGCATCTGTTTCAGGCAGCATTTGCAACAGGTTCTTCCCCACCCTGTGAGGCAGCTTACCGTTTGCGGGTCCCATACCCAGGTTAACACTGGGTTCACGGAAATATATGGGGAGCAACTGGGCGTGAGTATCGGTGATATGCAGCAGTCTCGCACTGCCACTTAGAGGCACCTGGTAAAGGTTTGGTGGATCCGACAGGTTGCTGCGACAACCTGCAAGGGAAGCGGTAATACTGGCCTTTGCCAGTAGCGATATAAACTCTCGCCGATTCACCTATTTTCCAGCCTCGTGGTCTGGTAGCCGCATCATCCAGGACTTGCTTTCCCGAATTGCCTGGTCCATGGATGCCGTCGCAACCTTCACGGCCCGAAGTGCTAATGTATGTGCTCTCTCAGGGTCACCATTGCGCAAAACCTCGACCGCATCGGCGATGAGTTGATTTGTCATTACCCAGCCGTTTTGCTTTTCCTTTGCCTGGGCATGAATGTCTTCAGCTCGAGAGATGAGTTTTTGTACCTCGTCGCTGGTGATCTGTTTTGATACTTCTGCTTTTGCGCCGACTGTAACACCAGCTGTGGACAATAGTAGTGCTATGACAATATAACCAATCTGCAACTTTAGCATCCTGTGACCTTCTGGTTTTCTATTTCCTGCTTGCCGGGCCATTGATAGGCATACCCTGACTCATGAATGATAAAAAATACTCCAGGTTCCGGTAGGTTTCGCTTTGCATGGCTAGTCCTTCTGCACCGACCTGTTCGTTGCATTCAATAAACCGCTTGTGCAGACCACCTACTTCCTGCCACTTGAATCGATAGGTTGGCCAGTGGGTGACATGCCCTAGTGAGGCGCTGAGTGTTTCGGCTCGAAGTTTCATTCCGGACATCTGCATATGGCAGTGACTACAGGCGAAATTTAATTGGCCGCGCCGTGAATAGTAATATTGTTTACCCTTTTCATAGGCTGCTCTGCCTTCAGGTCCGATCTTGATGTTTATTTTTTCGTCCCGGGAGATGTAGGCTATGTAAGTAGACAGCAACGCGATATCCTCACTGGCATAATCGAGCGTTTCTTCGTCGTTCAATTCACGGCATTTGTTGAGTGCCACTGCCAGTGTTACAACCTGTCGCTCCTGTGTATCGAAATAGGGGTACAGATGTTTTACCGCACCATCGTTTTCAAAACAAGCAGCATAGGTTTTGCCATTCGAGAAGGGCGCATTAAACAGTGTTTCACCGTCGTCGATAGCAAACTCGTAGGGCGGAAAGTCTTCCATCGCTAGCCATTGTTCCTTTTTTTGCGCATCCAGCGCGTAGGCGCCATCTACATGCGCGGTTAGTTCAACCCCGGGAAACCTGTCTTTGTAATAAGCTGAAAAGCTTTCGCGGTCCGATTCCGGGTTTGCCATTGCCAGCGGAAGTATGAAAATACTCTGTAGGATAAACAGCGTGCGGCGGATGCTGAACATCATTTTAGAATCATTTCGCCGGAAGAGGTCTCGCCGAGATTGTCTACCCAACTGACGGATATTCGGTCGCCGGAATTTGCGCCTTTCACCTTGAACGACAGGTAGGGATCTTTCGATACCGAGGGACCCCATTGTGCGGTAAGCACTTCAGTATCGTTGTGTTTGCAGGTTACTGTTTCAATGTAGTGTGCTGCTATCAGGTTCCCTGCTGCATCGCGTCGCGTGCCTGTCTCCATTGGATGAGGCATCAGGCACTTGATTTTCGCCAGTCCATCTTTCGCCCGTGCTCGGATTTTTACTGGTTTAGCTGCCATGATTTATCCTCCGCACCCGCCAATGGTGACTTTGACTTCCTTTTTTACCATATATACCATATCTCCGGCTCGCACCAGTGCACGGGCAATCGAACTGTTACCTATTTTTACCCGGGTGGATATATCCGCAAGACTATGTTCGCCGATGTTAAACACCGCCGACAAAGGTGTTGGATTTTTGTCGATGACGATACAGATCTGGTTAACATTTGCGATGTCTGTTGAAACCGTCACTGGCACTACAGCACCATTTTCCGCAATGTCTGGAATCTTGAAAACGATGTCGTTACTGTCGATTACCGGCAGTCCTCCGAACAGCTCGCTTAATACCTTGTCCGTATTGTCTGCGTTGAAGGCACCCAGTGCCCTGGCGAATACATTTAACGGCACGGCTGCCATCGCAACCACACCCAACAGCGCCTTGATGAATCCTCTTCTGGATTCACATGTAGCCTCTCGTGTAACTTCCTTTAAAAAGAGCCCTGGTTTCATTTTACTAAACCTCACAATGAGTAGACGTAGTCCAACACTAGATCAATTTCTTTTTCCGTCAGAATCCCGTGCCGCCCATAAGGTGGCATAACCGATTCTGTATTCCGAACCGTTGCATCCCAGATCTGTGCACGAAGTTTGTCCCGATCTGGATAACGCAATTCCATCTGCAGCAGTGGCGGTGCAATGGAGCCGGTCATCTCGGCACCTTGCACAAAGTGGCAGGACAGGCAATTGCCCTTGTTACGATTAAAGGCGATGTCTTTGCCTTGTTCTATATTTGTCGCCGCTGCGTGCGCGTCAGTAGAGACTATATTGGTGACAATCAACAAGGAACAACACAGGTACAGACGCGACGACAGTTTCATTGGCTTTTTTCGACCATGTAATGAACCACGGAAGTGACCTCGTCATCACTCAGATGGCTAAATCCGCCCTTGGGCAGCATCATGCCTTGCGCGCCCTGAAACCCCTCGATGGCATGTTTGACCATCGTTTCCATTCCGTTTGCAATGCGTTTGGTCCACAAATTTTTTTCCCCGGGAATCGGTGCGCCACCGATTCCCTTTTCATGGCATATGGCGCAAGCCTGCTGGTATACCGCGATGGCATCTGCAGCGTCGGTGGTGCCGGAGCTTGCCGAACTATCCTGGCCAGCTTTTGGCGCCGTTCGTTCAACCATAGACAGAATCTCAATGCTGGCCGGGTCCCGACAGTCTTCCATACATCTGATGTTTTTTACATCGGGGCGTCCATCGGAGACAAAATTAGGCTTGTTGGGAAGTTCTATGGAGGTGAAGTTTTCAGGGCTTAGAACAAAATCATCATCAACCAGATCGTTGAGGTACAGCACGTAAGCAACGATAGCATACACCTCATCATCTGCCAGCGATTCCGGCTGGGTATAGGGCATTGCCCGGTGAATATAATCCCAGAGGGTGCTGGTATGTGGCCAGTAACTGCCGACCGTGCGGTGTGGTCGAACATCCGTGAGTGTCCCGTTGCCGCCTGCCAGTGACGGATACTGATCAACTCCCTCACCAAAGCTTCCATGGCATTCAGCACACTTGTCCTCATATAAATACTCACCTTCTTCAACCGAGCCATTGCCAGGTGGTAAACCCATACCGTCTGGCCTGATATCAATATCCCAGCCTGCTATCTCTTCCGCCGAAGCGGTCTTACCGTGGCCATAGTATCCAGCTTGTTTCGCTGGTCCCGCGTTACCCTGATTCACAAAAAGTACCAGCAGTAATATCCAAAACCGATCAGGAGATCTGAACATTTGCCACCTTGCCATCTGCTGAGACCTTCCAGGTGTGAATCGCGTTTTTGTGATAGATCGAATTGGTGCCTCGGACACCGCGCAGTTGTCCATAAGTCGGCTGCACATAGCCAGTTTCGTCCACGGCCCGGCTTTGAATCAAGGCCGGTGACCCACTCCAGTCGAATTCAATACCGAACCGTGTCAGTGCCTTTGGCAAGACAATACTGGTCAGTCTAGCCTCGCGCCACTTGACACCGCCGTCAAATGAAACATCAACATGTTTTATTTTTCCCTTTCCAGACCAGGCCAGGCCATCGACCCAGTATTTCCCTTTACCCCGAAGCGGTTTTTCTGGTGATGGGCTTGTGATGACTGAATTACATTCCTGGGCATAGGTGAATTCCCGTGATGTTCCGTCTGGCATAAGATCTGAGTACTTGGAAGTTTCCTCCCGGTGATACCAGGGTTTGTCGCCGATCTCCAATCTTCGTAACCACTTGATGCAGGTATTTCCTTCCCAGCCAGGGTTAATCAACCGAACCGGGTATCCTTGCTCTGGACGAAGCGCTTCGCCATTTTGAGCGTAGACGATCATGGCATCATCGAGTGCCTTGTGCATCGGAATGCTGCGGCTCATATGAGCACCATCGGCGCCTTCAGCCAGAATCCACGATGCGTCTTTTTTAACGCCAACTTCCGCCAGCAAGGTTGATAGCATGACGCCTGTCCATTCGCAGCACGCCAGCATCCCGTGGGTGAACTGGACCCCATCCATTTGTGCCCCGCGCCACTCCATACCACCATTTGCTGGGCACTCAAGGAATCGAATGACCGATGTGGAAGGAAAGCGCATCAGATCGTCCATGGTGAGAATAATCGGTCGTTCAACGAGTCCATGAATCATGAGCCGGTGTTGCGAGGGGTCAATTCCCGGCACCCCCGCATGGTAACGCTCGAATACGAGTCCATTAGGCGTGATAATTCCCTTCAGGTCTGCCAGGGGAGTAAAGCTGATAGATGCAATTCTGTCGGCGGTTAGCCAGTCGACCGTCCGCCTCTGAACATGTTCTTCATACTTTGAGGGTTTCCCATAGGGGTGGGACACGACACCGGGGCCCAGTGAGCGGGACCATGCAGGGACACCTGGCGGTAGGTTCTCGCTGGCTGCAGACAGAACTGAGGGTTTGATAGCAGCAGCGCCTCCGACCAGACCCAGGGAACGCATCAAAAATTTGCGGCGATCCGGTGCCGACAGTGGCTTACCAGCCTTAGTGTCTCCATCATCCATAGTTGGTATATTGCCCTGGATATAAGAAATAAATATATCCATAGATGAATTTGTTTGTATATTATAAAATTCTTACATATTAATATACACCTTGCAACCAAATAGAGAAAAGACTGATGGATTTAGCGACGATGCAAGCATCAGCCACCCGGGCTAGCGATATGATGAAACTCCTGGGACATCCTCATCGACTGATGATTCTATGCGAGCTTAAAATGGGCGAGAAATCGGTCAATGAACTTTGCACCAGTGTCGGCATTAGCCAGTCTCCGCTGTCACAACACCTCGCTCGTATGCGGTATGAGAATGTCGTAGAAACACGCCGTGAGGCTCAAACGGTGTATTACTCGCTGAAGGAAGGAGAAGCCTCGGAACTCATCGCTGCGCTTTACGGTATATTTTGTGAGCCCGGACTTTAGAATAAAGTTTATTGTGTATGGTTCGTGATGAAATCCGCGAGTAATTTCAGGTCTTCGGCTTTACTACTTGATGATCTCCAGACCAGACCAATAGATCGCATCACGTCTTTTTCAACAAAAGGCCTGGCTTCAACCCCGGTCTTTTTCAGTATTCCGCTGTCGATCGCCATTTGTGGCAACAAGGTGACGCCAAGGCCATTGGCGACCATTTGTACTAGTGTATACAGGCTCGTGCTCTCATAGGGAATGCCATATTCTGCGCTTTTTAATTTGCAGGCAGCCAACGCGTGTTGGCGCAAACAGTGCCCCTCTTCCAGCAACAGGAGTTCACTACCTTCAAGCTGTTTGATTTTGATATGGGAGAGTTCAGAAAAAGCCGATCCACGGGCGCACGCCAGAAAAAAAAGGTCGTCGAACAACGGTACCACAGTCATATTGGTAGTTGGATAAGGCAGGGCCATCAGCGCAGCATCGATCTTTCCTGAACCTAAATCATCGAGCAGGGTTGCCGTCTGGCCTTCCCTGAGAAACACCTGTGATTTGGGGTATTTCTTCCTGAGTGCGGCCAGCAGCTGGGGTAGCAGGAATGGGCCAATTGTGGGGATTACCCCCAGTACCAGTTTTCCGCTCAGGGGGCCTGTTCGCTGGGACTTCAGTTCTACCAGTTCATCAATTTGCCGCAGGATTAGTTCCGCCCGTGCGAGAACCTCGGTCCCTATTTCTGTCACCAGTACATTTTTGTGTACTCGCTCAAATACCGTTACACCGAGGGACTCTTCCAGGTCCTTCACGCCCGCGCTCAGAGTTGATTGCGTTACAAAGCATGAAGTCGCGGCACGACCAAAATGACCGTGCCTGGCCACGGCGACCAGATACCTCAGTTGTTTGATTGAAGGTTGCATAGAGATCGGTTATTCCGATTGCATGTATAGAAATTACTTGTTGGATCGATTATAGCTTCCCGGGTATGTTTAACAAACGTTAGATTCAAGGCCGGCTGAGATTTTAAAAATCCAGGGGTTATCAGCAGCAAGATAAGGAAATTCAATGAACACAAATGTACCAGATGTTACCTTTAGAACCAGAGTTCGCGATGAAACCGTTGAAGGTGAAAACCCGTTCCGCTGGCAGGACGTGACTTCCCAGGAAATTTTTGACGGGAAAAACATCGTTATTTTCGCACTACCTGGTGCGTTTACGCCAACCTGCTCCAGCACTCACTTGCCAGGGTTCGAACGCAAGTATGAAGAACTAAAAGCAAGTGGTATCGATGAAGTCTACTGTCTCAGTGTTAATGACTCGTTTTCAATGTTCCAGTGGGGTAAACAACTGGGTATCAAACAGGTAAAACTCCTGCCTGATGGCAACGGTACTTTACTCGCCTGATGGGTATGCTGGTAAAAAAAGAGAACCTGGGCTTTGGACCCCGTTCCTGGCGGTATTCAATGTTTGTTAAGGATGGAGAGATACAGCAGCTTTTTTGCGAACCGGGTATTCAGGACAATTCCCCGGATGATCCTTTTACGGTGAGCGATGTTGACACGATGATGACCTACCTGAACAGGCAGGCAGCGTGAGATATCGGATTTGTATCCCAGTAATAGCAATTGAATTAAGATTGTCTGTGGACATGTGACATATTCGCTGAGCAGAAGAGGGTAAATGATGAGCCAGCCGTTGGTGATTGACTACTATTCAGACGTTCTTTGCGTCTGGGCCTGGATAGCCCAGCGACGACTCGACGAGCTACAAACTCAATGGGGCGATAAAATTCAGGTGCGTCATCACTATCTGAATCTGTTTGGTGATACACGCACCAGGATGCAAAAACAGTGGGGGGAAAAGGGAGGCTATACAGGTTTTGCCGAACATGTGCTGACATCAGCCAGTCCGTTTGAAAATGCACCGGTGAATCCGTTGATCTGGCAACAGAATCAACCCTTAACATCTGCAAATGCACATCTGTTGCTCAAAGCTGTTTCCATCATCCATGGCGAACACAAGGAGACAGAGTTTGCTCTTAATTTGCGGCAGAAGTTTTTTATTGATGCCGTCAATATTGGTGAAATGGGAGTTTTGAAATCTCTGGCAGAAGATGAGGGCTTTGATGTCCATTCGTTACAGCAGGTCACCGATTCTGGCCAAGCACCAGCCGCACTGATGACAGATTACCAGGCAGCACTGGATCAGGGTATAAAAGGGAGTCCTTCCTGGGTCATGGATAATGGTCGACAGATTCTATACGGCAATGTGGGTTATCGAGTGCTGCAGGCCAATGTTGAAGAACTGATCAATCAACCCCAACAAGAAGCCAGCTGGTGCTGACTTTTGAAAGTGATTCAATTTACAGATGGATATAATAGATTTTGATTCGACAAAGACGACTGGTTATGCGCTCGACTACCGCAGTAGTATTAATTTTGATTTCATATTCCAGCGTCGCCGCTGAGCAGGTTCCGTTTGGCAATAGTCTCGGAACACAGATAATAAATTATCATCGCCACAGACCTATGATCGCAACTTCAGGTTATATCGCTCCCGGTGCATTCGGGGAGTTGAAGAAGCATGGATTCAAGACAGTGTTGGATTTGAGAACCGAAGCCGAAGGCGTCAGGGAAGAAGCAAAAATTGCGGAGCAAGCCGGTCTGGTCTACCACAACATTCCGATTGGTAAAGAGTGGCCCACGGACAACGTTTTTCGCCGCTTTAAGGAACTGGTAGAAAATCCGGATAACCTGCCTATACTGATTCATTGTGCATCAGCCAACAGGGTTGGGATGGTGTGGGCGGAATATGAAATTCGCAATGGAAAAGACTTTGATGCAGCTATAGTCGAAGGACGCACTATCGGCATGCGAGAAGCGCGAGAGACACAACTCATCAAAAGTCACAGTAGGCTGTCGGAATAGCCGCTTACTAATTTGTCTACACTTAGCTGGCTGGAAAGGAGAATCTTATGTACCGTGCGAGAACAATGATCGTAATTTGTATTGGTGTCGCTTTTCTTGGGATAATTTTGACTATGTTGGCGTTGTCGTAGTACGAAGGATGCTCAGGCACACGCGACTTTGGCCTCGTTTGGATGTTTGCCTGCATCCAGTAGTCGATTCGCTTTCTTACTTAATCGCTTTAAGCAGCGACAGGTAGTAGCAGTTCGAAGTTCGTCTCGGTTCCGATTACGCCTGCAATCTTACAATGTTTCACTGGATCAACTTCTGTGACCGTGGACATTATTTTGACGTCTGGAAGTTTACGCAAAGATTTGAGGTTGCAAACGGCAACTATCGATGGCCGAACATCCTCAGCAATCTCAGTATTATCTTGCGGGTCGGTACACGCCATCACAATTGTGGTGGCAACCAGCGCTATTAAAACCCGAATCTCTCTGGGTGATGTCATACATTATCCTTACCGTTTGGTTGCATTACCGGCCTCATTCGGAAATGGTGAGGGAAATAAGGTTGATAAAGGGGCGTCTATATGGGGCATTATAAACCACATTTTCCGAAGAATGGTTAGGTATGGTAATTGCTGATGATCATTCAAATTTAAGACACCGTGACGTGGTGATCCTTCGGATGGTCAATGACTGATGAGATGGACACTCCAGATAACGGCATCGCAATGTGCCAGACTCGGCGTCCCCAACTTGAGTTTCAACCAACAAGCAACTGGAGTGCCCAAGAATGAACAGTAACGTAATTAGTATTGATCTCGCAAAGAACGTTTTTCAGGTTTGCCTGTTCAACGAACATCGAGTGCCTATCATCAACAAGAAAGTGACCAGAGCGAACCTGTTCATGACGGTCATGAAGCTCGATGCAGACCGCATTGTGATGGAAGCCTGTTATTCATCGAACTACTGGGGCCGGGAGTTTCAAGCTCTGGGTAAGCAGGTAGATCTGATTCCGCCTTATCAGGTAAAACCATTTGTGGTTGGGAACAAAAACGACGCTCCTCTCAATTGAAAAGCTTGATAGGCAATTGAGAGCTGCATTGGAGGAATCTAACCGACCTCAATGAACCAGATGTTCGTTTTAGTAATGTCAGGAATAATGAGCTATAGCAGGTTTAGTGATCATTGTCTCCCACCACCCGGTGATTCCTAAACATTGAAACTGGGCTCATATTCCAAGCTGTGCTGAATATCTCGCGGACCACGATTGATTAAAATCCCGGATTCTGGCTCTCGCCAGGACGGTGGCAGTCATTCAGACTCCATTCTTACAAAAATTCATCAAATTTTACTTACGCTCACCTTCCAGCCATATTGAAGTTACAGGGTCCGATTACAATAGTTTCTCCGCTTGGTACGAGCGCAAATATTTTAGATGGATAGTCGCCCAACAGACTTCACACAAAGTATATTGCAGATTACCTTCAAAGTAATGGCTTGGTTGAAGACATTGCTCATATTGAGTTATAAAACGCGATTATCTCGAAGGAACATCTGAGTGGGATGTTGTTTGTAGCATCCCATTCTCTTTTTCATGTAAAGACAAAGTATTCATCGACCGGTTGAAATTGCAGCACACAGCACACGTTCGTCTGGTTAAGAGGGACAATTAATTGATGTTGGGCTTAAATTACCGACCACAGCTTTATGAAGGCACAATTATAATTTTAACTAAGTAATGTTATCATTCACTTACGGCATTGCCTTTTTTTCAAAACCCATTTCAGTTGGGGTTCAATATGGTTTCACCCAATATCAAATTGGGCACATTCAACATAATTTGAACGTCCGCTTTCAAGGGTAAAGAGGACGGTCAGAATCATCGAATTTCCAATGCTGCAATACGGCCATAATTTTATGGGTTAAGGTTGACAGTTGTGATGGGGTTTTTTGTTTAAGAAGATATTCATGAATTGGTAAAATTGCTTGGTTGGATATCCACTATTTCTCCATCTGGTTTCACTTCACATATCATTCTAAACCTAACATTGTCATTGAGCACCTATACCGAGGTATCCAGGAAAGGAAGATGAAATTCGAAGCAAGATTACGTTTAGAAATTGGAATAATCGTGATACTCATGATGGTCATTGCCCCTATTGTGTACTTCAGCATAAACAATCTTGTCGAGACGTCAAAGTGGGTCTCCCACACTCATCACGTGATGGAAAATGGTAAAAGCCTGGAGAAGTATCTGGTGGATATGGAAACAGGAGAGCGTGGGTTTCTGATTACTGGCAAAGAGGGGTTCCTGGAGCCATATACGAGAGGAAAGGCCAATTTTGAATCGCTCATGGTTGAAACAAAACAGTTGGTTAGCGACAACCCTACCCAGGTAACGCGACTGGAAAAAATCCAAGAGCAGGTCAAAGAGTGGATTAACAAGGCCGCAAATCCTGAAATTGTGATGCGAATAAAAATGAACAAAAATCACGTTACCATCAGGGATGTCTCCTTATTAGTTGAAGCAGGAACAGGAAAGAATATCTTGGATGATCTTCGGGGTAGATTTGATACGTTCATCAGCACAGAAAAAGAATTGCTGTATAAGAGAGAAAAGGAAGCTAAAAGTACGGCAATCCTAGCTATTAATGTCACAATCTTTGGGACTATTCTAGCTGCTATTCTTGGAGTAGCAATATCTGTAAGGATGTCCCGTAAACTCAAGCTTGGTGTAAAGGAAAAAAACTATATGGTTCAGGCACGAAAACTGATCTCGGACGAGGAGATCCTGTTGATCGACAATGCCAATGCACCTATCTTCGGCATCGATGCAAAAGGGATGGTGAATCAATGGAACCAGACCGCGGTGAAGATTTCCGGTTACAGCAAGGAAGACGTTACGGGACATGACCTGGTTGAAGAGTTTATTATTGAAGACTACAAGAAAGCGGTTGGAGATGTCCTTGATAACGCCCTTGAAGGTACGGAAACTGCCAACTATGAATTCCCGCTCCATACCAAAGACGGCGGTCGTCTTGAGATATTGTTCAATGCCACCACCCGTCGTGATGTTGAGGGAAACATCACTGGTGTAATTGGTGTCGGCCAGGACATTACCGAGCGTAAACTGGCAGAAGAAGAGCTTCGAAGAGCTCAAGCTCTCTATAATCAAGCAGAGAAATTAGGTAAAGTGGGTCATTGGGAGTGGGACAAAAAAGATCAAAAGATGACCACCTGCTCGGAACAGTTTGCACAGCTTTATGAGATGACAGTGGATGAGGCGATAGAGTTTTTCTCAAATCAGGAAAAAGACTCAGGAGTCGTACATCCGGAAGATAGAGATCGCTATGAGCAATATATTCGTGAGTCTGAACAACTAAAGAAAAGTGTGGATATTGAATACAGGATCATCACTCGAACGGGGAAAGAACGTCATATTCGTCTGCGGAGTGAGTTTGAGCAGGATGATGAAGATAATATTATAAAGTCGTTCGGTGTAGAACAGGACATTACCGAACTGCGATGGAAAGAGAGTGCCATGTACCAGGCGCAGAAGATGGAGGCGGTCGGCCAGTTGACTGGCGGAATCGCCCATGACTTCAATAATCTGCTGAGTATCATCGTTGGTAATCTACGATTCCTGCAGGAGAGTATCGGTGAAGTCAATACGGATATTCAGGAATTATTCGAGGATGCTATGTCGGCTGTCGCTGATGGTGCTGAATTGACCCAACGTCTACTCGGCTTTTCCCGCGGTCGTACCCTGATACCTGAAACCAAGAATGTGAATGAAACGATTGAGAAATTCACCCGTTTCCTCTCACGTACATTAGGGGAAGGTGTTGAACTGGATATTGAACTGCCGGACGAAGATTTATTTATCAATGTCGATCCGTCTCAACTGGAAAATGCCCTGTTGAACCTGTCCCTCAATGCCCGCGATGCCATGCCCGAAGGAGGCAAAATCATAATCAGCGCATCACAATATCATCATGGTGAAGGTGATGGTTATGGTGATGGTGATCAGTACAATTTAGTCTTTACTGAGGACAGCTATATCAAAATATCGGTTACCGATACAGGTACAGGTATCAGTTTAGAAGACCTGCAACATGTCTATGAGCCTTTTTTCACCACCAAGGAAGTCGGTGCAGGCAGTGGCCTTGGACTGAGCATGGTCTATGGCTTTACCCAGCAATCCGATGGTACTTGTCATATTGACAGCACCCCCGATGAGGGTACTACAGTCTCAATGTATTTCCCTGAAGTGATGGAGAATAGGGCCATCGAAAAACCAAAAGATGAAGAAATCGTGAAAGTGCAGATACGCGCGCCATCACTACATCGTACTGAAGTGATACTCGTGGTCGAGGATGAACCCCGGGTAAGACGAGTGACTTTACGGGACCTGAGGAAGTTAGGGTATAAGACCCTGGGGGCTGAGAATGCGACTATGGCAAAAACAATCATTGAATCGGGTGAGCACATCGACCTGCTGTTCAGTGATGTGCTTATGCCGGGAGAGGTGGATGGGTACATGCTGGGTAGGTGGACAGACGAAAATTATCCAGAGATAAAGGTTGTGCTGACTTCCGGATACAGCAAGGGCAAAGCAGATGTGAGTAGCGATAAGGCACACCCGTTTCCTATGATAAGAAAACCCTACGCTACGGATAAACTTGCAAAGATAATACGAACTACACTATTAGAAAAAATAAAATACAAGGTATGATTTAATAATGGGGTCGGAGGAAAGTGCCGGAGTAAATCCATCACAGTCATGGTCTTAATCGCACACGATTTACGATCGAGTTCCTGTAGCGTAAGCGGTCATTCCAGACCGTCATTGACCTGTCGGTGTAAGTCAGATCGCA
>JAPYTQ010000037.1:0-51207 GCA_029941905.1 Pseudomonadales bacterium | reverse complement strand
TTTCAGAATCACTGGCCAAAAGTGAAGAACTGGCAAGCAGCGTCAAGCTAAGAACAAAAACAACAACAGTGTGGATTCTCATTGCATCTACTCCTGCGATGAATTTTCTGGTGATGAACAACCTAGTCTACACTTTGACGCCGTACCAGGATACCTGGCCATTTCGCGTAATTCCAAAAATGCCAGGTTAGTTGTTACCGCCCGAAACACGCTATAGTAGTCACAACTCTATCCTCGATACCTGCTTCGTTATGACATCACTGAAATTTTTTGCGACGGCGGCGAAAGGCATAGAGACCCTGCTTGCAGAAGAACTCGATCAACTGGGGATGATCGATGTTAAGGAAACCCGTGCAGGTGTCTTCTTTTCAGGTGACATCGAACAAGCCTATAGAGCCTGCCTGTGGTCACGATTAGCTAATCGTGTTTTGTTACCGATCGCCCGATTTGAATGTCCTTCAGACGATGCTCTATATGAACAGGTAAAAAACATCGACTGGTCCGGGCATATGGCGGTCAATCAAACCCTCGCCGTAGACGCGAGTGTCTCTAATGCCTCTGCCGGGGGATTAAACCATAGTCAATATGCGGCACTAAAAACCAAAGATGCCATCGTCGATTTTTTTCGGGACAGAACCGGCGCGCGGCCTTCCGTTGAAACTGAAAAACCGGATCTGCAGATCAATGTTTATATCAACAATGATGAGGCACAGGTCAGTATCGACCTGTCCGGGAAAAGCCTGCATGAGAGGGGTTATCGCAATCGCGGTTCAGCAGCGCCATTGAAAGAGAATCTTGCCGCGGCTATTTTGTTCCGCGCCAAATGGCAGGAGACCTGTCAGCAAGGTGGTGGGTTTGTGGACTTTATGTGTGGTTCAGGCACCTTGCCCATTGAGGCAGCCATGATCGCATGCGATATTGCGCCGGGCCTGAACAGGGACTATTTTGGGTTGTTGGGCTGGGGACAGCATGATGAATCGGTTTGGCAAGGACTACGACGGGAAGCAGTTGTACGGTGTGAAGCAGGCATTGAAAAGGCACCCCTGATACTTGGCTTCGATCATCATCGTGGTACGCTGGAGAAGGCTCGCCAACACGCAAGGCAGGCCGGGCTTGCGTCGGTGGTAACGTTCGAGTACCAGGATGTCTTTTCCTTCCAGCCCGGAATACCAGAGGCTATTTTCGAGAAAACGGGATTGGTGGTCATTAATCCTCCCTATGGCAGGCGTCTGGGTCAGGATGATGATCTTGAGGCTTTGTATGGTGCCATCGGTCAGGTGTTGAAAGAAAACTTCAAAGGCTGGAAAGCATCGGTATTCACAGACGATCAGTCTAAGGGGAAGGCCATTGGCCTGCGTGCAAACAAAATTCATTCACTTTATAACGGTGCCCTGCCGTGTAAATTGCTGCACTTTAATGTCGATGAAACGAGTGTGCTGCAGAATTATCGTTTGCCGAGACTATTGGCTGCGGATGAACTTAGTGAACAATCTTTTGGTTTCAGGAATCGACTTGGCAAGAATTTAAAACAATTCAAACGCTGGAGTAACAGAGAGAATATATCCTGTTACCGGGTTTATGATGCTGACCTGCCGGATTATGCGGTTGCTATCGATGTCTATCAGGGTGAAGGACAATCTCAAAAGGTATGGGTCAATATCCAGGAATACGACGCGCCTAAAACCATCGACCCGAAAAAAGCAAAGTTGCGATTAAGGGAAGTGGTGACAATTGTGAAGGACGTCATGCAGCTTCAGGAATCCGAAATGTACCTGAAGCATCGGCGTCGACAACGCGGTGAATCCCAGTACGAGAAGCTGGCAAACAGGGATAATTTTCACGTGGTGCGAGAGGGTGCTTGTGAATTTCGGGTCAACTTCGAGGATCACCTGGATACCGGGCTGTTTCTCGATCATCGACCCCTGCGATTAAAAATTGCAGCGCAGAGCCAGGGTAAATCGTTCCTTAACCTGTTTGGGTACACCGGCTCCTTTAGTGTCCATGCCGCCAAAGGCGGAGCCAGGCGAACTCTCACCATTGACATGTCAAACACATACCTGGACTGGGCACGGAGTAATATGGCGCTGAATGGTCTCAGCGCTGAGTCCCATCGATTCCTGCAGGCAGACTGTCTCACCTGGTTGGAAAACCCCAGGGTGAATAAGACCTACGACATTATTTTTCTGGATCCTCCCAGTTTTTCCAATTCGAAACGCATGAAGGATGTTTTTGAGGTCCAGAAAGATCACGGTAAAATCATTGATCAGGCGATGAAGCATCTAGCCAGTGATGGTGTGTTGTATTTTTCGAATAATTTAAGAGGGTTCAAGTTGCGCGGCAGTGAACTCGACAAATTCCAGGTTGAGGATATCACCGATGAAACGGTACCGTTTGACTTCAAGCAGCGTAAACACGTTCATCAGTGCTGGGAAATACGACACCTGGCCTAGCAGGCTGCTGAATTAAAAAGTCTACTGATCCTTTAGCAGCTTATTTACTTCGCCACCGGGCGCCATTGTACTCATCCAGTTGAATGTACCCTGGGCCAGCATTTCTTTCCCGGCGACCAACAGGGGATTGATTGCCGCCGAGTTTAAGGCGGCTCCAACGCTGATCCGTTGTGCCCCGGCTTCAGTAAATTGCTCCACAGTAGCCCCGCGAAAGAAAGGTGCCAGGACGTTAAATGGCCGGTCTAACTCTGATGTGACCATTCTCAACTGATCCAGTGAATTGATCCCCGGCGCATAAAGTACATTGGCTCCCGCTGCTTCAAATGCTTTCAGTCTGTTAATCGTATCGTCAATGTCATTAACACCCCTCAGCAGGTTTTCGGCGCGGGCAGTGAGCTGGAATGGTATATCCAGGTCATTGACCGCTTCTGCTGCCGCCTGTACCCGTTCAACGGCCAGATTGAAATCATACAAATGGTGAGAGTCGCGACTGAAGTCTTCAACGGAGCATCCTGCGGCACCGGTTGCCACTAACTTTAGCACGTTGCTGGCGACGTCGGCGGGCTGATCGGCGAATCCGTTTTCAAAATCTACGTTGATGGGGATGCGGGTTATTGCCGCCAGATCCGCACAATGGGCCAGCTTTTCTTCCAGCGTGACTTCACCATCGGTGCGTCCGAAAGTATAGGCGAGACCGGCGCTGGTGGTGGCCAACGCCTGAAATCCGAGGCCCTGGAGAATTCTTGCGGAACCGGCATCCCAGGGATTAGGAATCAGAAATGCGCCTGCTGCCTGGTGTAATTTTTCGAATTGCTGACACTTTTCACGCTGGGACGGTATTTCTTGGGTTGCTTGCTGCTCGGTCATGGCGGGCTGTGTTCATCCTATTGAAAGCTGGAGGAATCATAATCAAGGTTCACAAGGTTAGCTACCTTGATACGGCACAACCAATACTGGAATCCGCTACGAGTACGGTATGTCTTTATCTGGACTCGTACCGCACATCCGTGTGCACTTAAGTTTTGCATCCCTGACTAGGCGTCCCCGCAACACGTCCTGATAAAGACATACCGCACTCTTCGCTCTCACCCGCTTGCGCCTGCCCAGCCGCACGGTCATGAAAACAAAGCTAACCAAACGTAAAATAGATCAACAATTGAACTGCGATCAAACCACTGGCCCACCAGCGAATATCCCGCCAGCCGGCCTGGTCCGGTGCATCTGCGAGAATCTCCTTTTTTGGAATCAACCAGCTTGCTGCTCCCAACAGCAGAAAGAGTACGACGGTGAATACGGAGGCCCACCACTGGGGAAATTGCTCAGCCATCCGCTGTTCTCCATCGATACACCAGCGAAGCAATTTCCCCGACGGGTTTTGCGGTTGAATAACGGCTGACAATCAACAGACATAAAATGGCGTAGACAAATGTATTCGCGGCAACATAGAGCATGTTCAGATCACTCAACATGAGCAAAGCGGCGAGTGTAACGCCTGTGATAATTGTCGTTACACCTGCCGCTGGTGTGGTTGTGGTCGTAAAGGCACCCATAATCAACAGCGCAAGCATGGGTCCCTGGAAGAGTGAGAGCAGCGTCTGTATAAAGGAATATATGCCGCCAAAATCACCAATAAAAGGCGCAAACGTCATCCCGAGGATCAGCAGGATGAAGGTGATCCAGCGACCGATCGTCAGATCATGTTCCGGTTCCGGCTGTTTCATTAAAACGCCACGTATATCTCGAGTAATCATCAATGCCGTTGAATTCAAGCTCGAATCCAGTGACGATTGCAGGGCAGCAATGATCGCTATAAACATTAATCCACTTAAGCCCGGGGGCAATACGTTTTTCACCACCCATGGCAGTGACATGTCGGGATACTCAATCTCCGCTTGCATCACCAGTGCCAGCATGCCGGGAAAAACAATCAGCAAGGGCACGAATGTTTTGGCGAAAGCTGCGAACATCATCGCGGCACTGGCATCCCATTGAGTTCGGGCCGCGAGTGTACGTTGCAGAATCGCCTGGCCGCCGCACCAGTAGGCGGGGGACAATACCAATCCGAGACCAAGCACTACGCCGGGCCAGGGGAAGCTTTCGTGATCCGCAGGCAGATAGACTTTCAGGTGATCGGGATTTTGCGTCGAGAGCTTGTCTGCAAACTGACTGAGCCCGCCAACTTCATGAATACCCAGCCACATGATTGCCACACCACCGACAAACATAATCGACACCTGAAGTGCGTCGGTAAAAGCCACCGCTGCCAGTCCGCCAGAGATGCTATAAAGGCCGACAACAGTGCCGGTAACCAGGATACCCACCCATATGGGCCAGTCGAGGTAGGACTGCAGCGTTATGGCGATCGCCCACAGCGCAACAGCGATAGCAAACACCGAAAATATGCTGGCGATACTTGCCGCCATCAATCTCACCGTGCTGTTGTATCTCAGCCCCAGGTACTCAGGAATCGAATAGACACCAGCGCGCCAGTACAAGGGGATGAAAACAAATGATGCCAGGATCATGGCCGGAATCGCGCCGATCCATTCAAAGTTCGCCTGTGCGATCCCAACCTGGTAGGCGCCCCCGGAAGCACCGACGTAATCGTTAGCACCGATATTGGTGCCTATGATTGACAGGCCGATTACCCACCAGGTGAGGGATCTCCCAGCCAGAAAGAAGTCCCGGGCACTGTGTACCCGCCTGCTGATCAATAAACCCACAACGGTGATTGTTACCAGGTAGACAATGATAATAGTGAGGTCGATTGGATTCAAAAGTGCGAAAACCGGTTAAGCCGAGGGGACATGGTACCATCGCTGGGATTGTTAACCTTGATTTAACATTATTCGATCCCGTATTCCCAACGCCTCACATCTTTGTAGACTCAGGGTTGCTCGGCCAGGTGTATACGCGGTTCCAATACTGTCAGACCCTGGAAAGGACCGTTGGTATACTTAGCACTTGCAATTCGCAACGATCGGCCTATGATTCGCGCCACATTCGTTTAGTTTTTTTATAAATGACAACCTACCAACCCATCATTCAAGTATTCACCTGCGGACCTGATCTGGTTCCCACAGGATACGTGCGCCTGTCGTTTGTGGAACTCGCGTTGGTCAATGTCGGTTGCTTTTCAAAAGACATCATTTCAAAAGACAGAGTTTCAAATGACATCGGCGACACAGGAATAACCTGACGAATATCTAAAAATTGAATTCGGAAGGTTATTAAACAAGCCTTCCGGACAAGACTCAAAAACCCCGGAAGGCCGTAAAAGGTACCGGGGTTTTTTTTGTCCCAAAAAATACGAAACAAGAAAACGATAAAGGGGCTTGGCATGTTTGACCTGGCAGTATTTGCAAACCCGGCAAGACTAAAACGGGAATTTCTGGCCACGACAGAGGTCGGTTACCAGGTAATGGGACCGGAACTCCAGTCGGAATACGATCACATCAAGGAAGAAAGCCCGGATATTCTGATGGGTGGCAACTTCTGGATGGACTTCATCAGAACCTACAAAAGTCACTTGAGCACGCTCCTGTGCGGCCGGGTGATGATGACCCTGCTTACCCTGGTGGCAGTACTCGCCAGTGCCTGGATTCTCGATGAGTCTAACACCTTAACAGCTTCGTTGGGGTTCCTGTTGTTTTACGCACTTGTGCAGATCGTACTCAAAGTCGTTAATGCATGGACTTCGCTGTACCAGAGTCAGTTGTTTGTCAACACGCGAACCTTTGTCACCCTGCGAGTAAATGTAAAATTACTGCGTATGGGCCTGTTGTCTTCGAGCGATTTTTCCACCGGGAATTTAAAGACTCTGATCTCGTCCGACATTTATCGAATTGGTGAATTATTTCATGCCGTCACCCGAAATGGGTTGCCCTGTTTGTTGGGCTTGATCCTGTTGGGTCCAGTGATTGTGTACAACATGGGATGGTCGGGGGTGATTGCCATGGTGGTTGCATTCGGAGCCATGCCTCTGTCTTTCTGGCTGGGCAAATATGTGCATAAGAAGGAAGAACTGATCAAGAAGGAAGAGGACGATCTTTCTACAATTGTCGGGGAATGGGTCACCAACGTACGCCTGTTGAGATTCCTTGGTTGGGAAAGTCTGATGCGAACCCGGGTCGCGGGCCATGTCAGGCAACTGGTTGTGGAAGCAACAAAACAACATGGCGTTAACCTGATTAACTTCGGTATCAGTGTGAGCTGGTGGCTTTTTCCTATCATTGCCTTGATCTGGGCTAACCGTTTAATGGGAAGCCAACAGGATCTGGTCAAACTGTTTGCCAGTATCTGGATGCTGAATCACATCACACTCTATATCCGGTGGTTGCCCGATATTTTTATCAGCTACGCAGCAGCTTCAGCTTGCGTGAAAAGGCTCAACAATCTGTTCAGGCACAAAGATATTGTTGACGACCTGCTGCCCCTGACGAAAGAAAATATTGCGTCCGCGAAACCGGTGAGATTGCACTTTCGTCAGGTTTCCTTTCAGTACGATACAGCGGACCTGCCGGTGTTGCGGAATCTTAATTTCACTCTGGTGTTAAACCAGCATGTGAGTTTGATCGGTAATGTCGGTGCAGGCAAGTCAACACTGCTCAAACTGATTTGTGCTGAACTTAAACCCACATCAGGTTGCATAGAGGTTGAGTTTGATAACGGCGTCATCACCAACCTGTGGCATGAAAATGTTTATCACCGGTTAAGACAAGGCATTGGTTACATGCCACAGGAAGCGTACCTGTCAAATACATCACTGGCTGTGAATGTATCACTCGATACCTTTCACACCGAGGAAGATGTCATGCGGGCAATCCGAATGGCCGAACTTGAGGCTGATATTGGCCATTGGGCAGCGGGTACAGCTGAGGAAGTGGGTGAGACCGGCGTTAACTTGTCCGGCGGTCAGAAGCAGCGGGTCAATCTGGCCAGGGCGCTCTACTCCGGTCGACCGTTTCTGGTGCTTGATGACCCTTTAAGTGCGGTGGATGGCGATACAGAAGCAAACCTGATGCGCACTTTGCTGACAAGCCCGGGGGGGTTCCTGTTGTGCAGCCATCGCCTGACAGAACTCAAACAGACAGATCGATTACTGGTTCTGGAATCAGGAAAGATTATTGAGGATGGAGATCCAGACCTGCTTCGTCGGGATAGAAATTCCGAGTTTAGCCGCCAGCTTCTTGCTGGAGAATTACTGCAAAGAGGAACAGCTGATGGAGCATAAAAATTTTGTCACCGCTGAAGAAGTCAGCGAAAAGCAGGAAAATATCAAAACGATGTTGCGATTTATATCATCGTTGACCCTGTTACGTCGGATTATTGTGCCGACGTTGTTAATTGTTGTGTTTGCAGCGGCAACACCGCCTTACTTTCTTTGGCTGGTGGGTGAAGTACTCACCTGCTTTGGCGAAGCGGGCTGTCAGGTGCGACATGATCTGTTGGGTTGGGAAATTGTTGTCCCGGCGACCCTGTCGAGCCTCGTTATGATCACCCTGTTGGCGATGTTCTGTCGGGTAGCCGCCTGGACTGCGTTTGAATTGGCAGGACAGTGGTCAACACAACAGATTCAGGCAGATATGATGAGGTCAATGAGCGAGGTGCAGACAACGTTTTTTGATGCAAATCCATCCGGGCGCCTGATTAATCGCCTGGTGGGTGACTATGGTGTATTACGCCTCGAGGGTGTCATGTCAGTTGGGGATACAGTCAATGGCCTGGCAGAGGTGTTGTGCGTTGGCATTCTCATCATGCTGGCTCACCCGGTTGCCGGGTTGCTGATCGTGCCCGTAGTTTTGATGTACGTTGCCTTGCAATCCCAACTGGCGCCGATGATGAGCCACGCGCGTGAGATCAGGGCAGTAAAAATTGGTGAGGCATTACACAGAGAAACTGACCTGATTGAAGGGCGGACGATTTTTAGTTTATACAACAAACAGAAGAATCTGCTCGAGAGAATCCACAAGGCGTTTGGCGATTCGATGAATATCCAGTTGTTTTATTGTCGGTTGATGAGCTGGGGTATGTTGTGGATGGGCCTGATATCGGCTTTTTATGCTGTGGTCGTCTATGGGTTCCTGGTATATGGATTACATGCCGGGCTGATTTCAGTGACTCTCGCGGCGGTGGTTATCACTGCTGTATTTAACTTGAACAACATCTTCTTTGGTCTGGCCTGGGATATGTCGTTCCTGGGTGAAACTGCATCCCATGCCCGGCGGGCATTTTTTATTATAGATCTGCCCCATGAAACAACTCGCGAGTCGAAGGTGTTTCACACCGATGAGGTCATTGCCGACCAGATGGTTGATACCGAAATGGCACCACTAAGGGGTGACATTCGATTTGACCATTACAGTATGTCTTATCGTGAAGACACCAACCTGATTCTTAATAACCTCTCCCTGACCATTCCCCAGGGTAAGAAAGTCGGCGTTATTGGCCGTACTGGTGCGGGTAAGTCCAGTTTGATGCAAGCGCTGTTCAGAATGGTCTATCACCAGGGTGGTGATATATTCATAGGTGACCAGTCAGTGTTCGGTGTGAGTGTCAACACCTTGCGTCACCAGTTTGGTGTGGTACCACAGGATCCTTACCTGTTCATGGGAACGATTCGGTTTAACCTGATGGGCCAGTTAACTAATCTGTCTGATGAGCAGCTTCATGGCGCCCTGGATGCAGTTGGGCTCAGCATAGATCTGGATGCCAGGGTTCTCGAGGGCGGTAGGGATTACAGTGTGGGTGAGCGGCAGCTCTTGTGTCTGGCCAGGCTCGTGTTGCTGGACAAGCAGTACATACTGATGGATGAGCCGACGAGTTCTCTTGACCGGAAGACCGATGAGAATATGCAGCGGCTGCTGCGCACGGTTTTGGCCGATAAGACGGTTGTTACCATTGCACATCGACTGGAGAGTCTCGAACATTATGACCTGATACTGGAAATGGCGAACGGTAACTTACGGAGGCAGGGTCCACCAGCAAAGATTATCCCGTTAATCCGCAATCAGTATGTCGATGACAAGGCAGGATAGTAAAAAACCTGCGCTTTGTCTGGAAACTGGGGTCTATGTTGCCATTGGGTCTTAAACATGATGTATGCTCCGGTTATGGAAATTGCGCCAAAGCCTGAAAATGAGGAAAACCGCCTGGAAGCCGTTCGTTCATTGGGATTGATGGATACGCCGCCAGAGGAAAGGTTTGATCGCTTTACCCGATTTGCACGTATGCTGTTCAATGTGCCGATCGCCTATGTGAGCCTGATTGGCGATGAAATTCAATGGTTTAAGTCCGTTCAAGGCATGGATATCAGTCAAACACCGCGGGAGTTGTCATTTTGTAGTCATACCATCCTTACGGACCGGAGGATGGTGGTTGAAGATACAGTACAAGATTCCCGATTCAACGATCATCCGATTGTTGTCAATCCGCCGCATATTCGCTTTTATGCCGGGGTTAGATTGAACCTGCCCAATGGTATCTGTGTAGGCACGTTTTGCCTTGCAGACGTCAAGCCGAAATACCCAACCGATGAGGAAATCAAGCTTTTAAGCGATCTGGGCCAAATGCTTGAACAGGAGTTTCAGTCCCGCAGTCAATTGACAACAGACGAACTCACGGGATTGTCTAACCGTAAGGGCTTTTTACTTATCGCCCGGCATGCGATCGCAGTCTGTGAAAGAAACGAGTCACCGGCAACCTTGATGTACTTCAGCCTGAATAACCTGAAAGCACTGATTAAGGACTTTGGAAAAGCTGAAGGCGAGAAGGTGTTGCGGGACGTAGGTCAGTTGTTGATCAGTGAATTTAGGGATTCTGATGTTGTCTCAAGGATTGGGGATGGCAGGTTTTGCGTCCTGTTAACCAACACGAACACGGTGAACATCGAGAAACCGCTGGAGAATCTTGCCAATGCGCTACACGAAGAAAACATCAACCTGCCATACACTGTTGAGTACAGTGTCGGGGCGATGCCCTTCGATTCTGAGAAACACAGGGACGTCGACGATATACTAAAGGCAGCTGATTCTGCGATGGGGTCAGGGTAGTGTCCTAAAATTGCGCATTCCCCGGTGTCCTGGGGAACGGAATAGCATCACGAATATTCTCCATCCCGGTCACATAATTCAGCAAACGTTCAAAGCCCAGGCCAAATCCGGCATGGGGCACTGTGCCGTAGCGACGAAGATCCCGGTACCACCACAGTTCCTCCCTTAATGCCGGGTCGGTCATGCGACTGTCGAGAACGTCGAGTCGTTCTTCCCGCTGACTTCCGCCTATGATTTCACCAATCCCCGGTGCCAGCACGTCCATTGCCGCGACGGTCTTTTCGTCATCATTCAAACGCATGTAGAAGGCTTTGATTTCAGTCGGGTAGTTCATCAGTATGACCGGGCGCCCTACATGCTTCTCTGTCAGGTAGCGTTCATGTTCAGATTGCAGGTCCAGACCCCATGCCACGGGGAATTCAAACTTCTGCTTACTTTTGCCCAGGATTTCGATCGCCTCACTGTAATTCATACGCTCGAAATTATTATCGATGACAGTTCGCATGCGGGTTATCACTTGCTTGTCAATTCGCTGCTCGAAGAACGCCATATCGTCCTGATGTTGATCGAGCACGGTTTGCAATACGCTTTTCAACAGGTCCTCGGCCAGGTCTGCGTTGTCGTCCAGGTTTGCAAATGCGATTTCCGGTTCCACCATCCAGAATTCTGCCAGGTGTCTGCTGGTGTTAGAGTTTTCGGCCCGGAAAGTAGGCCCGAAGGTATACACCTTTGACATGGCAAGACAGTAGGATTCCACATTAAGTTGCCCGGAAACCGTCAGATACGAATCCCCGCTGAAGAAATCCTGCTCGTAATCCACCGTGCCATTTTCCCTGACAGGCAGGTTGGCAAGGTCCAATGTGCTGACGCGAAATAATTCACCCGCGCCCTCGCAGTCGCTGGCAGTGATAATAGGCGTGTTTATCCAGTGAAAATCGTGATTGAAAAAATAGTTGTGAATCGCGTTGGCCAGGGTTGTCCTGACACGGGTGATGGCACCAAATGTATTCGTCCTGGGTCGTAAATGTGCCTGGGTACGAAGGTATTCAAAAGTATGACGTTTTTTGGCGATGGGATAGGTTTCCGGTTCATCCACCCAACCGATGACTTCAACGCGGGTGGCCTGGATCTCTAAAGACTGGCCTTTGCCCTGGGATTCAACCAGCGTCCCCGTGACAACCACGGCAGCGCCTGTTGAGATTTTCAGGACGTCGGTTTGGTAATTTTCCAGATCAGAAGGGACAACAGCCTGGATTGCATCGAAGCAGGATCCGTCATGAATCGCGATAAAAGAAATGCCCGCTTTTGAGTCGCGCTTACTGCGTACCCAACCCTTCACCGTGATGGATTCACCTTCAGGAATTCCTCCTTTTAAGGCAGAAGCGACGCTGGAACTGGGCATAGTACTCACCTGAAAACAATAACCTGTGAACTGATTGGGGCATGATACCAAAACTTTTGTCAGCTGGGGGCGGCGGGATCAGAGTACTTCCCTTGGGTAGCGACCTTGGCAGCTGCTTTTACTCTGACCCCTTGCACGTTGTATCCTTGGTGACTTGCATAAAAAACTGGTTAAGACTATCTATGGAAAACGAACTGATCTTAGAGCAGATTCAGATAGGCCCGATGCAAAACTTCACCTATCTTGTTGGCTCTCGCAGCACCATGGAGGTCGCGGTCGTGGATCCAGCCTGGGATATTAAAAGCCTTATGGACATGGTTGATGAGCGAGGTTACAAACTCACGGCAGCGTTGATCACCCACTACCATCCTGACCACTGCGGTGGCTCTATGGGAAGCAGGACTGTTGCCGGTGTCGCGGAAATGCTGGAGACACATCCGGTAAAATCCTATGTCCACAAACTTGAGGCAGATGGCGTAAAAAAAGTGACGGGACTGTCCGACAGTGACCTGGTCAAGATAGATTCCGGCGACACCCTGAAGATAGGTGATGTAGAGGTTGAGTTCCTCCATACACCTGGCCACACGCCGGGGTCCCAGTGTTTTAAGATTAAGAACACACTGGTTTCCGGTGACACCTTGTTTATCAACGGCTGTGGTCGGGTCGACTTACCTGGATCAAACAAGGAGGATATGTATCACAGTATCCAGAAGCTTGCAGCCTTACCCGATGACACCTTGTTGCTGCCGGGTCATAACTATTCAGATGTTCCCAATGCCACCATGGGTGAAACCAAACAGGTGAATACCTATATGAGAATTAACAGCCTGGAATCATGGAACTCGTTAATGTAGGACACTGAAACCTTGCAGAGAATAAAAAATGCCCCTGACAACACTCGTAAAAAACCTGGCCTTTTCCGAAGGACCTCGATGGCATGAAGGTCGGCTGTACTATTCAGACTTCTATCGCCATGTGGTTGAAGCTGTCGATATGGACGGCAATGTAGAAGTTATTGCAGAAGTACCGGAACAGCCCTCGGGCTTAGGTTGGCTCCCGGATGGACGCCTGTTGATTGTTTCCATGCTGGATCGCAAATTACTCCGGCAGGAACCAGACGGCACACTGGTCGAACACGCTGATTTGAACAACGTAGCGAGTTACCATTGTAATGATATGGTCGTAGATTCAAGGGGCAGAGCCTACGTTGGCAACTTTGGCTTCGACCTTGAAAACTGGCCGGGGCAACCGGAACCGGCAGATCTCGCTTTTGTCGATATAGATGGCAGTGTGAGCTGTGCAGCGGAAGGTATTGAATTTCCCAATGGCACAGTCATTACACCGGACGGCAAAACACTAATCATCGGTGAATCCTTTGGCCGTAAACTAACCGCATTTGATGTCGATGACGCAGGTGGATTGAGTAATCGCCGCGTCTGGGCGAACACACACCCGCATATTCCTGACGGGATCTGCCTCGACTCAGAAAATGGTATTTGGGCAGCTGACCCGGCAAATCGCTGTGTGGTCAGGGTGTTGGAAGGTGGTGAGGTTAGCAACACCATCGACACCGGGCGAGCTGCTTTTGCCTGTATGCTGGGTGGTGAAGACCGCAAGCGACTGTTTATCTGCACGGCATCGGGTTCAGGCAGTACGGCGGCGTCGGCACTTGATGGCTGTATCGAGTATATCGATGTTGAGATTGCCGGGGCTGGTTTGCCTTAGGCGCGTGTACTGTCGAGAAATTTTACATAATTCTCCCTGCGTCAAAAAGGATAAAGGATTACCCTATCACATTGATTTTGTGATACTTTTCGCCGATGGCCTGTTTCTTGCTATGTCTTGATACATGAGTAGCAGTGTGAACTCAGGCTAGTACTGGTTATTAGTATTAGTAATCGATTAAAAAAACAAAATATTTCTCCAAATACCCGTGAGACAGAACCGCTGTTGCGGCAATCTGGACACAGAGATGGAGGGAAACGTGTTATATGGGTTTTTGGGGAGAGTCATGATTAAGCATAGTTTTGGTGCAGGTAAGCGTGTTTTCGGCCTGCCGGTGTTTTGTACGGGCGCTGCCCTGGTGCCCTTGCACGCGTTTGGGCTGACAATTACTGATTTAACAACTACTCTCACAGCGGAAGACCTGGCCAACACGGTGATAGGACCTGGGATCACGATCTCGAATGTATCCTATACTGGTGCCGCCGGTGCAGCAGGGACTTTCAGCGGCGGCTCGGACAACGACATCGGTATAGAGAGTGGTATTCTTCTGAGCTCGGGACTTGTTCTGGAAGCAGATGGGCCAAACGATTTTGATGACAATACAACGCAATTCTCAACTCCTGGAGATGAAGACCTGGATTCGCTTGTTATTGTTAGCACCGGCAGTTTTGATGCCGCGGTTCTCGAATTCGACTTCGTGTCAACCGGCCCTGTCGTCGTGTTCCGATATGTCTTTGGATCTGATGAATACAACGAGTATGCAAACGGGGGATTTAACGATGTGTTTGGTTTCTTCATTAATGATGTAAATGTCGCGCTTATACCAGACACAGATATCCCGGTCTCTATCGGTACTGTGAACGGCGGCGATCCATTAACGTGTACAAACGGAGAGGATGACGACCTTGACACATTCATCGATGGTAACGATCCGGATTGTGACCCCGGAGACAACATTGTCGGTGAGGACAGTGAGAATGCCGAGTTTTATATAGACAATGATTGTCGTACCACTTTTCCCGGGGAGCCCGCAGTGTCTTCTAGCTGTTCGCTCAATATCGAAGCAGACGGCCTCACCGTGGTGCTGACGATCACTGCTATCGTCAACCCGGGTACGAATCATATTAAGCTTGCTATTCAAGACGTTATGATCGAGAACTTGACTCATGGGTCTTCATCGAAGCCGAGAGCTTTATACCGACCAACGATTCCTGGATCAATGCCGAAGAAATAACATTCAACAGCCCAGGCACAGCGACCGGTCGCCTCGACAGCCCAGGCGTCTCGCGATGGTATAAATTCCCCATTCAGCCAGGTGCACAGGCGACGATAGAGCTTACTGATCCGCCAGCAGACTATGACCTGGCTGTTTTCAAGGACATTGCCCGCGCCTTCGTGGAACAGTTGGATCCAAGTGACGCAGGAGACCTCGACAAACTTAACGCCGAGTTTGCTCCCTCCGCATTCTCACCCTCAGCCTTCAGTCCGTGGGCCTTCAGTCCGTTTGCATTCAGCCCGTTTGCGTTTAGTCTGTTTGCGTTCTCGGGAGACGAGCTCAGCCCCGAGTTCAGCCCATCAGCCTTTAGCGATGCATTTATCGGAGCCCAGGTGAGCACCATCATCGCACTGTCAGCTGGCATCGGTACAGAACAGATTATTGTGGATACGTGGAACAATACGGGTGATTTCTATGTCCGGGTTACCGGCAAAAACGGTGCCTTCAATCCAACCGCCGATTTCCAGCTGTTTGTTGAACTCAAGGGAGAGCTTTGCAAAGATGTCGACGTACGGGCACCAGTGCATGTTACCGCTTCCGCCGGGGTGGGATCGGGCTACGATACGATCATACTCTGGGATCGTGATCGGATGGCTATTGCTGGTAATTCTGCAACTGATATTGACAACCTTGGAGCTAAACTGACCGAACTTGCAGGTCGTCCTGAAGTTAATGGTATTTTAGTTGATCTCGCCCAATACTCGCATCTTGATTTTCTGCATGAACAAGCTAACGACACGTTGCCTTCCTTACCGCCAGTCTTCGCCACAAACGTTGCTCTGAATCGTCCAGCAGGTCATAACTCCAGGCAATCAGGGCACGCAGGCTTTTCTGGTGATCGAGCAAATCCGCTGACCCTCCGGTGAGTACCTTGAATCGTTTATCGAGGGCTTGCGATAACCGTTCAGGGCTCATGGTACGCACCCGTGATGCAGCGAGCTCGATGGCCAGTGGCAATGCATCAACTCGTTTGCAAATCTCAACGACAGAGCGAGCGTTATCGTCGGTTAACTCGAAGTCATCACGCACGGCCTTCGCCCGAGCGATAAATAAACGTACCGATTCGACCTCCCGAAGATCGGCAAGCGGAGGCAGTGCGTCAATGTTTGGTACGGCAAGTGGGGGAACATGTATGGTCCTTGCGCCACTTAAACGTAACGCCTCCCGGCTCGTGACGACGGCTTTCACAAAATGACATTCAGTGAGAATATCGTTCAGGTATTTCCCGGCGGACTGTACCTGTTCAAGATTGTCGACCAGCAGTAACAGCTGTTTACGCTTGAGTTCCCGCGTAATGCTCGTCACTCCCGGTTCATCGGATTCCTTGATACCAAGCGTCTTTGCTATGGCTGAAGGTACAAGCTCAGGATCCGTTACAGACGCAAGTGAGACAAAAAAACGCCATCCTTGAACTGCGATAACAGCTCACTCCCGAGGTGCATCGCAAGCCGCGTTTTGCCGGTACCACCAGGCCCCACCAGGGTCACCAGTCGGGCATCGTCTAGTGCCATCAGTTCAACTAACCTTTCCATCAACCCTTGCCGGCCGATGAAGGTGTTTACAGCGGCAGGTAAGTTATTCGGATTAGGCAGGTAGTCCTGCAACGTTTTGCGCAGATGAATTTCGAGAATGTCCTCAAAGCGCGACGGTTCGGTAAAAGTGTGAAAAGCAGCCTTGGCAGTCTTGTCTTCGGGATTGATAAACCAGTGATTAAAAAAGCGATCGACGGCCGCGCTCTGAGCCCGTGCAGCCTCATCCTTAAGGACCGCTGGTGCAGTTTTACGGTAGACGAGCATCCGTGGGCTACCCTTTTCCGCAAAACCGGCATAGGCTTCCTCAAATTCGTATTCCGTGGCCGAGGTATAGCGCGATCCGTCGCTACGGACGAACTTGGCTCCCAGGGGGCTGCCAAAACGGGCCCACAATAGCAACACAAAAATGTCTGATGTTGCCGGGGTGCCAATTTGCGACTGGAAGTCTGATGTCGCGTAGAGCGGCTCGTGCTCCCAGATTATCGTCTGGATCTCAGCGCGATCGACAAATTCCCGCCGTAATCGCTCGATAGCACGGTAGGCCAGTGACCGTTCTTCGGCGACATCAGAAGGTGAAGCTATAAATATTCGTACAGGTTCCATGATAGATACATGATACTCCCAGGTGAGGGACCAGGTATAGATAGCACAGTGTCATCAGTCAGAAACTGCATTTCCCGGGTTATATTGCCGCAGCCTGTTTTTTGAACAGCCTGATTTCGCACCACACCACGAGGTGTGCTTATTTGTTTAGGTGTTTAGTAGGTGATGTGTAACAGATAATTAACTCACCAAAGATCTACCTGGGGCGTCATTGTATTTTATTTGATCAATTACAAGCATTCTTAGAGCAAATCCCAGGCTTATATATTTGTTTTGACGGGACTGAGCTAACGGCTATCAACAGGTGTTAGTGACTGCCAGCCGCAGATGTCCATTTTGTTTGACCGAGCTGGATGCTCACGCTAGACTGAGCGAGAGACTCTTCACGGCTCAGTAGACTGCATGAATTCCCTTGAGCTCAAACGTATTCCTGGACCAAAAATACATTCTAGATGCCAACTTATTCAGCGCACCCTCTCTTTACTCACCTGAGTCCTTTCATTGCAGTTTTACTGGATCTCACCGGGATTATTGTTAGCGCATACCTGGCCTACTGGTTGCATCATGGTAGTTTCTCTTTTGCAAATGGTGAATTCACACTAGTACTTATTGTCTCTTTGTTATTTATTCTGCTTTGTTCCGTAAGCGATATGTACCGATCATTACCTGGGACAAACGCATTAACACTGTTGCTGAAATTTGTACTTGCCTGGGCTTCCACGTTTGCATTTTTGTTCGGGTATCTTGTTTTCACAAAGACGTCAGAAACTTTCTCCAGAGTGTGGCTGGCCTACTGGATCAGTGGTGGCTTTGTTATTCTGTTGATCCTTCGTTTTTTCTCCTCTCTCATAGTCACGGTGTTTTATTCAAATGAAGCAAACCGGCAGAGAATTCTGCTCATAGGTCATCCGGATATTGCTGAGAAAATGCTGGCAGAAATGAATAACATGAAATCGGTCGGGTACACCATTGCTGGTTTCTGGAATATAAGAGCTGAACACCAGAACCCTGATCTGGTCGGTAAAGACCTGAGGGTCGAGAACCTGAGTGTTAGTGAGTATATAGCCGGCCATCCCGTCGATGAGATTTGGGTTTGCCTGCCATTTAGCGAAGAAAAGTACATAGAAGAACTGGTCTATGAATTACGCCATACAGCGATAGATATCCGTCAGGTGTTGAGGACGCCGGATCTGAACTTACTGGCTAAGAATATCTCTGAGTTCGGCAGTGTGAGTACACTGGATATCAGTTGCTCCCCGCACCACCAGGGCGGTAAGTTTTTTGCCAAGGCATTGGAGGATTACATTCTGGGTACTTTGATTTTTATCGCAATCACACCGTTGTTACTCATAATCGCCGTGTTGATCAAACTCACTTCATCAGGCCCGGTACTGTTTAAACAATATCGTGATGGCGCCAAAGGTGATCGCTTCGAAGTTTACAAATTTCGATCCATGGAAGTACATTCGGAGTCTGAAGGAACCATTACCCAGGCGACAGCGGAGGATCCCCGGGTTACCCGACTCGGCAAATTTCTGCGTTCGTCCAGTCTCGATGAATTACCCCAGTTCTACAACGTACTACAGGGGAGGATGTCCATCGTCGGCCCCAGGCCCCATGCACTGGCTCACAATGAGTATTACAAGGAACTGATGGACTCGTACATGAGGAGACACCTGGTGAAACCTGGGATTACCGGCTGGGCACAGGTAAATGGATTTCGTGGTGAAACTCAATCGCTGCTCACCATGGAGAAGAGAATTAAGTATGATCTGTTTTACATCGAAAACTGGAGCATCTGGCTGGATCTCAAGATTATTTTCCTAACCCCGATTAAGCTGTTACAACAGAGAAAAACAACTTATTGAACTGCTCCCAATTCGAATCCTTGAAGTGCGCAAACTGGTGTTGCGTGACACACCGGCCAGGTGATGTTGGTGCTACTGCTACTACTACTGCTAGTGTGTTAACTCGTATTCCATGTTCAGGCAATCTGAGTGAATTCAACTGGCACTAAATCCAGCGGAATAGCTCCGCTTAACAATCGTGACTTTCGCCTGCTGCTCGGTGGGTTTGCCATGGGGCAGATGTTGATGCCCCTGCAATTTTTCACGCAGATACTCTGGGTGCAGGAAAATGCGCCAAAACACATCTGGCTGGTGCTGGTCGCACTTATCGGAGCCAGTCGTGGCATAGGCGCACTCACGTTTGGATTATATGGTGGTGCGTTAGCCGACCGCTTTGATCGCCGCCAATTGCTGCTCGTCACCCAGTTTCTCTTGATGCTGACCACGCTGGTGATTGCCCTGGTGATGTTGTTCAGCAACGGGAGCGCACTCACATTCTGCGTATTTTTCGTTTTCACGTTTTTATCCGCTGGGTTACAGAGTATCGATGCACCGACTCGACTGGCCCTTGTTCCGGATATTCTGGGTCCCTTGCTTACACCGGCGGGTATGTCTCTCAACCAGGTCGCCGGACAGCTTGCGATGCCACTTGCGCTGTTCGGGACCGGGTTCATTATTGAAGCGGTTGGATTCGGCAGCACCTATCTGTTCAGTGCCGTGGGCCATCTCGTCGTGATCGCCTGTCTGGCCCTGATGACCTATCGCAAGGTTAAAGAGAAAGGAGCTGCAACGCGCGATAAGTATGGATTCAAAGACGCCATCGGCGACGTTCGTTACGGACTAAGGTATGCGCGACATCATTCAGTCGTTTTATGGGTAATTGTGTTACTGGTTTGCATGATGGGGCTCGGGTTTCCGGCGACGGCCAATCTCGGACCCACATGGCTCACGACGGTGGTTGGAGTCAGCATCGCGCATGTGGGGATGGTGGCCATGACCTGGGGTATCGGTGCTTTAATAGCTGCAGTGGGGCTAACGTGGTTCTCTTCGTTTGAACACCGTGGTGCGCTAATAGCGGGTGGATCGATCCTGTTCAGCATTTCGTTCTTTATCTTCGCGATTGATCATACTGTTTTCAATGCCGTGATTGGCAATCTCGGGCTGGGTGCAGGGATGACGATTACCATGGTTTCGAGCACAATCCTGATACAGCGTATCGTTCCTAACGAGGTACGTGGTCGCATCATGAGCATCTTTCAGCTGAATATGGGCTTCGCTCAACTGATGACGATGCCCGTTGCGGCGCTGGGTCAATGGTTTACATTGCAGGTATTGTTTCCAATTCTGGCAGCGATGACGGTAATCATTGTGTTGACAATTCTGGTCACGCAACCTCAACTAAGAAAAGCCAGGGTAGACAATACGGAACCATAGACAGCCAGACTACCTGGGAGTGACCAGAGGCACCGTGGGTATGTTATCGTTGATCTATCATTGACGATAGTGCGGAGAAAAGCGTGGCCAATCAAAGAATTGATGTTTACCTGGTATGCAATGCGAAGTACCACGATACCAACTTTGCGCGTTTGGAATTGCTCAAGTTGCTGGCAGAGCACGATGATGTCTGGGTAAGGGTCGCAGATAGTTATTCTGATACTGCATCGATCAAAGCATCAAAACTTCTCGTGACCTATACCTGTGATTTGACGCCCGGCGAAGCGGAACAGATGGCGTTGCGAGAATTCCTCGATGGGGGTGGACGGTGGTTTGCGCTGCACGGTACCAACGCCCTGGTGGAGATTGTCGATGGTAAAGCTGACACGCCAGACAAGGCACCTCATCTGATGGAAAGTCTGGGTTCGCGGTTTGTTGCGCACCCTGCTATTCAAACTTTTAAGGTGCGAGTAGCGGATAGCAATCATCCGCTTACGTCAGGACTCGACGACTTCGAGATAGAAGATGAACCTTATTATTGTGAATTCCTTGGCGAAAATAAGGTGCTGCTTGAGGCGAGTTATGATGCGCCATCCACCGGTTATGCCCGATCAGAATTTGGCATCGATCGAGAGTCTCAGCCGCAGATGTATTTGCATCCGGTGGGAGAAGGGCAGGTACTTTACCTGACCCTCGGCCACTGCACTGGTAAATACGATATGCAGCCCATCGTTGATGTTGTACCGGTGACCCGTTGCGCCTGGAAGTACCCCGTATTTTATGAACTGCTGCGCCGCGGTATTGCATGGGGAATCGACGAAAAGTAAGGCCCTTTGACAAAACCCCGCGCTCAGTTTACTTTTTCTTCTTACTTGAGTTACAAGGTTGCGACCACCGTTCAGGACCTGGTAAAACCTTCAGGTTTCGGGGACTTCGCTACAGGCCATGACCGCTGTAGGATGCCTAGAAGTCGAGTATAGCGACCTGCCGCACAGTTTCAGATTTATCATTACCTTCTATCCTCATTTTAGTGCACTCCAGCCTATTTCCGGATTATCAGGCTTCTGCGCATTGCAAAATCTCAATCGTTCAATTTCTGCTCACTAGATGGCGAATGTAACCCATGATATTTGATCAATCAGATTCCAACGGATCACAAACCATAGAAGCACTGGTTCCCATGGTAGACCTGTTTGCCGTGCTCGCGATTGTGTTTATGATTTATTCTAACGATGAAATTATTGAAGCCCAATTGGAAAGCAAGGTTCAGGTAGAACAGATTGTCGCCGAGATGGAAACAGAAAGAGAAAAAAGGCTTCAAGAGCAACAAAGCACCGAGCAGATGAGAAAAGACCGCCGGGAAATGATGGCCAAAAAGGCGGGTAAGTCCCTCGAAGAAATCAAGCAGGAGCGTGAGAAAAAAGCACAAGAATTGGTCATGCAATTCTCAAAAATGTTAGCTGCCCAACAAAGTCAGGCAGATGCCGAATACGAAGTTATGTTAGCCAGCATCGAATCCGAACATGAACAGGTTCTGGAAAAGGAGGTTATTGCTTTAAAAGAGGAAAAAGAGGTCGCGCTCCAAAAGGAAAAAACAGAACTGGAAGCAGACCTGAAAAGTAAGAAATCAACGTTGGAGGAAGAAAAGAAAGAAGCGCTAATGCTGGCTAAACTGGATTATGAAAAAGAAGTGTTATCCAAGGAATTAACCCACGCCAAAGAAAAAGAAACAGCATTGGCGCAAGCCGAGCAACAAAGACTCGAAGCGCTGGAACAGCAAAAGTCGTCGTTATTGGCGCAACAGGATAAACAGATAAAACAGGTTCAGGAGCAATATCAGGAGGTCATTGACATCAAGGAAGTGATGCTGGTGAGCTCCCAGGAAGCCCTTGTCAATGCTGAGCTACAACGCTTGAGCGACTTGTCGGAACAAGAAACAGATCTGGAATATCAAAATCAACTGGAGCTGCTCAAGGTTGAGCAGGCACTTAAGAAGCAAGCCACCTTGCAAGCTGCGGAGTTGCGAAAAGAGAAAAACATCGCGCTGGCGAAAGCGGAACGGGAACGGATAACTGAACTGGCCTCGCAAAAGTCAACCATGGAACAGCAGAAACTCGAAGATCTCGCAGACGCGAAAACTGAACTTGCAGAAAACCTCGCAAGTCAGCAGGCAGAGTTAGAAGCTGAAAAACATCAAGCATTAGAAAAGGCAGGTCAGGCACGGACCAAGGCATTGCTGGCACAGAGAGCCGAGATTGAGGAACAAAAACAATTGGAGTTAAGCCTGGCCAACAAGCAGCATGCACGCGAACTGGCTTTCGCTGAAGCTTCCCAGGAATCAAACAAACGTCAGGCACTGGCAGACGCTGCACGGACAACTAAAGTCAAACTGGCAGATCAGGAAGCGGCACTTGGCCGAGAAAAACAGAAAGAACTGGCCGTGGCGGAGGCCAATCTGGAAGCCGAGAATCGTCAAGCCCTGGCTGCTGCTGAAAAAGCACATCAAAAAGACCTGGCGAAACAGGAAGCTGAGCTGCAACGACGCAAGCAAAAGGAAATGGAATTAGCGGAATCGATGTCAAAGGCAGAAAAACGCCGTGCATTGGCAGAAGCTGACCAGGCGCATCATTACGCACTAGAGGCACAGCAATCTAAGCTTGAAGACGACAAGAAAGCAGCCCTGAAAGGTAAGGATGAGGAGCTTGCCGACAAGCTGGGCAAGCAAAACGAAACGTTGGCTGCGGTAGAGAAAGAGCTGGTGTCCTATGTCGAAGCAATTGAAGCCAAGAACCAAATTGTCGAACAATTGAATGAAAATTTTAAGGATTTTGATGCTTCAGCGGTTGAAATCGATGAAAGGACAGGAAAGGTAAAACTCCATTTTCAGGAGTCATATTTTGTACGGGGATCTCATGACTTGTCAGAAGATATGAAGAGCTTTCTCAGGATAATGATTCCCAAGTACGCAAGAAGTATTTACAGCAACAGGGACGCAGCCGAGCATGTCGAGTCACTGAAAATTTCCGGGATGACGTCTCCGGTTTACAAGGGAATATACGTCGACATAAACGATACAACGTCTCCGGAAACAGAAAAAGCAAGGGAATTCAATATGGGACTGAGTAATAAACGCGCAATCGCCATGTATGAATTTATCTTTGATCGGGATCAGATGGGTGACTATGAGTATCGAAGTCGATTGAAAGCTGATATGGGTATTGCGGCACTGGGTTTCCAGAATGCAAAACCCGTCGTGGCGGAGTTAGTGGGTAAACCTGCAAAATGTATCAAGTACGATTGTAAGCAGGAACAGGCAGCGGTTCTACAATTCCGTTTGTATTCGGAAGTGTAAGCCGTTATTTGAGAGAAATAGGTGTAATGCGAGTTAATGCGTTAAGGGGTTAAAATGTTTAAATATATATTCTTGGCAATACTGGCGACAGTGTTATTTTTTGCTTTTTATTATGATCCAGAGCTGACCAACGAATTAGTCGGGCAACTGTTTATCGGCGGTATCTTGAGTTGCTTCGGGTTATTCTTGCTTTTCAAGTTTGGTGTGCACTACAAAATAGAGTCACTGCACAGATATACGGTTGCGTTCTACTATTCTGTTTTTGAATATAAGAAAGCTCAAACCGAACCCTCTAATCTGAATTATATGCAAAGTGTCAGGGAGCAGGCCGAGGTTGCACTGGCTGCCAATTTTGATCCGACACTGGCGACTGCGGACTTACAAATTCCTGTTTCACTTTACTCAGGAAAAGACCCTTTTCTCGACAAATTGCGAGCCAAGATTCAGGAAGCTGAAAAAATGAAGCTTGCGGCGCGTAAACTCGACAACAAGGCGAACGTAATGTTGGGGAAAACCAAAGATCTGTTGGTCGAAAAAGACCTCACAGAAAAAGAGTCTCCCAAAATGCTGAATCGCATGTTTGATATTGAGAACGGCGTGGCCGCTATCATCGACATGACCACCAACGAAATTACAGATCAAAGTTACGGTCGAACACCGGATTATGAAATTATCACTCGCATCGCGCTTGATAATAATCCGTATTTTTCAAGCACCTATAAATTCTTTGACTCAGAGGATATTACTGGCCTGCTTTCCCGGGCACCTTTTATGATCATCTTGTTTGGGATCATCGGTACATTCTCCGGTTTCTACCTGGCTTTAGCCCAGGGTGGAGATATTAAGTCTGGTGCTGCTGTGGCAATTGTCAGCTCGCTGGTGGGTCTTCCGGTTTCGTTGCTGATGGATTACATCAACACACTGTTCCCGGATAAAAGTCGTTATCAACAGGCGTTCAACAAGTATAAAGTAAGCCTCGAAATACTCTTCAATCATGAAAAAGAACTTGATAACATCAAGCGGGATCGTAGGAAAAAAGAGGATCCGATGCCGAATAGCCATGCCAATAGTAACGCTTCCCAGCGACACATGAGTATGGATGCCTGATACGCCTAAACCCGGGGCAGACATTAGGATAATGTCTTTTATCGTCCCCGGGTCCAACCCCAATTTCAAATTGCGAGAATTCAATACGCTGTACGGGGTACTTTGCATCCTCGTCTTCTCAATGGCAGTCGTCACCAACCAGGATCTTTTCTACAATGTGGATGTCATCTGGTTGTTGCAGATGCTCTTTATTGTTCCATTTCTCTGGACCGTCCGTCAGCATGTCATACCTGGCATTGGAAAAAACCTGAGGGCTTACCCCTGGACCAGTCTGTTAATTGGCTTGTGGGTGACGAGCCTGACAATTTCTTACATCTCGGCCCCGTTTGATTTCTCGGAATATTCCCTGGCCAGGATTCGGATGCTGAGTCGATATGTTCAAACATTCACCTATGTCGTATTTTTCTTTTGTGTCAGGGACTTTCTTACCAGGAACCGATTGTCGGTAACCCCGGTTGTGTTTTGCATCGTCGCCTCGGTCTTTTTTGTCGCCATCTGCTTCCCCGTTAGCATGATGTTTTCGGAAACATACACGCCGGAATTCTCGAAACAATGGTATAGCTCGCCTGTTTTTAACATGCATATTCGCCACACCGGTTATCAGATTACAGCTGCCAGTGCCGCTTTACTGATTTTTTTGCATGCCAGGTCAGGTTATTCAAATCACTATCTCCTCGTATCATTGGTTCTCTGGACTTTTTTGTTCTGGTGTGGCGGCAGAGCCGCGGCCGCCTCTCTGATGGCTACCGGATTGCTGGTCGGACTTTTTCTCTACAGTAAGCAGCTTCCTCTGCGACATTATCTTGTCAGCCTGATCGGGCTGGCATTGATCAGCTTCCTATTTTCTGAATGGCTGTCGGTTTTCCACTGGAATGGTCTGATGCGGGGAGTCGAAAGATCCCTTGAAGTAGCCGGTTTTGATTCCGTGTCAAGTGGGCGATTGAAGGTTTGGTTAACCACGATTGAATACATTGTCCGCTATCCCTTATTTGGTTTAGGGCCAGAAGGCTATGTTTTCATGCCAGGTAGAGTTTATGGTGTTCACCCACATAACATTTTTCTGCAGTTTCTCATAGAGTGGGGACTCATCGGCACGATCCTTTTTCTTACAATCCTGGCGCGTGCATTCTTCGCAGGCTTCATGTCGCATGTCTGGGGTGGAAAAACTTCTCCCGCTACACTCTCTTTCGGGTCTGTCGCTGGAGGATGCATCATTGTTGCGCTGGGAATTCACAGCCTGACCGACGGCACTTTTTACCATCCCTATCCCACTGCCTGTCTGGCGATTGCATTTGCGATCTGGACGATACCCCCGAACGTCACGTTAAGCGACGGCTCAGGTGCTTCCTGAACCCCTGAGCTCGCCGCCCAGGGCCGAAAACAACTCCGGTAGAAAGCGTGAAAACTCCAGTGTCATGTTTACGAAGGCGGCGTCCAATTTGGTTATCGGGTCTTCGTCTTCTATAACATCGTCATTGAGTGATTCAAGTTTGATTTGTTTTAATCCCAGATCCTTGTCGACCGCCAATTTCAAGTCACCGCGCCAGCGGATACCCAGGCGTGTACATATTTTTCCCGCCTCGATATGGGCCCGAATTTCACGTGTGTCCAGGTCCTGGCGACGACAGGTCACCGTAGAGGTGTCTTCGATATCCAGCAGGTCACACTGATCCCCGAGGCTGAAGTTGTCCGGCAGCTTCCGGTGCAGCAACCAGTGGGTAAACACCTCCTGAGGTTTTTGCCTGATCTGCGGTGGCACGACTGAGAAGGAGCCAATAGAATCACGTATGCAGTTGATGAACATCTCGGCTTCAGTGGACGTTGAAGTGCCAATCACCAACAGATCGTCTGCGGGTGAGATATATCCCATCACCTGTTTCGACTTTGCAAGGGCACGGGGCAGCAGCTCAGCGAGCGTGTTGTCCCTGATGTTTTGTCTCTCTTTACCACGAAGTTTGCGATCTTCAACGGATTCTATCTTGCTGACTTTCTCTGAAATGGCCTCGTTCAATGCGCTTGTCGGCACTACTTTTTCTTCCCGTCGGGCGCACATCAGCAGGCACCCGCCGACCTCATGCAGCAGCGGGGCGTCATCTGCGTTACCCAAGGGTGAAACCCAGCCAAAACTGGACGGTTTCATGCCTGAGCAGGGGACGAAGCTGCGGGTCTGCATAAGCGCCTGGAACTCATCAGATGAGTAACTGAAAGGTTTGGTAATTCTGTAAATGATCGCATTGTTGAAAAACATGGGCTCAGCAGTCGGTAAAAATTGAGGCGGCATTATATCGAATACCCGAACAGAGTCTTCCCCATTCGATAAACCCTGTGATGGATTACAGATTTAGAAGGTAAATACTGCTGGGCTTGATGCCCAGCTTCAGTAAACTCGCCGATTGCTCGGACCAGAGCAGACTTTCTGCCCATATACTGCTGGTTTGCGTTTAATGAAACTGCGCGTTAATGAATAAACTGAGCTATTACGTAAAGTTAAACGCTTACGATTCTAACCTGAAAAAAGGCGATATTGTGTCTGAAAAAAGTAAATCACCGGGCTGGTTCAAACGTGCGATTGAGACGACCTTCGAAGATCATACTGTCGAGGTCGATGGTACGCCGATTCATTATCTGTCCTGGGGTAGCGATGAGGACAAGCCCGGCCTGGTGTTTGTCCATGGTAATGGTGCCCACGCCCACTGGTGGACATTTATTGCACCCTTCTTTCTGGAAGAATACCGGGTTGTAGCGATTGATCTTGCCGGTGCCGGTGATAGCGGTCACAGTCAGTCCTACAATCCTGCGGGGTTTGCGAAGCAGATTTCCAGGGTGGCTGACGATGCCGGGTTTGGCTCGGACACAATCGTCGTGGGTCATAGTTTTGGCGGTTTTATCACATTAAAAACCGGGCTGATCTACCGTGACAAACTCGCAGGCATCGTCCTTGTGGATTCAGCAGTGCGGCCACCGGATTTTCAATGGGAGCGTGATCCCCGCCGTTCACCGGTTAAACCGAAGCGAATCTACGAAAATTTCGCGGCTGCCCATGGGCGGTTTCGACTGATGCCGCCGCAGGATTGCAATAACCAGTACATTCTTGATTACATCGGGACTCACTCGATCAAGCAGGTGGATGAGGGCTGGACCTGGAAGTTCGATGACACAATGTTCAGCAGGTTTGAGTTTTCCGACAACCAACATGAAGACCCGGCTAATCTGCGTTGTCGGGTGGGTGTAATCTATGGCGAGGACAGTTATTTGTTCAGTCAGGAAATTGCCGATTACATGTTTAAAGTGCTGGATGAGTCGGTCCCTTTCGTCGGAATACCTGAGGCGCAACATCATTTGTTCCTTGATCAGCCACTGGCATTCGTCTCTGCCTTGAGAACTCTGTTGGCAGAATGGCGACATTCCAGGCCACATCGGCACTATTCATAGCGTTGAGGTATCATAGCTTTGACCTGGCACGAACCTCGTGTAACCTTCACCCTATGAATGCAAGACCTGCCCCCCGACTATTCTCCGTTGTGTTGACTACGTTCTTAATGACGTTCGGTTGTCACTTTTGCCTGGCGGCAGAGTCATCTTTTATTCACTCGCTGGAAAAAACCGTACTGCTTCCAGTGGTCGATGAAACACCTGGCGCGGCTGTGGTGGTTGTGGTTGACGGTGAGGTTGTACTGCAGAAATCCTGGGGTGTGCGTAAAGCGGGCAAACCAGCACCGGTGACGCCGTACACGTTGTTTCGTATTGCATCGCTGTCCAAGACATTTGCATCGGCCGCAGCCTCCATATTGGTCGAAGAAACGCCGACATCATGGAAAACACCGGTCGTGCAGAGTGTCAGTGAACTGAAGTTCAAACGTTCAGACTATGGTAACAAAATCAATCTGGCGCACCTGATGTCACAATCCAGTGGATTGATGCCTCACGCCTATACTGACCTGGTCGAAGACAATATGCCCTACGAGCGGATTCTGCAGCGTTTGCATAAAGTTGATTTCGTTTGTGCTCCCGGAGATTGCTATGGCTACCAGAATGTTGTGTTTAGTATCGTCGGTGATGTTGTCGAAGCGAATACGGGGCTCGACTATGCAGCTTTCGTTGAAAGCAGGATATTTGTGCCTTTAAAAATGCAACGGGCATCGTTCGGGCGTGATTCGTTTATCAAAGACAGCAATCATGCAGAACCGCATATATGGACAGGTCGGGTGTGGGCGGCGACACGTACGACGGATCACTATTACCGCATTTCTCCTGCCGCTGGCATCAATGCCAGTATAGATGATATGAGGGCCTGGTTGATGGCGCAGCTTGGTCACGAACCTGACGTATTATCGGTACAGATGCTGGATCAAATGCAGACGGGGGTGATTCGAACAACCCGCCAACAGGCCCATTATCGTTCGCGTCGTGGTCTTGCCAATATCCAGTATGGATTGGGGTGGCGAACCTTTGATTACAAGGGTGAGACAGGTTTTGTTCAGCACGGTGGATACGTGAAGGGAATGCGCAGTGAAATGGTCTTCAATCGAAAGTTACAGACCGGCATGGTTTTTTTAACCAATTCTGAACCGAATCGTCTTGGTGATCTGGTATTCGATTTTCTGGATCTCCATCATGACCGTGCGTCATCAACTGCTGCGATCGTTGCAGACTGAAAATATTTTCCAGTTAATTGGTGTTTGTGTGCAATTAATAAGCATGGGCGATGAATTTGGCTTAGAATATCGCGTTTTGCGGTTACCACCCCGGTACCCTTCAGGCTCATCAGAAGAATAGCCCGATATTTGTTGTCTACTTTCTTTGATTGGTTCCGCATCACTGTTGTACGGAGTAAGATAGTTATATGCGTTTGCAGGCAATTAAGCTCGCTGGTTTTAAATCCTTTGTAGATCCTACAACAGTCCCATTCCCCTCAAATCTTTGTGCCGTCGTCGGTCCTAATGGTTGTGGCAAGTCGAATGTGATTGATGCAGTCCGCTGGGTGATGGGCGAATCGTCTGCGAAGACGTTGCGTGGGGAATCCATGACAGATGTTATTTTCAATGGATCCTCAACGAGGAAACCTGTTGGTCAGGCGTCGGTAGAGTTGGTATTTGATAACACAGAAGGCCAGTTGAATGGTCAGTACGCCGCTTACGGTGAAATCTCCATAAAACGTCAGGTGACCCGGGACAGTATTTCCGGTTATTACCTCAATGGTCAGAAATGTCGTCGCAAAGATATTACTGACATCTTCCTGGGCACTGGCCTGGGTCCCCGCAGCTACTCAATCATTGAACAGGGCATGATCAGCAACCTTATTGAAGCCAAGCCGGAGGAGTTACGCGTTTTTCTGGAAGAAGCCGCAGGGATCTCCAAATATAAGGAACGGCGCAAGGAAACCGAGCGGCGCATCTCCCATACCCGGGACAATCTGGATCGATTGAATGACCTGAGGGAGGAGTTGGAGCGCCAGATTCATCACCTCGAACGCCAGGCTAAAGCAGCGGAACGATATAAACGGCTGAAGGAAGAAGAGCGAGAGGTTCAGTCGCAATTGCAAAGTCTAAAGTGGAAGGCAATTAACGACGACGTTAAGGTGAAAGAAGAGCAGATTAATCGCCTGCAGATCGAACAGGAAGCAAGAGTAGCCGACCAGCGGCGGGTTGATGCCGAGGTCGAACAGAAACGTGAGATTTTGGTGGAGATGAGTGACGAGACCAATGAAGTTCAGAAACGTTACTATGACTATGGTACCGAGATTGCCCGGATAGAAGAAAGTATCCAGTTTCAAAACGAAAGAAATCAGCAGCTCAATCTGGACCTCGAGGAAGCATCGGTCGGCTGGCACAAGATTCGCGCTGACATTGATGTGGACCAGCGTAAGCTGGGCGAACTAAAACACGAACTGAACCAGATTGTTCCCCGGCAGAACCAGATTCGAGAAGTTGAAGAAGCATCGGTCGCTCGACTGGGCGAGGCTGAACAGGCTATACAATCCTGGCAGCAGACCTGGGAGGAATTTAACCAGGCCGCCGCCCAGTCACAGAACAAAGGGCAGTTGCAACAGTCCAGAATCGAAGCCCTGGAGCAATCAATTCAGCGTTTGAACAATCGTATGTCGACTCTGCGCGGGGATATGGCGCGTCTGCAGGAAACAACGGTTGACCAGGAGATCCCTCCCCTTGAAGCCATGCTTGCGACCCAGGAAGTCCAGATCGGCAGAATAGAAGCCGAGATGAAGCAGTTAGTGGAACGGATAGAAGCCCAGCGGGAAGAAAACCAGTTGATTGCATCCAGACTTGACGAACAACGCAGTAATTTACAAGGTATTCGCGGTCGCTTTGCTTCGCTGGAGGCGTTGCAGCAAGCGGCTCTGGGACAGCAGGACGATGCTGAAATGGAATGGCTTGAACGACACAAGCTGAAAGCCAATGAGCGCCTTGGGGAACAGATCAAGGTGGAGGATAAGTGGGCAATTGCAGTTGAAACCGTGCTCGGTGATTACCTCCAGGCGGTCAGTGTGGATGGTCTTGATACCGTCAGCAAAATGTTAGCTGATTTTGATAAAGGTTCGCTGAACTTTGTTTCGTCCTCGTCCACCCCTGCGCAGACTTCGGAAGAACTATTGATAAGCAAAGTATCAACTGAACTGAACCTTGGTGATTTGCTGGCTGGTGTCGCCATCGCTGAAGACCTGAATGCGGCACTGGAAATGCACTCCGGACTGCAGGCAGGTGAGTCCGTGATTACCCCTGAAGGTATCTGGTTGGGAAGTCATTGGCTGCGAGTCAGTAAAGATCAGGATGCCACTGCAGGTGTCATTAAACGCCAGGCTGAGCTGGAATCCCTGAGATCACAGATTCAACTCGACGAGGTTGAAGTTACCGGTTTGACTGAACAACTCGAGAGTGGTGTAGCCAGTTTGCAGGTCGCCGAAGCTGAACGCGAACAACAGGCGACTCGATTCGCAGAACAGCAAAGATCATTCAGCGAAACCCGGGCCCAACTGGGCGCCAAAAAGCTCCAGTCTGAACAAATACAAACCGATTTGCAGCGAGCCAATACTGAGATTGAAGAGAGTGTCGTGCATCTCGAAGAAGACCAGGCCCAGCTAAAACAACATCGCAATACCTTGCAGGAGGCCATGGACCAGATGGAAAGCGATACCTTGCGCCGAGGCAGCCTGCAGCATGAGCGTCAGGAGAAACAGCGGTTCCTCGTGGAAATCCGTGCCAAGGCACACCAGGATCGGGATACGTCACACCAACTGGCGTTGAAATTACAAACCCTGTCGTCGCAGATATCTGCCACTGACCAGGCAATGACAAGGTTGCATGAACAGCAGCAGATCCTCAACGAGCGCAAACAAACCCTTGAGTCCAGCATCAACGAGAGCGAACAACCACAGCAGCAGTTGCAACAGGAGTTGAAATCGCAGTTGGAAAAACGCCTCGAAGTTGAGAATCAACTCACTGAAGTACGCCGGAAAACTGAATCTGTTGAACATGGCATTCGTGAATTTGAGCAACAGCGGGCCCGGTTTGAAGAGGAAGTCGAGCAGGTCCGCAGCAGTTTGAACGATGTTCGAATGGCCTGGCAAGGTCTTGAAGTTCGACGTTCCACAATTAGGGAACAACTTGAATCGGATAACCACGACCTGCAGGCTATTTTGGCTTCAATGCCCGAAGCAGCCAATGAACTACAGTGGGATGAAAACCTGACCCGCATAGGTAACAGGGTGCAACGCCTGGGGGCGATTAACCTCGCTGCCATAGATGAATTCAAGGTGCAGTCAGAACGAAAGATGTATCTTGACGACCAGAATGATGACCTGATACGAGCACTCAACACGCTTGAAAATGCGATTCGAAAAATCGATGTTGAGACCAGAACGCGGTTCAAGGAAACCTTCGATGCTGTGAACACTAAACTACAGCAGTTATTTCCGAAAGTTTTTGGTGGTGGCCACGCTTATCTTGAGATGACGGGTGAAGACTTGCTGGATACCGGGGTGGGCCTGATGGCGAGACCTCCTGGCAAACGTAACTCCAGTATTCACTTACTATCCGGGGGAGAAAAAGCGCTAACGGCAATTGCCCTTGTCTTCTCCATATTCAGTCTAAACCCGGCGCCCTTCTGTTTACTCGACGAGGTTGACGCTCCCCTTGACGACGCAAACGTGGCACGTTACTCGGAACTCGTTAAGGAGATGTCCAGGACTGTTCAGTTTATCTATATCACACATAACAAGATTGCCATGGAGATGGCAGAGCATTTGATGGGTGTAACGATGAACGAACCGGGTGTTTCAAGGCTGGTTTCTGTCGAGGTTGAAGAAGCCGTGGCGATGGCAGCAGTTTAGGTAATGGAGTAAATGTAAAGGCGATGGCGGAGTTCCTGATGGATTTCGGTGTAAGAGACTGGTTGCTGATACTGGGCCCGGTGCTTATCGCTGGCGTGTTAATTCACGGCTACTGGCGTATGCGCATCAACCGAAACTCTCTGAAGATGTCGCTCGACAAGTCTTTCATGAGCAGGGTTGGAGACAGGGAGGAGTCTGATCATGATTTTAAGATGTTTCGAGCTGAGTTGCCCAATGGTGGCGCACGGGTACGTAGCGTGGACATCGAAAGCGAGGCTGAGAAAAACTCTCTGAACCTTGATGTAGAGGTCCCGGTGCTGATGGAACCCGTTTACCCGGATAACAGCCTTGAGCCTGATAACAGCCTTGAGCCTGATAACAGCCTTGAGCCTGATAACAGCCCTGAGCCTGATAACAGCCCTGAGCCGGATGACAGCCCTGAGCTGGATAAAAGCCCCGAGCTGGAACAAGTGGATCAATCTGTGATTGCTGAATCTGCAGAAAACAATGATGATCAAATAATGACATCGTCCGACGAATCAAGTGTTCAGGTGGCGTCTCCTGCCAAAGATCTTCCCGAAAAGTTCATCGTTGTGCATGTACTTGGTGTCAATGAACCCTTTCATGGTCAGACGTTACTCGAGAGTCTGGTAGAGCAAGAAATGATATTCGGGGCAATGGATATCTTTCATCGATTGGGTGCCACAGGTGAGTCAGATTTCAGTTTGCTGAATGCCGTCGAGCCCGGCACGTTTGACCTGAATACCATCGGAGATATGAAAATATCCGGGGTGAGTCTGTTCATGCGGGTTCATGAATTGGTAGACCCGGTCTCGACGTTTGATGACATGATTGAAGTCGGTCAGAATCTCGCCCATGACCTGGGTGGCGAACTCAAGGATGAAACAAGAAGTGTCATGACATCACAAACCATCGAACATCGTCGCCTCGATATCAGGCAATATCAGCATAAGCATCGTTAGGAATGGCGACGACAACCAGGAAAATTGTCGTTGAAGTAGAACAGCTTCGAACTGAAATCGATCAGCATAATTACCTCTATCACTCCCTGGACGAGCCGATCTTGTCAGATGCGGAGTTTGACAAACTTTTTCGTCGCTTGAAACAACTGGAACAGGATCACCCTGATCTCGTCAGCGATGACTCACCCACGCAACGTGTCGGATCCATACCCATCGATGGCTTCAGCCAGGTCCAGCACGAGATTGCCATGCTATCGCTCGATAATGCCTTCAGTGAAGAGGATTTGCATGACTTCGATCGACGTATCAAAACGCGATTAGGTGATGACTCCGTGATTGAATATGCTTGCGAACCGAAAATTGACGGGATCGCTGTCAGTTTGTTGTATGAAGCGGGTAAGTTGGTCAGGGGAGCGACTCGAGGGGATGGGACCACGGGTGAAGATATTACGCAAAATGTTCGCACCATCGAATCTGTCCCCTTGAAGTTGATCGGTGAAGGATATCCGGCGCGGTTGGAAGTGAGGGGTGAGGTTTATATTGCCAAATCTACATTCCAGAAAATCAACCAGACAGCCGCAGACGCGGGGGAAAAGATTTTCGCCAACCCCAGGAATGCGGCGGCCGGGAGTGTGCGTCAATTGGATTCGAAGCTCACTGCGAAAAGAAAGCTGACAATGTTCTGTTACTCCGTTGGACTGGTCGAAGGCGGTGAACTTGTGCATCGGCACAGCGAAATTCTGAAACAGCTACAAGGCTGGGGATTCAGGATAAATCCCATCGTTGACCTGGTTAAAGGCGTTGGGGCTTGCGTGGATTACTACCACAGGATTCTAAACAGTCGGGATGCATTGGACTACGAGATTGATGGTGTGGTTTTCAAGGTAAACGATATGGATCTGCAGTCCCGTTTAGGTATCCTGACCCGGACACCTCGCTGGGCGATCGCACACAAATTCCCCGCTGAAGAAGGCATCACAAAATTACTGGAAGTAGAGTTCCAGGTTGGCAGAACCGGTGCAATTACACCGGTTGCCAGGCTTGCGCCGGTGAAAGTCGGCGGCGTGACCATTAGCAATGCAACCCTTCATAACATGGATGAAATCCGAAGGCTCGACCTGGTCATTGGCGATACGGTGTTAATCCAGCGGGCTGGAGATGTGATACCAAAAATAGTTCGGGTAGTTAAGGATAAGCGCCCAAAGCAGACAATGCGAATTGAACTCCCTGAGCAGTGCCCTTCCTGTGGCTCTGCGGTGATCCAGGCAGAATCGGAGGTCATCGCTCGATGCAGTGGTGGTCTCGTTTGTCAGGCACAACGCAAGGAAAGAATTCGGCACTTTGCCTCGCGCCTTGCAATGGACATAGAAGGGCTCGGAGACAAATTGGTGATTCAGCTTGTTGACGAGGGTGTTATAGAGAACCCTGCCGACCTGTACTCCATGTTGGCCGCGGATCTCGTTGAACTTGAGCGCATGGCACCCAAGTCAGTGCATAACCTGCTTGATGCGCTGGAGAAAAGTAAGTCGACGACATTGCCTAGGTTTATCTATTCATTAGGCATACAGGAAGTTGGCGAGTCGACCGCCAGAAACCTGGCCGTATATTTTGGAAATCTGGACTCCCTGCGGAATGCAACGGCAGAACAACTGCAACTGGTGCCGGATGTTGGCCCGATCGTCGCCAGTAAGATATCAGACTTTTTTAAACAGGCAGTCAATCAAGCGGTGGTTGATTCGCTTGTGGCATCAGGCATTACCTGGCCGGAAGAAGATACAAAAACCATGGCAGGTGTATTACAAGGTAAGACCTATGTACTAACAGGCAGCCTGAGTCAGCTAACGCGAAACGAGGCTAAAGCGAAATTGCAGTCCCTGGGGGCGAAGGTATCGGGCTCAGTATCGAAAAACACGGACTGCATTGTTGCCGGTGATGCTGCGGGTTCAAAATTAGCCAAAGCACAGGAACTCAACATCAATATTATCGACGAACAGGCGCTGGTAACCCTGTTCAAGGAGCATGGAATTTGAAACTGGTCCTTGGAGTAGTTGCGACGTTGATTCTGGTCGGCTGTACATCATCGACACCAAAAAATCGTGAAGATGTTTGCGAGATATTTAACGAGAAAAGAGGTTGGTACAAGGATGCAAAAGCGTCCGGGAGAAAATGGGGATCACCAATACCCGTGATGATGGCATTTATCTATCAGGAATCGCGTTTTCAGGCAAAGGCGAAACCCCCGAGAAAAAAAATACTCTGGGTGATTCCAGGGCCTCGACCAGCCAGTGCCTATGGGTATTCACAAGCCACGGATGAGACCTGGGCAGGGTATAAAAAATCCACGGGCCGCTGGGGCGCGGACAGAAATGACTTTGACGATGCCATTGACTTTATCGGATGGTACAACCACCAGAGTTATCGCAGAAATAAAATCCAGAAAACCGATACCTACAATTTGTATCTTGCCTACCACGAGGGCCATGGCGGTTTCGCGAAGAAAAGCTACCGGAAAAAAGCCTGGCTTATAGATGTATCGCACAAGGTGGCGAGTCGTTCACAAACTTACGCCAGTCAGCTAAAAACCTGTGAGAAGAATCTCAATCGCGGCTGGCTGGGACGTTTGATTTTTAGTTAGTTTTTATTCGATTCGAACTGCAATAATCGGATCCTACGGGATTAAGGTCAAGACTCGGAAATAAGCCAATTGTAAGTAATTCGATAGATTGCACCGGCTTTGTCATCGGATAGCAGCAAACTGCCATCGGCCAGCTGCAGCAGATGTACCGGGCGCCCCCAACTTTTGTTGTCGCTGGTCAGCCAACCATCGATAAAAACCCGGTAGTGCATTTCTTCGTCTGTTTTCCAACCAATGGTAAGTCTGTATCCAGTGTGTCCCGCTTTCTGTGAACGATTCCACGAACCATGTTCAGGAATGATTATCTGGTTCCTGAAAGATTCGGGAAACATGTTCCCGGTGTAGAACATCATACCGAGTGGTGCGACGTGGGGGTCGAGGCTTAATTCAGGCTCAACGTAATCTGAAGCTGGGCCGCCTTTCTTTCCAAACTTCGGGTCTGGCAGACTCTCGCCGTGATAATAGGGATATCCGAAATGTTGACCGGTCTGCTTTATCCTATTGAGCTCGCAAGGTGGTGATGTGTCTCCGAGCGAATCCCGGCCATTGTCTGTAAACCACAGTTGTTTAGTCAGGGGGTGCCAATCAAAGCCGACGGTGTTTCTAACCCCCCTGGCGATGATTTCAGGCGCGTCAGTGGAGTCAACGTCCATCCTCAGGATCGAAGCGAACTGCGGGTTAGAGGAAAGACAGATGTTACAAGGTGCACCGACAGCGAAGTAAAGCAATGAATCCGGTCCGAACCTGAGAAATTTCCAGCCGTGATGGTTTTTATCCGGTAGTTTGTCGGTGACGACGACGGGTTTTGGTGGTTTGTCCAGCGTCGTTTCTATATTCGGGTAACGTAGTATCCGATTGACTGCACCAACAAAGAGATCACCTCCTCGAAAAGCGACCCCGGACGGTAGCGACAGTTTAGTGGCGATTACTTTGACTTCATCAGCCTTGTAGTCGCCATTGTGGTCGATAACTGCATGCACCTTGCCAGAGCGTCGACTACCCACGAACAGCGTACCCTGGCTTCCCAGGGCCATCTGCCGGGCTTCAGGCACCCTGGCATAGATTTCGATCCGAAAGCCAGCTGGAAGGTTTAATGTTTCCAGGGGCAGTGATTTCCCGAACAGCGAGATGGGAGCCGATAGTAGAAGTAATGATAAGATGATGGATTGCACCTGCAGAGCATAACGATGTTGAGTCCTGAACTCAAAACTGACATACAAAGCGCCTATACCCGTCTACTTGATGCTAAGGGCTACAAAGCCAGGGATTGTCAAAAACAGATGATCGCTGATATTGCCAATACACTGGGCAATATAGAAGTTGATGAGAAAGGCCAGCGTACCTCCGGCAATAGTGTTTGTGTTATCGAGGCAGGAACAGGTACTGGCAAGACAATCGCCTATGCCATTGCCGCACTCCCTGTTGCAAAAGCACTGGGTAAAACCCTGGTGATTTCCACCGCGACGATAGCGCTGCAGGAACAAATTGTTTTCGTCGACCTACCGGACATCATGGAGCACTCCGGCCTGGATTTTTCGTTTACCCTGGCCAAAGGTCGTCGGCGTTATCTGTGCCTGTCGCGCCTGGACCTAGCTTTGCAGGAGATGTCGTCCGGGAACCAGAATCTAGCCTTCTACGATGATGAAATGTTTCCGGTTGAGGAATCCAATCAGGCGCTCTACGAGCTCATGCTGAACAAGTTAGGCCGCGGAGACTGGGACGGTGACCGGGATAACTGGACAAAAGAGATTGATAACAGCGCCTGGTTTCCCGTCAGTACCGACCATGTGCAATGCACCGGTCGACAATGTTCTCACTATGAAAACTGCTACTTCTATAAAGCCAGGGAAAGGATTCACCGTGTTGATGTGATTGTGACTAACCATGATCTGGTGATGGCGGACCTGATCATGGGTGGTGGCGCGGTGTTGCCATTGCCGGAGGACACCATTTATATCTTCGATGAGGGGCACCACTTACCAGACAAGGCCATCAATCACTTATCCAGTTTTCTGCAGGCCCGGAGCAGCCAGGGATGGCTGGGACAAATGCCGTTGAGCCTGAAACAATTGTCCGACGAACTTGGCCAGATCGGGAGTTTGCCCGGGGGGCTTGCTCAATTTGAAAACGCTGCGACCGATCTTGTTGAACAACTCGAAAATGTTATCCAGTTGTTCAGCTCGCTCAGGGCGGAAGCTGAAGGGATTGACGACGATTTAAGGTACCGGTTTCCCGGCGGGCGGGTTGATCCGGCACATCGTGAGATGAGTCAGTTGCTTTACCAGGGCAACCTTCGACTGCAGGGGCATCTGGATCTGCTGGTTAATGCGATTGAGGACCAATTGTCTGATGTTGATGCTGGCAGCAAGGACCGATTGGAACATTGGTTGCCGGTTGTTGCCGGGATGTCCTCGAGAGTTGAGGGTGCGGCCAATCTCTGGCAGCAGTTTATGCTGCCGGATCCGGTCTCTGAACCTCCGCGGGCACGTTGGATAAACTTCCGCGAGGGTGACGAATTGATCCTCCAGTCCAGCCCGATAGCGGTGCACGACAGTTTGCAGGAATTGCTCTGGTCTCGATGTTTTGCGGCAGTGATCACCTCGGCGACCCTGGCGGTAAGTGCGGACTTCAGGCGATACCGGGAGCGGGTGGGATTGTCGGAGGAAAACACGTTTCGTGCCTTGCAGAGCCCTTTTCGCTTCCATCAGCAAGCGGTGCTCAGCATCCCGAAAATGAATGTTGATCCGCGGGAGGCAGACGAACACTCGGACGCCGTCGCCGCATTGTTGCCGGACCTGCTTGATCAGGTAAAAGGTGCGCTGGTACTTTTTTCTTCATGGCGGCAGATGTATCGGGTCAGTGATGCATTGCCCGGCGAGTTTATGGATAAAGTGATGAGTCAGGGAACAGTTTCGAAAGCTGACATTGTTTCCCGGCACAAGTCAGAAATAGACGCTGGTAGTGCCAGCGTGATCTTTGGTTTGGCCAGCTTCGCAGAGGGTATCGATTTACCCGGCGACTATTGTGAACACGTGGTGGTGGTTAAGATTCCGTTTGCCGTCCCCAATGACCCGGTCGGCGCTACGCTGAGTGAGTGGATTGAGGAAAAAGGCGGTAATTCGTTTCAGGAGATTATGATTCCCGATGCTGTTTTGCACCTGGTACAGGCTTGCGGTCGACTACTCAGGACGGAAACAGACACCGGGGTGGTGACTATTCTTGATCGTCGATTGGTGACGCAACGCTATGGAGGCATGTTGCTAAACGCTCTACCGCCGTTTACCCGGGAAATAGCGTGAACCTGGTAGATTTACTCAGCCTCGATCAAAAGCGGCAGATGATGAGTGAGAAAGCCTGGTTTGATGAAGTTTGCCGAACGAAAAAGCTGTTCCTGGGGGCTTCGTATTTTGACAGCCTGTTTGCAACGGCCTGTTGGTTGGAACAGCATCTGAAAAAGTGTCAAAAAGAGCCGGTCAGTAAAAAACTGCTGGTCGGGTTGTCGGGCGCGCAGGGAAGCGGTAAGTCAACTTTTGCCACGTTGGTCGCAGAACTTATCGAGCATTTATCTGGGGATCAGACGCTTATTCTGTCCATTGATGACTTCTACCTCACCCGGGCTGAACGGCAGGAACTAGCTGATTCTATCCATCCCCTGCTGGCGACTCGAGGTGTACCAGGTACACATGATATAAAAATGATGTCACAAGTTATCAGTCACGCGCTAAATGACAGGGAAGCGATACTGCCACAATTCAGCAAGTCGAAGGATGATCGGGCTGGCCAGCGGACAATCACGACGGATCAATTCGGGATAATTTTGTGTGAAGGCTGGTGCTGGGGTGCACCACCTGCCACCGGAAAGGAATTGCTGCAGCCAGTCAATGATCTGGAAGCTGAGGAAGACGCCGATTGTATCTGGCGATGCTATGTAAACGACCAGCTAATCCAATACCAGAGCCTGTTTGAAACCCAATGCTCCGTTTTCATGAAAGTACCGGATATGGCCTCCATTGTTAACTGGCGCTGGCAACAGGAACAAGGCCTGACTGCTGGTGAAGGTGTGATGGATCGTCCTGCTGTCGCCAGGTTTGTGATGTATTACGAGAGGATTTCCCGCCGGATGTTGCGGTTAATGCCTGACAAGGTGGACCTTGTGCTCGAATTGGGTGTGAATCACGAATTTATTGGGTCGAGGTTAAGGCATCTTTACTAGACCGCAACAGGTGACGTTTCGATTAGTCATGCCGGTTCAGCTACCGTTCAGCCAGGGAGCCTCTGAACACCGTGTAGTTCAGGAATTGTTCAGCCTGCAATCGTTAATCTACTGGTCACATACAGATAAATAGGTGATCAACAATGAAATTTATCGGATTAGGCTTAGCCGCTACACTTTTCACTACCTCGGTTTTTGGCCAACACATAACTTACGACTATGGAACGGTCGTTGAGTCAGTGCCCATTGTGAAGACCTATAGGGTCTCAACGCCGCGAGAGGAATGCTGGCAGGAGGAAATCACGTACCAGCAGCCGCGTGATGATCACGGTGTTGGCACTGTCGTCGGCGCCGTGTTGGGTGGAGCAGTGGGGAATGCCGTTGGACACAAGAAAAAGAACAAACAGGTGGGTGTTGTTGTGGGTGCTATTCTTGGTGGCACAATAGGCCATGCGATTTCGGTGAGCAATCAACGTCGAAGTGCCTATCAGGTGAATTCGTATCGTCAGACCGAAGAAGTTTGCAGGACGTATCGTGACTATCGCCAGGAAGAGAAGATTGTGGGATACCGAATCAGGTACCGTTTTAACAATGAAACCTATACTACTCGCACGGATGTCGATCCGGGTGATACCATCAAGCTTCGTTTGGCGGTTTCACCGGTCATTTAATGCAGGAACCTCTGATTAAGGTCTATTAAAATATCCACTTAATCATAGGTTTCCTAAACAAGAGAAAAGGTTATGGCTGTCCTTAGAATCCTGGTTTTTATGCTGTTCTGCTTTGGCGTGACCGGGATTGCGACGGCAGATGTTCTCCGGGTCGCGGACCAAAGTTCGAGCCGGAACAATATCGTGCAGGAAGGACAGAAGGTTAGGGTAAGTAACCAGCAGGCAGCCAACAAGGTAAAGCGCCGCTATCCGGGGAGCAAGATTCTCTCTGTAAAACTGATTCATAATGGTGGGCCTCCCGTGTACAGAATTAAAACCCTGTCCGATGACGGAATTGTTAAACATGTTTTCGTTGATGGCATCAGTGGTGATTTATTCGAATGAGCAAACGACTGTTATTGATCGAAGACGAGACCAAATTGAGAGATCAGTTACTGGACATCCTGCAACGGCATGGATATGAGACAGACGCATGTTCCGATGGTCAGCAAGGTCTTAATGTCGCACAGAAAAATCAGTATGATATCGCTGTAATAGACCTCGGCTTACCCAAGGTATCTGGTATTGAGATAATTAAAACGATTCGCGCAGAAGGTCGTGAATACCCCATAATAATATTGACGGCACGAAGCGACTGGACAGACAAGGTGGACGGATTAGCTGCAGGAGCAGATGATTACCTGGTCAAACCGTTCCATGTGCAGGAACTGCTCGCAAGGCTTGATGCGCAGATTCGAAGGGCCACCGGTAAATTTAAATCCACCCTTGAAGGCGGCGCAGTTCACATGGACACCCGGGGCAAGCGAGTCAATGTTGATGGTGAACCAGTTGATCTCACTGCCTTTGAATACAAATTACTTGAATACCTGATGCTGCACCCGGGAGAAGTCATTTCAAAAACTGAGCTCACGGACCACCTGTATGATCAGGACTTCGACAGAGACAGTAACGTCATTGAGGTGTTCGTCGGACGCCTGCGTAAGAAGCTTGATCCTCGAAATGCCTTAAAGCCGATCGAAACTGTTCGCGGGCAGGGTTACCGGTTTACCCTGACAGGTTCTTAGTCCTTACATGTCTTTTAAATCCTATTCTTTAAGGGATCGGATGCTTTTGACAGCCAGCCTGGTGCTGTTTGTTTTTCTGGGGCTGATGGGGTTAGTACTGGATCAGGCATTCCAGCGTTCTGCTGAAAAAAGTGTATCTGAGCGACTACTGATCCAGATTTACGGATTGCTTTCAGTGACAGAGTTAAACGCCGGGGAATTGTTCCTGCCAGAGGTACTGCAGGAACCGCGGTTCAACAACCCGGGATCTGGTTTGTTCGCGCTGGTTCTTGACGAACGTGGCGGGGAGCAGTGGCGGAGTCCTTCCTCGGTTGATCTTGTCATTTCCCAGGAAGAGACAGTGGCACTCCACGCGGGTCTTGAACCCGGTTCAGATCGTTTCGATGAGATTATCCAATCGAAAGAACAAAGGTTCTTCTTTCTAAGTTACAAAATACTATGGCTGGGGGCTGGCGACACAGCCACCCAATTGACTTTCGTTGTTGTTCAGTCCATGGACGCATACCTGGGTGAAATTCAAAGTTATCGTAACAATCTGTGGAGTTGGCTGGTGGGTGTGATTGTTATTCTGATTGCCATACAGGGTTTTATCATGAAGTGGAGTTTATCTCCCCTTGGTGAACTGGCAGGGGATCTGAAGGCAATTGAAGACGGCGCACAGGAATATCTGGACGGGGAGTACCCCACGGAAATAGCCGGTGTTACCAGGAACCTTAACCTGTTGCTGTCGAGTGAACGACGACAGCGGGAAAAATATAGAACGACTCTGGCAGATCTGGCTCATAGCCTCAAAACGCCCCTGGCCATTCTCAAGGGGAGCGCAAATCAGCTCACTTACCTTAAGAGGGATTATGCCCAAACAACAGATGGAGAGATCGGAGTCATTGGTGCAGTTCAGGATATTCAGCAAACCATTGATGAGCAGGTGGCTCGAATGGACCAGATTGTAGGTTATCAGCTGGAGCGGGCGGTTGCAGGTTCTTCCGTGTTAATCAGAAAGGCGATACAGGTTCCGCCGATCGTAAAAAAACTTATCGGGGCTTTGAAGAAGGTTTATCGCGATAAAGAAATCGACATTGAAATCAATGTGACGGACTGTACTTTTTTTGGTGACGAGCGAGACTTGATGGAAGTGTTAGGCAATATTGTTGACAATGCGTGCAAGTATGGCAATAAGCGGGTCAGAGTTTTTGTTGGGCAGCAGGGAGAAGCTGACCTGATGCTAGTTATCGAGGACGATGGCGCTGGAATCTCGAGTAAGGACCGGGCAAAAATACTCAGTCGTGGCTTACGTCTTGATTCAAAACAATCGGGTCAGGGTATCGGCCTGGCAGTGGTAGTCGAAATTGTCGAGCGCTATGGCGGTAAGATCGAGGTGGGTGAATCAGCACTTGGCGGCGCAAAAATAACTGTGGCGATGTAGGGCTGTTTACAACATTGCTCAATGTCGTTGCGATACCGGACTACAGACGACGTTATCGCCTGATTTTTTCCACGCGAATGAGTCGTCCGGCTTCGAACGTCAGCACGTCATAGTATCTGCCGAACTTGTAAATCCATTCTTCCAGCTGATGTTCTCGTTCCTGGCTTCCGCCGGGATGGGGCACTCGTCGCAGAGTATAACCAATGATTTCCTTGCTGATCGGTTTGCCGCACTTGTCTTCTACATGTATTTTCAAATCGCCTTCTACTATCAGATCTGTACCACAGCGCAAAGCGCTTGCATTCACTGAAATCAAAGAGACAACGAAGAAGAGAAGGATAGAGAATATGCTCACCCGGCTCCCAACTTTGCTTCTGCCTGGTTGAAGCGGATTTTGAGCTTTTCGTCTACAATTTTCACAGGCAGGCAATGCCAGGTGATCTGGATATCACGAATTTGCTCGGCGGTAGTTCGGGTTTCCTTTATGCCCTGGGAAAGTTCCCGGTTCAAGCGCTCCACCTGGTAAGCCATACGGGCAGTGGCGCTTTCGGATGGTGAATCTATACCGAGTAGAATTTCCAGGCGAATGCATAATTGTTCGGCCTCTTTTGGGTCGTTACCTATCGTGCCCTGGCGTCGTGCGGTGATCTTTTCAAGCAGCGGCTTGTCGAGTTCCACATCACCCTGCCAGGCCGCATCCAGGGCTGCAGTGTCGATGCTGCCAGCCTCATACTGGCTGCAGAGCTCAGCGCGGCGGATTAGTTCTGTCATCATCTGCTGACTGGAAGCACGCGCCTGTTGCTTTATGAGACCAGAAGCTTTCTTGATGAGTCGCTGGGACTCCCTGATCGATGTGTGATCACTCGAAAGTGAAAATTCCTCCAGTGACTTTTTAAATTTGTGAATATCTGATTGGTGGATGGGCTCATTGCTTTCTAAAAAGTCTGCAAAGGCGCTGACCGTGTTCTTAACCTGCGCAAGAAATTCGTTGTTTTTTTGTTTCTCTGCTTCGACGCGTTGTTCTCGCTCGCTGAAAATACGGTCGCATTCAACCCTGAATTCCTTCCATAGTTTTTGATCGTCTCTTCGATCTGTAATACCGATGGTTTTCCACTGCACCTGAACTGCCTTGGTCTTATCCACTTTTTGCTTCACCGGCATGTCGGCTGTGACAATTTCTTTTATATCTGCAATTAAGCCGGACTTTAGATTGTGGTTGCGTTGATATTCAGTGTTTTGCTTTGCCTGCAGCGCATCGATAATCCCGCTAAACCTGCCGTAGATTTTCTTTCGTTTTGATCCGGGAATGTCGTCATACTTCCGCCATTCGTTTTTTGCCTTTTTAATCACAGCGTTGGCTTTTTTCCAATCCGTGTGTTCCCAGTCGTTTTCCTGGATAAATACTTCCAGAAAGTCGCAAATCTTTTTCTTTTCTGCCAGGTTTTTTTCCCGAACGTTTCGTTGTTCTGCGAAGTATTGCGCACACGGCTCATAAGCAAGGTCACCTTGTTTCTTAAATCGAGCCCACATTCTCTGGGCAGACCTGCTGTCCGATGATCCCAGTTTCTTCCACTGTGTCTGCAGTTCCTTGATAGCTTTGGCTTTTTCAGTTGGCAGGATACCCGGGTCCGTGGCGAGCCTTTCCATGCTGTTACAAAGCTCTTCCCTTTTTGGGTCGGTGGCGTACCCTTGCCAGTCCCTTAGCTCACTGAGTTTAGTCGTCAGCTCATGAATTCTGTTAAGGGATTTTTTCGGCGCGGCCACTTTCTCGTTCAGATGATTTAATGCGGTCAGTGCCCGGCTAGCCGCTTTGATATGACCTTCACTAATCGCTGTCTCCAAATGGGCCAGATGTTTTTCAATCGCCGCCAGTTTCTCCTGGCGACTATTCTCTGCCCTGGTTTTCTCCAGCTGCTGGTTCTGCACCTGGATTCTTGCAGCGACCAGCGAGTCTGGTAATGGAAATGCCTCAGGCCAGTGAATATGGGACAGTTGTCCTGCCTGTTCGTCGGCTTGCAAGGTCGGCAACTTCTCTTCGAGCTTGTGCCAGGAGGTGTATTGATCATAGATCTGTTGCAAAGGGGTGGACAAGGCGTAGTAAGGGTTGAGGTCCATTCCGTCCGGCCAGCGGCGTCGGGCTTCCTTCAGAGTCTCCTCAACGGTGTCAATGTTCTTCACGGAAACATGCAATGACTCGGTCAGCTTGCGTAATTGATGAACAATATCTTCCGCATCAGTTTTCCGTTTCTCGCGTGTTTTTATTACCACATCGATTATCGACTCACACATCACCCGCGCAGTCACAAAACGTTGGTTCAAGTCATTCGGAATAGCATTCGGGTTGTCAATTAGCAGATTATTCCAATTGTCGTTCACTGCTGACAATCGCCGCTCGAAATCATCAGCATATTCACTGCCTGCGAGTTTTTCGATTAGCTTGAGATTGTGGTCAAGGTTTGCTTCGAGTTCGTATTGGTGTTCGCGTCTTGATTTAATCTGCTGCAGTTTGCTTTTGACGATTCTTGCGACGTTTTTATCTTTACCGAGATGGTACCTATGGATGCGTTCCAGCTGATTTTCATCATCGTCAGCAAGGGCACACAATCGGTTAGCGGACAGTTGATGGACCTGCGTATGGTTAGGGTTTGACAGTATTGTTTCCAGATGGGTGGCATCGACCAGCGAAGCGGCCTTGCATTTAACGTCCAATTTTTCTGCATTATTTACCAGCTGAACCAGCAGCTCATTTGAAAGTTCTTCATTAACCTGGTCGAAATAGGCCAGGTCGGAACCCACTACTTTGACCCACTGGGTAGTGGCTGATTCACCCACCTCCGGTAAAACCAGCAAGTCCAGAAGTGCAACAGGATTTCTAATTTGACGAATGGAGGCCAGACGGACCTCCAGGTCCGGGTCGGTTTTGGCCAGTTGAATCAGAATTTCCGGTGCCAGATCTCCGCTGGAGAGGCTCTTCAGTCTGATTTTGGCATTTTTGTGCTGCCACTTGGGCGTTGTCTCGAGCAGTCGGCTGATCTTCATAAATCAATACTACGGTATTATTGCAGGTTCGGCTTTCTTCAAGTGGAGTGCCTTCTAATACAAGATAGACCGGATCTTTAAAGACAAAATTCTATAAATTGATTTCTCCAAGGTCCTATCACAAGGTCTTATCTACAAAGTACTGTGCGTTCCATCACAGAGCGGCTTTTTGTTGGAAAATTTGCAGCCGCAGAAAAACAATTGCTTCGATTCCTCTGCCACCAGCTTAACCGGGGTAAACTCAGTGTCGGAATGGGAGCCATCACAGAATGGCTGATTCGCACTTTTTCCGCAGGCACACCAGAAGTAGGTTTTACCAGCCTCTACTTCAACAGCGAAAGGTGATTTCTGTGCAATTGTGGGCTCTGCCATGTAATGAGTCTCCAAAAATTTGTACGACCGAATTGTACAACTGTTTGTGCAACTAAGAGTGTCAATCCGTAAGCAGCATAGGTGAGGGTCCATTTTCGGTCAATAGCAATCTTGTAATGCTGTGATTGACCCCATATCATCCACCGCTTGATTTATTGAACAGTTCGTTGATCAGCTCATTGAAGTGCAACGAATGAAACAATGGTTTGAGGACATATTTATGGATTTCTCGTTTTCTGAGGAACAATCCCTGCTACAAAACAGCATTCAGCGTTTTATAGAGAAGGACTACTCATTCGATCAGCGGCAGAAACTGATCAAGACTGAAGAAGGTTTTAGTCGCGAAAACTGGGCCAGTTTTGCGGAACTTGGCTGGCTTGGCCTGCCCTTTAGCGAGGCTGCAGGAGGCTATGGTGGTGGCCCCATAGAGACCATGATCATGATGGAAGAATTCGGTAAGGGATTGGTCGTTGAACCCTACCTCAGTACGATTCTGCTTGCGGGTAAGTTCATTGAACTAGGCGGTTCGAGTGCGCAGATTGAGTCGATTCTTGGTGAAATTATCAACGGTTCAAAACTCGGTGCTTTTGCCTTTGTTGAGCCTCAGGCTCGGTTTAATCTTGCAGATATCGCCACTACTGCTGAAAAAACCGATCAGGGCTATACCCTGAACGGATTTAAGGGTGTTGTCTTAGGTGGTCCATCGGCGGACTTTTTTGTTTTACCAGCCAGGACCTCTGGGGCACAGCGGGATCTGGATGGTGTGACGTTGTTTGTAGTTAACGCTGATGCGAAGGGACTGAGTCGGCGAAACTATGCATGCGTTGATGGCCTTCGTGCCTCAGAACTCACCGTGGAAAATGTGCAGGTAGACAACAACGCTGTTATCGGTGAACAAGGCAAGGGGTATGCGCTCATCGAGCAGGTTGTTGATTCGGCTATCATGGCTGTGGGTGCTGAAGCCGTGGGCGCGATGGAGGTGCTGTACAAGACGACAGTCGAGTATTGTAAAACCCGGGAGCAATTTGGCCAGCCTATCGGCAAGTTCCAGGTCCTGCAGCATCGCATGGTGGACATGTTCGTTGAGCATGAACAAACCAAATCCCTTGTCTATATGGCTGCCATGCGCCTTGACGAGGAGTACGGGATACTGGCCAGGAAAGCAGTTTCAGGTCTTAAGGTGCAGGTGGGTAAAGGCGGTCGATTTGTCGGTCAGGGCGCGGTGCAGTTACATGGTGGGATGGGGATGACTGATGAACTCAATGTCGGTCACTATTTTAAGCGCCTGACGACCATTGATACGTTGTTCGGGAACGTGGATTATCATTTAAGAAAATATGCCCAGATCGCCTAGCCGCAGTTTTTTAATCGGCGCTGGAAAAACGCAAAGGGGAAGAGTTGATGTCTGAAACACCAGATTGGTTTTGGGATGCAATTGAGACCAAACCGGAGTCGGGATTTGTTGAAATCGACGAATGCGATGTACATTATCAATACTGGAGTGAACCCGCCGGGCAAGGCTTGCTATTTGTGCACGGGCACAATGCCCACGCCCATTGGTGGGATTTTATTGCCCCTTTCTTCAAGGATGACTATCAAAGTGTCGCTCTGGATCTGACGGGAATGGGTGATAGCGATCACCGGGACGCCTATTCAAACGATACTTATGCGAAGGAAATTCTTGGTGTCGCCGATGAGCTTGAATTACCGGTGGATACGGTGCTCATTGCTCATAGTTTTGGCGGAATGATGGCCCTGCATACCGTGGCGCTTAACCCGGGCAGATTCAAAGGTTTGATTCTTGTAGACTCCGGTGTCCGCCATCCTGAAGATATCGAAGAACGCGATGCTCAAGTTGATCGCTGGGTAAAACCCAAGATCTATCCCAACCGTGAGATCGCGCAGTCCAGGTTTCGCCTGCAACCGCCCCAGCAATGTGACAACCAGTATGTTGTGGACTATATCGCGCGAAATTCCATCGAATATGATGACGGGGAAGATGGCTGGTGCTGGAAGTTTGACGACGAGTTAAATAGCCGCATGACGATGCAGGGTGACCTCAAAGAGGAATACAAGTCCATTAATATTCCACTGGCGCTGATTTACGGTGAGCACAGCGAGTCATTCAAGGTAAAAAGCGCGAATTACATGAAGGAAATGAAACCTGAGCTGACATTGATAGAAATCAAAGATGCCCGGCATCATTTGTTTCTGGATCAGCCAATGGCGTTTGTGGATGCTGTTAAGGGGATTTTGAAGGATTGGTCTTGAGTACGGGGAACACCCTCTTTCTTTTATAGCCCAGATTCATGGATTGTGAGTAGGTGGCCGAAAGGCAATGTGTCCTGCTCTTACGCTCTGCAGAACACATTGCCTTTCTTCTCTGCAGTTACAATCAAGATCAAACTACTGGTACCTGAATTTGTGGATCTCAGTTTGCATTTTTAAAAGGCCACAAAAAAAGGGGAGCAAATGCTCCCCTTTTTTTGTCTTGCAAAAGCTTCGCTTTTAACTAGCAGGCTTCAAACAATCCCGCTGCGCCCATACCACCACCGATACACATACTGACGATGCCGTATTTCTTCTCGCGTCGTTTCAGTTCACGAACAATGTGACCTGTCAGACGAGAACCCGTCATACCAAATGGGTGACCGATTGAAATGGAACCGCCGTTAACGTTGTAAATTTCCGGATCGATTTCCAGAAAGTCCCGGCTGTAGAGACATTGTGAAGCAAATGCTTCATTCAGTTCTACCAGGTCAATATCATTCATTGACAGGCCCTTGGCTTTCAGCAGCTTGGGAATGGCGAAGATGGGACCAATGCCCATTTCGTCAGGCTCACAACCTGCAACAGACCAGCCTCGGAAATAAGCCATTGGCTCAAGTCCCAGTTGCTCTGCACGCTCAGCGCTCATCACCAGGGTCATGGAAGCGCCGTCAGAAAGCTGGGAAGCGTTTCCGGCGGTGACGGTACCATCTTCTTCGAAGACAGGCTTCAAGCTGGACAGACCTTCGATTGTTGTTGCGGGACGGTTACATTCGTCCTTGTCACAAACACCTTCAACGTCTTCTGTTTCCTTGGTTTCCTTGTTGATGACCTTTTGGTAAATGGTCTTCATCGGGACAATTTCGTCGTCAAACAGTCCATTTTCCTGGCCAGCTGCCGTGCGAAGTTGAGACTGTAATGAAAACTCGTCCTGTGCTTCACGGGTCACCTGGTAACGTCGGGCGACTACTTCTGCCGTATTGCCCATCGCCATAAAAATCGCGGGGGATTTTTCTTCGATAAACGGGTGCTTGGCAGATTTGCCGGGTGTTTGTCGGGTTCCGGCAGAGATAGACTCTACGCCACCGGCGATCATTACTTCAGAACAGCCGCTGGCAATCTGGTTGGCGGCAAATGCGATTGAATTCAAGCCAGAGGAGCAGGCACGGCTAATGGTTGAACCAGCCGTGGTAATTGGCAGGTTCGACAGAATCACGGCCAGGCGCGCAAGATTGCCGCCTTGCTCACCAGTCTGACCCGCGCAACCAACGATGACATCTTCGACTTCTTCAGGATCCAGTTTGCTGTTTCTGTCTAACAACGCATTGATACAATGCGCAACCATGTCATCTGGTCGCGTTAAATTGAACGTACCCCGGAAGGACTTGGCCAATCCGGTTCTTACACTATCTACCA
>JAPYTQ010000036.1:0-51903 GCA_029941905.1 Pseudomonadales bacterium | reverse complement strand
GCAACGTACTCATGCCCAATTTGCGTCTGAACAAGGTCGAAGTGGATGCTCTGATAGAGTACATGGATGCCGAGAGCCGCAGGGTCGAACAAACGCTAACAGCTGCGGACACACCGTCACATTTTCACTGATGGAACACTACTTAGGACCCTCGCAAATGTAGGAACCATTAACACCCTATTCTGAAAAATCTGCAGTAGTTCACCATGTATCCTGGGAATTAGGTGATCGCAGAAGGGAGGAGTGTTTTGGATTGACTTGGTTCCTCGGGCGATTTCCGCTTTCTTTTGTGCCAATAGCAGCGCTTCTCACAGTCCGCTTCTGGCCCGTTAGCGCCTTAGCGCCCATCCGAATCAATTTCACCGTCTGTCAGCTTCCCGTTCCGCAGCGGAAGCTGATTTTAGAGCAGGCTTTGATATTGAAGCGAGCAAGGATTAATCTCAAGTGAATGGGTAATTTAGAGCGCAATGATTGACACCAACCGGATTCATAATGCAAGACGCTTAAGCTATTCACGTCATGGTGATGGCAGCATGCATCTCTGTTCAATTGTCCCGTGAAGCCGGTGACCTGGTGATGAAAGTTAACCGTTAGACATTGGCAAACCTCAGAGTTCAGTCCATAATTCCTGGAATAACAACAAGGATGACTGCCCGTTGGATATCTTTCACACTCTGGCTGAAGTATCGGTCGCGATCACGGGTTTCTCGTCGCTGATCATTATCTTTCGTGGCAGCTCTTCTGAATGGACGAGCCAGGATTTTGTGAGTTTCGGGTTCATACTGTCCTGGAGTATCGGCAGTATTTTCCTGTCACTGCTCCCTATTGTTCTGGTTGAGTTCGGCATGGATATTACCGCCGCCGCTCAGGTAGGCCTGTTCAGTACAACCAGCTACATGATTGTCGTTGGTGCTGTTTTAACCTATACGGAATTCAGAATTATTCGCGCAGGCGATGGTCAGCTGAAAAGCAGGACAAACATCTGGAGTTCTACGCTGTTTGTTGTGATCGTCGCAGGTGCCTTGCAAGCGGGTTTGGGTAATCTGCCAGGTCCGCCGCGTGCTTGGTACGCTGCCGTGATAGTACTGCTGATGGTTCATGCAACGGCAGAGATGGGTGTTTTTGTCGTTCGAACAACACGATAGCGTTACCTGATACTACGAATCGTCTTTACTCGGGTAGCAAAGGTGGGTGCTCCACTGCCATGTGAATTATGGTCAGATCCTTTAAGCTGGAGCACTGATCAGGTACCTTCTACTCTGGGTAGAAATATGAGCTTAACCAATTGTGAGATTTTAATAGCAAAAAAACACTGAGCCTCACGGAGAATGTCATGCCGAGTCCTCGAGTTAAATCTGGTGGCTGATTCGTTGATTCGATTGCATCAGGCCCGGTCCACAGTATCCTGACTAGATTTAGAATGAACAAAACTTCCATCATTACAATTAAAATCATGTTGAAGACGACTCACGCATCGCCATGCCAGATTTGACACAGCGCATGACTTACAACGTTGTTTCCTATCCTTGCATCGCGTTCATATTCACGCTCGTCAGCTCCATAGGCGAAGAGTTTCCCCTGCTATGCTTCGTTCTATCACCATATTGTCCATTCTCGCGATAACTCACGTTGCTTTGGCGAAAGAACTAAAAGGCCGAAACAATCTGCAAAGCAACAAGACGCGTATACTGTTCACAATATTAATATCGTTACACAATCTGACTTACAGCGTTTCAATTTCAGCCGCGATGTGGCACTACGGACTATCGGCCGAATCGGGTGTACTGATGTTGTTCATTGCGGTCGCAGCCGTTGCGGGTATTATCATTCTCGCTGCTCACCCTAACCTGCAACTGCTGTTTCTGGCGAGCATGATAGTACCCACGCTCATCACAGTACTGTTTTTCTCGAAATTTGAGCCGCTGATAATTGTACCGGGCTTTGGATTGTATGTGTTCTTTTTACTGTTGTTGGGTCACCGGATTAAACGGGCCGACCAGAAGATGGCCATGACTCAGGCGTCGTTCGAAAATCCTAAAAATGAATCGCTGGTACAATACCGCAAGCCAGCCCAGCCAATCACCGGCCAAACCGAAAACAGACTCCTTACTTTTCTGATCCGGTCGCCCGACCCTGTTGCTGTGATAAGAGACAATAAGGTTATTTTCGTTAACGAAGCAGCTGCACAGTTTTTGCATCGTGATGCAGAGTCCCTGATAGACCCACGGTGAACGATTTGGTCCATGAGGACTATCACGAGTTGCTTTCTGAGGCAGGTCAAGTGACGCAGCCGGAAGACTCTCTACTACTTGAGTTGGGATTTCTATGCTCGGATGGTTCGACGACTTACGGCGAAGCCCGCTGGAGCCCCATAGTATTCAACGACAGAGACTCAACTCTCGTTATTATTCGCGACCAGTCGCAGAGCAGAAGGGCTGCAGATGCTGTTCGAAAGTCAGAAAAAGAATTCAAATATCTGGCTGAATGGAACCCGGATCCAATTGTAGTCTCCGTCGGTGGAAAATTTGTATACACAAATCAGGCAGCTCAAAGAGTTACCGGTTACTCGTTCGGGGAATTGTACATGATGCCGGTGGACGAAATGCTGCATACCGATGACCTTGGTAAATTAGCAAACCGCAGGGCTCAAATTGAAAACGGCATCGTGCCTGTTGCTGAAGAGATGCGTATCACCAGGAAAGACGGCACAATTTTGATTACCGAGTTAAACTCATATAGAGGAAGCTTTTCCGGTGATGAAAACGCCAGGATCGTCCATTTGCACGATCTTACTTCAAAACGAGCTGCCGAAAATGAACTTCGGCTACAAGAGGACAAACTGCGCCAATCACAGAAGATGGAAGCTATTGGCACACTGGCAGGGGGCATTGCCCACGACTTCAACAACATGTTGTCGGTCATCATCGGTTTTTCCGAATTGGCTCAATCTGAAGTTGATGAGAAAAGCAAAGCCCACAGATACCTCAACTCGGTGCTGCTGGCCTCCCAGCAAGCAACAGATCTGGTGAGACAGATTCTGACTTTTAGCCGAAGAGATCGGGAACAAAAAACCAGCATGGAACTGGAATCATGTGTTCGATCCGCTCTGGTTCTGCTGAAACAATCGATTCCGACATCAATCGAACTGCGATCGCAGTTCAACACCCGGACGTCGACTGTATTCGCAGACGAAACGCAGTTACAACAGATAATCATCAATCTGCACACTAATGCGGCCTATGCTATCGGCAAAATTCCAGGAATCATTGAATTAATCCTGGATGACTTTGAAGTAAAAGGAAAGTCTCACGCAGCATTGGCTGATGGAAAGTACCTGCGGCTCACTATCCGTGACAATGGACGCGGCATGACCAAAGATGTGCTTGAGCATGCATTTGATCCTTTCTACACAACCAAAGAAGTAGGTGAAGGCACTGGCCTTGGATTATCAATGGTGTATTCAATAATAGAGGGGCACGATGCTGTAATCGAGGTGGCAAGTGACGTTGCTACCGGCACAGACTTCACCATGTATTTCCCACGAACGCTCCCTCGTTTCGATGAAAAAACTATCGGGATTCAATCCAACGATACCGGCAAGGAGCGGATACTCGTCGTTGATGATGATGAAATGGTTCTGAAAATGCTTGAAGAAACACTGATCAAGATTAATGGGGTCGGGGTAAGTCGAGCAATGAGAATTGGCGTTATAAACCACATTTTCCGAAGAACGGTCAACTATAGTAATCGCTGATGTTCATTCAACTTTCGGACACCGTGACGTGGTGTTTGTTTGGATGGCCATAGACATGTGGTGATGTCAATGTTGAAGACCCGTTTTAAGACGTTGAGCCCAGCTTAAGGGAGCGATCAATTCGTCTGTCGCTTTAGGTGCGACCAGTTTGTGTCTGCGGCGATCGGTTTTTGTCTTGGTTTTGTTATATCTTGTGGGAACGATGAGTTTTCTCATTCGTGCATTTGGGGCGAATATGCCGTGATATCGAATGAGATTGTGGTGTGGTCGGGGTACAACCGCTGCAAGTTTGCTAAGAAAATCCAGGGGCGAAAACAAGATATGTGTGGTGCCGTTACGAAATGGGTTCTTCCTGGATCTTGCCGTCAACTCTGACTGTGAGTCGCTCAAGACAAATGGCGGGCCGGGTGACATATCTACAGAGACGTTCTAATCTGTCCCTCTAATAAGGCTGGCAAGATACAGCAGCGTTGGCTGAAAAACCATCACGATATGCGGTCAAGACTTTCTCCGGTTTGTCTGTGCGAATAAATGATGGATCATGTAGTTCTCGTACGTGAATTCGAAATTCGCCAGGGCTGGAGGCTCTGGCATTTTAACCATTGCGCCGAGTGGCTGAATTTTGAATGTGGTATATCGCGCCGTACCGCGAGGGAGAAGGTACGGGTGTCGTTAAAGCCGTTTGATCTGCCTTTGTGTTCCGAGGCAAAAACACTGCCTTAAATTGGAGAGCTTCTCCACTCAACTGTCTGTTCAGATCATATGGGGCCACTCTGTTATTGACAAAAGGGGCGTGTTATCGCTAAGCCATTGAGCCATGACTGCTCACATTGCAAACGAAACGCCCGCGATCATGCGTTTCTCGACGTTTTCCTGGATACCATTGCTATTCTGAATTAAAGGAATGCCGAAAGTCGCAAAAGCATTGAATTTGCCTAATGTAACTCTCAGTCCCGGAGATAGAAATAGTGTATTCCCACCCGACGATCCCTCGGAGGTTGTAGCTTTCCTGGTTTTCCGCGTGGAAACTCCATTCATCTCCAACATCAAGTCCCATTGGATCTCGCTATGTTGGTTGTGGTCGTGAAGCGTGCGATTGTGGTTGTTTAGTCTCCAGGTTATAGCTGTATTGTAAGAAAGTGAATCTCCAATCTCTGTGGACTGAGCGCCCTCGCTTGTTCGGCTAAACAGAACATTGCCGTGATAGCCTAGGGATCTTGAGCTCATACTAAAAAGATGCGCCAACAAGTAAATCCAATGACCCAGTTCCAGGTTGAAACTCGGTCTCAAATCGATCGCCTTGATCGTCTTTTTCTGTCACTTCCCCGGTTGGTAATTTAATGCCAAAATTCATTGATACATCCGTGGTATTGCTTTGATAGATTCGATAATGACCAAAAAGAGTCGCATCGCCGAAACCGGATGAATCCCCATGGTTATGTGCCTCAAGGTGTCCATGTTCGATTTCACCTGCCTTTATGTTTTTCCTGTCAACGTACGGTAGCCACAAACTGACATCAAGATCCTCTGATATGCCATAGGAGACGGAGAAAGAGGAGCTAGTTAACCGCTCGATACTGTGAATGGATTGGGTCCCGATTTCTACAGCACGTTCGAGTTCATCATTCTTGAACGCTTCGTTTTCGATAATCTCGGTTTGAATTCCAAAGCTCCACGAACCCGAGGGAAGTGGGCTTGCGGTGATTGTGTTTATTGGACCTCCAGCGCCAGTACCAAAAATAATCGTTGGGTGGTCCGCAGCAGCAGCTGCTGCATATAGAAATAGTAATCCTTGAACGAACCGACCATACAGAGCTGTTTTCATTATCGATCCCTCTTTTTTGAATGACCTACTAACAGCAAAACAATTTGCGTGCCAGATGAGGCAGATTCCTGGTTAGAACACGGTGCTTGTTTGGTGGAATGCGCGCAGCCTATGCTGCACGCTCCCTACACCATATCCTGTGGCCCGGTTTTTAGTGATATGGAACCACAAAGCCAGAGGTGTGATCGGTTAAAGTGACGATCTTGGTATTAGTCAGTGTTTTGCATTTTGCAATTTGGGTTTTTGGCAGATCCTGGGGTGTCAATTATTCTCAGGATGGTCGCTGGGTGGTTGCAGCTTTGGGAGACGGGACGATTCGCTGGTATGATGCGCATAGTCGCGAATTGCAACTAATGACTTTTCACAACTGAAGATGGAAAACACTGGGTTCTCTGGACACCGACGGGATACTACGATGCCGCACCGGACAGTCTGATTCATCCAAATATTCCATGGGCTTATCACTTGGTAGAAATTCTGAAAGTAGATGGGCTTCACCATCGATATGAGTGGCGAGAAGTAGCTTGAATTTCACCCGGATTCAATATTTGCGAGGGACAATCCTTCGTCATCGAAATAACCCATATCGCCGAGTGTAAAGTAGTCGCCCGTGTAACTGTTTGCTATATCTGATCCAATATCTAAGATATGCTATTGTAATAGGTCTTGTGGGGAGGAATGGAATCATGTACCTGCGAACAAAATTAATTCTTGGGTATACCCTGATATTTGTCTTAATGGTCGTGATTTCGATGATCACATATAGGACGACTACTGCGTTTATTGACACGGCAGGTATGATTTCGCATACCCATCAAGTGATCAGCAATGTTCGCCAGATCGAGAAACTACTGATTGACATGGAAACCGGAGTGCGGGGGTTCCTGATCACGGGTACGGAAGAATTCCTCGAGCCCTATAATGATGGCATCAAAACTTACGATTTTGCAGTGACAGAACTCAAGCTGCTTGTTGTCGACAATCCATCTCAGGTCGAGCGGCTTAATCGGGTCAACGAGCTTACCCGTGAATGGCAGAACAGCCATGGAAAGCCTGAGATTGCTCTGCGAAGAGAAGTCATCAATGGCGCAGCCACGATGCACGACGTTACGACACTAGTTGAAAAAGGATCCGCAAAGGCCGTAATGGATTTGATCCGGATCAAGATAAATGAATTCATTGAGGTTGAAAACAATCTATTGACTCGTCGAAATGAAATTTCGTTAGCCGCGGCAAGCTGGAGTATTTTTGTTATCACATACGGAACCTTCATAACTATTGTCTTCGGCTTTGCGGCGGTGTTCTTTATTTCTAGATCCATTTTAAAACAGATCGGCGGCGAACCTGCGTTGATTGCCAGCATAACCGGACAGATTTCCACGGGCGACCTGGAGGTCGATCTTGATCTCGAAGGTGCGAGCGGGATAATGGGATCGGTCGGTGTGATGACTTCAACCCTGCGTGATGTGGCTACGCAGGCCGAAGCCATTGCTGCTGGGGACTACGCGGCCGATGTAGCTCCTCGCAGCGAGCAGGACAAACTCGGCGCAGCGCTGCAGGTGATGACCCGCACACTCAGGGAGAGCCAGCATCTGAATGAGAGACAGGACTGGTTGAAAACGGGCATCACGAGGCTAAATGATGTGTTGCGTGGGGACGCTGTATTAGTAGAGTTAGCTTCAAAGACCATCTCCGAGATGTCTACCTACCTTGATGCCAAGGTAGGTGCCATCTTTCTGTCGGGGGGCGACGACGACACTGCACTCACGCTCCAGGGAAGCTACGCCTACATGAAGCGCAAAGGGGTGTCGAACGTGTTCGAGCTGGGCGAGGGCCTGGTCGGCCAGGCAGCCTTGGAGAAGCAGCAAGTACTAGTCAGTAACGTACCTGAGGACTACGTCAAGATAACTTCTGGTCTTGGCGAGAGAATCCCGAGTTTTATCTGTGTAACACCTTTCATCAGTGGGGACCGGGTCCTAGGTGTCGTTGAAGTGGGCATGCTCAACGACATGACCGAGGACCAGATGGAGTACATTGCGCAGGCAATGCCCGCTTTGGCCATCGCAGTCGAAAGCACGCAGGCCAGAACGGACCTTGCCGATTCGCTGCGTGAATCGATGGCGCTCTCGGAGGAACTCCTGACCCAGCAGGAGGAGCTCAAAGTATCCAATGAGGAACTCGAAGGTCAAACCCAGATGCTAAAGCAATCGGAAGTGGATCTGCAGTCCCAGCAGGAGGAACTCCGGGTAATCAACACAGAGCTGACAGGGAAGAGCGTAGTCCTCGAACAACAGAAACGGAGTGTTGAGCTGACCAACGAAAAGCTTGAGATATCGCAACAGGAGATCGAGGAGAAGGCCTCGGAACTGGCCCAGGCCAGCCAGTACAAATCGGAGTTCCTGGCAAACATGTCGCACGAACTGCGCACTCCCCTGAACAGCCTACTCATTCTGGCCGGTACTCTGGCAGCGAACAGAGGGGGCAATCTGCTCAAGGATCAGGTCGATTCCGCCAAGGTGATCCATTCAAGCGGGATTGACCTGCTGAACCTGATAAACGAGATACTGGATCTGTCAAAGATCGAGGCCGGGGAAATGAACATTGATCGGGATGATGTCCAGATTAGAGTTCTGGCCGACAGTATCAAGAGAAGCTTCCTGCACATGCTCAAGGAAAAAGGCCTGGAATTGAAAGTGAGCATTGCAGAGAATACTCCTAGTTACATCAGGAGTGATGGGCGGCGGATTGAGCAAGTCATCAGGAACCTCATGTCAAACGCTTTGAAGTTCACGGAGACTGGGGGAATAACTGTGAGTTTCAGCCGCCCTAGCAATAAGGCAGATCTATCCATGAGCGGACTGGACAGTGAACAGGCTGTTGCCATAAGCATAAAGGACACGGGTGTGGGTATTCCGGTAGCCAAGCAGAAGATCATTTTCGAAGCATTCCAGCAGGCCGATAGCGGGACCGCAAGGAAATATGGAGGCACCGGACTCGGCTTGTCCATATCCAGGGAACTGACGGGCCTGCTGGGAGGAGAGATCCAGCTCGAGAGCGAGGAGGGCAAGGGCACCACGTTCACGTTGTATCTTCCTGTAGGAATGGATGATGTGGACGTAGCAGAGCCGAGGTCTGTCATGTCACCCGTCGGGAATGGTGCGGATAGGAAAGAGCCGCAGACTCAGGTCGCGGCGATCCCCGATGACCGTGAAGAACTTGAGGACGACGATACCGTGATCCTCATAATAGACGACGACGCGAAATTCGCACAGGTAGTTATGAACGAATGCCATAGCAAGGGATTCAAATGCCTTGCATCCGCGACAGGCGAAGAGGGACTAGAGCTTGCGGAAAAATACCAACCCAGGGCCATCTTGCTTGAAATCATGCTGCCCGGGATAGACGGCTGGACCGTATTAGGCATGCTAAAGGACCAGAGCGGATTAAGACATGTTCCAGTACAGATCATTAGCGTTGTTGAAGACGATTCGAGCCATGCCCAGAAAAGAGGAGCTATCGGCTATCTACAGAAACCCGTTACCAAGGACGAACTGAATCAGACTCTTACCCTCATAGAAGACATATTCAGCAGAAAAGTAAAGAACCTGTTGGTGGTCGAGGATGACCGGATCGTACGCAAGAGCATTGTCAAGCTGCTGGGAGACGATGATGTGTATACTGATGATATTGGAACGGGAAAAGAGACTTTTGAGAAGCTCAAAGCAAAAAGATACGACTGCATGATTCTTGACCTTGGACTGCCCGACATGTCGGGGATTGAGTTGCTTGATATGCTCGCGAAATCCGAAGAAGTCGTTATACCCCCGGTTATCATATACACGAGCAGGGAACTCTCGCTGGAAGAGGACACTATACTGGCCGTACTCGCCGAATCGATCATTATCAAGGGTGTACGGTCGGAAGAGCGGCTTCTGGACGAGGCCTCACTGTTCCTGCATCGTGTGGTCGGAAAACTACCAACGAATAAGCGGAAGATGATAACCGACCTCCATCGTGATGCGGACAGCATGTTTAAAGGCAAAAAAGTGCTTGTCGTAGACGATGACATGCGCTACGTGTATGCCATATCTCAGGCACTGGAGGCAAAGGGCGTAGAGACGGTCAAAGTCGAAGACGGCAAGAAGGCTCTGAGTCTTCTGGAAAAGGACCCTAGCGTTGACCTGGTGCTCATAGACATCATGATGCCGGTCATGGACGGATATGAAACCATGAAGCGGATCAGGGCCCAGAAGAAGTTCCAGGACCTGCCCATAATCGCACTGACCGCAAAGGCCATGGAGGATGACCGCACTCAGAGCATTGCTGCAGGAGCGAATGACTATCTGCCCAAACCGGTGAATCTGGACCGGCTGTTCTCGGTCATGAAGATATGGCTGTACAGATAGAAGAATGGAGTACTGGAGTACTGGAATATTGGACAGATGGGAAAATAAAGAGAAGATACAATGGACGGACTCCTGTAGAGAGGAGCTGCGATGAATCCTTCGCGGATTGAGGATCTAGAGATTGATCTGTTGTTCGAGGCAATATTCAAGCGGTACGGCCACGATTTCAGGGACTATGGGCGCGCATCCATCAAGAGGCGGGTGATGCATTTCCTAGCCCAATCGGGATACAAAAAGGTTTCCGAGATGATCCCCAGACTGCTGCACGAGAAAGCGTTTTTCGAGTCGATGATACGAACCTTTTCCATCTCAGTGACGGAGATGTTCCGTGACCCGCATGTGTATCAACATATACGCACGCAAGTTATCCCTGTTCTGAAAACATATCCCTTCATACGGGCCTGGAACGCGGGATGCGCCACAGGAGAAGAGGCATATTCGCTTGCGATCCTGCTCAAGGAAGAGGGAATGTTGGAGAGGACCAGGCTGTTTGCCACAGATTTCAATGATGAGTTGATTGAAAAGGCTAAGGAAGGCATTTATCAATCGAAGAAAGTCAAGGAGTTCGCGTCAAACTACCAGAAGACGGGTGGCATGAACTCCTTTTCCGAATACTACAATGCCCAGGACGAGGCGATCGCCATAGACCCGTCACTGAAGAAGAACATCACGTTCGCCAACCACAACCTTGTAACTGACAATGTATTCAGTGAAATGCATCTGATCCTTTGCCGGAACGTTTTGATCTATTTCAACAAATCACTACAGGATCGTGTGCTCAAACTATTCAGCGAAAGCCTGGTACCAAAGGGATATCTGTGTCTGGGAACCAGGGAGAGCATCCAGTTTTCCAATGTCAGGGGCAACTTCAAAACGTTTGACAATGGACGCCGGATATATCAGAAAGAAAGGTGAATTGAGAGTACGCAAAGAACATGAAATCCAAGGAGAGGATAGTAATGAAGCGTTTCAAGGCTGTTGTTATAGGTACTTCTGCCGGAGGGATTGGAGCCCTTTCCAGGCTGCTTGCGTATCTACCGGATGCATTTTCTTTCTCCGTTATAATTGTCCTGCACGTATCCCCAGAAAGTAGAGGTAGGCAGGTCGAGTACTTCGACTTCAAATTCGATTGCAGTCTACACAATGCGGAGGACAAAGAACCTATCAGACCAGGGTGCGTCTACTTCGCCCCTCCCAATTATCATCTGCTTATTGAATCGGACACGACCTTTTCCCTGTCCGTTGACGAGAAAGTGCAGTATTCCCGACCATCAATCGACGTATTGTTCGAAAGCGCGGCACACGTCTGGGGCCATGATCTTGCAGGGATCGTTCTAACCGGGTCGAATGCAGATGGCGCTTACGGCTTACAGGTAGTTAAAGAGCACGGCGGTCTGGCTGTTGTCGAGGATCCGGCAAAGTCCGAGTTTCCAACCATGCCACAGGCCTCACTTTCTGCGGGTGAAGTGGATTATATATTGTCATTGGACCAGATCGGGAAGCTGCTGGCCGAAGGAGGAACCCATGAGTGAAAAACAGAAAATTCTGATCGTTGACGACAAGAAGGAAAACCTTTTTACTCTTGAAGTAACACTGAGAGAGTCGAATGTGCAAGTCATACAAGCGTCTAGTGGCAATGAGGCCCTGCGTCTTTCACTAAGCCACGATTTCGCTTTGGCCATACTGGACGTGCAGATGCCTATTATGAGTGGATATGAGCTTGCGGAATACCTGCGCGGTGACTCTAAGACCAAACATATCCCGATCATTTTTCTGACCGCTGCTTTGATACAGGAAATTGACATATTCAAGGGATATGAATCAGGAGGGGTCGACTATATCGTCAAACCGTATAACCCTGCATTCCTGATCAGCAAGGTAAATGTATTTCTGGAACTTGACTACGATAAAAGGGAATTGTCCAAGAAACAGGAATACATTGAGGCAGTAAATAGAGATCTGAAAGCATTAAACGATAGAGTGAGCCTGGAATTGCGCTGGTATGAGGATATTGTATCCACTAGCACTGATTTTCTGTTGTTTATTGACACAGAATATATTTGTCGTGCTGTCAATACTTCTTATCTGAACTTTTTCGAGATCAGTAGAGAGGGTGTCATTGGGAAAACAACTGGTGAGGTCCAGGGAGAAATATTGTTTAAAGGCCTCACAAAAGAAAGAATAAAAGAATGTCTGTCCGGCAATTATATTCAATTTCAAGAGTGGATTGAATCACACACGGGTGAACCAAGATGTCTTGATGTGCATCTTGAACCATTTGTAGAAAGGGACGGCTTAACTTCAGGTGTCGTTGTAAATGGTCGCGACATCTCCGACCGTAAGCATGCAGAATTAGAATTGATGAGAAGTGAAGAGAAATTCCGGCTTGTGGTGGAATCCGCCTCGGATGGCATGATGTTTGTGAATGAGGATGGCGAGATCACGCTTGTCAATAAACAACTTGAACTGATGACTGGCTATAGCCGCAAGGAACTCATTGGTCAGCCGATGGAAAAATTAATTCCCGACCGGATTAACGAGCATAAACAGCTACGGGATGACTACATTTCCAAACCTCATTTAAGGCCGATGGGCATAGGAAGGGAATTAATTGCACAGCGTAAGGATGGCAGTGAGGTTCTGGTTGAGATTAGTTTGAATCCTGTAGAGACTGAAGAGGGGTTACTCATCTCTGCGGTAATTGTTGACATTACCGAGCGTAAGCGGGCGGATGATGCGCTTCGTCTTGATGCAACGACATTCGAGACCCACGAAGGAATTATTATCACCGATAAGGACGGTAACGTCCTGCGTGTTAACGGGGCCTTCAGTGAAATTACTGGCTTTTGTGAAGAAGAAGTTATTGGCAAACCCCCCCGAATATTACAGTCCCAACACGATGAGGCTGAATTTTATCAACAGATTCAGGCAGATTTATTAGAACTAGGCAGATGGGAGGGAGAGACCTATAGCAAACGTAAGAATGGAGAAACTTATATAATTTGGCTCAACGTTACGGCGGTCAAGGATGAAAAAGGCAAGGTGACTAATCATGTCGCCCATTTCTCAGACATTTCTGAATTTAAAGAACAGCAGTCTATCATAAACCAGGCACAAAAGATGGAGGCCGTGGGTCAACTCACGGGAGGCATTGCCCATGACTTTAATAATCTACTTAGTATCATCAGTGGCAATCTGCGCTTCCTTAAACATGACGTCGGGGAGGTCAGCAACTATATCAACGAACTGTTTGAAGATGCTATATCGGCTACGAGTGACGGCATTGAGCTGACACAACAGTTACTTGGCTTTTCTCGCACCCGAAAACTGGAGGCAGAACCCATAGATGTGAACGACGCCATTGATGAGTCTATCCGTCTCCTGTCACGAACATTAGCGAAAAATATTGAACTTAAGACTGACCTGACAAATAAAAAATTGTTCATCTGTGTCGATCCCTCACAGTTAGAAAACGCCCTGCTGAACCTGTGCATCAATGCTCGTGATGCCATGCCAGATGGAGGCAAAATCACCATCAGCACAGAACACTACTATCAAAGTGACAGCGGCGGCGGCCAAGGGGATGGATTTAGCTTAGGCCTTCCTGAGGGGAACTATGTCAAAATACTTGTTACTGATACAGGCTCAGGTATCAGTCCTGAAAATATGCAACATGTCTTTGAACCTTTTTTCACCACCAAAGATGTAGGTAAAGGAAGTGGGCTTGGGCTCAGTATGGTCTTTGGTTTCTCACACCAATCCAATGGTGAATGTCATATTGACAGTACCCCCGGTGAGGGGACCACGGTCTCAATGTACTTTCCTGAGTTCATTGAACGCAGGGTCGCCGATCGACGTCCAAAAGATGCAAAAGAAAGACAAGAAATAGTTTTGCACGGCTCTGAGGTGATCCTCGTGGTTGAGAATGAACCTCGGGTCAGACGAGTGGCCTTGCGCGATTTGAGGGTACTGGGCTATAAAATCCTGGAGGCTGAGAATGCCCATATGGCCAAAACCATCATTGAATCGGGGGAACATATCGACCTGCTATTCAGTGATGTCCTGCTGCCGGGAGAAATGGATGGCATTATGCTGGCGGTATGGGCACAGGAATATTTTCCTCAGATAAAGATTGTCCTGACCTCAGAATTCATCCAGGGAAAAGCAAATAAGAACCTAGGTTTTAAGACACATCCATTCCCATCGCTAAGAAAGCCCTATAAAGTCGATCAACTTGCAAGGCAGTTAAAAACTGCACTAGTAAAATAAGTACAAGACGAACAAACGGGGTGTGGAGAGCAATTTTCTTTCAGAATTCTAATCGCTGAGAATAGGCGTTATAAACCACATTTTCCGAAGAACGGGAATCTGATGGCTTACAGCTGATGGGGTTATTCACTTAGGAGGTTCGTAGGTCGGGTAGGGGTGAATTTGATTGTTAATCCATGCATGCATTACCCGAGAAAGAGGAATTTTTCGGGTTTGAGTCCATGGCTATCATCGGTGCAGTCGCGGAAGATTTCAGTATCAGCATTACCTTGCAAATTCCCCAGAGTCTTGTGGAATTCACGTTGCCAACGGATCTGCGTAACACAGACAAAGAACGGCTGTTGGACTGGATTGGAGAACGCGCCAACCAGTTGAAGGGCAGATTCAAGAATAAGCTGCTGAATTACCACTGTGAAATAGCAATCGATATTCCCCATGTGGTTCATGGCCAGGAAATGTGGGTGAGTATACCCAAGCGTTCCAGGTTTTTCTAATCCGGCACAACAAAATTCTCTAAACATGAAACAAGTCCCCGGTTTGTCGGGTAGTCACTCTGGCGTCTGCTTTTTGGATGTCATTTGTGTATGCTCATATGCTCAGACAAAAAGGAAAATACAATCATGAATATACTAGTTTTCATCTACGGGATTCTTTCATATACCATCGGCCTCGGTGGCCTGGTTCTATTTATTTTGTACGTCGGTAGCTGGGACTTTCTACCCATGCATATTAATTCTGGTACACCGGGGCCACTGGTTTCAGCAGTAATAATCAACCTTGGACTTATGCTGCTATTCGGTGTGCAGCACTCAGTGATGGCACGACCTGGCTTCAAGGAGATGTGGACGAAAATTATCCCTGCTGCAGCCGAACGCAGCACCTATGTTCTGGTGACGGGTATCATTATGGTACTGATCTGTCGTTATTGGCAGCCAATGGAAGGTTACTTGTGGCAGACCGAAAACGAAATAGCGCAAATGATACTGACCGGCGGATATATCCTGGGTTGGGTAATCGCGGTGATCGCAACATTCCTGATCAATCATTTTGAACTATTTGGTTTGCAGCAGGTTTATTTAAATCTGGTAAAAAAACCAGAACCCTCACCTGACTTTACCGACAGATTCTTATATAAGGTTGTGCGTCACCCGTTACAACTGGGTGTGCTGATTGGCATTTGGGTAACCCCTGCCATGTCCATGACCCATCTGATGCTAGCCACAACAATGACCATCTATATCTTTGTTGGTCTGTATTACGAAGAGAAGGATCTTGTCAATTCGCTAGGTCAGAATTACGAAGATTATCAGGGACGTGTTCGGATGATATTGCCGCTGCCGAAATAAGCTTTGAAATTCCTTATCTGACCAGCATCAATTAGATCAAGATCAACCCAGTAACAACGCGGCGATGGTACCGATAAAGGCCCGTTACCATCGTCGCAATACGAAGTTAGAATCGACACGAGAAATCTACACCAAATATAGTAATCGCGGATGTTCATTACCCTCTAGTTTGCTCTCGATACACGCTTGGCGAGCACTGCATCCGTGACTTAAAAGCACGCCTGAAATTTGCATTGTCCAAATAGCCCATTTGAGCTGCAATGGCATCAATGGACATTGTTGTGTTCTGAATTAAATCACAGGCCCGTGACATCAATTCAGCTTTAGATAGCTGACGATAATTGGTGCCTTCTTCTTGAAGTTTACGGCTTAGTGAACGTTCAGATACACACAATTTTCTAGCGATTATTTTAAGGGGAGGCAATGGCAAGTATTGAGAACGAAGCTGATTGGATACGTGCGATGTGTAGGTGGTCTGTTCATCGTCACACATCTTCGCCAACTGATTGGCACATTGCTGCAGGGAGTACCGCCATAACCCAGCATCGTAGTATGGTGATTTTTCTTGTACTAGTGCCCTGGGAAGCACGACGGCGGTTTCCCTGCAGCTAAATTTAACCGGAGCGTGCATGAGCTTTTTATATTGATGGTGATAGCTGGGGCAATTGTGTGAAAATTGGTATTGCCCTTGGGTGAATTGGGCACCGAGAACCTCCTCAAGATAATTCTGTACAAACAAGGCAAATACTTCTGAATAGATGGTGCTGAATTCATCCACCGTGTAATGCTGTACGCTAAGTTTCAAGCCCTTTGAATTCACAAAGAGGAGTAGCTTCGACAATCCTGAGTGTAGGTGGCTATACGTCTCCATAACCTGCAGGCCCTCAAGGATAGTTGGTGCCGCCAGAGCAGCAACACCCATTTCACCGAATCCTGCCAGCCGCGTATTCGCCCCCACTATCAAACCGAACGCGGGATTTTCGCTAATGGACAGAGCATTGCCTAGAAATATGCGAAACTGCTGAATATCCACATGTGCTACCTCGTGGACATAGGAATGGCTTAAGTTGGTACCCTTGTAGAGGTCCGTCAGATCGGCCAATGATCGAGATAATTCACGCTCGATAATACGGCAGTAGAAGCTGGTTAATTGCATGCGCCAATATTACTTGATTTGGCGGAAAATGACACAATCATGGCATAAAGCACACTCACTGGTTTTTTGCTCTTCCTTCATGCTAGGTACTTTGATCAAACGGGTCGACCCAATGCAAACCTCAAACGAATTACACAAGCTCGATCTTGAAGCCACAAAATGCGCAAAACAGTTCATGGGTGAGTTTGCTATTGGTACTGCCTACTTTGGATTCGCCCTGACAATTCTCTATGTTGCTCTCCCTATTCTTGTCATCGTTGGTGCAGTCCCGCTCATCGCTGCGATTGTGTGTATGAGTCTTGTAACCTATGGTATCTACACTGTCATGCATGACGCTGTGCATAGATCTATACAGGGAGGATATCGGCAGTATCGTTGGGTGAATGAACTATTAGGATACCTCGCAGGTCAGGTGCTGCTAATTCCCTTTACTGCTCATCGTCGTAATCATTTAGCCCATCATGCCCAGACCAACAAGCCAGAATCTGATCCAGATTTCCACTACCAGGCAGTAGGGGACTCGATTTTCCACCTGCTCTATTTTTCTGCACAATCAGGCGTTAGCCAGATTACATATTATTTGTTGAATTTTTGGGACAAGGCTGACAAACAGGAAAGAGCGAGGATTATTGTTGAAGCTGTATTTGCTATCTCGTGGCGTGTCCTTCTGGCCATGCTGGGATATTGGCCGGAAGTATTGCTGATGTTCGTCGCTAGTGCGATTTTGGGTAACGCAATTACGGTGTATTTCTTTGCATACGTCGTGCACAAACCCTACAAGACCATTGGACGCTGGATTGATACATCAACGTTTGTATTTCGTGGCCGCCTCGGGACGTTTATTGATTGGATGTGGCTGTTTCAAAACTACCATTCCATACATCACTTGTACCCGCGCGTGCCATTTTATCGTTATCGTCAACTATTCGACGAAATCGAAAATATTATGATTTCCAAAGGAGCACCCATTGAATATAGATCAGTTGCACCCTGGCAGAGCAATTCGCCCGTTATATCGGACTAAGGAGAGCCAACTTGAATCTAATAGAGAACAGTCAACTCAGGTGGAAGCATTTCGTAGGCGGAGATGATTTCGACTATCCAATCGATTATTGGGCGGCATTACTCTGCGCGCGAGAGGATGGGCATGTCGATTTACTTTATAGGTGGGAACCAAACAGCTACTGCCATTTTCATCGCCATACTGCGCAGACGACATCTACGGTCTTAGCAGGAGAGCTTCACGTGGTTGATGTCGACATTGAATCAGGAAGAGAATTAAACCAGCGTGTCAGGTATGCAGGAGACTACGCATGCAAGGAACCTGGTGATGTCCACATGGAATACGCAGGCCCCCGGGGCGCACTTGTATTGTTCAATCTTTATTCACCGAACGGAGTGCTCGCAGAATCACTTGCGCGTGATGGGACAGTTATCGGACGGTCTAGGCTGGCAGATATTCTGAAAGGACAATCGCTTAGAACTGGAGACTCTTAACCCCTTCCCGGTAGGATTCAAAGTACTTGGTATCGTGCTGCTCGTAGGCGCTGCTTTCTATTTTCTGATGCCTTTAGACATTTTTGGGGTAAGGTACATTAACTGGTGGATGGACGATCAGAGAGTGCTCACTCGAATTCTAAGTGGCCTATTTGGGATACCAATCGGAGTAGTTGTCCTGTTTGGCGCTATCACCCCATTTGAGAAGGGAAAGGAATAATGAGCGGGCGCACATTTCGGGGCTATCTATATGCTTGAAGAGTTTGGACCTTCTCTCTATATAGCGGAGGGGCCCACCGTCTCATTTTATGGCTTTCCGTATCCTACCCGTATGGCGGTGGCGCAACTCTCGGACGGCGGCTTATGGGTATGGTCGCCAGTCGCCCTGACTGACGAATTGGTCAGCTCGATTGAAGCAATCGGACCTGTGCTTCATATTGTATCGCCGAACAAAATACATCATCTATTCTTGCAGGAATGGCTTGAGAGGTGGCCCGATGCGTGTGTGTATGCGTCCCCTGGTCTTGCTCGTCGGAAGCCGGAAGTTCACTTTGATGCGGATCTTACCGATGAACCTGAACCAGCTTGGGCTGCGAGCATCGACCAGGTAATATTTCGTGGCTCATTGGCAATGGAAGAGGTCGTGTTTTTCCACAAAGAGTCTTGCACCACAATTGTTTGCGACCTCATCCAGCGGCATGCGCAGGAAAAGATGTCGGGTTGGAAAGGCAAGCTGATGCAGTTAGACGGTCTGGTTGGGGTGAACGGCAGTACACCGCGGGAGTGGCGAGCCAGCTTTCTTAGCCGCAGACCCGCGCGCGCTGCCCGTCAGAAAGTTCTTGGCTGGCAACCGGACCGACTACTGATTGCACACGGCGAATGCGTGCAAAACGGCGCAACAGAGATCATCAAAAGAGCACTGAGTTGGATTTAGAATTTCGCGAATTCTGACAGAGAATGAGAATAGGCGTTATAAACCACATTTTCCGAAGAACGGTCAAAGATGGATTACGATTTCTCATCTCCAAAGATCAATCAATTGCCTGGTCTTGTGGGAAATCGATCACATGCAACTAATAATAAAATCCTAGTTGAATTTGAATAACTTCACCATCGGCAGTTTCAGCATTACTAAAATCAAACCACTGTTTGCTATAACTGCCACCAATGAACATCTGCTTGCCAAAATTCCACCTAACTCCTACTTTGGCATTGTAGCTAAAATCGAAATTATCATCGATATTGTAATGACCATCGCAGACATAACCGGACGAAGAATCCTGTCCGCAGTTCTCGTCACTTTGGCCTTGATCGGCATCTGACGCAATGTGCGCCCAGCCAAACCCGGCGCTGATAAAGGGTGTGAAATCTGTGTCGAGCAGGAAATAGGAGAAATTAACTTGAGCATTTGTTATATCCAGGCTATCGCCAAATATACTATCCTGGACAATCGGGTCGCTGAGCCCCAGCACGGCATCATGTCCCACCGTGTTATAGGTGAATTCGAAACTGACATTTAGGTGTTCGGTAAAATGATAGCCTACTTCTAGCCCGGCACCCACATCATCCTTAAAAAGGATAACTGCACCGTTATCGTCTGTTCTTTTCATTTCACCCAGATAATTCAATTTACCTGATATTTCAAACTTCCCAGATCGAATGGTAGCGGTGTTTTGGCTTGCCTGTTCCTCACCGGTGACGCTTGTAGCGAAGATTCCGCACAGTAACCCGATAAGAATTGAGTGTTTGAATTTCATAGTTGTGCTCTCTCGAAATAAACTATCCTGAATTGCGCCACTAGACAGTTGTTTATCGTTCATGTCACTGGATCTTTTGGCCCATTTACTGTGCATCGAGTCCGAAGAGTTCTCCCGAATCCAGATATATCAGAGCGAAGATCTGGACCTCACAGCAAACATGTAGTGCGTTTCTGCTGTTCTTGTTTGCCCATCAACGGATCATTTCCTGAAAACACGCAATCATTACGCCAATAATATAAAAGCTATTAAAAACAACTACATATGGAGTTCATTTCAATAAAGAGAATGATATAAATATCAAAATGCAAATTTATCTGAGATTCGTTGCAAATTTACACGTGACTTAATTAAGCAAGAACCATAAGAGAACAGAAGATTGGCTGGACCACGCTGCCCCGATCAATCGACCGTCGGAGGCTGGCGCGACTTCCTCGCACAGCAGAACCAGGTCATGATGATCAATACAATAAGCAGCAGGATCACGACTGGGATATCAGATTAGTGCCGATCGTTGTTCCATTCGGGTCGATGAAGTGCACGGACGCCTTCGTACCCCCGGCTCTTCGACTTGTTGTTGATCAATAAACGTACAAATCCGGGGAAAGTATTCCAAAGACAGTGGAGGTCCGAGCTCGTTTTGGTGGTGATGTAATATTACTTCATTCTTGAAAGACTCTTATCACAAAGCATACAGTTTCATGGATATCACTGTACTCTGTGTTGATATGATTGCTCACGAAAATTTGGCCAGTGAGGCAGACGCGCACCATGGCTGATATTTCTCCCGTCCGGATTTCCTACAAGGGGTCTAACAGACTCACAATTATTGCTGATGTCTTCGGCCAACAGCAGTCCCCTTTGCCGAAATGATCGGGCATATGGTTTTGGAAAATACAATTCAAGGCAACATCACTGACCGCGACCACTGCATCAATATCTTCAACCAGAATGTTCGGGCTGTGAAAGATACATTCAAAGGTGACAAATTGTTTGTCTACAATATTGGCGATGGCTGGGACGGACTCTACCGATGGCTGGATGTGCCAATACCTGACACGCCGCGTTTCTGTTATCTCGGCAATGGCAAAATGCCAACAGACCCATTGCAGACACGGGAGTTGTTCAATGTAGCAGTTCAAACTTGAAACTAAGTTTCACTTTTATGCACATTGAATCGAGTTTCTATTTCCTTTTGAAAGCTAATATCTAGCATGTGCTTTTGCCGTTCCCAAGAAGCTCTACCGCTCGGAGTATCGAAATTAGATTCGAAAACGTGCATCTCTTTGTCCAATCGATCTTCGCCGAATCCTCCGTTTTTGTATTGGAGGAAGATGCTGGAGATGCTATTAAAAGCCTGAAACATAACCAGATCAAATAAGCCACGTTCTTCCTTGCCTAAGGACGAATCATCTTTCAAGCCTTTACGGTAAATACTATATAACTCCGGATCGCCTGTCAGTTGGCGAGACCAGGCAGCGACGGCATCTGCTGCTCCTTGCGTAGTTGAGTTCTGAATCATGATCGAATTCGTTTTTATTTGCTTCAGAAGAAATATCAATGTGGCAACCACGGCAAGTGATCCCAGCAACTCAGCAACAGCACCAATCGCTTCCCAATTCATTGCACAATCCCATTATTTAGTTGAGGTGATGTTACACCAAAATAGATTTTGGGCCGATTGCAGAAGTCATAGGCTGAAAAGCTAGAACGCCGCTAAGCTTATCAAAGCAGCGACCCGCTTTCGACAACCGGATTGATATAGTAGTCCCGACTCCGACTTTTTGTTGACACGATAAGACAGCGGCACTGATCTTTGTTTTACAAGCATCCATTGCCTTCAGTTCCAACTTAACATAATCATGTCTGTCATAGTTAGACCCAGTCACCTCTGGAATATCTGATTGTGCGAATACGGAAGTGATAAGTGTAGCGGTAAAAAATGCTAGATTTTCTTTTGGCATGCGAATTCAGCGAAGAACGTGGGATGACTAAAGTATCATACGCTACAAAGGATTCTGTCGCAGACCCACCGGCTTTCCTGCGCTATCATAGACAAAAACAGCATCCTGATACTTCCTCGTGGTCACCAGCTCCCTGAAATTCAGAAGCGAATTGTAAGGAACATCTGTCACCATGGAATTTACCAAAAAGGCGGGAAGTTTCCCTGTTGGGTCGACATACTGTGTCCAGGTGATCTCGGTTTGATGTTCGCCAACAGCACGTAGGCTATATTTGCCATAAGCGTTTCTGATTCTGACGTACTTTGTTGGGCCAATGTAATCGGGGGCCGAAGTGAGAGTGACTTCGACGGTGCCGTCCTCGGTCTGAGAAACCACCACCTTGAATATGACATCCCTCGAAGCTGCAGGGAATGGCAGGTCTGATACCTGATAGATGTACCGCTCAAATGTCGCGTTTTGTTTTAGTACTTCACTTTTTTCGCAAAGGTGAACCCACTGTGCACATGCCAGGGTATCATCCAGCAACGCGAGGCTACTTGCCTGCGTGGCCTGGACGGTGACCACACCCTTGAATTCCTGGTACTTCGAATCCGGCAAGGATCGGCTGTACACATTTATTCCCTTGGCATTTCTCAGCAGTTTCCAGTTCTCTTCTGCATAAGCAGGCTTTGTTATAAAAATCGCGATGAGAATGAGGGTCTTCGAAATGGCGAATGTCCAACTCAGCCTCGAAAAGGGCGTCTTACCATGGGCCTGGGCCTTGCAGCCGGTTTGTCTTGTCTGCTTGATGCTGTTTTCCATAAACGTGGCGAACCGTGGCTTGGGTCAACGCAGGTTACCACTTCAGGTTATCAGGAGCTTCCACCACTGAGTTTATAGGAAGACAGGGACCGTTTGCTTTTTGGCTTCAAGTATTTTTTTCAGCGATAATTGCTAGTTTCGGTGCCAAAACAAATTGACTAATGTCTTGTTCCTTTATATCTGTTTGCTCACTGAATTTTCGGCGAGGTATATTAGTTGCCTCCGAATGGCAGAAGGTCGACGTATCCAAATGCACCGTTCATCTGTTGGATCCCGCGATTGGTGCAACTATAGGTTTGAAATATTCCATCTTCATTTTTAACAAAGACATTGATGGCGCCGCTTTCACCTCGATCATAATTGAGGATCTCATCAGCTATCTGTACCGATTCACAATCCAGGGGTGCTGACATATGAAAATCGGTATTAAAATCTGAGTCGAAGGATGATGCCCATAAGAACGTCCAGCCCTTTGACTTCCGAACTTCTTCAATCTTGTACATGGGAGCCCGAGACATCGCTATTAAATTGGCATCATGGCGTTGGATTTGATCTAGCGTATGGTTAAATGCGTCTGCCCAGCCGGTACAACCATCGCAGGGCAATTTCCAATCCGGACCGAACATAAAGTGATAGATGATGAGCTGACTGTAATCGCCAAACAATTGTTCAAAAGAAGTTTCTCCGTCCGGGGTTTGCAGCACATATTTTTTCAATTTTTACCCAGGGAAGCTTTTGTCGCTCTTTGGCTAGCAGGTCCAATTCTCGTGTTATCGTCTTTTCACGTCTCAGCAGGGCCATGCGTTCCTGTAACCAGGTTTCTCTAGATACAACAGCCATTTTCGTCTCCTGTTTTAAATTCTGAAATCGTCTGTATTGGCTAAGTAATCTGAATGTATCGAATTCTCCCGGCAAGGTACAGTAGTTATACTAATTCAATATCGTTGGAGTTGATATGAAACTAAATTTTGTAGTTTATTTTGCATCACTTATGCTGGTGGCCGGATGTGCCGGAGGCGGTGATAGGCGCTGGCAATGGGTGAGGAACTTTATGGAGCCGATAATATTGAAATTTCAGCTACGCTCAATAATTTGGGTTTGGTATCTGCGTATTCAGGGGAATTCCGCCTAGGCAAAAACCGCATATTTAAACAACTTCGATACTACATTCAGTGTATTGTCTACACATGGAGAGAGAGTAAGCGCAATGGAAACTACAGCGCCCCTTCTGACAAGCTTAGCCCTGGATTACGAAGAATTCAGCTCTTCAGTCTTTCGATCGGAAAGATTGCTCTCGGTCCCCCGTTTCCGACTTCAAGGTAGAACCTCCTCAGTTGGATCGGGAGCTCGACGCCGCTCAGAGGACAAGAGAATATTTATCGTATTATTCATCTTCATCATAAATGCAGGAAAGAGAAAAAACCTGCCAACATAAACCATAGCACCCCACTAAGTCCACTTGAAATCGGAGGGTTGCGACGATACCATCCACGCCTTGCGCATCTGGATCAGTCAAAGGCGATGCCTGTGACATGGCCTGAACTGCGGTCACTACACACCGCTGGTCTGGCGCTGAACCGAGCAAGTCGGCTGCGGACGACTGCTCCTCAAACCACCACAACTAGAAAAAATAATGTACGGACTGATCAACAAGGCTGTGAGGCAATTTGTCGAACAACAATACGGCACCGAAGTTTGGGAGGAAGTCCGACGGTCTTCGGAGATCGAAGAAGACGGCTTCCTTAACTTTCAGAGTTACCCTGACAAGGTGACTTATGATGTAGTCGAAAGCCTGTCGAAATGTACCGGCATTTCCGGCTCACAACTCCTTGAAGAAATCGGTGTGTTCTGGAGCGTGTTCACCGGTGCGGAAAAGTACAAACACATCCTCCGGCTGGGCGGCAGTACTTTCCCTGCATTTGTAAGCAGCCTGAATGAAATGCGTACCCGGGTGGCGGAGAATTTCAGTGACCTCAAGCCCCCGAGTTTTTCCACGCCGGATTTCCAAGACAACTGCTTTGTCGTTCACTACCACTCGGACAGGCCCGCCTTGCTGCCGATGGTCGTCGGAATCCTAAAGGGCATGGGCATACGATTCGATATGATCGTCGAAGTCGAAATCCTGAATACGAAAGACCAAGGGCACGACTATGACGAAATGCGCGTGACGTATACGCCACCGTAGCTTAGCCAAGGTGCCCTAGATTTTGTGTTAGTGTGGCTGATAAGCATCTGAACAAATTAGGGGAGATGATGACTGAGTACAATGTGTTTGAGCGTGGCCAAAATCCTGTTGGAACACGTAGCTATGAATGGACAGATACCTCTCGCGAGCGAACATTACCCGTGGACGTCTGGTATCCCGCAACGGCTCAATATGCTGGTCAGGATCTTGACGAGGCGACCCAGGACAACTATGAAACCTTGCCTGGTATGCCATCATCTTCGCAACAAGCAGTGCGTGATGCCAATAGTGAATCCGGCAATTGCCCGTTGATCATTTTCTCTCATGGCTTCGGAGGCGAGAAGAGACAGTCGACATTCCTTTACACCCATCTTGCCAGTCATGGTTATGTGGTCGCGGCGATGGATCATATTGGTAATACGACCGAAGATATGATTTCGGGTGCCATCGAACCCGGTAACCCGGCACAGCTCGCTCAGTTTATGTCAGATCGACCCACCGACTGTAGTTTTGTTATTGATCTGATGTTGGAAGGTGAAGCAGGTGTCTCAATTGACGCTGACCGAATCGGTATCTCAGGACACAGTTTTGGGGGGTGGACGTCACTGATGACTTCCGGGTCTGATGCCAGAATCAAAGCCGCTCTTCCACTGGCCCCGGGTGGTGGAATCAGTGATGAAGATGAAGGTGCGACTGAAATGTCCAAAGCATTGAATTTCGACTGGAATCGATCAGTGCCAGTTTTAATGCTGGCCGCTGACATGGATTCGATCCTACCGCTCTCAGGCATGCAAGACCTTCACGGAAAGATCATCGGTCCACATAAAACTGTGGTGCTGAACGACGCTGATCACTTTCACTTCTGCGACAACGTTGAACAGGCCCACGATGGTTTCAAAATGATGATGTCAACGATGGGACCTGAAGCAACAGCCATGCTTGAAAAGATGAAAGGTGCCGATGAGCTTTGCCCCGGCGACCAGGCCAATGCCTTTGTTCGTGGCCTGGGGCTCGGTCATTTCGATGCTCATTTGAATGGCAACACTGAGGCGGCAAAGATGCTCAATGGAGACCTTGAGGAGTTGATGGCTGCGCAGGGCGTTACCGTCACGGTCATGGATTGATTCTGACCGTTGGGAACACCATTTTTCGGTGACCACACCACAATGAGAGAACGAGGTATGCGGCGGCCCGACGCCTCGGAGTTCAAATCTGTTAAGCAAGCTCAGAAGCTTCGGATCTAGGCAGGGCGTCTGTATCTTCTATTCACTGTCGCTGAACTGTTGGCTTACACGCATTCGGGTTGACCACTGTGTAACAGTCTCACTGCCAGTCCTGCCTTGTCCTTCGACAAAGAACTCATCACGCTGCACGCAAGTGCTTTGAAGAAACGTTATCGACGATGTATCAAGCAGCCAGATTCTGAATGTTGAAAACTTAGGCTTGCCCAGAACCGCGTTTTCCTCCAGTAATCGTTGTGAATCAAATCTGCCTTCCCAATCGGTGCTGTTTCCAGAAATAGTGGACTGATTAGCAACTTGACCCAGATCATGTAGATTAATCATCGAATTATATATGTTCATATACTCTTGGGTACATATTGCGCGTTGATTGAAAACGTTTAGTTAGCCTGGATCAGCACACACTGATACCTGAAACAGGCGGTTTTGTATGAAAAGCTATGAATCAACATTGATCAAATTTTCATCTGACGCAGCTTTTGTCATCAGTGCTGAACGGCGTATCACTGCGTGGAACGAAATGGCGGAGCGCTTGCTGGGGTTTACCGCGGCCGAGGCCATTGGTCGTGATTGCGGAGACCTGCTGCATGCCACCCTGCCCGGCGGTGAGCCGCTGTGTCACACTGATTGTGACGTTTTTAATTGTTTCGCTGGCTGCCGACCATACGGGGTCCCCAGTTGCCTTCTTGAGCATCGAAATGGTGATTGGGTTGCAGCCAGCATGGCCTCAATTGCTCTGCCACAAAAAGGCATCCCCGGGGTACAGGATCTAGCCATTATCTTCCTGCGCGATGTTGCTGCCTCAAAGCTTGTACCGGCTCATCAGACGCTGCAGATATTTACGCTTGGAGGATTCGGGATGGTGCTGGCCGGGCAGAGTATTGATTTTGGAAAGTGGAAACGCAAGCGAGCTGTTACCCTGTTGAAATTACTGGTTACACAACTCGACAGATCTGTGCACCGCGAGCGACTGCTTGATTGTTTATGGCCGGACGTAAACGAAAAACAAGGGTGGGGTCGACTCAAGGTGACCATGTATTATTTACGCAATGAACTACGAGCAAATGGCATCAGTGACGATGTCATCAAAACTATTGGCAGCGCCTATGTGCTAAAGCGTAGTGCGGTGTGGGTCGATGCACAGTCCTTTGAACGATTATTTGAAAAAGGCAGAGAACAACAGAAACAGGGACAACTGGACGACGCTCTAGTGCTCTATATCGAAGCTGAACACCTTTACAGGGGGGACTACTTCGAAGAAGAAATTTTCGAAGACTGGTGTGCTGAAGAACGAGAACGGCTACGAGAACTTTATCTTGAAATGCTAACCCGCATGACACAGTGCTACAGCCACCTGGGTAAGTACACAGAGTCCATTCAGATTTGTCGCAAGGCCCTGGTCATGGATCAGTGCAGGGAAAGCACGCATTTTGCACTAATGGATAACCTGGTAAGAAACGGTCATCCGGAACTGGCGCTGGCGCAGTATCGTCAGTGTGAACAAATTCTCGCCCGGGAGTTTGGTATTGCGCCTCTCAAAAAAATACAGCGTTTGTATGAGCAAATAGTCAAGGGTGAAAAAGGCATACCTGATAGTGAAAAACATTTCGGATAGTCGCTCAATAAGGCACATTCGCACGCTGGCCCCAACTAAACACCCACTCTTCTAACTTAATTCTTCCATCTCCAGGTCAGTGGGCACGCTGTGTCACTGGAGTGTCACCAGCATCAGTAAACTCCTGGTACCGCTCCACAATTGGACAACTGATCAAGCAGGTGTGCGATGAATAATCAACAAGTAAAGGATTCCTTTGTAGCACGTATCTGGCTTGAGAATGGCGACAACGGCGATGCGAAATGGCGCGGGCACATTCGTCATGTCCAGGGCGAAGAAGAAGGCTATTTTCAAAATTTGGCGGAAATGCATGATTTTCTCAGCCGGGTGAGCGGTGTACCCGGACTACCGTTAGCTTCACCGCAAACAACGGATGCCACCAATTCAACAAATGGCACAGTCACTAACCTGATTCAAAAAGATTAGTTGGAGAATTCCTTATGAAACTACCGACAAATGATCATTACCACAACAACTTGCGAATCGTACTGCAGGGCGCAGTGTTAGCCTTCCTATACCTGGGTGTGCTCGACACTTGCCTGGCTCAAGTACCCGGCGACAAAGACTTTAATACGACCTGCGTGGCCTGCCATACAATAAGTGGGGGGCGGTTAATTGGCCCTGATCTTGCCGGAGTTTCAGACAGGCGATCTGAAGCCTGGCTGATCAACTTTATCAGGTCATCCTCGTCGCTTATAGAAAGCGGCGATGAACAGGCGGTCGCGTTAGCTAAAGACTACGCTGGCCTTCTTATGCCTGATGCAGTAATGAGTGATCAACGGATCAAGGACGTTGTCAGCTATATCCGATTGAAGAGTTCAGACGATGCGGCATTGGAGGTTGAGGACTCAACCGTAGCCGAAACTGAACCAGTAGCATCGGAACCGCCTTCAGAAGCAGCTGTTCTTGCTGGTCAACACTACTTCCAGGGCGAGGCTCGTCTGTTAAATGGTGGTGCGGCCTGCAATGCCTGCCACGATGTTCGAAACGATGCAGTGATTGGCGGCGGTGTACTGGCGGCAGAACTGACGACAGCCTTTTCTCGAATGGGTACCTCCGGCATGCGAGCCATCCTCGGACAAGCACCCTTTCCCGTGATGCAAGCTGCCTATCAAGACAAACCACTGACAGAAGAGGAAATCTCCTCACTGGTGGCATTTTTGCAGTATGCGGATTCCGAAGAATACAACCAGTTGCCAAGGGACTACGGCATCGGACTATTTTTGACTGGCACTACCGGAGCAGCACTCCTATTCGCCTTCTTTGGCATCTTTTGGCGAGGGCGTAAATCAGGGTCAGTCAACCAGGCTATCTATGATCGACAAATCAAGTCAGTTGACCTGTCTGGCTAAGTCAGGGGCTGGGAGGCGGATAAACCTAATCAATCCGAAAGTGAGTATAAACGTATGAGTTGGATTAAAGACATCATTTCACCGGAAACCCGGAACTGGGAAGAGTTTTATCGTAATAGATTCCAGCACGACCGAATTGTCAGGAGCACTCACGGCGTAAATTGTACGGGAGGCTGTTCGTGGCAAATTCACGTCAAGGATGGCATCGTCGTTTGGGAAACCCAGCAATTGGATTATCCGCTGCTGGAAGACACACTTCCCCCCTATGAACCCCGTGGTTGTCAACGTGGCATCTCGTTTTCCTGGTACCTCTATAGTCCACTGCGAATAAAGTACCCGTTGATTCGAGGTGCCTTGATTGATGCCTATCGCGAGGAAAAGAAAAAGACTGGTGATCCACTGCTGGCGTGGGAGTCGCTTCAGGCGAATGAGGGAAAACGTCGCGGATATCAGCAGGCTCGCGGTAAAGGTGGATTTCGTCGTGCCACCTGGGATGAGGTTCTGGAAATCATGGCGGTGGCTAACATTCATACTACAAAAAAATACGGACCTGACCGCGTAATCGGCTTCTCACCAATTCCAGCCATGTCCATGCTCAGTTATGCCGCGGGGTCTCGTTTCCTACAGTTGCTTGGCGGCGTTTGCCTGAGCTTTTACGACTGGTACTGCGATTTGCCCACGGCATTTCCGGAAATCTGGGGGGAACAGACAGATGTCTGCGAGAGCGCCGACTGGTACAACTCCAAGATGATTGCCGACATGGGTGCGTGCCTGAATATGACGCGTACCCCGGACTGCCACTTCTTCGCTGAGTCACGACACAATGGCACCAAAGCAGTTGTCTTCTCACCCGATTTTTCACAGGTCTGCAAGTATGCAGACCAGTGGGTACCCCTGCATGCAGGAAGTGACGGCGCCTTTTGGATGGCAGTTTCGCACGTAATCCTCAAAGAGTTTCATCACGAAACACAAACTCCGTATTTTATTGATTACGTCAAGCAGTACACCGACAGCGCAATGCTGGTGAAACTGGATGAGGTCGATGGGCACTATCGCCCCGGTCGGATGTTGCGCGCTAACGAACTTGAGGAATTCAAAGACATTAGCAACGGTGACTGGAAATTTATCAGCATTGATGCAGACAACGGCAATTTTGTCGTACCCAAGGGCTCCATGGGACACCGCTGGGACGACGAGGGTGGCAAATGGAACATGAAGTTTGAGAATACAGTGGACGACCAGCCCTATGATCCAATACTGACTTTCCTCGACAACAAGGATGAAGTTGTCCTGACCGAATTTATCGAATGGGGTCTGGATAACCAGGTTTTGAGAGGCGTACCTGTGAAACGGGTTCAGACAGCATCTGGTACATCGGCACTGGTTACCACGGTATATGATCTGACAATGGCCCAATACGGTGTCGGCCGAGGCCTGGAAGGTGCTTATCCCCAGGATTACGAAGACAAAGATGCGGCCTACACACCTGCCTGGCAAGAGATTTTCACCGGCGTCGATGCCAAGACCGTCTTACAATTTGCCAGAGAGTGGGCTAACACGGCGAATATCACTGAAGGCAAGTGCATGATCATCGTTGGTGCTGGTATCAATCACTGGTATCACGCCAATTTGATGTATCGAGCCGGAGCCATGGCATTGATGCTTAGTGGTTGTGTCGGTAAAAATGGTGGTGGATTGAACCACTATGTCGGCCAGGAAAAACTCGCTCCGATGGACTCATGGAGTGGGTTGGCCTTTGCCAAGGACTGGCAGGATGTGGCTCGGTTGCAGCAGGCACCTCTGTGGCACTACATCAATACCTGCCAATATCGATACGACGGCCAGTACTCACGCTACAACACCGTCCCTGACAACGAAATGACCCGCGAGCATACCGCCGATACTATTTTCAAATCGGTTCGCAACGGCTGGATGCCCTTCTACCCGCAGTTCAAACAAAACACCCTTGAGCTCTGTAAGGATGCGATCAACGAGGGCGCAACGGACAATGACGCGATTAAGAGTAATGTCCTTGCAAAACTTAAATCGAAAGATATCCAATACGCCGTCGGCGACCCGGAGAATCCCCAGAACCATCCACGAGTCTGGTACATCTGGCGAGGCAATGCGATCGTCGGATCAATGAAAGGCCATGAGTATTGCCTGAAGCACTATCTTGGCACCCACTCCAATGGCATCGCACAGGATTCAGATGAACATACCCAGGAAGTCGAATGGACCGATGTGGCACCAGTCGGGAAGATGGACCTTGTTGTTGATCTGAACTTCCGCATGGATTCCTCGGCGTTGTATTCAGACATCGTTCTGCCCGCTGCCTCCTGGTATGAGAAAGCGGATATGAACAGTACCGACCTGCATTCATTTATCCATCCATTATCGCAAGCTGTTGCACCAGTCTGGGAATCGAAGACTGACTGGAATATCTTCCGTGATCTTGCCAAAACCACCAGTGAACTGGCCAAGAAATACTTGAACGAGCCGCAGAAAGATATCGTGGCGGCGCCACTGGCTCATGATACACCAGATGAGATAACCCAACCTCGGGTTAAAGACTGGTACAAGGGGGAAGTCGAAGCCATCCCCGGCCAGACAATGCATAAGCTTGCCGTCGTTGACCGCGACTATACGCAGATATACGAGAAGTTCATCACGCTCGGCGATAACATTAAGAAGACCGGCCTTGGGGCTCATGGCAATCACTACCTGTGTGAAGATGTCTATGAAGAAATGGTCGACTCCAACCACTTCCCGGTCAGGGAATACGAAGGAAAAGTTTATCCGTCGATAGAAGAAGATGTCGACGCGGCCAATGTGGTTCTGAACCTCTCAACCCTGACAAATGGCAAGTTGACGGTTCGGGCTTATGAGAACATGGAGAAGAAAACCGGTCTCGACCTGGTGCAACTCGCAAAAGGTAGCGAAGATGTAAAACTCCGTTATGCAGACCTGCAGGCACAACCCCGCCGATATAACACCTCACCCTTGTGGTCCGGTTTGATGAACGACGGGCGCGCCTATGCACCTTATACCTATAACTACGACATGCTGGTTCCCTGGCGAACTCTGACAGGACGTCAGCACTTTTATCTCGATCAGGACATGTACATCGCTTACGGCGAGAACCTGCCCACCTACAAGCCGGCACCAAAACCTGAACTGTACGGTGACCTAAAAGAAACGCTGAAAGCCGGTAAAGCACTGGTGCTTAACTACCTGACCCCTCACGGAAAATGGCATATCCACTCCACTTACATGGAGAACCTGCGCATGCTTACGCTGTCACGGGGTTGCGAGCCTTGCTGGATGAGCGAGGTTGATGCAGCAAAGCTTGGCATCCAGGATAACGACTGGGTGGAGGTCTACAACGACCATGGCGTCTACTGTACCCGGGCTGTTGTGAGTGCAAGAATTCCACGCGGCGTTTGTATTGTCTATCACGTCCCTGAGAGAACAACGGGAATACCAAAATCTCAGGAACGTGGCAATCGTCGAGCCGGAGGACACAACAGTGTCACACGCATCCACTTGAAACCGAATTACCTGTCAGGTGGCTACGGCCAATTCAGTTATCACTTTAATTACTGGGGCCCGATTGCACCGAATCGTGATACGCACGTGACAGTCAAGAAAATGACCAAGTTGGTCTGGTAAATACAAAAAACCTATAGCCAGGGAAAAAAAGATGGATATACGATCACAAATCTCGATGGTGTTTCACCTCGACAAGTGTATTGGTTGTCACACCTGCTCAGTCGCCTGTAAGAACATTTGGACGGACCGCAAAGGTGCCGAATATATGTGGTGGAACAATGTAGAGACAAAACCCGGTACTGGTTATCCCGGAAAATGGGAAGATCAGCTAATTTATAAAGGCGGCTGGGAAAAGAAAAACGATGGCAACGGTGAGATAAAGCTCAAGGGCGCCGGTAAGGTTAAGGGTCTCGGCAATATCTTTCATAATCCTAACCTTCCGGTTATCGATGACTACTATGAGCCGTTCACCTACAAGTACCTGGACCTCATTGAATCTCCAGCCGGGGATGATCAGCCAACAGCACGGCCCGTATCACTGATCACTGGCAAGCCCATTGATATCAAGATGGGGCCCAACTGGGACGATGACTTAAGTGGCACGCCGGATTACGCTCGCAATGATCCAAACCTTAAAAACCTGACTGCTGCAGAACAGGAAGCGATGTTCCAGTTGGAGAAGATGGCATTTTTCTACCTACCACGCATTTGTAATCACTGCCTAAACCCGGCTTGTGTCGCCTCTTGTCCATCTGGGGCACTCTACAAGAGAGGTGAGGACGGCATCGTACTGGTAAACCAGGAAGAGTGTCGGGGTTGGAGGATGTGTGTGACAGCATGTCCCTACAAGAAAACTTACTACAACTGGCATACCGGTAAATCCGAAAAATGTATTTTGTGCTTCCCGCGCATTGAAGCCGGACTGGCCCCCGCCTGCATGCACTCTTGTGTTGGTCGTATTCGTTACCTGGGTGTAGTTCTCTACGACGCTGACAAGATCGAAGAGGTGGCATCTTCTGCCGACGACAAACTTGTTCAAAACCATATGGATATCATGTTGGACCCTGATGACCCTGAGGTGATTGAAGCCGCTAAGGCCAACGGCATTGCGGACTCAACAATCAGGTCAGCACAGAAGTCACCGGTCTATAAATTTGTGAAAAAGTGGGGGTTGGCTTTACCCCTCCATTCCGAGTTCCGCACCTTGCCGATGTTGTTTTACGTGCCGCCACTCTTGCCCGTAATGGCTTCACTGGGCAAAACCGACAAAGCACAGTTCGACAAGATGGGCTCCACTGTCAAGCAGTGGAACGATGACTGGTTATACGACACCAGCACAGAGAATATCTTCGGCACTGTTGATGAAGCCCGTTTTCCGATGCAGTACATGGCAAACCTGTTCAGTGGCGGTGATACAGAAATGATCAAGGCAAGAATCACCAAATTGATGGCTGTCAGAATCTACCGAAGATGGAAAACCGTCGGTGATATTTCCAAAGAAAAGGCCGACAAGGCCCTTCAGGAAACCGCCTTAACAGCATCAATGGCTGAAGATATCTACTACCTCACTTCTCTTGCCAAATTCGATGATCGTTTTGTGATTCCTGCAGCGCACCGCGAACAAGCCATCGAAATGATGGAATTCACTGGAGACAAAAAGGGCAACACAGGATTTGGTTTTAAGGAAGGCACGACCACCAGGGGGTTATGAAATGGAACATAGAAATCACTACACAGCAATTGCAGCTTTGTTTGAATACCCGGATGAAGGCTTTACGGATAATGTAACAAACATCAGGAATCTCCTTGACGCAGATTACCCCAGGGCAGTCAAGCAGCTCGATCAGTTCATTGCACATCTTCCCGCTGATGACTTGTTACTCATGCAGGAATTGTTCACTCGCTCATTTGATGTCCAGGCGATCGCAACCCTGGACCTTGGATATGTGCTATTTGGGGATGACTACAAACGTGGAGAAATGCTGGCAAATCTGAACCGGGAGCACACCGAGGTGGGCAATGACTGCGGAACGGAACTGGCAGACTACCTGCCGAACATCCTGCGATTGATCAGCATGCTGAAGGACGAGGAACTGGTTAACGACCTGGCCTATGCGATTGTTGCACCGGCTCTTTTGGAAATGGTGGCTGAATTTGATCCTCTGCGGCTCGAGAAGAAAAACGAGACCTACGAGAAACACTATAAAACGTTGATCGAAACACCTGCAGTAAAAGATGAAGCAGTCACGCTGTACAAATTTGCGTTGCGCTCACTCTACGAAGTGTTGAAGCAGGATTTCTCATTAGTCGAAAAAATACCGTTGCAGCGGCAACCCGATGACTTCCTTACATCCGTGACACAGGAAAATGAAATTGAACAGCGCGCCGAGTTACTTTAGCTCGGCATACTGAAGGAGTGCACAATGCCTGATGATGTGCACAAAGAGAACATAGAAGAGAGGAAACCTAATGAATTCGTTTGACTATTTCTTTTTCGTGATGTTTCCATATCTTGTAATGGGCATCTTCTTCGTCGGTGTAATTTATCGATACAGGAAGACTGGCTATACCGTCACAAGTTTGTCGGCACAGTTTCTTGAAGGTAATCGGGGGTTCTGGGGTACGGTGCCCTTTCACTGGGGAATATTGATGATATTCCTCGGGCACCTGGTGGCCTTCCTGTTCCCTGCATCGGTATTGTCCTGGAACGCAGATCCCGTTCGCCTGATCGTTCATGAGGGATTGGGTTTCACTTTTGCCGTCGCCGTTCTTGTAGGCCTTTGCGCGCTTCTGCTGCGACGCCTGACGAATCCGCGTCTGATCGTCGTGACATCCAAGATGGATCTTTTCGTCGAGCTCATACTTTTACTACAGGTCTTCCTGGGTTGCTGGATCGCACTTGGCTATCGTTGGGGTTCTTCCTGGTTTGCCGCCGACCTCTCGCCCTACCTTTGGTCTATCTTGAGCTTTAGTCCACAGCCAGAGGCTGTCTACGCAATGCCAATGGTCATTAAGGCTCATATCATCGGTGCTTTCACCATTTTCCTGATCTTCCCGTTCACCCGCCTGGTGCATATCCTGGTCGCACCGTTTCACTATATCCTGCGCCCATACCAGGTCGTTATCTGGTATTGGGACAGGCGGCGTCTGCGGCAAGCTGACACCCCCTGGTCGGACGCCAGACCACGCAACAATTAACGGGTTGTGCCTTGAATTGATTGCGGAGTAGAAGTCGTGGAAAAAGTAGCAACTGCTAAATCACACAAGGCCTTGTTTCTAAACACCACAGCATTCACAGTCTGTTTCGCTGCATGGATGATGAATGGCGTACTCGTCACCTTTCTCGCTGCGAACCAGGTATTCGAATGGGGTCCCGTCGAAATCGGCTGGCTGATGGGTATACCAGTTCTAACCGGCGCCATCTTCCGACTTCCGGCTGGCATGCTCACCGACAAGTATGGTGGCAAGCCCATATTCACCAGTTTGCTGTTTATCTGCGCCATACCGATGTACCTGCTTTCCTATGCAGATAGCTTTCTAACATTTGCACTCTGTAGCGCTGGATTTGGCCTTGCCGGGGTCAGCTTCTCTATTGGCATCGCCTTCTCGTCAGTCTGGTACCCTAATGAACGCCAGGGAACCGCGCTTGGCATCTTCGGCGCGGGTAATGCTGGAGCCGCGCTGACCACGTTATTTGCCCCCACGCTGCTCAACTACCTGACCAATGATGGTGTAAACATCGAGGGTTGGCGACAGTTGCCGATATTCTATTCTGGCTTGCTTGTAGTCATGGGCGGCGTATTCCTGCTTTTATCAGAAAATAAGAAGCCGGAATCAAGCGCTAAATCCGTGTCTGAGATGTTGCATCCATTAAGAGATCTGCGGGTCTGGCGATTTGGTTTGTATTACTTTCTGGTTTTCGGCTGTTTTGTGGCCTTTTCACAATGGCTGGTACCTTATTTCGTCAATGTGTACTACCTGCCGTTGGTGACGGCCGGTCTACTGGCCGCTGCGTTCAGTTTTCCTTCCGGGGTGATTCGCGCTATTGGTGGATGGCTATCGGATGTACTGGGCGCCCGGGCTGTCATGTACTGGGTATTGGGATTATCCGTTGCTCTCAGCTTTATGCTCGTGGTTCCCAAAATGGAAATATTTTCGCCTGGCGAAGGTGTCATGGCAATGCGAGCAGGAACGGTAACCGAGGTGGCGAAATCACGCATCGTCGTTGATGGGAAGCATTATGTACTTGACGAGCAAGATAGGTCATTTGAAAAACTGGAAGATCACGTACTGGTATTCCCGGCGAAAACGACCTGGCAGGAGCCAGTTGTTGAGGTAGGGCAAGAGATTAACAGGAGGGAACTGTTAGCCAGAGGCGTCACCAAGATCTACTTCCAGGCTAATGTCTGGATATTCGCCTTCTTCGTTGTGTTACTTGGCACAGTGTGGGGTATCGGCAAGGCAGCGGTCTATAAGTACATTCCCGATTACTACCCGGAAGAAGTCGGTGTCGTCGGTGGAATGGTCGGGGTGATCGGCGGTCTGGGCGGCTTTTTCTGTCCCATCATATTCGGATACCTGCTGGATGCGACGGGGTTATGGACAAGCTGCTGGATGTTTATGTGGGTCCTTTCCTGCATTTGTCTGTTCTTGATGCACAACGTCATTCAGCTCCGGGAGCGCAGAGAATATCCCGAAAGAACACAGCACTTTTAGACAATAGGAAATCGACAATGACAACGAATCTAGACAAGTGGGATCCTGATGATGAACAGTTCTGGGAATCTAAGGGAAAAAAAATTGCGGATCGTAACCTGTGGGTTTCAATTCCCAGTCTTCTTTGTGGATTCGCAGTCTGGCTCTACTGGGGAATCATCTCGGTGCAGATGCTCAACCTGGGGTTTCCCTTTTCTTCAGAACAATTCTTCACGTTGACAGCTATTGCAGGTTTGAGTGGTGCAACCTGCCGAATTCCGAGTACGTTCTTTATCAGGATCGCGGGTGGTAGAAACACTATCTTCTTCACCACAGCCTTGCTGATGATTCCTGCACTGGGTACAGGAATCGCCCTGCAGAATCCTGATTCACCCTTCTGGATGTTTCAACTGCTGGCGCTGCTGTCCGGCTTTGGTGGTGGTAACTTTGCATCTTCGATGTCCAACATTAGTTTCTTCTATCCGAAAAAACAGCAGGGCGCTGCTCTCGGGATGAACGCAGGATTGGGCAACTTTGGCGTGACTACCATGCAGATTCTCGTGCCTCTGGTTATGACCATGGGGATCTTCGGCGGTGAATCCATGACACTGGTAAATACCAGCGGCTGGATATTCGGCAAGATCCCGGCCGGGACACCCACATTCCTGCACAATGCCGGTTATGTCTGGTTGATACTGTTAATTCCTCTGGCGTTCTTTGGCTGGTATGGCATGAATAACATCACCACAGAATCAGTCACGCCAGAGCCCGGTAACCTGCTCAGCGGAATATTCAAAATTTCGATGTTGTTGCTGATTTCACTAATCGCCGCAACCGGCGGTCTGTATTTACTACTTCCTGCACCAACAGGCATTGGCCTGTTGAACAAGTGGATAGCGCTACCACTGGTCATAGTAGTTACCGTTCTCGCGCTTCGATATCTGACAACGGGTGCGTTACAGTCAAATCTGAAGCGCCAATACAAGATTTTCAATGATAAACACACCTGGGCAATGACTGTGATCTACACTATGACATTCGGATCATTCATCGGTTATTCAGCAGCATTCCCCCTCGCAATCAAGGTCATCTTTGGCTTCTCTCATATTCCAGGTGCCGATGGCACGATGATGCATAATACAATCAACCCAAATGGTCCCAGCGCCCTTGCCTTTGCATGGATCGGACCTTTCATAGGTGCACTCATTCGTCCGGTCGGCGGTTGGATCGCAGACAAACTCGGAGGTGCGAGGGTAACTCAATGGGTGTCCGTTGTGATGATCGGATCTGCACTGGGAGTGGCCTACTATATGTCTGCAGCTTACAAGTCCTCCACACCCGAGCAATTTTTCTGGCCCTTTTTCACCCTGTTTGTCGTTCTTTTTGCAGCATCAGGTGTTGGTAATGGCTCTACATTCCGGACGATTGCAGTCGTATTTGAACAGGAGCGCCGCGGTCCCGTACTCGGCTGGACCTCTGCAGTGGCAGCCTATGGTGCATTTATTATCCCCAAGGTGATTGGTGAACAAATCAAACTGACGACCCCAGAAGTTGCACTGTATGGATTTGCGGTATTTTACGGGATCTGTCTTGCACTTAACTGGTGGTTCTATCTGCGACCTGGTGCCGATGTCAGGAATCCTTGATCAGGGACTTCTCACGAGGTAATACGGTTCAACCCTTCGCGTCGATCGGTCAGATAATTGCACACGATCATGCAAATTCATCCTTTCCATTTTGGTAAGAAGTCTCACACGACCCCAAAGTTCGCAATGAGGTCAATACCTTGAAACAACTCCACATCTCAGAGACGAATACACAGGTGTTCTTAGATAAACCGGCATGACACTGGCAGTATGGCTTTGGTGATGGGCTCAGAAGGTGGAATACCATCATTGACAAGATTATCCAAGTGTTCCCTTTTCAGCTTTTCAGCCTTGTGTCATACGTTCCAGCGCCAGCCTTGGTCAATTCACCCGACAGCTCACTTGTTTGCGCTCGCGCTGGAGACAATACGCGATTGCGCCGCGTCTCGCGGTAAATCGTGAAGATTGCCGCAATAATGACGATGGTCGCACCGAACCCGGTCGGCAGCCGCGGAAATTGATCACAGTTATCTTAGTATGACAAGGATTACTATTGCGCTTTTTCTGCCCTGAAGGTCGCGGCAGAAACCCCCGCAATCAATCGATTTACCAGACTATCTACTTCCGGATCATCCCAGTTCAAGCTGCTGCGTAACAACCCCATGGCCTGTCCGTCGCGGTCTATTACGACACTGGTAGGCAGTACGTCTAGTGGAAAATGGCGACCCAGGCTTTCGGCGGATTCCGTATATAGCGCCATTGACTGAATCGACAGGCGCGTAAACATTTGCCGCGCCAAATCTATGTCGCTGTCGAGCGACACAGCCACAATTACGAAATCATCTCCGCCAAGCCGCTGCTGCATCCGGTCCAGTGCGGGTAGTTCTTTGATACAGGGAGCACACCAACTCGCCCACAGATTCAACAGGACAATTTTGCCGCTGAATCCAGTCAATGCGACATGTTCACCCTGCTCATTTCGAATCAGAACTTCGCCTACGTCAATTGGGCTTTTAAGCCATCGAAAACTGCCAATCGATCCATCGTATGACTCATTAGTAATATGGGTGGGCAACGCCTCTGCACCAGATTGCGAAATCATTATCATCAACAGTATCGAAGAGTAAACGGCGCTTCTCATATCCAGATCAAATCCGGGTCATAAATTCATTTAATAATAACCAGACTCAAACTGGCAATCAACATTAATGCGGGATTTGATGAGTTAAGAACCCATCAGGTGAGAACTTGCGAAGAAAGAAATACTTGCGGGAGTGTAAGAGAAAGTCACTGACTTCGATGATTCACCTGATTGTCACGATGAAAGGAGTTTTTATACCGGGTTCATCGGCGAACGATCTTGTCACCAAGCCAGTTTCACTGTGTTCAGACGACGAGCACTGCCAACAGTCACAACAGTGACTTTCAAACCTTTTCGAATAATATTACATCTAACTTTTTTGATTAGAACTGAGTGAATGATACATAAAGCGCATATGGCAAACACGAAAACTACGAACCTAAAGTACCTTGTATCAACATTGATAATAATGACCAGTATGCCGGGTGCAAATGCTGCGGAGCTGATCAATCCATCAGTATTTTTTATGAAACCCTGCTTGTTAAACCCTGAATCAGAAAACGAGATCAGTGCTCTGTGTGCTGATTTGGAACTTAAGGAAAATCGCGATCAACCCAGTTCCAGGCTAATTACACTGCCACTTGTCTATGTTCCTGCAACTGATGTTAAAGGAAGTGATATACCTTTATTTCTCTTACAGGGTGGCCCTGGAGCGAGCAATATTTGGAACAATCCTAAATCGTGGATGTACCGTAGACAGCCCCTGGTTATGGTTGGCTATAGAGGTGCGGATGGCTCAAGCACACTGCTCTGTCCTGATCTTACAAAAGGTCAACTAGGGCTCGGTAACAACTTGACGAGTAGTGAATCGAAAGCCTTGTTTGCGAGTCATGTATTTGATTGTTCTGTAGATTTACAGAAGCAGGGTTTCGATCTGAATCAATACACAATGATGCAGGTTATAGAAGACATTGAGGAAGTCAGAAAGAAACTTGGCGTTGACAAAATTAACCTTCTCAGCGAAAGCTATGGTACACGTGTAGCCTACATCTACGGCCGGAAATATCCTGGTGTTATTAATCGTTCGGTGATGATTGGCGTCAATCCCCCAGGACACTTTGTCTGGGAACCAACTTTGATTGACGAACAGTTAAACTATATGTCCAGGCTTTGTGAAGTGGATACCTGGTGTAATCAGCGAACAGACAACCTGGCAGGGTCGATAAGAAAAGTCGTCCGTACAATGCCGGATTCATGGTTTGGATTCCCAATTGATCCTGGAAAAGTCAGGTTTCTTGCGATGAACTTTTTACATAATGTCGGTGGGGCAGCGATCATTTACGATATTTTTCTTGCGGCTGATCAAGGTGATCATTCGGGTCTTGCTCTTTTAACCTTAATGTACAATTTACAGATGTACATCGGAACCTCTCAACCAATGGGTGATTTATTCTCGAAGGGTATGGTTGATTATGAGCCGTCCAGGGATTATGGGAAAGATATGTATCCTCCCGAATCTATCATGGGGAGTGCCATGTCTGAATTATTGATGGCGGCAGGTCCAATGTGGCCTCATTCAGAATTCCCGGCGGAGTATCGAAAAATTGAAACCTCAGCTGTGAATACACTAATGATTAATGGCTCAATAGACTTTTCCACTCCAATACAAAATGCCAGAAATGAGTTGCTGCCGATTTTGACCAATGGTCATTTGGTTGAACTTAAAGAGATGGGCCATGTTGGTGATGTCTATAACAGGCAACCTGCAGCAACAGAACATCTAGTATTAACCTATTTCAAAAATGGTATTGTCGATAAGTCAAAGTTTGAAAATGAACCATTTAACTTTGTCGCTGACAATAGTTTTCCTCTCTTTATGAAACTGGGTTTGCTGATCCTTGTATTTATGGCTTCACTACTTGTGCTACTGGTGTGCTGGGTAGTGAAGATAGTCAGTAACAAGGTCGCATGAACTATATAAATACAGGTGCACACCAAAACAAAACCAGCTCGTTAGCGTATCACATTCAAAAGTAGTGGGTGATCCCGGGTAACTACTCCCCAGAGGCCTCCCAGGCATTGGTCTCTACAACAATCATCTCGCGATACTTAACCGGCATATCCCAGGTACCACGCCAGCCTTTGGGTACCGTAAAACTGTCCCCAACCCTGTAGGTCTGAGCGCTTCCATCGATGTCGGTCAGCGTTACCTCTCCCTCCAGTACAACGACAAATTCGTCGTAGGGAAATGGCTCACTGACGTCAATCACTGCAGGCATGGCTTCATAAATCGCTACCGCAACCTCACCGCGGTGGAGCTCCTTCTGCCAGTGCTGATTGGTACCTTTGATTACTGTTCCCTCCGGCCAGGGAGGTATGCTGTCGAGCTCGAGTGTTCGTATTTTCTCAAGGTGCAGTGGCACCACGATGGGATCGGCTTCAGCTTGCAAGACGATGCTCGCCGCAAGGATTACAAACAATAGTGTGACATTCTTCATGGAGACTTCCCTCATTCGCTATTCTTTTCTATCCGCCCCTAATGGGCCCAACATGCTTGTCATGATGTTACACCGGATTTGTTTTCAATAAACTCCAGCACCGTTCTCCGGAACGCTTTTGCTTCTTTTCCCCATCCTCGCCCGTCGCCCATAAAAAGCGTTGCACCTTCGAGAAACGACATCAGAAACAAAGCCTCTGCTCGAGGTGCGAATGCGCCTGTTGCGCGTAATGCCTCTTCTAGTGTTTCAACATACCTTACGTAGATGTTGTCAATCAGGTCAGAGACGAGTGGCTGGACCTGCTGCATCGCCCACAACTGAGGCCACAACTTGTCGGCCGAGAAAACTTTACCGGCTTCATCATCCAGTATGAATCTTGCGACCTCATGCAACCCCACTGTGACATTATTCTTCTGAATCGAACTGAATGACTGGTGATAAGACTCCGCGATGTATCCTACAACCGCTCTGATCAGATCATCTGAGCTTCGGAAATGGTATTGGAGGGACGCGAGTTTCATCCCGACTTCGCGGGCCAAAGCCTGCATAGTCAGGCTGGCGTAGCCTTTGTCCGCAATCAACTTGATTGCTGCATTCAGTATCTGCGTTCTGCGTTCTGCGTTCGGTCATGTGACTGTCATCTGACAGGTAGTGTGCTAAATTATAACCTGTCGGTTGACAGGTAAATGGCCTTGAGAATAAAAATTACCAGGCGGGACCTTCTGAATGGCATAGCAATCGGTACAGGGGGCCTCATTCTGCAAGCCTATGGCAGCGAGCCTAATGGCAATCCAGCCAGTGTTGCGACTGGATTCAAATCGAGTGCAGCACCCCCCTACTATCCGCCAACCCTGACAGGGATGCGGGGCAGCCACGATGGTTCGTATGAAGTCGCTCATGCATTGGCCTGGCAGGGGCAAAAGCCCAAATCGTATGAAGCCCTGGACGAGCACTATGACCTGGTCGTCGTCGGCGGAGGGATGAGCGGGCTCGCTGCAACCTGGTACTACCGTAAAAAAATAGGTCCGGAAGCACGTATTCTGATTCTTGATAATCATGATGATTTTGGCGGCCATGCCAAGCGAAATGAGTTTCACTACAAAGACAGAATGGTGCTGAGTCTCGGAGGTGCCCAAAACCTGGATAACCCAGGCAACTACAGCGAAGCTGCGGGAAGCCTGATGATTGATATCGGCATTGATCAGGAAGCTATCGACACAATGGAAGCCAATACACCAGACAATTTTACACTTGGCGGTAAACTCAATGCTGATGTCGGTCTAACTGTCCCTGGTAAGGATCAACATCTGACACTGGGCGGTCATTGGTTGAAGTTTTTTCATGGCAGAGGCGACTATCGCACTGCTGTGGCTGCACTCCCCATAGCAGATGACCAGAAAGAAAAACTCATCTCATTTTTCGGTGGCGAACAGGACCTTCTGGATGACCTGTCCCTGACTGAGAAATGGAACTACGTGAACTCCGTCAGCTACAACCAGTTTCTGTTTGATCGGGTTGGGCTCTCGAAAAAAACGATCCCCATACTGAATGCGCATCTCCTCATCCTCAATGGCCCGTCAGGTTGGAATCACACGGTGCGTGAGGCCATTATGAGCGGCTGCCCAGGGTTACGTGCCATGGGCTGGCTTGCAGACTTTGTCGATTCAATTGGCGCCATGTTGATGGATGACATGGCGGGAGAAATACGCATGTTCCCTGACGGTAATGCCTCTGTTGCTCGGCTACTGGTTCAAAAACTCATACCTGGCGTTGCACCTGATATGAAGGGCTTCGAGGATGTCGCTGTTGCTCGATTTGACTATGGCGCACTCGATCAAGAGGATCAACCGGTACGAATACGACTTAATAGCACCGCCGTTGGCGTGAAGGAAGTTGGCGATCAGGTACAGGTCGACTACGTCCAGCACGGCAAGCCGTTGCGTATCACTGCACGCCACTGTGTTTTAGCCTGCTATAACAACCTGATACCGCACCTCTGTCCGGAGATGAGTGACGCTCAAAAAGACGGCTTGCGCTATGGCGTTCGCGTACCTTTCGTTTATGCCAATGTGCTGCTCGACAACGGCCGCGCTTTCTCAAAGTTGGGCGTGACTATAACGCAATGTCCCTACGACCCTTTTCAATGGGTAAGTGCTGCACCGACCATGACCTCAGGTGGCTATGAGCCTCCACGGGGTCCTGATGATCCGATGGTCGTTTTTATGATGGGTTCGCCCACACCTTCAGCAGGCGAGAAAGGTACAACACGTGATCTACTCCGAATCGGTCGTCATAAAATCTACGCGACTACTTTTGAGCAGTACGAGAAGGAGATACGGGAACAACTTCAAGGGATGTTAGGCAATTATGGCCTAAATCACGAAACTGATATCAAAGCTATCACCGTTAACAGAATTCCTCACGGCTACGCTTATTGGTATCAGGGGCTGCATGATCCCGAGTGGGAGGAAGGAAAGGCTCCCCATGAAATAGGTCGGCAGAAGTTTGGCCGCATATCCATTGCCAATTCCGACTCAGAAGTAACGCCATTAATGAATGCTGCATTCGATGCAGCCTGGCGAGCAGTAGAAGAACAGACAGCTTGAGCTAGAGCCGACAGACTATGAGCGTGTTGGGAGACTATCTGTAGGAGGCGCGTGAACGCAGGATCTATTCAGGTTTTTCGCTGATGATAACAAAACGCAGGTTTATTCAGGCTGGCATGCTTACCGCGTTGCTGCCGTTTCAAGTCAGAATACAGGCAGGGGAAAAGGAAATGCAGGCCAGAATTGCAGAAATCATCAGTGAATACGCTGGTCAGGGGATGCACCGATTTCTCGTTGGATCGCCTTTTTGTCTATAACCATGGCAATATTGTTTGTTGTCCGGACCGCGCTAGAAGATCGTACCCTTAAACGCGAACTACCGGGTTATCTTGAGTATGCGAGCAGGGTACCCCACCGTTTGATTCCAGGTGTTTGGTGACATTAAAAAGCTTCGATTCGGAGGTTCTAGTGACTATTGAGCGAGGGTAGACAAGCCGTCAGTTTTTTTCGCACTTGCGCCGGTCGAACTGACAATCATGTTCGTTAAGGAAAGCGTATCGCATTCCTCACATGTAAGGGAGATGGATTGATGAATTCCAGAATGCTTCTTACAGCCGTCGCTCTGCTGTCAACGATGTCCTGCAACGGTGGGGCCCGGGGTGAACTACCACTGGAGCCAATCCAGGCAGACGAAATCCTTCTGGCCCTGGAGATCGCACCGACCCGGGAGGGCCCTGCTCCGGAAACACCGAATGGCGTCCCGCATCAGCAACACAGCCAGAACGCTCCTGTCGAAATGCAGCAGTTGTTGCTCGCGTCGGTCTCCGAGCTGCCCGGTATACGGATCCGGCGAACACCCTTCTCTTTGGCTGGTTCATTGGGTTGGCGGTTGAAGCCGAGTTTTGCCCAAGGACCGGAGGGCGCCTTCATCCAGCAGACTTCCGAATTCGCACACCAGCACCGGCGATTGGACGGCAGTATGCACATGCTATTGCCCGTTCAAGCTTCTGCGATTGCCCTGGAAAAGGGTTGGGCTGTCTTCCATCCGTTCACCAATGACATATCTGGAGACGACTCGGACTATGTCATGATTTTCGGCCCCGGGAACGAGGCCGAACTGCAAGTCATCTGGACCATCGCTCAGATCTCCTACTTCCAGGCGCGAGGTCTGAGCATGGTCCCCAGAAGTTCAACTGCGGTCACGGTACCGCCAACTTAACTTCTCGAATTCACCAAAACCCTAGGTCGACTTTTCCTGGAACAATGAGCTTTCTCATCTTTGAATTGGGCGCAAATATGCCGTGAAACCGAACAAGGTTATGCCGGGGTCGAGGTACCAGCGCAGCAAGCTTGCTCAGAAAATCCAAGGGTGAAAACAGAATATGTGTGGTTCCGTCCCTAAACGGATTCTTCGGCTCCTATTGGATCTTGCCGTCAGCTCTGACTGTGAGTCGGTGCTTTTTACCTGTTCTGAAGCCTGGATACACCATCCGTCCTTCGAAATACCGCCCATACTCAAAAACAGTCCGTTTATCCTCCAATTTACGTAATATCTAATTTCGTGAGGTATAACTTACATACCAGTTTCAGGTGGGAAGGAACCAACGCCAAACTCAATCATTATTCACAACGCTGAAATGAGGAAAGGCTTATCAAACTACAAAAAGGATTTAGCTTAATTGAACTACTGATTGTTATCGCGACTATCGGTATTCTTTCGTCAGTCGCCATGCCTGCTTACCGCGAGTACTCCAAGACAACTAACATGAGCAAGGTAAACGTTCACTACCAGAATGCAATCAGAACTTCACGTACCACCTTTGTGAAGCGTAATAGTTACCTCGCCTTAGGTCTGATTTCCACTGTTCCCAACAGCGGTGATGACTGGATTGCTCTTTTTAATCCACAAGGTGTTCTTGCCCCTGGTGGTGGTGATGCATACCAGGCAAGCGCAGACGACCTAGCTGGTGTTGTCGGGATTACGGGTAACGCGGATTCAATCACCATTGTCCGACCTTCTTATCAGGACTACGGTACCAGCATCACAACGACTATTGTCGGTGCAGACGAGACATAGTCGATACGAAGTTCTGATCTTGTTGAGAATAGTGAGTTGTCATGAATCGTGCAAGGAAGAGATCACCTTCATTGGTCACAGGAGATCGATTTCTGTTTGGCCTATTAGCAATGTTAATTGGCGAACGCCGCCTGCAGAAGGTTGCTGGCATCATTGATCAGTTTACTCGAAGGATTATTGGTTTTGCAGTGCATGCTGGTGATTGTGATTGGCCATACGAGCAGGAGGACGTGGAAAAACGACGCTGACGGCAACAACAGATATTAGTTAACGACTTCAACAAGTTCGACTCTCTATTGTAGATATCACAAAACTAGTCATCACACCGATCACGAATAGACACCAGACGATGATGGCACCAGGTGGCAAATCAAATAAGGTTGAAAGTAGTAGACCTGCTGAATAAGCAATTGCACCTAGCATGTAACCGGTTACCAAGCGTCGTATCCCATGAATTTGACGGGTGGCCAGTGCTGGGATAATCAGTGATGCAAACACGAGGTAAACTCCAACTAATTGAACCGAGGCGGTAACGCTGAAAGCAAAGATAATATAGAAAGTGTAATGGCCCTTTACGCCTGGCTTAAACCAGATTGCCAGCACTACCATATAGACCAATGCAATAGGCCACAGAGATTCCAGTGTCACCCACAGGATTTGCCCAACGAGTAAATCTTTGAGATTTTCTCCTCCATGGGGGTTTTCTGCCAAAGCGAGAATGCTGGCAGTCGCCGCCAATACAAACAACACGCCAATGAATGCTTCTTGAACCTCAGGAAATCGCCGCTCTGTCCAGAGCAACAATACGGTGGCAAGCAGCGCTGCACTCACTGCTGCCATCTGTGCTGGGAAACCTAGTATGTCCAAGTCCATATTCGCAGCAACGATGACACCCAGACCGGCGACTTGCGCAATGGCAAGATCGATAAAGATAATGCCTCGTTTTAAGACCTGTTGTCCCAGAGGAACGTGGGTACTTAAGACCAGCAATCCGGCGAGTAGAGCCGGTCCAATGATTGTGATGTCAACCAGCTCAAAATTCATGTCTCCTCCAACAACAATGAGAGTGTGACATCGAATAACTCGAATAGATCTTCAGCCGTATGATTTTCGCCCACTGAATAAGGCAGCACGAGCATCGGTAGTCCGGTTTTTTCTGACAACCACTTAGATGGTTTGGCATTTGCGTATGGTGTTCGAAGTAAATACCTGGGCGGATTTGTCTCGACTATGTTTAGCAGTGATGACAAATGGGCACTGCTGGCTGCAATGCCAGGTTTTGTCTCAATCGTAGCAATACGATCCATCTTCAGCCAATTGATTAGATAAGAAAAACTGCTATGGTGGGTGACGATTTTTGTCCCCCTCAGTGTTTTCGCCTGCTCTTTCCAACGCGTGAGGGCGATCTGCCAACGATGCTGAAAATCTTCCTGCAGGTGCCGGTACTCCTGTGCACTATCAGGATCGAGTGCTATTAGTCGTTCAGTCAATGCTTTTGCAATGATGCGTATATTGCGTGGATCCAGGTGAACATGAGGGTTACCCAGCGGGTGTAAGTCTCCCAGGGCTCTGTCAAGTTGTTGAGGTACTTCCAAACGTCGAATGAAGGATGATGCTTCAAAGTGACCTTGTTGTCCTACCTGTATGTTTCTATTACCTGAACGTCGTAGAAGCAAAGGTAACCAGCCAATTTCAAGGTCTGCACCTGAACACAATAACAAATCAACCTTTGCTATGGTTGCAATCAAACTAGGTCTGGCTTGCAAACGATGCGGGTCTTGGAACACGGTTAGTGCGCTCTCAATCTGGTTAAGCTCACCGGCAAGTTCCTTGCTCAGGGATGCCCATTCAGGTTCACAGGCAAATATTCGTAGTGCTAGTGCATTGTTTGAAAAACTGATGAACATCACAAACGTGAATACAAATCTGCTCATTGATCAATCCTCAAAATCGATGAGCGCCGTGCGCGCCCAAACTGTGTAAATATTGCAACACCCAACGGCTGTCGTTTTCTAACCCCGATTGACCTGCATTTAGTTGAAGCCTGATGCGAGAGAACTCACTGTTTGACCATTCGAGGGTGAGTGAATTTCTGTCTGTCGAATCGTTCCTTGCTTCTAAAGATGTGCCCGCAACATTCTTGTTGTCCGCGCGCACTTGATCATAGCGGTAGCCGATCCGCCACTGTGGCTTGAACTGCCAGAACCCTTGTAAATACCAACCCGATTGATCTCCTGAATAATTTGCTGTGTCTAGCTGTCCATTTTCTTCTCGCCAGAAATATTCGCCCTGTAGTTTAAAGTTGGTATATACGGGATTCCCGTTGGGAGACCACTTCCAAACGAAGTTCAGGTTGTATAAATCAGAGTCACCGGTAAATAGAGTCGATTCTTCATTCGATGCATTTACTGCTCGATCTATAACCGTTGTGTGAAGGACGCCAATACCCACTTGCCAACTACCGCTAAATCCAATATCACCACCTGTGTCAGCAAATAAGCTCCATGCGCCCATACCATCATGAGCAGCGCCAGCGGCAGGAAATGCATCACCTCGAAGAATTTCGCCGCCAATTTCAAAATAGTGCTGGGTGGGCAACAACCATCTGACCTGGATGCCATCATCTTTATACTGTCCGCCCAGGAATACTTCGTAGGAGAGAGGCCGATCGGCAAAATTATCGGTATGGGTGTGAAAACCATTGAGGTATCCCATACCTGAAAAGAAACGACCAGCGGTAACATTAATACCACCTGGTATTGCTAATGATTGGATGTACGCTTCTTCAAGTTCTACTTCAGTCTCGCCATCATCACTTGCGAGAGCGAACGTTAAGTTAGCGAAGAATTTGTCATCAACATTGGCATTAAAGTTCAATTCACTCTCCCCCAGAGAGAATCCTTCATCCACTGGGCCAGCTTCTTCGGGCAGGCTGAATCCGGGAACCTGGTAATCTTGATGACTGGTTTGTGAAGCCACAGTACCAACGAGTATTACGCCTATAGCAGGATTGAATGTATTGGCTGAGCGAGTCATGGGATTAGGCGCTAGTGCAGCCTCTTCTGCTAATTCCAATGCCTCCATTGCCTGTTCTGCAATAACTTCATTGCGAGACACAGTTTGTGTTACTCGCTGTTCGGCAAGCTCAAGCCTTCGTTCCAGGTCACTAATTCGGCGGTCATACTCAGTTTTTAATATTGCTAATGAGTCTTGTAGCTCGTCAATTTCGCTCGACGATGTTGGCGGTTCTGCAACATCTGCAGCACCTTTGGAGGTCAGGGTCGTCATTGCAGGATGCCCTAAACAAAAAGGAGCCATGCCCAAGAGGACTGCACCCAGTGAAATAAATTTCATGTTTTCTCCTTATTGAAAGAAATTGATTAAAATTCAAGAATGAATTTGAAATCTATCTACCCAACAAGGAATATAGGGGGGCTTCGTGCGACAGCGAGTACGCAAGAAAATTGAACAAAACGCGAATGGAAGTGATCACTATAAACTCGTGTGACAATTACTTCCGGTATCCGAGGCGGGACGCTCAATACAGAGTCGAAATTCGCCTGATACAAGCACACGACACAGGCAGTATCGGAGACTACATCATCATGGGAATGCTGAGCCAGTATTGTTACAGACAGTAATGATACCGCCAACAAGGCGATGAGCAGTTTCTTACATTGGCTAATTACATGCACACCTGCGTCTCATGGAAGACATCGAAAAGATTATGATTCATTCAATAGGAAATGTAAAAAGGTGATAGAGTTTATGAATAAAATTTGAAAAACGGTATCCCAGTAAGTGAAGAAGGAACGTCAGTAGTTTTATAAAAATCTCGTAGAGTTTAAGCAGGGATAGAGCAGAATAGATCGGTGAGAAGATTTTCTGACCAGGCTTGGCGATTTTGACCTGTTAATTCAATTATCTTATCCTTGCACGGAGGAGGATTCCGATGTCACGTACAATTGATTTCTATTTTGACTATCTCTCACCCTATGCCTATCTGGCATGGCTTTGTCTGCCGGAAGTGACAGAATCGCGTGACGTTGAGATCGTCCCCAGGCCTGTACTGTTTGCTGGTCTGCTCAATCACTGGGGCCAGCTGGGCCCGGCGGAAATTCCCCCAAAGGGAAAACATGTTGGCAAGGATACTGGCCGTTTTGCCGCACTTCGTGGAATACCCCTGGGCGGCCCACGCTATCATCCCTTCAATCCGTTGACGGCGCTTCGTGTTTCTCTTGCTGGTGTTGCCGGTGATGATCAAAAGGCGGTCATCAGTGCTATTTTCAATGCCGGATGGGTTGAGGGTATTGATCTTGGTGATCCGGTCGATATCTGCAATACACTGATCGGTGCTGATCTCGAAGGTGAACGACTTGTTGCCGCCACTAAAGAAGCGACGGCAAGTGACATGCTTCGAAAAGAAACAGATCTGGCAATCGAGCGGGGCGTCTTTGGCATTCCCACGATGGGTGTGGAAGATGAAATATTCTGGGGGTTGGACCAACTTCAGTATCTTGCACTTTACCTGGATGGTGATGATCCCCTCGACGCAATGGAAAGAAAAAGCAGGCGCTCAGGCGGAAGAGCCGTGGTCCGCCCGGGTTCTGTTGGGCGCGGGCAGGGAAATGACGGCAAGGTATTGAAGTCATCACCCGCGGATTCGACAGAAAACGAACGTTGAGTTGTTCGCTCATTGT
>JAPYTQ010000035.1:0-52432 GCA_029941905.1 Pseudomonadales bacterium | reverse complement strand
CCGCTATTTTCCTGGTTCGAGCAGGGTTGTTTGTTCTCTTGTGCCTGTACAGTTTTAAAGCCGCTGTTCTCTATGTCATTGCCTATATGTTGATGATGACGGTACTGCGTTTTATGGACGGTCTGCAGCACGACTACGATTATCACCTCAATCTCTATACTGACGAGAGATCATCTCACAAGGGAGATCTGGTATGGGAACAAGTTCATACCTATTCAAATGTGATCTCGTTTGCGTATCATTTTCCCAACTGGCTGGTGCTGAACTTCGGGTTTCACAATGCCCATCACGCAAAGCCAACCACACCTTGGTTTCGTCTGCCGGACCTGCACCGGCAATTATTTGGAGACGAACTGAAAAATGTTATAACCCTGGGTCCGCAATTGATCATGTTTCATCGTCACAGGGTTTCCAGGATAATGCACGATGACGCCACAATACCAGCCGCTGAAGGATTGGACTTTCTAAGGGCTGCTCAGCAGGCTGAAACAGATGGTGGTAATGCTGCCTCCTTCCTGACTTCGTTTTAATCGTCAAATGCGGATGCTGAAGATAAATCTCTCATCGGTGATGACCACATGAAATACAGGGCTGGTGACTTGAACAAGGCAGATATTCAGACAGTAAGGTGTTAAATATGGCCAATTTCCTTAACCAGCAAATTGACGTTTATGACGCCACTGCGGATATCTCCCGGGCGACAACGCCTCCCAGCAGTTGGTACACGCATCGAGAATTTTCAATTCTCGAAACCGACACTGTCTTCACCAACAACTGGATATTGGTGGCACGGACCGATCAATTAGAGGAAAAAGGCCAGTATGTAGCGACGGAAGTTAGTGGTGAACCCATCGTTATCGTACGCGACGACAAGCTTCGGGCTTTTTACAATGTCTGCCAACACCATGCGGCAGCGGTGATGCAGGGTGAAGGCAAAGCCAGAGCAATGCACTGCCCTTATCATGGCTGGACCTACAACCTTGATGGCAGCCTGCGCTCAACACCGCAGTTCGAAGGTGCGAAAGGCTTTGACCCGGCTTGTAACGGGTTGAAGCCCGTTAGAGTAGATATTTTTGAGAAGTTTGTCTTCGTTTGCCTCGATGAATCTGCGCCTGATCTGGAAAACTTCCTCGGTGGCATGAAAGAGAAATTCAAACCCCTGCAACTGGATAAGCTTCAATTTTACCAGAGGGTCGAATACGAACTGGACTGTAACTGGAAAGTTTTTGTCGATAACTACCTCGACGGTGGTTATCACGTTCCGATTCTCCACAGTGACTTAAATAGTGCGATCAACTACAAAGACTACCGGGTGGAACTCGAAGATCGTTATTGTCTTCAATCCTGCCCGATGGCAGAAAACAACGACGTAAACAGCGTCCGAAAGGGAACAGACGCCCTGTATTTTTGGCTGTATCCCAACGTCATGTTTAATTTCTACGACGGTATTCTTGATACCAACCTGACCATTCCGGTCTCGGAGAACAAGTGCAAGGTCATCTTTGACTACTATTTCGTGGACGAACCTGAACAGGATGAAAACTTCAAGAAACGCAGTATTGAGTTAGCACACCAGGTTCAAATGGAAGATGAGTCTATCTGCCTTTCTGTGCAAAGAGGATTGTCTTCACGGGCATACGAGACCGGTCGACTTTCACCAGAGAAGGAAGCAGGGGAACAACTGTTTCATCGATTGTTGCACAAGGACTTTTTGGGCCACCACAACCTTGTCTAACAGGCTGCTGAAAAAGCCCCTTTTACACGGTTAACAAAAGGTGTTCCCGCTCCCAGGCAGTCACCTCCTCTGAGAATGCCTTTGCTTCCCTTGTTTTGATGTCTGTAAACAGCTTCACAAACCTTTCGCCGAATAGTTCAATCAGCGGCTGACAATCATTTAAAAGAACCAGTGCATCAGCGAGAGTTCCCGGCAGGGCAGAGGGAAGATCCCATGCACTGTCTTTCACAGGATCGTGCGGCACTGCATTTTCCCTCAGTCCAAGATAACCACATGCAAGATTTGCAGCAATGGCAAGATATGGATTCGTATCTGAACCGGGAATACGATTCTCGATCCGCGTCGCCCCGGGTTCGCTTACGGGTATCCGAAATCCAGTCGTTCTGTTATCCAAGCCCCATTCCACATTTGTGGGGTTCGACTCTACCCCCTCAAACCTGCGATAGGAGTTGACGTTTGGCGCGAAAAATACCATCGCATTAGCCGCATATTTCTGTAAGCCACCCAGATAGGCTCTGAACCTTTCCGAGTGAGTCCCGTTATCATCAACAAAAATATTCTTCAATGTTTTCTGATCTACCAGGCTCTGATGTAAATGCATCGCACTGCCGGGTTCCCGGCTAATTGGTTTCGAAAGGAAGGTCGCATAGTAGCCATTCTGCAACGCAGCCTGTCGCGCGATTCGTTTGAAATTAAACATTTCATCGGCCCTTTGCAGCGGATTTCCGTGTTTGAAGTTAACTTCCAATTGACCACGGCCCATTTCCTGCACCACACCGGCAGTTTCAATATTCTGCTCCTTCGCAAAAGAATACAGGCTTTCAAGAAATGGTGAATATTCAGACAAGGCTTCCATTTGAAACGAACGCGGAGCCACCGGCTGACGACCCGAAACACCCGGAGCGGCTGTCAAGGGTAGCATCGGATCAGGATTCCTGGCGACCAGGTAGAATTCGGCTTCCTGGGCCACGACAGGCTGCATCCCGAGTTCGCTAAACAGGTCTATAATCTTCTTTAACAACGACCTGGGAGCAATATCCAAAACCTCTCCATCTTTGCCCTGGCAATCGCAAATACACTGTGCCTTTTCTGTATCGGTCCAGGGTTGATTTACCAGGGTCGATTCATCCGGTTTCAGCACCATATCAATATCTGCAATATCCATCAGATCGTGGTCTTTGCACCACTGTCCCAGGATATCCTGGCCGAAGATAGCTTCTGGCAACCGGATCACCCCATCGTACAGTTCTTTTGCAGGAACGGTTTTGCCTTTGCCAATGCCGTTGAAATCAGGCACAAGACATTCAACGAATTCGACCTGGTGAGCTTCTAACCAACGCTTCATTTCAGACATGAGTGGGTGCTTATTGATGAGCCGTGATCACTTTGCCAGCCTGACCCAATTCATGCAAACAATTGGTAGTGGCTCGGTCGAGCCACTACCAATCAGTTGCTCGCTTTTAGCTCACACAATGCTGCTGTATGCTGCGGATTTCTTAACCTACCCGTCGACAAGACTGAATGTCGCAAGGTACCCTACACTGGAAGCGCAAGAGCTTCGCCCCGATTGTGGGGTTAGAAATAGCAGGCAAATCACAAGGCGAACTGATGACCTACAACTACACAACCGAGCAACTCCAGGACCTGGACTCTGCCCACTACCTGCACCCATTTACAGACTTCAAGAAACTCATCGATGAACGCAGCCGCATCATTACCAGGGCAGATGGCATCTATCTGTGGGACAGCGATGGGAAACGTTACCTGGATGCCATGGCAGGTCTGTGGTGCGTCAATGTCGGTTACGGCAGAAAAGAGATCGCCGATGCCGCTTATGCCCAGCTACAGGAACTGCCTTACTACAACAGCTTTTTTAAGACGGCAAACCCGCCAGCGATTGAATTGTCGCGCCTCGTCTGTTCTCTGGCCCCAGCTCATATGAACCACGTCTTCTTTACCGGCTCCGGTTCTGAAGCAAACGATACGGTGGTGAGAATGGTTCGTCGCTATTGGGATTTAAAAGGCAAGGGCGAAAAGACCGTCATTATCAGCCGTAACAATGCCTATCACGGCAGCACTGTGGCCGCCGCCAGCCTGGGTGGTATGAAGAGCATGCATGCGCAGGGTGGTTTACCGATTCCGGACATCGAATACATCGGGCAACCTTACTGGTTTCAGGACGGAGGTGATCTCTCGGAAGAAGATTTCGGCGTAAAAATAGCGGACGAACTGGAACAGAAAATCAACGAGATCGGCGAGAACAGGGTTGCCGCGTTTATCGCCGAACCGATTCAAGGCGCTGGCGGCGTCATTATTCCACCTTCCACCTACTGGCCCAGGATTCAGGAAATCTGTGATCGACATGAGATTCTGCTGGTTGCCGATGAGGTTATCTGTGGCTTCGGCCGTACCGGTAAATGGTTTGGGTGCGATCACTACAATATCATTGCAGATCTTATGCCAATTGCCAAAGGCCTCTCCTCAGGTTATATACCCATCGGTGGCGTGTTGGTAAGTGACAATGTGGCGAATGTATTAATTGAATTCGGTGGCGACTTCAATCATGGCTTTACCTATTCAGGGCATCCGGTCGCAGCGGCAGCGGCGATCGCTAACCTGAACATCCTGATAGATGAAGGCATTGTTGAACGTGTCGGAAACGAAACCGGGCCTTATCTTGCCAGGGGATGGGAAAAACTCGAAGACCACCCACTGGTTGGTGAAACAAGGAGCACAGGATTTCTTTGCGCTCTTGAACTGGTCAAAAATAAACAAACTCGTGAATTTTTTGATGACCGGGGCGACGTTGGCACCTTGTGTCGCGATATATGTTTCGATAGTGGCCTTGTGATGCGTGCAATTGAAGATACCATGGTTATCTCACCACCACTGGTGATGACGCTTGAACAAACAGATGAGCTACTCGCACTCGTGGCAGTCTGTCTTGATCTGACCGCTGAGAAAATCGGTTTTTAGAAGTGTATTCACACCTGCAGATTGAATCAGTAGCCGCCATAGTAGCCCCAATAAAGGCATCCAGATCGGCCGGGATAACTGTTCCAGCGGACGACACTGTCGTGTCGAACTCAGGTTAAGAATATGGACCTCAAGTTACCCAAGGTCATTTTCACTTCCGTCGTGCGGGGTAGTCAGCAGGGTGAAAGCCATGGTGGTATTTTTACTGTGGATTTTGAAAACCAGTCAACAGATCAACTGGTTGACTGGAACACGGCCGATATCGACTTTTCCGGCAGGGGGGCTGACCGGGGCTTGCGCGGCATCACATTTGACGGGGATCATATCTATGTTGCCGCATCGGATGAATTGTTCTGCTACGATCGCGAGTTCGTGATTCAGAATTCCTGGCGCAATCCGTATCTAAAACACTGCCACGAGATTGTTCGCAAAGACCGGAAAATTTTTCTGACTTCAACTGGCTTTGACAGCCTGTTGGTTTTTGATCTCGATGAGCAAGTTTTCAACTGGGGTTTCCATTTACTAAAACATGATCAATGGAGTGGTTTTACTTTTGACCCGCGTACAGCGTCCGGACCACGAGCCAGTAACGAGCATCACCTTAACATGGTCTTCGTCGATGGCAGGGGTATTTACCTGAGTGGTCTCAGGACTAAAGCGCTGTTACATATCAGCCACGAGAACAACGTACAGGAGATCTGCAGCTTACCGTCAGGCACACACAACGCAAGACCCTATCGTGGTGGTGTTCTATTCAATGATACGGAAAGTGACTGTGTTCGTTTTGTATCTCGTGATGGTGGACAACGCGTATTTCCAATACGAAAATTTGATCCAGCTGAAATTCAAAACCCAGGTCTCGACGACTCCAGAGTGGCCCGGCAAGGCTTCGGCCGTGGTCTGAGCCTGTTTAGTGATCGTGTTGTTATCGGCGGTTCGTCGCCGTCAACAATTTCCCTTTATGATGTTGAAAGCGGCCAGACCATCGGGTCCGTCAACATTACCATGGACATCCGTAATGCCATCCACGGGCTGGAAGTCTGGCCGTATGACTAATTAATCACCAAAGTATTTGATGAAACGAACACCCGCTTCCCTGGGACGACTGGTGTAACGAGATGCCACAGAGACCCGTCCTTCTGTGGTACTACCCCAGGCTGCAATACGAGTACCGGACAGGTGTGTGTATTGCGCTCGTTCGTCGGTCAGATTGCTCACAAACAAGGTCAGCTCCCACGTGTCCGCCTCCAACCCCACGCTAAAATCGCCAATATTGTACGACTCGTTGACAATCTGCGGATGCTGAGGTTCATACTCCGTGGGCTGGAGAATATTGTTACTCTCACTCTGATATGACCACTGCAGGCGCGCAAAGGCACTAGAGGCTCCAAACCAGGACACCGACTGACTGTAAGTGGCCCATGCAGAACTCTTCCACTCAGGTGTTATTGGCAGTGTATTCCCCTTCACAACATCTATCGTGCCATCCCCATCCAGGTCGAGGGTTGAATCTGTTTCTGCCTCCAGCCATTGGGCATTCAGACCTACCAGGAGGTTATCTGTCATTGCCATGTCAAACTCTACAGAAACACCCAGAATATGCGCATCTCCTGCATTGGCTACAATCGCCTGCCAGGGTTGTCCACACTCACCGGCGATCTTGTCAGAGGTATTTCCGCTCGGGCATATTCTCAATGAGGGATCGACAATTTCAAGCTGGAAGTCCTCCCAATCCATGTAGAAGGCCGTCACATTCATCCTGGCTCTTCCGTCGGCAAACATGGTCTTCACGCCAGTTTCCCAGTTCGTCATTTTATCGGCGTCATAGTTGGTTGGGTAGAACGGTTCACCCCGGGTACGGTTAGTGCCGCCGGGACGATAGCCGACTGTCCACAGACCGTAAACCATCGTGTCAGGGTTAATGTGATACGCCACGCTCAGCTTCGGTACGAACTCCGTCTCATCCCCTTTATGATCAGGAATCGCGGGGTTGCCGTCGGCATCCAGATATTCGTCCAGTAGATTGTTGTTCGGATGTTCAACGAAGTAAATATTGTTGTTCGTCCTGTCGAAGTAACGACCGCCGACAGTGATGTCGAGTTTTTCGGTTGCGTGCCATACAGCTTCACCAAATATCGCTTTTTGCTCCCAGTCAGTGGAGCTATCCGAGTACCAGGTTTCTCGCGCATCGGGAAACGCACCTGCAACGCCATCACCGTAGTAAAACTCCATAAACTTCAAGGCAACGGAATCCTGATAGTCATTGCTGGTTGGAAAACCGAAGTCTGCTTGCCAGGCGTTTGTACTGTCTTCATAGTACAACCCAACTAACCAGTCCAATGTGTCACCCTGGGAAGACAAGCGAATCTCCTGGGTAAATCGCTCCTGCTGTGCCGGAGCAGAATAAGCCGCAAGATAGTCACCCTCTGCTGTTGGGGCATTACAGTAAGACCCCCAGAAGATAACCTCATCCGCATTACCAGGGTTTCGAAAATAGTATGGATATGAAGCGGCACCAGGATCGGCGTATGTCTGACAATAAAGTCCAGCCCAATAATGATGGTATACCGTAATGTCGTAGACGGTTTTAATATCACGATCATAATAAGACGTGGCGGAGACGAGTTGTGCGAAACCCAGATCACCCTCGATGGTGAGCGAATACATATCGTACTCGTCATCACTAAAGTCATTGAAAAACTTGATGGTCTCAAGATCGCCAACATTCGGGTCGTAGTCGTTATCAAACCCGGATTCTGTCAGCTGATGGATAGCACTCACGGTAGCAGCCCAGTCGTCGTTTATCTCCCAACGAAGCGCAGCACGCCAGCCAGATACCTCAGAGTCATTTGCATCCTTTTTTACAAAAGCGGCATTATCCAGGGTACCAAACCCGGCGATAGTGTTACCGACGGTATTGACATCGGGTGTGCGACCAAGAACGTTGTCAATATAGCCACCGTCTTTTGCCGCAAAACCTACCAGACGAAGTGCCAGCTTATCCTCTACCAGGGGGAAGTTTAGAACCACCGAGCCGTCGTAACTGCCTTCACCCTCATTGTTCGCCCTCATACTGGCATCAATGACCGCACCAAATCTGTTCATCTCCGGCTTATTGGTAATGATACGCAAGGTACCCGCTTGTGCATCAGAGCCATAAATCGTGCCCTGTGGACCCGCTAATGCCTCGACCCGCTCAATATCTACCATCCGGATCGATGGTTGATCTCCGGTTGAGGTCACGGAGATTTCATCCAGATAGACAGAAGATGTTGCCTGTGCAATGTAACCGCCGCCTTCAATCGTTGCACCGCGAAATACGATTGTGGAGGAACCATTTTGATAGTTAACGACGTTTACGGCTGGTATGAAACGGGAATAGTCCGCCAGGCCACGCGCGTTCATGTCTTTCAGGGTCTCTTCGGAAAGTGCCTGGATACTGCTGGGGATGTTCTGTACAGATTCAGTACGTTTACGAGCGGTGACCGTCACTTCTTCAAGGGCATAGCCCGAGTCGCCGTCCTGTTCAGCTGCAACCAATGGTGCAGGATGTAGTGCAGCAGAAATCGCTGCCGCAAGTGGAGTCAAAGCAAATTTATGATTCTGCTGCATGATGTTCCCTCCCAGTAAGGAATCTTTCGTATTCGGTCTAAGAGCCGATTTATGCGACGTTATCTTTTCATTTCCGCAAATTCGCTCTACCTCGCCTATAGGCAAACTACCCTGAACTCACGTTTAATCCCGCAGGATACCATATCAATCGAGATCGGACTGATCAAGTGGCTCCAGGTTTTCGATTAACTCGGCCAGATCCCTTTCATAGTGCCGCCAAAAGCCAATTGAACTATTATAAATCGGCTGCCGTACCTGTTCAGAACTTGCGGTTGAAAATATTCGACCGGTGGCTTCATAGTCCAGGCAGGCCTCGTCCCATTCGAGACCACAATGTTCCACAATGCCTCTGATCTGATGCTCTGTATCGGTAACCATGTTTTCATAGTGAACGGTCAGTACTTTGCCAGGTAGCACCTTCTCCCAGTGTTTCATTATTCGGACATACTGCAGGTACATCTCAGCGAGTTCCACAAGGTCGTAAGAAAACTCCTTACCCTGGGCATACAACTGACGAAAGTTAGCAACACAGGTATCCAGTGGCTGGCGTCTTGCGTCTATGACTATCGCCTCGGGCAACACCAGATGAATAAAGCCCACATAAGAAAAGTTGGATGGTAATTTGTCGATAAAGTACGGCTTTTGCTCATGCCGATGAGCCATCGTGGCAGAAAGGTACTTTGCACCCAATCTACTCAATGCTGCGTCCCCAAGGGTAGACATCTGCGATAACCCCATCGCGTTGCCGGGCCAGCTCAGAGGAGATGCTATCTCTCCTAAATAGGGTAACTCCGCCGTGGCCTCGACAAGATGGTGGCTTGCCAGGATCTGCTCCAGTAGCGTTGATCCGGATCGCGGCATTCCGATAATAAAAATCGGAGTCGATTCCAGTGGCTTCGACATTGGCTCGCGATCCAATAATTCTTCACGATAGATACTGATCGTCCTGTCGATACCAGATTCGAACTCGGCCCCATCGTAACGAGTTTCGTTACGCTTACGGTCATTCCCGGAAACATAATGTGCCCAGGCAGCGTCATACTCGCTCCGATCATCCAAAGCCTTGCCAATCGCAAAATCCAGTTGGATGGCGTCATGGCTCGTGATGCCTTCTTTCATCCTGCACCTGGACATACTGGCGAGTTGCACGTCGCTGAATTCATAGGTGCGCATGCTTGCCAGGCTCCAGCATGCATCAGCATACACTCCGTCGTCTGCCAAACATGTCTGGTAAGCATCAACCGCGGCTGCACCGTGACCAAGCGCCCGTAACGCATTTCCCCGACCGAGCATGGCACGGCTATTGTACTCATCAAGCGCAAGACAGCTGGAATAGCTCGATAACGCTGCCTCCGCTTTTCCAATCGTCAAAAATAACTGTGCCAGCTTAAATTGAACCTCTGAATTTTCCGGCTTCATACTGACTGCCAGCTGCAGCCATTCAATTGCCGCTACATAGTTATGTTGTTGATGACAGAGATCAGCCAGATCCATGTGCGGAACTACAGATACCGGATCCAGTTGGAGCACACGACGGAATAGACGTTCGGCGCCTGCAATTTCGCCTTCTTCAACTGATATCATCGCCAGCCGACGCATCGCGGCCAGATTCTCGGGTTCCCTTGCTAACAGACGTCCGCATTCAAGCCGGGCTTTCTTCAGGTCACCATTTTTGTGTAGTGCTACAATCCGCGCCAGCGAATTGTCGGGCGTTAACTCCAGATATTTGTCAAACGCTTCGGCTGCGGCACTGGCATTACCGAGTTTATTGAGGGAGCGGCTTAGACCCGCGAACGCTGAAGCCCGGCCCGGATCAATCTCAGTCGCTCGCTGAAAATATTTTGCTGCCGCCTGAAAGTCTCCGCGATTTACATACAGAACAGCCAGATCCTGATGGGGTTGGGCAAAGCCAGGCGCCATCACCACCGCCTCAAGTAAAACTGACTCGGCTTCTTCAAGTTGACCGACTTTTAAAAGAATCGCACCGAGCAATGCAGTCATATTGACATCTTCCCGGCCTGATCCCAGTATTTTACGACACTCGAATTCTGCCTGATCCAGGTCATTTTCGGCAATCAGCTGAATAACTTTCTTAAACTGCGCATCGGGTTGCATAAGCTCACCCCTGCTCACTTCTGACGCCACTCGCACTAATCGCGGCCCCAATGGTGTCTGTTGCCCCGAGAGTCATGAGATTGACGCCGCTGATACCCGGGATTTCAGAATAACTCTGCAAGAGTTCACCGCAGATCAACACGCCTTCTGCTTCCGGGTCGCTGGACTGCTCCAGGCGCTTAATGACGACCGGTGGAATAAGCGCCCGGCGTCGGTTGTCGCGTAAAAAGGTCGCAATGCCTGCTGACGGCAGTGTCGCAAGGCTAACGATAAACTGAACCCGATGGGTCATCTTTTTTGACCCAAGAAATGACATGTATCGCTTCAGAATGTCAGTGTCAAAACACAACTGGCTTATGACTACCTGGGCCCCGGCGTCAGCCTTGGCGAGCAGTTCTTTCGGTTCCCAACCGGGTTGGGGGTTATGTGCCGTTCCCGATGTGACGATGAGGAATTTGTTGCCAGTGAGCTTTTCGTCTTCATTCATCAGTTTCGCGGTCGCGATCAGTTCTTTGGCATTCATATCCAGTACAGCCGTCGGTCTCGGCTCGAATCCTTTTGGCACCCTGGCTCCCTCAATGAGCATTACACTGCTCACACCCAGAGCCTGCAAACCAAGCAGCTCACTCACCAGGGCGATGCGATTACGATTACGACAGCTTAACTGGACGATGGGGTCAACACCGGAACCCAACAGTAAACTCGCTGCTGCAGAAGTTGACATGTGAGTCAACCCATACTGGTTATCGGTTAAAACAACGCCATCAACATTCACGAACAGGGATTGTGCTTCGGTCGTTATTTCCACCGCGCTCATGTTCGGTTTCAAGGGCAGTTCAGCGGTGAGGACGAATTCTTTCTCGCCCACCGCCCGATAAAATGTCTTCAATTCATTGCCACCACGAAATCAGTCTCGATTGAAAAATAGTTTTTTTGATAATGTTCGTCCAGGCAATCACAAATGAATAGCTGGAATCCAAGTCGATGCCTAAGCTACTATCGAGCCATTCTATGTTCAAGTTTTAAGGACAAAAGGTCAACCAGGTGCAATCACAGCAAGAGCGTTTTAATCTCGCTTTCAATCACATGCGGTCTGGCAATGCCGAGGCAGCAGCCCAGGTGAGCCTCGAAGGATTAGGTGACTACCCTGAGGATCCGAACATCCTTTGCCTCGCCGCTCGTGCACTGATTGCGCTGCAGAGAGTTGACGAAGCACGAGTGCATATTGAGAAAGCCAGATCGCTATATCCGGAATTTCCTATTGCACACGAGTCTTACGCCGATTTGCTGTTGATTGAAGGGTATTTTGATGAGGCTGTCGCGGCTTACAAGCACGCCATTCATCTTGATCCGGGTCGGTCAGACCTGCACCTGAAAATCGCCCGTGCACGAGAACTGCTAAGCGGTCATACAGCGCCTACCCAAGATAGCGAGTCTGCAAACCGGCAGCGCAGACAGATTGCCAATGGCGAAAAAATCAGCGAAGCAGCAAAACTCGAACGTAACGGCGAACCCGAAAAAGCAGAAAACATCTATCGGGATATTTTGAAACATGATCCGGATAATGTTGAAGCCATTCGCTTACTTGCTGCAGTCGCCGCCAAACATCGTAAATTTCACGACGCAGAGATTCTGCTGCTCCAGTCTGTTTCGATCGCCCCTGACTTTGCTCGAGCCTGGCTCGATCTGTCCAACGCGCAAGGGCAACTCGATAAATATCCTGAATCTATCGAAAGTGCCTTGCAGGTTGTGCGACTGGCACCCGAGATCGCAGAGTCGTACATTGCCCTGGCCAATGCAGAGGCAAACGCTGGTCGACATGAGAAAGCAATCAACACCTATCAGCAGGCTCTGAAGATAACACCGACTCATCCCGGTGCATTTTCAGGACTCGGCCACCAGCTCAAAACCGTCGGACGCCAGCAACAGTCTATTGACGTTTATCGACAGCATATCGCGGTCAATCCTGGCAACGCCGAACCCTATTGGAGTCTCGCCAATATGAAGACATTTCGCTTCGAACAAAGCGAGGTGGACACGATGCGAGTGTTGCTTGAAGACCCGGGTATTGATGATCTATCGGTTGAACAGTTGTGCAACTCTTTGGGCCTTGAGCACGAAGCCCGTAAAGATTATGAGCAGGCTTTCAAATATTTTAGTCGTTGTAATCAGAAGCGGCGCGAATCAGAGAGCTATGATCCTGTGACAAACGAAACCGTGACGGATCGGTTGATCGAAATATTCGATGAAGAATTTATCTCACAAAAACAAGGCAATGGCCTCTCTGACGCATCACCAATACTGATTGTTGGTCTGCCCCGATCGGGCTCTACCCTGATCGAACAGATTCTGGCCAGCCATAGTCTTGTAGAGGGTACCCATGAACTGACCGATCTGCCGTTCGTGGTCCAGTCCATTGGTCGATCAAATCCTCAGTCGGAACAGTTCCCGGACTTTCTCACCGCTCTTGGGGAGCAGGCCTGGTCGAAGATAGGCGGCCAATATATTGAGCGCACGCAAAATTACCGCTCCGGAGCCGCTCGATTTATCGATAAAAACCCCAACAACTTTACTTATGTAGGCTTGTTACATTTAGCCATGCCGAACGCAAAAATCATCAACGCCCGCCGACATCCACTGGATAGTTGTTTCGGCACCTACAAGCAGTTATTCGCCAGTGGGCAACCTTTTAGCTACGACCTGACCGAACTCGGTGAGTACTACATACAATACCAGCGGTTAATGGATCACTGGCACGAGATTCTACCGGGCAAAGTGTTGGACGTGAATTACGAAGACGTAGTACAGGATCTTGACGGTCAGGTTCGACGTCTGCTGGAATACTGTGAATTACCCATCGAAGAAGCGTGTTTCAAGTTCCACGAGACCGAGCGAGCAGTAAAGACAGCCAGCTCTGAACAGGTACGCCAACCCATCTATTCCAGTTCACTCAATCTATGGCGTCATTACGAAACGCATCTGAACGAGCTGATTGAGACCCTGGAGCCAATCCTGAAAGCACTACCCGAATCGGACTGGCCCGGCCAGTGGCGACAGTCATAATCGAAATGGCAGAAGCAATCAGTGAAGGAAATAGTGGTGCGGCATACCGCCCTTAATCAGACATCCCCAGGGGAACAAACAAGTGGATATTGATGTTCCTTTAAAAGACCTGGGATCCATAAGGATTGAAGAGCTCAGGCAGGCGATCCTGTCCCTTGATGAATCAGCCTGGAAATCACAGACCATCAGGCAAAATGAATACGAAGTGCATCAGCAAACGGAGTCCATCGTGCTCGTGTTCACGGACGGTGCGGGTTGGCCAAATGTTGAAGTGAGGCAGGAGAGTGGCTGGGAGCTGCTGTCAAAAACGGCAATTCCAGTCATGCACGGTATTCTTGCTGAACATTATCCGAAAGGCGGAACCATCATTCGAGCCATGGCTGCCAAGTTACCTGCGGGTAATATCATCAAACCACATGTCGACAAACATCCGTCTTTTCATGCGGGTCATCGAATCCATGTGCCAATTACGACCAACCGCAGGGTCAGGTTTATGATAGATGGGCGCCCTTACCAGCTTGAGGTGGGTAAAGCCTACGAGCTCAATAACCAGAAAAATCACAGCGTGATGAATAAGGGCAAAGAAGATCGAATCACTTTTATTTTCGACTATGTGCCCCCCGATCGAATAGATCGTAAAAGTGAAAGGGGATAATCAGCTTACCCCTTGTTGCTTATTTTTCCAGCCTGGCCTCTTCCAGGCGCAACTGCTCTTGTCTGCGCATGATTAACCAGGCCACCACAACCCCTAGACTAACAACAACGATGATGATGGTTGCCAGAGCATTGACATCCGGTGAGACCCCCAGACGCACCTTGGAATAAATCACCATGGGCAACGTGCTCGAGCCTGGACCGGAAACGAAACTTGAGATAACCAGGTCGTCAATCGACAAGGTAAAGGCCAGCAACCAGCCGGATAACATGGCTGGTGCAATAATCGGCAATGTGATATCAAGCGCTACCTGAAAAGGTCGCCCCCCCAGATCCATTGCGGCTTCTTCCAGCGATTTGTCCATTGATGATAATCGGGACTGAACGACAACCGCGACAAAGGCCATGGAAAATGTAATATGGGCGATGGTGATCGTTGTGGCACCTCGTGTTTCCGGCCAGCCAATGAGTTGTTCACTACTCACAAACACCAGCAACAACGACAACCCTGTTATCACCTCCGGCATTACCAGTGGTGCCGCTATCAACCCCGTAAACAGCAATCGCCCCCTGAACGAACCCATATGGGTCAAGGCGAGCCCCGCCAAGGTGCCAAAAAAGGTCGCCACTGTCGCGCTGATGAACGCGATTTGCAAACTCAGTAAAGCCGCTTCAATTATCTGGTCGTTGTTGAATAACGCGGTATACCAGCGCAGTGAGAATCCGTTCCAGACCGAAGATATCCGCGAGTCGTTAAACGAATAAAGCATCAACAGAAAAATAGGGATGTACAGAAACGCATAGCCAAAACCCAGGGCCGTGAGCAAAAACACTGAACGTTTTTTCATTGCTCCACCCCATCTGAATCGTTCATCTGGTATTTCTGAAAGATCATCATCGGAACAACCAGGATAAACAGTAGGACAGTGGCGACTGCCGATGCCAGTGGCCAGTCGCGATTCTGGAAAAACTCATTGTAAAGCGTGCGCCCGATCATCAATGAATCCGTGCCACCGAGCAGTGAGGGAATGACGAATTCCCCGAGTGCGGGAATGAACACGAGCAGGCTCCCCGCAATAATACCTGGCATCGACATGGGGATGGTGATGTCCCGTAGCACCTGGAAAGGTCTGGCACCCAGGTCAGCCGCTGCCTCGTGCAACGACAAATCAAGTTTCTCCAGGTTGGCATACAGGGGCAATATCATAAAGGGCAGGTAGGTATAGACGATGCCCAGGTAAACCGCAAAGTCTGTATACAGCAGCTTGAGCGGTTGATCGATCAGGCCAATCCAGATGAGCAAGCTATTGATGGTGCCGTAGCTTGAGAGCATTCCCATCCAGGCATAAACCCTCAATAAAAAGGATGTCCAGAAGGGCAATATCACCAGCAACAACAACAAATTTCGGGTTGTCGGTTCTGACCTGGCAATACCATAGGCCATAGGGTAGCCAATCAGTAAACAGAACAAGGTAGATATCGCGGCGATTTTTGCGGACTTCAAATAACTGATCCAGTAAAGATTGTCTTCAGTCAGGAAGCGATAGTTGTCCAACGTTCCCAGGAAGGCACTAAACGAATCTTTTGACCAGTCAAACAATGGCGTAAAGGGGGGTTGGCCGATGACAGGATCAGAAAAACTGATCTTGAAGACAAACAGAAACGGGATAAGGAAAAATACCACCAGCCACACATATGGCAGACTGATGACAAAACTTCGCCACACTCTATCTGCAAAATCGGGCCTGATCTTAAACGCCATACTCATTCGGTAAGCACGATGCTGCTTGACAGATCCCAGGAAATATAAACTTCTTCATCCCAGTCAATCGCCCGTTCAGCCAGGCGTTTTTGGTTCGGTGCGCTCACCTGCACCATATCCCCCGCCTCAGTTTTGACGCGATACACCGACAGATTGCCATAGTAGCCAATGTCCCACACGGTGCCTTTCAATACCGTCACTCTCGGGTCTTTTTCAGGTTCTTTCGAGATTGAGATCTTTTCCGGCCTGACCGCAACCCACACCTGATCCTGTTGTTTAATTTCTTTCGTCAGGGGCGCTTTCAATGCGGTATCCAATTTGCCCCCCTCAATCAACATATGGTCCTGTTGGAGGCTGCCGACTTTACCCTGGAACAGATTAATCGTCCCGAAAAAGTCAGCGACAAATCGGTTTACCGGGAATTCATAAATTTGATGGGGCGTCCCGGTCTGGATAAATTCACCTTCGTTCATGACTGCAATGCGAGTAGACAATGTCATCGCTTCTTCCTGGTCGTGAGTCACGACGATGAAGGTGATGCCCAATTGGTCCTGCAGATTCATGAGTTCAAACTGGGTCTGCTCGCGAAGTTTCTTGTCCAGCGCGGCGAGGGGTTCATCCAATAACAGAACCTTGGGTTTTTTAATCAGCGACCTGGCCAGTGCAACCCGTTGTCGTTGTCCACCAGACAATTGACCCGGCTTGCGACTCTTGAAATCTCTCAGTTGAACCAGGTCTAACATCTCTTCAACCCGACGTTCGATTTCGACTTTGGGGACACGCTCTTTTTTCAGTCCATAGGCGATATTTTTCTCGACTGTCATATGCGGGAAGACGGCATACGACTGAAACATCATATTGACGGGTCGATCGTAGGGTGGGATATGGGTCATATCAACACCGTCAATCAGGATACGACCCGATGTGGGTGTCTCGAACCCGGCCAGCATACGGAGCAGGGTGGTCTTGCCACAACCCGACGCACCTAAAATGGCGAATAACTCGCCCTCGTAGATATCCAGGCTGACATTGTCTACCACAGGGTTGCCATCGAACCGCTTGGTCAGTGATTCGATTCGAATGAACGGCACGGTATCCTTGTCCAGCCAGGGCGCATCCGATATCTTGTCAGACGCGGCCGTTCCCTGCTCTTTTGGTGGATGGTCCTCCGGTCCTTGTTCCTGCGGTAGATGTTCTTCAGTCATTGTTGTTTTCTTTTTCCTGGTCCGTCCAAACCGGCTGTTCTAAAGCCACTTAATCAAAACTTCCCTAAAGGCCGGATTTGACCCTGGTCCAAACTCTTGATCGCAATCGTTCTTGTTTTGGCATGAGTATTTTGCCCGCGTATAACCGATCCAATACAGGATCGCCGGGATAAATCGCCGGATCAGAGGTTATTTCCGGATTGACCAATGCAGTCGCCGGAATATTGGCGTTTGCATAGCCTGTAAAATTTGAAATGTCTGCAATCACACCAGGCCTCAATAAATAGTCCAGAAACAGATACGCATTCTCAATATGCGGCGCGTCAGCGGGAACAAACAAAAGATCAAACCAGATCAGGGATCCTTCCGTCGGTATATTAAAACGAAAATCTACCTCAATACCGGCTTCCCGAGCTCGCATCGAGGCAACCGAATAGTCCCCGGACCAGCTCATCGCAATACAAACTTCCTTACTTGGTAAATCAATCATCATTTTCGTTGAACTAAAGTACTTGATATAAGGTCGAATGGAGCGGAGCAAATTCTCCGCTGCCTTAAGGTGCACCGGTTCGATGGAATCTGCGTTGTAACCCAGGTAAATCAATGCCAGGGGAATAACTTCTGTCGGAGAATCGAGCAAGGTCACACCACAGTCGGCAAATTTCGACACTGTTTCCGCATCAAACACCAGCGCTGCGCTATCAAACGGCGCGTCCTGCATACGCTCGGCAATCATGTCGAAGTTGTAAGAGAATCCGGTCGTGCCCCACATATAGGGTACGCCGTATTGATTGCCCGGATCGTATTGTGCCACTGACTTCAACAGTGCCTGATCCAGATTGTTCCAGTTAGATAACTTGTCCCTGTCCAGACGTTGGTAGATACCCACTGGTATCAGCCGAGAAGAGAACCCGGCGCTATGAAGCACGACATCATAACCAGAATTGCCAGCCATCAGTTTTGCATCAACGATCTCGCTGGTGTCATAGACGTCGTAATTTACCTTGATGCCATACTCTCGCTCAAAATCTTCAAGCGTGGTCTCACCAATGTAGTCCGCCCAGTTGTATACATTCAGTACGGCTTCGGCGTTTTCTTCAGCGAAAACAGATACTGATTGCCCCAGCAGAAGGAGCAACCCCCCCAGGGTTGTCAATCGGGTCATTCGATCACTCATTACATTCCAGGCTATCACAACCAGTGTAGTGTCCTGCATAGACAGCACTTTAAGCAAGTCGCAAAATGCCTGATGAATCGGGGTTTAGGGGCAGTATATTTGCTGTTGTTGCCCGACTTGTCCATGCCTATAGGGATAAATGAGTAGTTCCTTTTTATTCAATATAGTGAAGGTCAAATTCTTACCGTGGCATGGACGGATCCTCTCATTCCGGGGTGACAAAAGCACATGCCAGCAAAGCGAAACATGAGCCGCTCGAGTACCCACTTCAAAAAGGGTATGAACGTGGGTGGGGTGTTTCTCCTCTGTTCTTGAATGATAGAGAACCCTTAGAGCAACAAACTGAATAAACATCAGGGAAATGCAGAGTGAAAAAGTACGACGCGATTGTCATTGGCGCGGGCCACAACGGGCTGGCCAATGCAGCATATCTCGCCAAGGCCGGTCTTGACGTAATCGTGGTTGAAAAAAACGAGTACATCGGCGGCGCCACGGTCAGTCGTGAATTACACGAGGGATGGAAATATTCCAACTGCTCTTACGTCTGCAGCCTGCTGAGACCAGAAATCACCCGGGACCTGAACCTGCCGAAATTCGGGCTTCAAGTCATCCCTTATGTGGGTGGTGTTACCTTTAAACGTGATGGTGGCTATTTCGGTAACTACGAGGATCACGAACGCCAGTATCGGGAAATGGCACGGCATTCCAAGCGAGATGCTAACGCCTACGAGCGCTACACGGCTGACGTCACCAAACAAACCCGATTCATTCGCCCGTTCCTGATGCGAACACCACCCGACCCCACGTCTTTTAAGCCAAGGGATATCAGGGAAATGCTATTTTTCGCCAAGTCATTTTACAACCTGGGTGAAAAGGTGCTGGGCGACGCCCTGCGGTTCTGGACCATGAGTATCGGCGATTTCCTTGATGAATATTTCGAGACAGATGTCATCAAGGCTCATCTCGCCGGGAGCGGTATTATCGGGACTGCGCTGGGTGTTTATTCTCCTGGCACCGCCTACGTGTTACTGCACCACTACATGGGCGAGGTCGACGGCTCGGTTGGTGCCTGGGGATTTGCCCGGGGCGGCATGGGTTCTGTGTCCAGGGCACTGGCTGACGCGTTCCAATCCTTTGGTGGAGAAATAAAAACCGAAGCTGAAGTGGATCATATCCTGGTGAAGCCTCGCGGCGTCGAGGGTGTCGTGCTCGCCAACGGGGACGAACTCTACGCCGATATAGTCGTATCAAACCTGGACCCTAAACGGACCTTCCTTAACATTATGCAGGAAGATGACTTACCGGCATCGATTGTAAAACAGGCCAGAAACTTCAAGATCCGGGGCTCGTCCGGCAAACTGAACATAGCCCTGGACGGCCTGCCAACCTTCCGCGGTCTGCCGCAAAAAAGCCCATTAATGACCGGTGACCTGCATTTTATCGATTCCATGGAACGTATGGAGAGAGCCTACGATGACTGGAAAAACGGCACCTGGTCACAGGATCCCTATGTAGACATGCTGATCCCGACCCAGGTGGACCCGACCATGGCACCCACGGGCAAGCATGTGATGAGTGTTTTCGTCCAATATGCACCGCCAAAACTCGCCACAGGAGCCTGGACTGATGATGATCGTGAAGCATTCGGTAAAACGGTGATCGACCAGATCGGTAGTTACAGTCCCGATTTCAAGGACCTAATTCTTCACGCAGAAATCAGAACCCCGCAAGATATCGAGAACGAGATTGGCCTGACCGAGGGTAATATTTTCCAAGGAGAGCTGACATTTGATCAACTTTTATTTAACCGGCCATTCCCAGGTTATGCCCAGTATCGCGGACCTGTCAATGGGATGTACATGTGTTCTTCGGGTACTCATCCCGGCGGCGGTGTCATGGCAGCACCCGGTGCTAATTCGGCCAGGGAAATCCTGATGGACCTGAATAAGCCATCATCCGTTCCCGAGGCATATCCAGATGACTGATACCAATCAATTTGATGTGGTGGTCATCGGAGCTGGACACAATGGCCTGGTGAGCGCAGCCTACCTGGCCGAATCAGGGTTGAAAGTACTGGTGCTGGAATCCTCAGGCACCATTGGTGGCGCAGCCCGCACTTGTGAATTCAGCGAGGGCTATCGGGTTTCAGAGTGTGCACATCTTGTCTATGCACTGCATCCCACCATCGTCAGGGATTTGAAGCTGACGAATTATGGCTTGAGGTATGCCGCGACCGATCTCGGCACTATCTCTCTGGGGAGCGATGGCTTGCACGTCTTAATCAAAGGAGACTCAGTCAGCGGTGATATTTCCTATGAGGATGCGGATAGCTATCGGAAATTTCGATCCAAAATGATCAAGTTCTGTCAGGTGTTCGCCACTACCCTTGAACATCAACCGCCGAGACTGATGAACGGCTCCCTGGGAGATAAATTGTCACTGTTAAAGCTAGGCTGGCAGGTCAGAAAACTGGGCAAGACAGATATGCAAGAGCTGCTTCGCATCGGTTCGATTAACATCTACGATGTGCTTGAAGAAAGGTTTGACAACCAACTTCTCAAAGGGGCATTGTGCCTCGATGCGGTACTCGGGTCTCATACTGGTCCGCGCTCTCCAAACACCGTTTTGGCGTATCTGTATCGACATGTTGGCGAAACCTTTGGTTTTAATGGGCCATCTATCCCATTGGGCGGTATGGGGACCGTGGTCGAGGCTATTGCGGCGTCTGCAAAATCGTCAGGCGCAGAGCTGCGTACGAGCAGCAAAGTCGAGAAGATCCTCACGGAGGGTTCCAAAGTGGTTGGCGTGAGGCTTGAAACCGGAGAAGAGATAAAAACCCATACCGTGGTTTCCAACGCAGATCCCAGGGCTACATTTTCATCGCTGGTGGGTTACCCTCAACTGGATACTGAATTTTCCCGGCGCGTTCATAATATTCGCATGAAAGGCAACACCGCCAAGCTGCACCTGGCCCTGGACAGCCGACCCCGGTTTACCGGCGTCGGTGAAAGTGAAACAGGCAACCGGCTGGTAATAGCGCCTGATTCTGACTATGTGGAGCGAGCTTTTAACCACGCCAAGTACAAAGAGTATTCGGACAAACCTATTGTCGAAATAAGCATCCCGAGCATCCATGACTCGACCCTCGCGCCTGCCGGTAAACACGTTCTGTCAGCCGTGGTTCAGTACGCGCCACATAACCTCCAGCAAGGCTGGTCCCAGGCAAGTGATACGTTCAAGAACCTGTTAATCGACCTGATCGAAGACTATGCGCCTGGTATCAGGCAACAGATTGTAGCCAGCGAGCTGTTAACACCTGCTGATATTGAATCTCGGTTTGGAACCACCAACGGTCACTGGCACCACGGTGAGCTGGCTCTGGATCAATTTCTAATGTTAAGACCCTTCCCCGGCATGAGCCAGTACGCGACACCTGTTCATGGTCTGTATCATTGCAGTGCCGGGTCACACCCGGGCGGCAATGTGTTGGGAATGGTAGGTCGTAACTGCGCCCGGGCTGTCATTAAAAGGGGGGACAGATAATGTCGGACCAAATCCCGCCACGCCTGATGCAAACACCTTTTCATTCACGAATCGCCACCGCCTGTGAACTCAATCAATGGGAAGACTGGAAGGGCTATACCACGCCTTCTGCGTTTACCAATGTGGAACTTGAATATTTTGCGATGCGTAATTCCGCCAGCATCTTTGACCTGACCCCAATGACAAAATACCGAATCACAGGCCCTGACGCCCATGCCTACCTGGATCGGCTGGTCACCCGTAATCTTGGCAAACTAAAGCCAGGCAGGGTGACTTATACAGCCTGGTGCAATGATGCAGGCCAGGTGATTGATGACGGCACAATATTTCGAATCTCACGCGATAGCTTCATTCTCTGTTCCCAGGAACGCCACCTGGACTGGCTGGAATGGTCTGCACTCGGCTTTAATGTAAGCATAGAGGATGAGACCGACCGTATTGCTGCATTGTCATTCCAGGGTCCTTCAACCTGTACAATCCTGAAAAATATGGGTCTGTATGGCATCGAGAACCTCAAGCCCTTTGACCTGACTCACTATCCGTTCGAGCAATCCGAGCTGATGGTTTCTAGAACAGGATTTACCGGTGACTTAGGTTACGAGCTCTGGGTTGATCCGGACCAGGCTGAAAAATTATGGGACCGCCTTATGGATGCGGGCGAGCAATTTGATACCAAGCCCGCCGGATCCGAAGCCCTGCAGATCGCCAGAATTGAGGCGGGGTTTCTCCAGGCAGGCGCTGATTTTGTGCCCGCTGAACAGGAGGTTCGGGCGGGACGATCCAGATCACCCTATGAGTTGGGCCTGGGCTGGCTGGTGCACCTGAAAAAATCTCACTTTAATGGCAAGCAAGCATTACAACTGGAGAAACGGAAGGGCTCTCGTTATCGTTTTGTGAAGCTGGATGTGGCGGGAAACAAACCGGCTGAACATTCGTTTATCTACAATCGGCACCACAAGGTTGTCGGTACCGTCACATCAGCAGCATGGGTACCCACGGCGAAGAGGAATGTTGCTTTTGCTTCACTGGAGATGCCATGGGGTAAACCCGGTGATGAACTGACCGTCGAAATCTACTATTTACGTGAACTGAAATGGTCCCGCGTCATGGAAAAATGTACGGTCATTGAAGGCGCAGTCTTTGATCCGGAGAGACGCCACGCAACTCCACCAACCTGCCAATAGATTGCAACCCATGACACCCCTGGAGCCCCTGTTATGCCCAGCTTCTATCGCGGTATTGGGTGCATCGCAAAGAAAAGGCTCAGTCGGCAATGAGGTAGTACTGAACCTGATGAACGGTAAATATGCAGGGCAACTCTTCCCGGTCAACCCCCGCTATGAACTTGTCGAGACCCATCATTGTTATCCAACCCTGGATGATCTGCCGATTACCGTAGACCATGTGATTCTCACTGTTGGGGACGAAAATATCGAATCCGCATTAGTTTCAGCCATAGCACACGGTGCCAGGGCCTGTACCATATTCACCAACCTTTTCCTGGATTCGGACGAGGAACCCGGACTAAAAACAAGAATCTCAAACCTCGCAAAAGAAGCGGGCATTGCGTTGTTGGGCGGAAACAGTATGGGATTTTATAATTTCGTGAATAGTGTCTGGGTTTGTGGGTTTGCCACCCGGTCTCACTCTGCTACGGGTAATGTCGCGCTTATCAGTCAATCCGGCTCGGGCATGGCGGGTATCCTGGATGCGGAAGAGAGAATCAATTTCAATTTCGCCGCATCAACAGGCCAGGAACTCATTCTCGGCCTGGAGGACCTACTGCTGTACGCCATCGACCTGCCTTCAACCCGGGTTGTAGGTCTGTTTATGGAAACCTGCCGTAAACCTCTACTGCTGCTACAGGCACTGGAAAAAGCAAAGGCCCGGCGGATTCCAATCGTCGCAATCAAGGTGGGAAAATCGGAGCTGGCTGCCGAGCTGGGTGTTTCCCATTCCGGCGCACTCGCTGGGCGCGATGACGTATTCGAGGCTGTGTTTGACAGGTATGGCGTACAACGTGTCGCTGACATGAATCAGCTTGCGACAGCCCTCATCATGTTTGCGCAACCGCACAAGGTTTCAACCGGCGGTCTTGCAACGATCCACGATTCAGGTGGAGAAAGACAATTATTGGCGGACCTGGCATCTGAGCTCAATGTTCAACTGGCCGTGCTAAACAAACACAGTCAATCAGAACTCGACAAGGTTCTAGAGCCAGGGATGCCTGCTGTGAATCCGTTAGATGCCTGGAACAAAGGCGGATCAGACGCTGATGAGATCATGTCTAGGAGCTTTTCTATTCTCATGTCAGACCCGGATACCGCCTTCGGCGCGGTCGTCATGGACCGAGGCCCGGGCGGTCTTATTCACCAGGAATATCGTGATTATCTCACCGCCGCTCATCAAGCGTCTGCAAAGCCTGCTTTTCTGGTCACCAACCATCAGGGAGTGGGTAACGATAAGCTGGCCATCGACATGACCAGGGCAGGGTTTCCGGTACTCGACAGCCTTCCGGCTTTTCTGGTCGGTGCCCGATGCTTGATAGATTATCGGGATTACTTCATCGTCGACATTTCCATGCAACCTCGACTTCCTGAAAAAACCACGGCCCGCTGGAATCGGCATTTCGCTCAGAAACCTGCAACCAGTGAGTATATCGCCGCTAAATGGTTATCGGAGTGTGGTATTCCAATGTCGGTTTCCTACGAGGTGACCAGTACTACGGACCTGCAGTTGTTGTCTAACAAACTGACATTCCCCACTGTGCTGAAAACAGCTGAGCCAGGCATCGTTCATAAATCAGCAGCAGGTGGGGTGAAACTTGATATTGAAACCCCCCAGGCGCTGGAACTCGCGTTTCAGCAGCTTTCCACTCAATTTGGACCCAATGCCATCGTTGCATCGATGGATTCCGAACCGGGTCTTGAAATGATCCTGGGGTCGATTGACGACAGTGAATTTGGTCCCGTCGTGATTATGGGATTAGGCGGCACGCAAACTGAACTGCTAAGCGATGCAGTGATGGTTTTACCACCTTTTGGTGCCGGTGCCGCTAAACATGCAATCAGCAAATTAAGGCACCATGACCTGTTCGATAATCCTTCCAGAAAGGCAAAGGGTCTACCTTCATATGACATAGACCACTTCTGTCATATAGCAGCAATATTCTCGATGATTGTTGTTGAATTCTCCGATGTCTTTTCTGAAATTGAGATCAATCCCATCAAAGTGCTTGAAAAGGGTTGTTTAGGTCTTGACGCCCTGGTGGTTATGAGGAATGTGTCATGAAGGATCTGGATTCGCGAAGCGACAGGTTAGCCCCAGGATCTACATCCGAGGAAATTGAGATGACGAATATCAGGTTTGAAACTCTACTGTTCAAGGTCGAATCCGGAATTGCATCCATCGCTCTGAATCGGCCAGCGAAACTCAATGCTGTCAGCGGACCGATGATCAATGAACTTCATCAATGCCTTGACCTGGTCGCTACTGACGATGCTATACGTGCCGTTGTGTTAAGTGGCGAAGGTCGCGCTTTTTCAGCGGGTTTCGATCTTGAGTCCGATCCTGAGGCGCAAAACGATCCGGAATTCTGGAACGAAGAGCTCCGTCGCGATTTTGATATCATTATGAAGTTTTGGGACTGCCCCAAGCCAACCATCGCTGCAGTGCATGGCTACTGCCTCGGCAGCGCGCTGGAAATAACCTTGGCATGTGACGTCACCATATCCACCGACGACTGCTTCTTTGGTGAACCAGAAGTCAAACATGGCGACGGTATCATTTGCCTGATTTTACCCTGGATTATCGGCGTCAAGGCAGCCAAGGAAATGTTGCTGACAGGCGACGATCGAGTCAGCGCCGAACGAGCGTTGGCGCTGGGGATAATTAACAAAATTGTGACGAAGGATGATTTGACTAAGGAAGCGCTGGACCTTGCAAAACGAATCGCTGCAAACGACCGCCTGGCAGTCATGCTGACCAAGAAGGCAATCCACCGCGGCTTTGAGATCATGGGAATGCGGGAAGCCCTGCTGGAAGCGATGGAAACGGATATCGTGATCACTAACACCGAAACCCCTGAGTCCCGGGCGTTTTCGAAAGTCAGTCGCGAGCAGGGCGTAAAAGCAGCTCTGGCCTGGCGCGCCAAGTCATTGTCGATAGACCAAAAACCTTTGTAAAAGTCATCTAGTGAGCCCATGTCCAAGATCGATAAAGACAAGAAACTCGGTATGGAACGGCCTATCACTCGCCGTGAATTTGTCGGTGGTGTCGCTCTCAGCGTCGGTGCAGGGCTCATGGGTCCAAACCTTATCTACGGTGACACGCCTGGCGGGAAAAAAAATGGACCGCTATACCCACCCGGGCAGACAGGTCTGCGGGGATCACACCCCGGTTCTTTCGAGATTGCCCATGATGTAGCCTTTGGAACCAAAACCAGTGGGCTAACGATACAACAAGGCACAAAACCAGACGACAATTTTTACGACCTGATTGTCGTTGGTGGCGGTATCAGTGGCCTTGCTGCCGCTTACTTCTATGCCCAACAAGCCGCCAGCGACACCCGTATTCTTATTCTGGAAAATCATGATGACTTTGGCGGTCATGCAAAGAGGAATGAATTTTACTATCAGGGCAAAACCTTGATTGGCTATGGCGGAAGTCAGTCAATGCAAAACCCGGGCAGCTATAGTCAGGTGACCAAACGACTGATCAAGGAATTAGGCATCGACGTGTCGAAGTTCTATACCGCTTATGACCAGTCCTTCTCAAAAGATCATGGCCTGGACAGTTTCGTCTTTTTTGACGAGGATCATTATGGCACTGATGCCCTCGTGCCCATGTCATTTTCCGGAGGGCTCAATGCCAGGTTGAAAACTGAGCTGGACAAGATCCCCATATCAGCCAACGCACGGCAGCAACTCGAACAGTTACTAGCCAGCACCGACGATCCATTTGAGGGGCGAAGCCAGCGAAAGCGGCGGCAACTGATGGATAAAGTCAGCATTGAGCAGTTTCTGAGGCAATATCGTGATTGTGACGATGAAGTTATTCACCTGCTTGCCAAGGTGTCCCTGGGCTACTGGGCAATCGGCATTGACGGGCTGTCCGTCCGTAATGGTTTTAACATGGGCTTCCCCGGTACGAGTGGCTTGCTTGCGCCACCAAAGAAGGCATCAAAGAAAGCAACAAAGGATGAACCCTACATTTTTCATTTCCCCGATGGCAACGCCAGCATAGCGCGACTGTTAGTGAACAAGCTTGTTCCCGGTATCTCCACGGCAAAAAATATGGAAGAGATCGTAACCGCCAGGTTTGACTATGGTCTTCTGGACGTGCCGGACCAACCGGTGAACATTCGTTTGAATAGTACCGTTACCCACGTGGAGCGAGTCATGCGCGGTCGAAAAGCAGGTGTTGAAGTGACTTATGTTAACCACGACCCAACACGCACGGGTCAGGGGCAGCCAGCTGAAACAGTTAAAGTGAAGGGCAGGGACTGCGTACTTGCCTGCTACCATAGAGTCATTCCGCATATTTGCCCTGGTCTTCCCAGGGGACAAAAAAAGGCATTGCAATATGGCGTGCGCTCACCCCTGGTCTATACCAACGTGCTAATAAGAAACTGGCGATCTATGAAAGAACTGGGATTGGGCCGGGTGTTCTGCCCGAATGGTCTGTTCCATTCGATCTCCATGGATTTCCCCGTCAGCCTCGGCAATTACTCCTTTACCGAAACGCCGGATGATCCCGCCGTACTTCATCTGACCCACATCCCCTATATCCCGGGCATGAAACTCGACCCAAAGGAACAGTCAAAACGCGGTCGTCAGCAGCTAATGACACTGACATTCGAGGATTATGAACGGGCAGTCAGACAACAGTTAAACGCTATTCTGGGTCACGGCGGTTTCAACGCTGCGGATGACGTTGTCGCCATTACTGTTAATCGCTGGCCCCACGGTTACGCCTATGAATACATTTCCCTCTGGGATAAAAAATGGCGCCGGGGCAGGGCGCCTCATATTCGAGCCCGCAAGACACGGGGACGTATTGCCATTGCTGGCAGTGACGCTGCCGCACTTGCCTTTGCAGATGCAGCAATCGATCAGGCTCATAGGGCGGTCGGTGAATTGTTGTAACCTTAACGCTAAAGCAATTGATTGAGGCCGGATTCGAGGATATCCACCATCAGGTCGATTTCAGTTTCACCGATGATAAACGGGGCACCAATACAGATGATATCCCGAACATCTCCCGTACCACCCGGGTAGAAAAATATACCGTTCTCCATGCCAAAGCCCACCAGCCGGTCAGTGATGCGCCGGTCCCGGTTAAACGGTTTAAGGGTGGCGCGGTCCTCTACGACTTCAATACCGATCAACATGCCTTCGCCTCTTATCTCGGCAACCAGCGGATGTTGCGAAAGCCGGTCATTCAAAGCAGATTTGAGTTGTTGTCCCATCTCCCCGGCGCGTTGTACCAGCGCATCCCGCCGCAGGATTTGCAGCACACTCACCGCGGCTGCACATGACTGGGGTAAGGCGGCAAAGGTATGGAACATGACATTCAACCCGGCATCAACAATGGAGTCAGCAATCTCATCGGTGCCAAAAACACCGCAAATTGCAGCGTAACCACCCGCCAACCCCTTCCCTGCAACCATCAGGTCTGGCTTTATTCCATACAAATCCGAACCAAATTTGACGCCGGTACGCCCGAACCCCGTCATCACCTCGTCTATGATCAGCAGAATACCGTGCTGGCGCAATATTTCCTGAGCCCGTGGCCAGTAACCATCCGGCGGTGTAATCGCGCCTCCGCTGGAACCGTTTAGCGGCTCTGCAATTAGGGCGGCGATGTTTTCCGCTCCAATGGTGCTAATCGTCTCTTCAAGGTTATGAATATAATAGTCAGTAGCATCAACATGATGTTGCCCAAGCGGACACCGCAATGGATACGGGGTCTGTATACGCGGATACTCCTGTAGGATCGCTTCGAGGCCGCGCTTTCTGATGGGGTGTCCGGAGATCGCTGCCGTACTAATGGTGGTACCATGATAGGAGATATCCCGAGCCAGGATGACATTGCGTTTCGAGTCGCCGCGGCTGACGTGGTATTGAATGGCAATCTTTACTGCGGATTCATTGCCTTCGGAACCGCCAGAGGTGAAATGTGCCCGGGTTAAATGTGCCGGTAACCAGTGTTCCGTCAATTCCTCCATCAACTTTGCCCGCTGATCGGTCACCCAGCCAGGGACGACATAGGAACAGTTCAACAAGGCCGCTTTCACGGCCTCTGCGACTTCTTCCACCCCGTGACCTATGTTGGCGACGATAGCACCCCCGGCGGCATCGAGGATTTTTGATCCATCTTCCAGATACAAATAGGCGCCTTCAGCCCGGGCGACTACCTTGTTTCGTTTTTGTGGCAAGAATGGCCAGGCTGCATGACTAGACATTAGAATTCTCCAACTGGGTTCTCATGTCGATACTAACCCTTACCAACAAACCGTGTACACTGGTGCTGTCAGCCATGTCACACTTTTGACCCGCGTGGATGAAGTTGAGATTCCTGCCATCCCGCTCGCGACTGGGCCAGCGCCCCTTGTAGGAAACCACAGTGCCAGGAAGCACAATATCACTGATCCTGGCCTGCAGTTGAATTGATCCAACGGTGGTCGATACATTGACACGATCACCATCTGTAACGCCCAGTTTCGCGGCGTCCTCGTTACACAGTATCAATTCAGCATCACCACTGCGATGACTGAGTTTCGCATCATTAGCATAGGCGTCATTGAGCCGCCATCTAGAAGCTGGTGATAACAATCGAAACTCGCCTTTAGCCAGCACGGGGTCCACGCCTGCATGGGGCACGCGCGGTAAGGCCATCTGTTGTGCCTTGTCAGAGGCTACCTCGATATGACCACTGGGCGTATCAAATTGATAGTCAGCATAGAAAATTATCGGTTCATTATCATTAAGTTCAAAGAACCCACGCCGTTGCAGCTCTGTAAAATCATAGTCACGGCCCATTTGCCTGAGCAGGCTGGCAATAATTTCCTCGTCGGTTTCAAACAGGGCAGGTTCTTTGAGTTTCATGGCTGACGCAATTCGGCGAAAGATTTCCTGGTTAGGTAAGGATTCCCCGATGGGTTCACGAACTTTGCTCTGGGCTCCCACGGTAAGATTAAAGTAAGAATAGGCGATGTCGTCAAATTCCAGGAAGCTGGCTGCTGGCAGGATAATATCGGCGTAGCGTGCTGTATCAGTTTCAAAACAGTCGACGACCACTGTGAACAGGTCCTCCCGCGAGCAGGCCTGTCTGAGTTTTTGCTGGTCTGAACAGGATGCCAAGGGGTTGGTATTCCAGACCATAAACGCCTTGAATTCGTCCAGGTCAAGCAGGCGATCAGGCAGATCCAGCGCGCCAACAGTCTTCGGATTACCCTGGGCGAGTTTTTCACCTTCCAGATACGCAAAGTCCGCACCGATGAATGCTGCAGTCGCATTGATGTAATAAAAACCGCTACCGGGTTTCCCAATATTACCGGTGAGGGCAGGCAACAGACCCGCCGCACGCATGATGTTGCCACCCTGGGGTTGCCGTTGCAGGGCCTGGCCTACCCACAATAATGCAGGACCGGCAGCATATATTTTAGCCGCCAATCGGATGTCAGTTGCCGCAACGCCGGTCTGCTCCTCCCCCCACATTGGCGAACAGCGACCTATCTCAGCCGCGATCTCATCTGCACCCATCACATGTTTGTCGATAAAATCCTGATCGAATGCACCCTGTTCACGCAATGCATGTAACAACGCAAACGCCAGGGCTGCGTCAGTACCGGGGCGCGGCTGTAAATGCAGGTCAGCGGCAGCGGCGGTTTCTGTGCGAATCGGATCAATCACCACTATTTTGGCGGGTGACTCCCGCAACCAGTACTGGTGCATGTGGGGTGCGGAATGAGAAGGATTGGCACCCCACAAAAAAATACAGGATGAATCTCTTGCGGTGCGGGGGTCGAATCCCTTGTTTCCCGCTGATCCGCCATACAGTAACTCCCATGCGGTATACCCGGCGGCATTGCAGATGGTCCCGTACTCCACCTGAGACGCACCCAGATAAGACATCAAGCGGTTCGGGAAGGTAGAACTCAGCATGGCGATGGTGCCCGTATACTGGATACCCAGGATCGCTTCGGCGCCATGGTCATTGATAATGGCACTATAACGGTCGGCGATTGTAGCCAGTGCTTGATCCCAGCTTAGTGGCTCAAACTGCCCACTCCCCTTGTTTCCTGTCCGACGCAGCGGCGAGGTCAGTCGCATGCCATCATCCTGCCACACACCGTTATAGGCCAGGGCACACTTGCCACACAAATGACCTCGCGACACCGGATGATCCGGATCACCGAGTACCCTGGGTTGTTTGCCCTCCTCAAGGTGAACGGCGATACCGCAACCGTCATAACAGTCACGGGGACAGGTACTTTTGATAATTTGGGTCATAGGGTATCCAGTGTCCTTTTTTGTACAGTCCTTCTTTTGTGCAGCTATGCTAATACAGTTACGCAATTAAGCCGGCAGCAGGTACATCCAACTTCGCATGCCATCGTGGCTTCATCTGGTGATAGCCCCGAACCGAACCTTAAAAAATCAATATTATTATATTAAATCAAGGGGTTATACCCTCTGAAAGTTACGCGCGAAAATATATCTTCAAGGAGATTGATATGAATAAGCGCAAACTATCCTGGTTTTTTACTCTGTTCCTCTTTCCCGTTGGCTCTGTCTAGGCGAGTGGTTCGAATGTCTCAATAACCGAGGTTCATGTCGACGACGAAGGTGACATGATTTCCGTTATAGGTAAAAACCTCTGTGGTCCGGACACGAGCGCCACTTTGGGTATCACCGAATCAATAGTTGCAGCAGACATTTTTTCTTGCGACCCGCTCTTTGGCGGGCTTGATTTAATGATACTTAACGATTTCGACATTCTGGAGTCTGGTTCTTATCGCCTCACTGTAGATAACTCGAAGGGCACCAGTAAGAAGTGTGGCAGCAAGAAACAAAGTCATAAGAAGTATAGTTATAAAAAGCGCAGCCACAAGAAGCACGGTTATAAGACAAGTGGGAAATCTGATAAGTCATGCGATGCCGATAAATTCGAATTCGCCTTTGATCTTGGCGGCGGGGCAGTGGGCCAGGTAACGGTATTACGCAAGACGATTTAGACCAAGCCTTGGATGCATTCAGGCCACACTGGCAGGTTCAACAGAGAATTCCTGATTTACTATCAGACGCGATAAGACCGTTAGACTCACCCGGAGGGAAAAGTAAACTCGCCACAGGAATCCTGCTTCGAACAAAGTCACCAAACTGTTTTACCAACACCTCCTTATCCAACAGCACACCCACAGAATAGCTACTCGATGCGAGACCTTCCTGCACGGACGCCGTCAGCACATTATCCTCGTGCTGCACCTGCGCGTTGATTCGATTGTTGAGGTAACGGACCGCCTTCATCTCCCGACTCCTGTCGGTGGCGGATTTATGCAGCGCATAAGAGCGACCTCGTAGTTGCGACTTCCCTGGCCCGATGGGGAGGATCTGAAAGAAGTCCATTTTCTCGGGATATATATCTATAAACGTATTCGGATACAGCACGTAATAGGTCCATCGACGTCTCATATGTGCAGGTAAATGCGTTTGCTCAAGCAATAGTCGATGATACTTCTCGACACTCCAGTTAGGTTTTGGGGTTTCACGCATCGCATGGCTGAGGCGGGATATTTCAGTATCAAAAGGCTGCCGGTCGTACTCATCGGCCATCAGGGCAGAGAGACCCTTGCGGCCCATGAAGAAGTGATAGTCCTCGAGGAAATTCTCAACCCCATTTTTCCAGTCGACATCGATATCCTGGGTCCAGAAGGAATGCTCGTCTTCCCGGCCAATATCGCGAATCATCTCAGGTGTTCGATAAGCTTCAAATTCCTTATTTACCGGCGCCATGCGCTCTACAACCCCGGGACCCTCCGACCTGAACCTGATGAAGACAAAACCTGCATAGACTTCACAATCGATGGGATGGAGCGAAAAATTCGCAGCGTCATGCTCCCTGAAACTCGACGGAAACGCGACGGCAATTCGTTCACCATCGAGATTGTAGGTCCAGCCGTGGTATGGACATACCAGTTTTCCGGGGCATACCCCCTGCTCACCGGCCACTATCATATGAGCGCGATGCCGACAGACATTGTGAAACGCCTTGATCGAGCCACTCTGCGTTCGCACCACAAAGGCGCGTTCACTGAACAATTGAAAAGTGACATAACGACCCGCACGCTTGATATCGCTGGTATGGCACACAATCTGCCAGGACGACATGAATATCCTTTCTTTTTCCAGTTTGAAAAAATTCTCACTGCTATAGATCCATGCTGGCAGGGTGTAAGTGAGGTTTTCTTCCACGTTCGGTAACGGGTCCGATTCGGATGCCGGGACCTGCTCGACAGGCATTTCAAAACACCAGGGAAACACACTGGCGAGAAACGCGGAACACTGGCATCTGGCCTGGACAAGGTCAAAGTCCTCACCCTCGAAGAGGATTTCCTGCCAGATTTCATCAACCAAACCGCAGATCGCCCTGGAAATTGCTTTTGCATTTAACTGCCGCTGTTTTCCTGCACTGCTGATAATTTCATCGCAAACGCTCAACACGGTTTGCGCATATTTGCGCTCCCGATTACCGCATATGTCGTGGTAATCCTCTCGGCTGTTGGCTTCAGAAAAAAACGCATACCATACTGCCACTTTTTTAAAGTCGATGATTTCGTCACTAAGCGATGCCTCGATAAGCGCGGTCAGTTGTTTGACGGGGTCCTGACCCACTCCTTGTGTCGCCTGATCAACAGTGAATTCAAATTCTTCGGCAACAGATCGCAGCGTCGCCAGCAGCAAGGCTTCCTTGGTTTCAAAATGAAAGTTCACTGTGCCTGCGGTTAACCCGGCCAGCGCCGATATCTTTGCCAGTGTCAGGTTGGAAAAACCGTGGATTGATATGGCGGTCATTGTTGCATTGATCAGCAGCATGCGCCGCTCTGCCTGCAAAGTCAGATTTGGTACTGTCTGGTTCGGTACTGTTTGTGGCATGGCTTTTTTTGTCAGGGGGTTCACTTTCCCGCTAGCTCACTTCAGAATACCCGAATTGAACAACCATATTGTTAATTAAACGGCTGTTTAAATTCTATCAAATAAAGGGCCTATATCCCTTCTGGCGGTTTAGAAAATCCAGTTAACTTACAATTCAGTCGAATAACCATACCGAACCAGGACGTTATGAAAAACCCGGAAGAACATACAGACTCCTACTACGCCGCCACCCGCAACGATTCCACCACCTACCCACAATTACAGGGAACTTGTGAAACTGAAATTTGCATTATCGGGGGTGGTTTTACCGGCGTCGCCGCTGCCCTGACCCTGGCTGAAAGAGGCCATTCCGTGACTCTGCTCGAGCAGCACAGGATCAGTTGGGGAGCTTCCGGTCGAAACGGCGGCCAGTTAATCCACGGCCTGGGTGGTTCCCGGCATCTCGAACCGCTGCTGGGCAGGGACCTGATCTGGAAGCTTCATTATCGTGGTAACGATATCATTAAGGAACGGATCAGGAAATACGACATTGATTGTGACCTGAAACAGGGGTATATCGAAGTCGCGTCGAAACCCCGACATATGGAAGAACTCCGGGAAGACTTTGCTGAACATGAAGAGCGAGGCCTGAGTCATCACCTGAAAATGATCGACAGGGATGAAATCCGGTCGGTGCTGGGTACCGATGCGTACATGGGAGGCATGACCAACGATCTGAATGGCCACCTACACCCGCTCAATCTCTGCGCCGGGGAAGCACGGGCTGCAGCAGGTTTAGGCGCAAGCATTTTTGAGCAAAGTGAAGTGACGGATATCGTGCACGGCGACAAGGTCAGGGTAAAGACGCGTCAGGGCACAGTGATTGCCGACAAGGTACTGATCGCCGGAAACGCCTACCATCACCTGGAGCAGAAAAAACTGTCCGGCCTGGTGTTCCCCGCGGGTAGTTTCATTATTGCAACCGAGCCTTTGAGTGACGATCTGATCCAGTCGATCAATCCCCTCGATCTGGCTGTCTGTGACCTTAACCATATACTCGACTACTACCGAATGTCGGCGGACAATCGCATGTTATTTGGCGGCCGCTGTAACTATTCGGGCCGGGTGCCGAGCAGCATACAGGCCAGCATGCTGCCAAGAATGCTGGCCATCTATCCACAACTTGAGGGCAAACAAATTGATTACGAATGGGGCGGCAACATTGGCATCGTGATTAAGCGAGTCCCCTTGTTGGGCAGAGTAACGAAAAACGTATTTTATTCCATGGGTTACTCAGGACATGGTATTGCACCAACGCATATTGCTGCAGAGGTGATGTCCGATGCGCTGGAAGGCAATGATGAGATTCTGCAGGCCTACGAGAAAATCAACCACTTTCGGATCCCGGTAGGGCAGTGGTTTGGAAACCAGATCGTCGCACTGGGTATGCTTTATTACAGAACCCTCGATCTGTTTTAGTTCAACAACCGCAAATAATAGGCGAAAGATGAGCACAAAAAGATAAACCGTAGATTCCACTCTTAATGAGGTCAACCTGACAATTTTGCCAATGCTGTCGCATCGAACAACCCTGAATCTTCATGTTCGTGAGGCAATCGAAAAAAGCTTCGAGTTCACGTCAAATCATTATGTCAAGGTCATCAAAAATATGTTGTCACTCTTCAGCGATCCAAAACTCAAAACCCTGCTCGATCGTTTGCACGCCCAGAGCGATGCGCAAATAGCCGAGACAGATGCGTATTGTGCAAGACTGGAACGGGAACAGGATGGGCCGGTTGACTGGCGCACCTTTGACGACTCGATGCATGATTTCTTTGCCGACAAACTGGTCGCTCTTGATCGCGACAAGGCAGAGTTCTGTTACCAGCTCTGTCGTTCCCTGGGCGCATGCCTTGTTGTTGAGGCAGGCACCTCGTACGGTGTCTCCACCCTTTACCTCGCCGCCGCAGTCCGCGACAACACGACGAAAAGCAGCAGTGTAAAAAAAGGGACCGTTATTGCCACCGAATCCAATCCGGCGAAGGCAGCAACAGCACGGGCTAATTTTGAGGAAGCAGGTCTGAGCGAGTTTATTGAACTCAGGGAGGGCGACCTGCGCCAGACACTGCAGAATGTGGGCGGTGAGGTAGATTTTATGCTGGTCGATATCTGGGAGGTGGCAAGATCCGCACTAGAGCTGGTGTCACCTTATCTGCGCAAGGGTGCCATCGTGGTCTGCGACAACACGACCGTGGATATTGCCGAGTACCAGGACTACTTTGCATTCGTTAACGATCCGCAGAATCGATTCAGCACAATGACGCTGCCATTTCACGGCGGATTCGAGCTAACGGTGCGGCTATGAAAGAAGGGCCTGGGAAAAAACTCTCGCGTCGTCTTAATACATTGCAGGCGGCTTGGCAGTCCGTCTCGGGTGGGACCAGAACGGCTCTTCAGACACCGAACATTGTGCCCACGTAGCTCGCCACTCCAGTTCTTTCTGGTAGTAAATCTCAGCCCAGATGTCACCGGGTGCCTTACCCTGCTTATACTCGATATCTGCCATGGTCAGGTTAGCCTTCAATATCGGGGACCAGATGTTCGTTTTGATCGTGCCAATGCGCTGGCCATTTTTGGCATCATACAAAAATGAATCCGTCGGCGGTTTGTTGCCTTCAACTTTCAGCTTCACAAGCCGCCGCTTGATAGGATTACCCTGCTCCCTGCGCAGTGCCCGCTTGCCGGTGAAGTAACCCTTCTCAAAATTTACCAGCCAATCCAGACCCAATTCAAAAGGTGAGCGATCATGCTCTGCACGGACAGTGGTTTCCGCCGTATTGAAATCATCGCCGGGCAAAATAAACCCCGCCTCAACACGGACGATCTCCAGCGCCTCCAATCCAATCGGTTTCACATCGTACAAACCACGCGCCTTGACCCCGAAAATCGTATCCCAGAGTTTCAAGGCGTTGTCAGTACCTGTCCACAGTTCATAACCGAGATCACCGGTGTACCCTGTGCGGGAAACCGTCAGCTCAAACCCCAGCATGGTAGTCTGCATGATTTGAAACGGTTTCAGTTGACCAAGATCTTCTATGCCAGCTTCCGATAGCACAGCGCATGCGGTCGGACCCTGTACTGATAGCGCCGCAACATCATGGGTCTCCTCGATAATATTGACATCCATCCCTAAACTGGAAATCAGCAGCCAGTCCAGTTGATGGTGCTGGGAGCACAGGCGGTATTCACTCTCGGCCAAACGAAAAATAGTGCCATCGTCCAGCACCTTGCCATCATCATTACACCACACCACATACGTCACCCGGTTGACTCGTAACTTCGATATGTTCCGAACAACCAACCGGCTGAGAAACCTGTTGGCATCAGGCCCGCTGATTCGATACTTCTCCATCGGTGTCAGGTCCATCACACTGCATGAACTGCGAATGGCAAAGTATTCGGATGCCAGCGTGTCGTAGCACCGGGCGGTCTGGTAGCCATTCCAGGAAGACCAGCTTTTTATCTGACTGATGTCATCGACACGGACATGAAATGGCGAATGCTTGAGCACTTGCCTGAAATCATGGGCCTCACCTCTCTGGGATTCCGAGGTCTGTTCCATGGTCTTTTCCCAGGACTGTCCCGCCATGCTATCTCGCCCCCATCGCCAGTATCCGCTGCGCCGCGTTGTGACCCGGGATGCCAGTCACACCGCCACCCGGGTGTGCGGCAGCACCACACAGGAATAAGCCATCAATCGGTGTATCGTACTGCGCCGTCCCATGAACCGGCCGCATCATAAAAGACTGGTCAATGGTCATTTCGCCATGATGCCAGTGCCCGCCGGTTATATTGTATTCTGCCTCGATATCAACCGGTGTGAGTATCTGTGACGCAACAACCCGGGAGGCAAAACCCGGTGCATAATCGCTAATCAACGCGGTGACTTTGTCCAGGAAGCGTTCCTTTTCTTGTAGCCTGTTTTGAAGATCCGGTTGCAGACCGGTTTGCAGATCATCCTGCTGCCAGCCATTCTTGAGATGGTAGGGCGCAAAGCTCGCGCAGATCGACATCACATGGTGCCCGGAAGGTGCCAGCTCCGGATCAGTAATGCTCGGTATGGTAATCTCCAGCACCGGGTGTTCGGAATACTCCCCGTACTTGGCATGATTAAACGCGTGTTCGAGATACCGCATACTGGGCGCAACGATGAGCCGTTGACTGAGCTGTTCGGTTGACAATCCTTCTATGCTGGGCAAGCCATTCAGCGCCAGATGAATTTTTGCCACGTTGCCGTTGGTTCGCGTTGTGTGAATACGACGGGCAAACATGGCATCGAGTTCCTGCGTCCCAACCAGATTCAAAAAGGTGTTTTTTGCGTCAGCGTTGGAAATGACAAGATCAGCGTTAACCAGTTCGCCAGTCTCCAGTTCCACGCCGGAAGCCCTGCCGTCATCAACTAGAATACGTTTTACCCTGGCGCTGGTCCGTATCACAACACCTGCCTTCTGCGCCGATTCAGACAGCATCCTGGCTATCTGGCCCATACCGCCAAGTGGGAGCGCTGCTGCGCCACCAATCTCTCCACGCAAGCGAAGCAGGTAAGTGAGCACGGTGGTTGGCGTGCGGGGTCCCATGTGGTGCCCGATAATGGCATCCGTGGCAATGGCTCCCTTTAACCTTTCGTCATCAAAAATTTCGTTCAAGACGTCAAAGATATTGATGCCACCGACCCTTAGGAACTCGCGCATGGAACCTGCGCCAAGCCCAAAGCGGAGTTTCCAGCCGAGTCTGGCCAAGGTCAGCTTATCCTTAAGGTCCATATCCTTCAGTCGCGGCGGCTTGTTCATCATCAGCGGTTCAAGCGCTTCTGCGTATGACAGGAATTCCTGTTTGAACGCCGGGTAGGCTTTGAGGTCTTTGTCGCTTAAGCCCTGACCAGAAACCGAATTCTCACCCAGCGTCAGATGATGTCCCTGACGGTCAAGAGATATCGTATCAATAGCAAGCCAGGGTCCTGGACCAGCACCTGGCAGGTTGAGATCCCTGCAGACTTTCGGGCTCAGTGAATGCAGTATATGCGCCAGTCCCGAGACCTGGTAACCCGGTGCAAAGCTGATCGTAGACGCGGCACCTCCGACAGTTTCGCGCGCTTCCAGGATCTGCACTTTGTAACCCGCCCTGGCTAAATAGGTCGCACAGACCAGTCCGTTGTGACCGCCTCCAACCAGAACTGCAGACTGACTAGTCATCACCAAAGTCCTCGGGAACCGTGTTTGGTTTACCAAGATCCCGGAGAATTTCCCGCGCTGCGTTGGCACCGGGTGCGCCCATAACCCCGCCCCCAGGGTGTGTTGATGAACTACACATATACATGTTACTCACGGGCCCGCGGTACTGTGCATAACCCGGAAAAGGACGGTTGAACATGAGTTGATCAAGGGTGAGTTCTCCCTGAAAAATATTCCCCTCTGTCAGGCCAACTTCGTCTTCAATTTCCCGCGGTGTGCGAACTTCCCGATGCAGGATGAGTTGCTTGAAGTTGGGGCTGTAGTTTGCGATCTGATTAATAACCGCATCACCAAAGGCATCCCTTTTTTCACGGGTCCAACCACCTTCAACCTCAACCGGACAGTACTGGACGAAGACGCTCATCATATGTTTACCCGGTGGCGCCATCGTCGGGTCATACTGGGTGGGTACAAGACAATCAACATAGGGATCTCTGGACCAGTGATCGTCCTTCCAGTCATCATAGGCACGTTCAAGCCGTTCGAGTGTGTCCGTAAAATGCATATGTCCCAGCGTGAGGGGTGACCCTTTGGGTAAAGCAGGAAAGTCCGGCATGCCGTCGAGTGCAATATTAACCTTGCCGGACGAACCTCGAATCTTGAAGTTCAGGGCTCGCTCGTACAGATCATCCGGCACATCCTTTGGATCCATCACTTTGAGAAACGTACGCTTCGCATCAAGGTTCGAGATCACAACCGAAGCTTCGATTTCCTCGCCGGAATTCAGCACCACGCCGGTCGCCCTTCTTGACTCAACCAGGATTTGAGCAACTTCAGCCTTGGTACGGATTTCACCACCAGAGGATTCAAATGATGCTGCGATGGCCCTGGCTACAGAGCCCATGCCGCCCCGGGCGAATCCCCATGACCCTATGTTGCCATCAATATCACCCATCGCATGATGCAGCAGGACATAAGCCGTACCAGGTGAATAAACACCCAGCCCGGTGCCGATAATACTGCCTCCGGAGAAGTGTGCGAGGATGACGTCACTTTCAAAGTACTCTTCCAGGTACTCTGCAATAGACATGGTGAAAAAACGAATGAACTCGTAGATCTGGCTTTCTGTCAGACGGTAGAAACTTTTTAGCAGGTAGGCAAATTCCATCGCATCCCGGGGTTTGAATGACGCCGGATCCGGCGGTGTTCGCAACAGGAAACCGCGAATTAAACGGCACCATTTCATCAGGTCCGCATCAAACCGTATCGATGCATCGGCATCACGGATGGAATGTCGTGCTATTTCCCGCCGCCGGACCGTCGTTTGGTGATAGCTGCCGAAATAGTCGCCGTCTTGTTTAAAGGTCGTGCTGCCTTGCAAGGGTACGACTTCCAACCCATGCTGGCCCAGATTGAGTGCCTGGTATATTTCCGGGCGAAACAGGCTGCAAACGTAAGAACAGTTTGAGTACTGCCAATCCTCGTGCAACTCACGGCTGGCCGTGGCACCCCCGATATAATCATTCTTTTCGACCACCAGTACGGATAGCCCGGCCCTGGCAAGGAAAGCGGCGTTGGTGAGACCGTTGTGCCCCGCGCCAATGACGATTGCATCGTAGTTTTTCATATCACCTGTCAACCATTGCCAAGAATTTTCTCCAACAACCATTTTCTCCAACAACCACGGTGCAATCCGGAAATGTACCACCCCAAAAACTCCGATGCTTATGTGCCGATAGGCACACAAATCCTACCCTCGCGCAATGATGAAACTGATTCGCGAACCTCTTCAACCGTGTTAGGGTAGATGCAAATGTTACCAACTCTAGAGTAGATCAACATGTCGGATAAATCTGCCGGGCTTACCCAGTCTCAGTTGGATGCTCACTGGATGCCATTTACCGCGAATCGGCAATTTAAAAAGGATCCCCGGATAATCGTTGCCGCCGATGGTTGTTACTACACGGATGCAGAAGGTCGAAAAGTATTCGATGGCCTTTCGGGCCTGTGGACCTGCGGGCTCGGGCACAATGTGCCGCAAATCAATGAAGCGGTCAGCAACCAGATGAAACAGTTGGATTACAGCCCGGCATTCCAGTTCGGTCACGTCAAATCCTTCCAGTTGGCAGAGCGTATTACGGAATTTATGCCAGCAGGCCTGAATCGGGTTTTCTTTACGAATTCAGGCTCAGAGGCCGTGGAAACGTCCCTGAAAATAGCTCGGGCTTATTGGCGCAAGTTGGGTCAACCCGGGAAGACCAAACTCATAGGTCGGTCAAAAGGCTATCACGGTGTCAACTTTGGCGGGATCAGCGTCGGCGGTATTGGTGCCAACCGGGCACTCTTCGGTGAAACCCTGGCAACCGACCATCTCAGGCACACGATGTTGGCCGAGAATGCCTTCAGCAAAGGCATGCCGGATCAGGGAGCCGATCTGGCAGATGACCTGCTTGAAATGATTGCGCTACACGACGCCTCAAATATCGCTGCCGTTATTGTCGAACCACTGGCCGGTTCCTGTGGTGTTCTGCCTCCACCGGTCGGCTATCTGCCACGGCTGCGGGAAATATGTGACCAGCACAATATTCTGTTGATTTTCGACGAGGTGATCTGTGCGTTCGGTCGGATGGGTGCAAATACCGGGGCCGAAGCATTTGGCGTCACACCGGATATTATTGCAATCGCCAAACAGGTGACCAATGGTGCGATGCCGCTGGGTGCAACGGTCGTGAAGCAAAACATCTACGACACATTCATGGATACCGATGCGCCGGAGTACATGCTGGAACTGCCCCACGGCTATACTTACTCGGCACACCCGGTTGCCTGCGCAGCGGCTCTGGCTGCTCTGGAAGTTCTGGAGCAACAGCAACTAATCCCCCGGGTTGCTAAAACCGCCACGCATTTTGAAAAGGCGATTCACGAACTCAAAGATTGTGAAAATGTAATGGACATTCGCAACTATGGACTGGCTTCCGGTCTTACCCTTGCACCCTACCCTGGAGAACCAGCCCGACGACCCTATGAAATCGCCATGGGCATGTGGGAGAAGGGTTTTTATGTTCGATACGGTGGCGATACAATACAGCTGGGCTTGCCATTTATCGTTGAGCCGCAGGAAATAGACAGCCTGACCAATGCTCTGGCCGAAACGCTTGATGAATGCGCGTGATGATTACAAACGAATATGGAACAAGTTCTTTTGCCAACATGTTGCAACGAAAAAGGTCTGTTCGGGTAGCTCGGCGCCCCACCGAACAACTCTGAGTCTTCAAGGTTGGCAAAGCACAAATGCTTGGAATTAGTGTCAGGCCAAGACTAGAATCAAGCCTATGGATACCGATAAAAAGGGATTTAACAATCTGACGGAGGTGATTCCTTCACTTGCGGCCAAGAGTTACTTTGATGAACGAACCTACGAGTCTGAATTAACGTCAATCTGGTACCAGAACTGGATATACGCCGGTCGAGCCGACGAGATCAAAAATGTCGGTGATTTCAAATCAGTCAGGCTCGGGTCCCAGAATATTCTTCTCGTTAGAAGCACAGATCTGGTAATTAATGGTTTTTTTAACACCTGCAGACACCGGGGTTCCAAATTGTGCACGCAAGACAAGGGCAATCTTAAAACCAAGCATATTTCCTGCCCCTATCATCGATGGACCTATTCGCTCGACGGTGCCCTGGTCAAGACCCCGCACCTCACGCCGACTGACGACTTTGACAGGTCTAACTATTCGTTATACCCGGTGGCCGTGGAACAATGGGGTGGTTGTTTGTTCGTTAACCTGGCGGGAGAAAACGCAACTTCATTTGACCTGTCGATGGATCCATCCTATGACCTTCTTGACAACTGGCCATTGCAGGATTTGAAGCTGGCCCATTCATACCAGAGTCGTCTGCAGTGCAACTGGAAGATTTTCTGGGAGAACTTCGTCGAGTGCTATCACTGTCCGGGTTTGCATCCTGAATTGTGCGATCTTGTCCCTATTTACAAACGAACCCAGGTCAGCCACGACGATGAACCGGATTGGGAGAATCACCAGCAGGACACCGATCCAAGCTATCGGGGTGGCATAAAAACTGGCGCCGGTTCCTGGTCAATGGACGGAAAAATCCACGGCTGTGTGTTTCCAAAACTGAGTACAGAAGAACGGCAAATCGGGTTTGTCTACGTTCAAAATCTACCGTCAGTATTCGTTGTTGCACACGCAGACTATGTGAGGATCGTCTCGATCCTGCCGGACGGACCGGATGGTATTCTGCTCAAAGTCGAGTGGCTGCTTTCTGAGGAGTCACTGGCGAAAGAGAACCTGGCCCTGGCAAAAATCGTCGATTTCGGTCTCTTGATTATTCAGCAGGATGCCACTATATGCGAACTCAACCAGCAAGGTGTCCAGTCAATTCCCCATCACAATGGTGTGCTTATGCCCCAGGAATATGATGTTGCGAATTTTCATCGTTGGGTCCAAAAACACGTGAGTCCGTAAAATTAGGGTCTGTTGTCGCCAGGTCGCTGAGATAAGCGTCCTGTTGGGCCTGGTTTCTTGACAACAGGCTCACTAAGAAACCAGCCGTCAGCGACAGCGCGAATGCTGGCGGTAAAGCTTCCAATGCGGTGAAATGAGGTCCGACTGACTCGAAATTCTGAACGACAAATTTGAATAAGGGAATTGCAAGAAATCCCACCAGCATTGAGCTGATCGCGCCGCTTGCCGTATATTGTTTCCAGAACAGTGAGAGAATCATCATGGGGCAGAAGGTTGCCGCGATTCCCGACCATCCAAAAATAACAAACCAGAAAATAGTCCGATCAGGCGACAGAACCGAAACCGTGAGCGCAACGCCCAGCGCTATCACCGCCAGGCTGACTGTGACCCAACGAGAAAAACGGGCTGCTTGATGGTCAGCAAGTGCAGGATTGACGATAACCTGATAAAAATCATGGGTCACAGCACCTGCCGCCATGATGAGCAACGATGACACGGTGGACATAATCGCCGCCAGAACTGCCGCGATGTAGAGCCCAACAAGAATCGACGGGAATACATGCTCAACAAGCTCCGGCAGTACATTCTGGGCACCGTTGCCGAGAACCGACGTCGGGTCTGTTCCCGTATCCGTAAACAGATAGCGCCCAATCAATCCAATACTCACCGCCGAGGTATCTACCAGCAAGGTAAAAGCAACAGCAACCCAGCGGCCTTTTTGTATTTCCTGTTCGCTTTTAATCGCAATGAATCTGACAAATATCTGCGGTGAACCCATAAAACCCAGGCCAATCAACATCATGCCAACAATCGTTAAGACACTCATCAGACTGACTTGGGTACTACCGGTAATCGATACCAGCGCGGGGTCGATAGACGCCAGCTTTTCAAACAGACCGACCGAGGGGTCAAGCGAGTACCAGGCCACAAGCGGCAGCGCAACGAGGCAAACCAGCATCACCACACCTTGAAAAAGATCAGTCCAGGCAACGGCGAGAAAACCTCCCAGGACACAGTAGATAACAACCACGACGAAGCCGATCACCGCCCCAAGGTGGTAATCCCAGCCCAGGAAACGTTCGAAGGCAGAACCGGTGGCATCGATTTGTGCGCTGATATAGGCAAGTACAAACGCCGTCAGGGAGACTGTTGCAACCAATCGCAGCAAATGCGACTTTTGTCGGAAACGGCTGACCAGAAAGTCCGTAACCGTCAGGCTATCATAGTGATCGGTCAAGGCTTTAAATCGCTTTGCCATCAAGAACCAGGCAACGGATACACCTACCAGCTCACCGACTACCACCCAATAGGCACTGACACCCGCAACCGCGCCCATCCCGGTAAGGCCTAAAAGTAACCAGGCACTTTCACCTGTCGCCTGGGTGGAAAAAGCAGCAACCCAATATCCGAGGCTTTTACCGCCGACAAAAAAGTCTCTAATCCCGTGGATCCGACGGGACGCAATGTAACCAATCGCAATCAACACACCAAAGTAAAGGAACATCATGAGGTATTTTTCTAACAATTTTTAGCCCGGTGATCGGTTGCAAACGTATTGATTTTGTCACGGTTTCAAGTTTCGTAATAGCCCCGAGGAGGTTGCAAAAAGGAACGAACAGCCCATTATCAGCTTAACCAACTTGGACAGTGGCTGAGAAAAGATACTCCGCCTATGCGCTGCTGTTGGGGAAGCCAATGCATGTTTTGATCAGCAAACCGAATTAATCGAAAGGGGGTTAGGATGATTACCGGCAGATGTGAGTGCGCCAGAGTGCAGTATGCGGTGGACGGGGAAATTGTGGATTTTTCCCACTGTCATTGTTCGATTTGCAGGCGCATTCATGGTGCTGCTTTTGCCACCTGGGGCGGAGTCGCCCGTGACAAATTCTCCTACCTGTCTGGGGAGGACAGCCTCAAAATCTACGCCTTCTCGGTAAATGCTGACAGCATTTTTTGCAAGCACTGTGGTTCGACCCTTTTGGTCGATTTTAAACCCGAGCCGGAAGCACTCTACATTACCCTCGGCACAGTCGACGGAACGGTGAAGTGCCCACCGGGTTACCATCAATTTGTTGGCTCAAAAGCCCCCTGGTTTGAAATTCACGACGAGTTGCCACAGTATAAAGGCTGGCCCGAGGACGGTTAAACCTCATTACGGAAAAAATTATGCTGACAGAGCAACAAATTGCCCAGTACCAACAGGACGGGTATCTCATACTGCGATCTCAATTCTCCGAGAGCGAAATGCAAACCCTGGACTCTGCCTGTGAGGAGCATCCACCACTTGATGACGGCAAACCGGTGGGTACATACCCGCAACCGGGTCGGTACACCCTGGCAAAAAGCTCCTGGAACCATCCGGGGTTTGTTGGTTTTGCCGAACATGCAACGATAGTGGGCGGCGCGAAAGCACTGCTCGAGGATGAGGTCTACCTGACAGCTTATGTGATGTACGATCGAACACCGGGTGGAAAGGGTCTACCGGCACACCATGACTACAAACGCTGGCGTCCCGTGGGATCTTCCGTTAACTGGCTGTTTACCGTTATTCCAATTTGCGATTTTGACGAGGTGACGGGACAGCTTTTTATTGCTCCCGGTTCCCACAGGCTCGACCGATATACCGATCGCGGTGAAGGGGTGACCCACATCAACGAAGCTGTTGTTCCCAAACCGGACGACTTCATTGATCCGGGGCTCAAGCGTGGCGATCTGCTTTTTATGAATATGCACCTGTGGCACAAAGCCGCCGACAACAACTCAAACCAGCACCGGACCGGGCTTTTCAACAAGTACGCAGCACAGCACTGCCCACCGGCGACGGGTTACTTTCTGTTTACTGATGATATCTATGACGCCTTCTCGGACACGGGTAAAGAATTGATCGCGGTTCACAGTAACAAAAAAATCGAGACCACCAGGCTTCTGTTACATCGCAATCGCGACGATCAGGATGAATTTTTCTTCGTTGAAAAAGACGGTGTGCTGGAACTTCCCGGCGGAAATACTTTCTTCGAAGACGCGATCCCGGACTGGGATATTGGAAACTACATCGGTGCATTACAGAAAAATGTGATCAGGCAAATAAGGCTTGAAACACCCTGGGTCAGCTACATCGGCGACTACGATGAGGAAGATCACCTTTGTCGGATTTATGGTTATCCCATGAACTGGAATGGATTTCCCGTCCCTTATTCTGAAGGGAAATGGGTTTCAAAATCCGAACTGGAGAAAGTGCAATTCAAGTTCGGCTATGAAGCCGCAACCATCAAAGACTGGCTGAAACCAGGCGTCATCCGGGGCAAAGGATTAACCCAGGCGAAGTCCCGGGTTGATCAATTCGCCTATTGACACATAGCAGGTGCAACACTCACAACGCTATAAATCGAGCCGGATTGTCGAGCACCACCTTATTGCCGACGTCCTCTCCGACGGCATCGAAAGTTGACTGAGCCTTCGTGTATGCACCCGGGTAAGTACAGTCAAAGTGCGGGTAGTCTGACCCCCACAGGATGCAGTCCAACAGTCCCTTTTCCTTCATCCAGCGTAAACCCGTTTCCTCATCGGGTTCCATCGAAACAAAACACTGCTCTTTGAAGAGTTCACTGGGACGACGTGTCAGCCAGGGCGTATGATGTCCCATCACTTCAAAGTGCTCATCCAGTCGATCAATCCAGTACGGAATCCAGCCCAGGCCGCTTTCAAAAAACCCGACCCGTAATTGGGGAAAACGATTCAGCACACCACCGGCGACAATGTCCATCACCACTGCCATTTGTCCGAAGGGGTGTGCAATCATATGATCGTAAAATACATTGCCTTCATAGCGCTCCGATGAGAATCCTTTCATGCGTGAACCAAAGCTGCCGTGGATTCCGACCGCCAGGTTGTCTGCCTGGGCTACCTGCCAGATAGGATCGCAACGCTCGTCGTATAGTGCCAAACCGTTAAAACGTTCCGGACGAATGACCAGTCCTTTTAAACCCAGTTTGGCCAGGCGTTTTGTTTCCGCCACGGCAAGTGCCGGGTCCTGCATCGGAATGATCCCCATGGCAAACAGTCGATTGGGATTTTCCTTGCAGAAATCGCTTATCCAGTTGTTGTATGCCCGGCAGGTTTCAGCGGCAATTTCCGGATCCCGGATATCACCCCACAACAAGTGTATTGAGGGGAAGAACAGGGCCTGGTCGATACCTTCTTCGTCAAGCACCACTATTCTTGCTGCGGGATCATAACCACCGGGTAGAATATCATCCCAGGTAAGGGATTGACCAGGCGCCATACCGCCCGGAATACATGCTTCAGCCGGGCCCGGGCCTTGCCCGCCCATGCGGGAATGACCCTCAACAACAATACCACTATGCCCATTTTCGGTGCGGATCTGTAATACATCGGCGCGATACTTCGACGCCGTGTATTCTGTCCATACCAATTCAGGTTCACAGATATGTCCATCTGCATCGATTACTGTGTCCGGGCGCATGGCAGGTCCTCTTGGCGATGAGTTAAATCAGTATGCGCGTTGAGTTTCGTCAATGAAAGCCCCGTCCTAATTCTGGCCTCCATATTAATACCTTCCCCCATTGAATTTGAAATAAAGCCCTCGCATGTCAGGCCAAATGATTTCGACACTACAAGCGGGAAATACATGCGGGAATACGGGATAATACCGACTCATCACAAAGTGACAAGCAAATGGACAAGTCCAGTTTTTTTAAGGATCTAAAAGTAGTTGAACTGGCCAGCGTGCTGGCAGGGCCTTCGGTGGGTTTATTTTTCGCTGAGCTTGGCGCAACAGTCACCAAGGTGGAAAATAAACTGACCGGTGGAGATGTGACTCGAAACTGGCGCCTGCCGGGAGAAATGAACGACGACAATGCCTCTTCCTACTACTACTGCGCAAACTGGAATAAACAGGTTTTAATGCGCGATCTATCCAGTGAGAAGGACCTGGAAGAAATAGTCGCGCTGATTACAAACGCTGACCTGGTGATATCAAATTTCAAAGCCGGTGCAGCAGAAAAACTGGGGGTGTCATATGATCAACTCAAGACGCTTAACCCACGATTAATTTACGCCAGTGTTAATGCTTATGGTGAATCGGACCCGACACCGGGTTTCGATGTGGTTATCCAGGCCGAAACAGGATGGATTTATATGAATGGCGAGTCCGACGGGCAGCCTGTGAAGATGCCCGTCGCCTTAATGGATGTGTTGGCCGCGCATCAGTTGAAAGAAGGTATCCTGCTTGCGTTATTGGATCGGGAGCGAACCGGGCTTGGCTGCCATGTGTCAATTTCCCTGTTTGACACCGGGGTTGCGTCACTTGCAAACCAGGCAACCAACTGGCTGAACCTGCAAAACATCCCGCAGCGCCTCGGCAGCCGTCATCCAAATATTGCGCCTTATGGTGACACTTTTTATACAGCGGATAAAAAAGCATTGATCGTTTCCACCGGCACAACCAAACAATGGGAAGCGCTCTGCAAGCTGCTTGAACTGCCTGAATTGATCACGGACAGGAGATTTGAAACCAACACATCGAGGCTGGAGCATCGGGATCAGCTGGCTGAACAACTTGAGCGAGGCTTTGGTCAGTTCCAGGCAGATGAGCTGTTAAGAATCTGCCAGGAACAACAGGTTCCGATTGCACCTATTCGGAATATGCAGGAAGTCTTTGCTATTCCTGCAGCCCAGGATCTGGTGCTGGAGGAGACAGCCGGGGATGGAACCGTATCCAGGCGGGTTCAGACGGCAGTGTTTAAAGTTCGTCGCTAACCTGCCAGGATGTAGTCGTCCATCTCACCATTGGCCAGTTGGTAGGAAAAATACTGTTGGTCAGTGGCTCTTCTCAGCACACCATGAAGCGCCCTTAAAGCCCCACCATGGCATACGAGTAACATCGTAACATCAGAATACAGTCGCTGGATTTCCCTAACACCGGTATGAACACGAGTTGCCAGTTCAAACAGGGATTCTCCACCCGGCATGGAGGCATGTATTTGCCTGCTGGCGTTTTCCCGCAACAGCTCTGGATATTCAGAGGCTATTTCTTCACGGGTCTTACCTTCGAACACGCCAAAGTTTCTTTCAACAAAAGCCGGGTCGGGTGTTACTTTTAACCCCAGTGCGGTGCCAACAATTTCTGCAGTCTCCCAGGCCCGGGCTTGAGGCGAACTCAGGATATGGTCAATACCCTGCAGTCTGAGATAGTCCACAGCGGATGCTGCCTGGGCACGTCCTGTCTCGTTCAGGGGAGTATCAACCGTGCCCTGGTAGCGACCAATCCTGTTATGGTCAGTCTCACCATGGCGCAATACAATTAGTCGAATCTTGCCCATTAGAGCCCTGAATCAACTATGACGGTCACGTCAAACCTCATAACAATGTCTCTATTCGATCCATCAACGAAGTCATTCTTTGTATGATCGGCCTATAAGCTTCTGGTTTGGTCATATCCAAACCAGCTTCATCAAGGAGTATGTTGTGGGGATAGTCCGAACCCCCAGCACTCAGGACTCGAATGAATGCATCTTTAACAGCCTCATCCCCGGCCAGAAACTGCTGCACAAACCAGGCTGCACCGGATATCGATGTCGCATATTGAAAGACATAAAATTCTCGATAAAAATGCGGAATATATGCCCACTCAATCATGTATTTTTCGTCTATACTCAGCACGCCTTCAGCATCTCCATGATATCGTTTTAATAACTCACCATAGAGCTCTGTGAGTCGGGGACCCGTTAAGGGCTCACCTTTTTCAATATTGGAGTGAATCGTCAACTCGAATTCTGCAAACATGGTCTGGCGAAACAACGTACCCCTGATGCTCTCCAGCGCCTGGCCCAGATAGAACAGCTTTTCATCATCTGTCTTTGCATTTTCGATCATGTATTCTTCAAGCAACATTTCGTTGATGGTTGACGCCATCTCAGCGATGAAAGTCGAGTACCCGGCGGTTTCCCAGGGGTTGTTCTCCTTCGCCAACAGTGTATGAATCGCGTGCCCCCATTCGTGGGCAAAGGTTGAGAGTGACTCGTAGTCTTCATTATGGTTGAGCAACACATAAGGGTGAACGTCATAGGCAAACCCCGAAACATAAGCACCCGATCGTTTGCCGGGTTGCGGATGGCTGTGCATCCACTGCTGGGATAAACCATGTTTGAACAGATCAAGGTAACGTTCACCGAAGGGCGCGAGGGCCTTCAGGGTGATGCTCTTGGTACGTTCCAGATCAAATCCACCGACATCGACATCAACCATGGGTGGGTAAATATCGTAATATTTCAGGTCGTCAACCCCCAGCAATTTCCCACGTAACTTCAGGTATCTGTGGAAAACTGGCAAGGATGAATTGACCTGTTCGACCAGTTGGACATAGACCTCCGGGGGTAAACCATCATCAAACAGATTTTTGGCCAGAACACTGTCATGATTCCGCACCCGTGCCGAGAAAACGTTCGACTGGACTTCTGCGGCGAGTGTCGCTCCCATACCGTTGCTGTATTGCTGCCATGTGTCCCAAAAAGTATCAAACACCAGTTTTCGATCTTCCCGGTTGGATACACGTCTCCAGCGCGAATAGCCCGTCTGGGTTAATTCTGCTTCAGAGCCGTCACTCAAGGTCACAGTGGGCCATGGGATCCCGGCATTGGCGTAGTTCTGGTAAATCTGAGTTGGCGAAGACAACACCAGACCGGCTTGCGCCAACAGAACTTCTGTTTTTTCATCCAGGGTATGGGGAGCCTGGCGGAGAATGTCAGCCAGAGTAAATTCAAATTTTGATAATCCATGCTCTTTCTTTAGAAACTTCTTAACACGGGCTTCTCCAATCGACAGGATCTCCGGGTTTAGCCAGGCCACAGCTTCTGAGAAATCAGCAAACAATTTCCTCGCCTTGCCAAACCTGGCCTGGGCATCCGCATCCCCCTGGTCTTCATCCCGGGACAGGCTGCTGTAGACAAACAGGCGCCCGACTTCTTTGTAAGTGTCCGAGTACTCCGTCAGCGCCTTCAGCATTGATTTCGGGTTCTTCCCCAATGTGCCCTTGTAAGATCGCAGATTCCCGATTCTGTCCGAGAGTTTCTTATATTCTTTTTCCCAGGACGCCGGGCTTTCATAAAGTTCAGTCAGGTCCCAGACATATTTAATAGTCGGTGCATCCTGCCCCCCAGACTCCCCGACAGCCAGAAAAGGGAGAAAAAGTATGGTACTGACAACCAGGCGAATAATTTTCACGTTTCCAGGGGCTCCAATGTTCGAAGAAGATTTTGTTAGTGCACAAACGCAGCGGCGGTGCAGTCTACGCGAATCTGAACCAGATTTCAGTGCGGCTGTGTCGTCAGTTTTCACATGATCGATTACAACAGTCCGGTTGCTGGCTGCCAGGGAGCGCGGAATGTCTAACCACTATTACCAAAGTAGCTTTATCGGTGGCGGTATCCAAATAAAAGAGCCCGGTTTCTCAACCGAACTGGCGGGAGCTGTGTTCCGGAATGATCAGCTTCGAGAAGGTATCTTTCTTGATTTCGAGCACTATTGCGCTGTCATGAACAAAACCAGAAAGCCAACGATGATACTTTCTTTTACACAAATGCCGCATTTCAGCACAAATTCTTCAACCAGGACGAATGGCTCAAGCTTGAGAAATTTGTGGGTTCGCTGGACCTAGCTTAGCTAGCTAGTGCCCATCCATAAACTCATATACTACTGAAATAAAAGGAAATATT
>JAPYTQ010000034.1:0-58932 GCA_029941905.1 Pseudomonadales bacterium | reverse complement strand
CTAGTTACATTCTTCGTTATGACTGGAAGCGCTATACTTCCGCAGGCTCAAAATGCGCCAAAGTTGCGACGCCCATGACCAGGTGTTACAGATCATGATCTACGACAGACTAATAACTCTACATCTACCGTGACTATAAGGTCATGCCTGGTTGGTATTGATCTTGGTGATTACAGTAAACTCATCGTCATCAGTTTTAAGGGTCCCAATGGACGAATATTCTATCGGGAAACATCAGTAGCGATCTTTTTGAGTATGGCGTAAACGATGAGCGATTTAAGCTTTGATGGGCAGGTTGCCCTGGTAACGGGAGCCGGTCGAGGACTTGGCAGAGAACACGCTTTGTTACTTGCAGCCCGCGGATGCAAAGTTGTCGTTAACGATCTGGGAATCGCTTATGACGGCACAGGCGCAGCCGAGGGTAAGGTTGCCGACCAGGTAGTCGAGCAGATAAAGGCCAATGGCGGTGAAGCCGTGGCAAACTACGATTCGGTGGAAAACGGAGCAAGTATTGTCGAATTCGTCATTCAGGAATATGGCCGCCTGGATATTGTCGTTAACAACGCCGGTATACTCACACCCGAGGTTTGGTCAGAGCTTACCCTCGAATCCTGGCAGCGTACGATCAATGTAAATCTTACGGGTGTCTTTTCAGTGATGAAAGCAGCCTGGCCAGTATTTGTCGAACAACAGTATGGGCGCGCCATTATGACTTCGTCACCTGCAATATATGGCGCTGGTGTCGCCGCATACGCAGCGAGTAAAGCGGGTGTTATTGGTCTTGCAAACTCGTTACAATTCGAAGCCCTGAAATTAAAGCTCGACATCAAGTGCAATATTCTCATCCCCCAGGCAGATACCAGAATGACCCAGGACTTTTCCAGCGCAGTCAATGAACGTCGGTTAAGGCAAGGAAAGCCAGCCGCCCGTAGCGCGCCAGACAAAGTAATGCAACGCCTGTCACCCAACAAGGTTTCTGCGATGGTTGTCTGGCTGGCACATGCCAGCTGCAAGGCAGAAGCTTCGATTCATGAGGCTGGTGCAGGGTACTTCGCGCAGCTTAACTGGGCGCGTTCAGCACCCCTGTTTGCCACCGAGAAGGAAGGTGTGGAAGTTGCACCCTCCCCCGAAAACATCCGCGACGGCCAGGTAACACTCGCCGACTTTGACAATGGCGACATGCCGGTATCCGGCGATGGAAGGATGGGCGCGCCGAGTGCACTGGAGAGAGTTTTCGGTCACCTGAAGTCTACTGATTGACACAGGACGGAAAGTCAATCTATCCCGGCTGGCACCACAACGGTTGTGATAGTCTGGTTTTGTTCAGCCAATCAATAAAGAAGACCCGCCGGTATTTTTCATGAGCGTTACGCAACGACTAAACAGTAATTTCTCCGAGCAGATCCGGCTGCGCGGGAACCGATATTTTGTGGACGGCGCGGTTCAAATTCAGGGTCGCTCGGATACCATTGTGTCTGCCAGGGTATTTGGTTCGTCTGAATATCACGTGATGTTGAAGTTTCAGGACACATTTAATCTGGCGATAGATTGTGATTGCCCACATTTCTGTTATGACGAGGAAAACTGCAAACATATCTGGGCGACTATTTTGGATGCTGAGAGATCGGGTTTTCTCAGCGCATTCGGGGTTTCAAACAAGCCTATTTATACCGTGGCAAGCTACGATGAGGAAATGGCAGCCTTTTCCGCCCCAACGCTTAACGAGTCAGATGGCAGGAACTGGCAGCATCTGGTCGCCGGTCTTAAACACTCGTCCAAAAAAGCCGGTACAGGGCTAGATCCTTATCAAAGTGGCAACGAACTACATTATTTCCTGGACCTGTCAAAATCGAATACTGAAGGTCTTGTTTGCCTGCGTGTTTGCACCCGTGAGCGCCGAAAAGATGGCAGATTGGGTAAGCCGAAAGTCATTAAGATTGATCGCCATCTGATGGGCGCGCAATCAGAAGAAGATAATGGCATTCTGGAAATGCTGATGGGAGCGCAGTCGGGCCTGACCAGCTCGACCTATGTTTCCCGTTTCTATGAGCGGCAAGACGAAGCAGTCTTTGTCATACCCCACAGTATGCAAGCCAAAGTACTGAAGTCCATATGTGCCACTCAGCGTTGCACACTCCAAATCTCGGAAGATGAGCAGGTCCGGTTGCATTGGGACGATTCTGGCGACTGGGTATTTGAGTTGGAGCTGGAACCAGACTTAAACGATCAATTTCAATTGTCAGGCTACTTTTGTCGCAATCAAACGAGCATGAATATCGACCAGCCGTTGTTGCTGGTGCCGGGTGGTTTGTTGTTTGTCGAAAATACTGTGTGTGTGTTTGAAGACCATAATGCATTCGCATGGATTGGTTTGTTGCGCCAACAAGGCAATCTCCTTGTACCGCGGGATCAGTTGTCTGATTTTGTCGCAGCGCTACACGAGACCACCTTACCGCCGACCCATTTCCCACAGGAAATCCAACTGGAGAAAAAAGTGGTTCAGCCCGGAAAGTGGATTTTCCTGTCACTGCCAGCGGAGGGTCATCACCTGATTGTGGAAGTAAAGTTCAAGTATGAAGATGAGCTGGTTCCGGCGAGTTCGACACAGGTGAAATTTCTGGTGCGAGAAAGGCGAGTGACTTTTGATCGTGACTATGTTCTCGAAAAAGACGCCTACCTGGAGTTGTATGCGCTGGGACTCATGGAACCGGTCACCGGTGCACTGCAAGAGAGAGAAAACCTGAACCTGACAGTTCACAAGAAACACTTACCCGGATTAATCCCTTTATTACTTAAGCGAAACTGGCATGTTGAAGCTGAAGGAAAAATCTATCGACAATCAAGTTCGAGCAACGTAAATGTCAGGTCCGCCACCGATTGGTTTGAGGTGACCGGTGAAGTCAAGTTTGGCCAACAGAATGCGTCGATGCCGCAGCTGCTCAGGAGTCTTAAACAGGGCAAGAATACGGTCACTCTCGATGATGGCAGTGTCGGTATTCTGCCCGAGGCGTGGCTGAAGAAGTATGCAAATATCATAAGCTGGGGTGATGTCCAGAAGGATCAGGTCGTGTTTGATCGACAGCAGGTGTTGCTGCTCGATGTCTTGTTGGCTGACCAGGCGGATGTTGATATCGATGCCGAATTTGAAAGATACCGCCAGCAACTTGCTGCATTTGATGGCATTAAGCCGCTTGATCCCCCTCAAGGATTTAAGGGTGTCTTGCGGGACTATCAGGCTGAAGGCTTGGGTTGGCTGGTCTTTTTAAATGAACTCGGTTTTGGAGGCTGCCTGGCAGATGACATGGGTCTGGGTAAGACCGTTCAGGTGCTCGCCTTGCTCGCCTTAGAGAAATCGAAAAGTAAGTGCAAGCCTTCGTTAATTGTTGTGCCACGCTCGCTGGTATTTAACTGGGTGCTGGAGGTCGGCAAGTTTTCACCTGATCTTTCGGTGCTGGAATTTACCGAAGCTGACCGGGGCGAAGCGAGTGAACACTTCAATAGCTATGACATCATATTAACCACTTATGGCATTTTGCGGCGTGATATTCACTCGCTAAAAGACTTTGAATTCAATTATGTCATTCTGGATGAGGCACAAGCGATCAAAAACAGTGCTTCCATGGCCTCAAAGGCCGTTCGAATATTAAAGGCGGACAACCGGCTTGTTGTGACGGGCACACCAATTGAAAACCACATCGACGATCTGTGGTCCCTGTTCGATTTTCTTAATCCAGGCATGTTGGGCAAACTTCATGCTTACAAAGCGTTGCAGCGAATTGGCCATGAGGATATCAGGTCCCGGGAAGCAGTCGCCAAAGCATTGCGCCCATTTATTCTTCGACGCACTAAAAACCAGGTCGCCAAAGACTTGCCGGAAAAAACCGAGTTGACGATTTTCTGTGAGATGAAGCCGCCACAGAAAAAGTTGTACGAGGAATTGAAGCTGCATTACCAGGCGAGCCTGCTGAAAAAAACTGATGCCGAGGGTTTAAGTCGTTCGAAGATCCAAATTCTTGAAGCCCTGTTGAGGTTGCGCCAGGCTGCCTGTCATCCCGCGTTGATTGATGACGCCAGGCGTGACGAAGCCAGTGCCAAGCTGGATTGTTTATGGGAGACGATGACAGAAGTTTTGGAGGAAGGGCACAAGGTGCTGGTCTTTTCACAATTTACGAGCTTTCTATCGATCCTGAGGCAACAACTGGATGCCGATAAAACGCCTTATTTGTATCTGGATGGCCGGACCAGAAATCGACAAAAGCAAGTTGACCTGTTTCAAAACGATGATAACTTCCAGTTATTTCTCATTAGCCTGAAGGCCGGTGGCGTTGGATTGAACCTAACGGCAGCAGATTATGTATTCCTGCTCGATCCCTGGTGGAATCCAGCAGTGGAAGCCCAGGCCATAGACCGGGCACATCGAATTGGCCAGACACGAAATGTCTTCGCCTATCGTTTGATTTGTCGTGGCACGGTCGAGGAAAAGGTGATGAAGCTGCAACGAAACAAAACAAAATTAGCGGAAAGCATTATTACGGCGGATAACAGTCTCGTGAAGGAAATGAGCCAGGATGATCTGGCGTTCCTATTGTCTTAGTTGTTCTTTCAGTGCGCTAATCTCCTGTGCGATATTACCAGGCTCCGCAGGTTCACGACCGGCGCGTTTGTACCAATATTCGGCGTTGGAGAGGTCTCCCTCCATTAAGTGCACAATGCCATGCGCCCAACTCCCCCACTCAGACTCATCTTTCTGGGCAATGCTGTGGGCTGCTTCCCAGTCACCATTTTCGAGGAATTCAACTGCTCTGAATAATGTCATAGTGTCAGCCCATAAAATCAGATGGTGAATTATATCCCAACTATGCGATGAGAATTTAAAACTAGGGAAGTAAGATGCAAAGGATGTTGTTCAGTTTGATTTTGATCTTGATGGTCCCGGGCTGTATGACTTTTACCCTGGAAGGTGATTTGCCCAAAACCCCTGACTCAAAGAAAGAGAGTGAGACGATCCACGGCTCACTCTATGGCATTGAGTGGTCGCATTGGGATGTTGAGAAATGTGATAACAAAAAAGGCATAGTGAGAGTCAGCTCTCATACCAATGCGGTTTATTTGCTCGCTTCTGTTGCATCACTTGGCCTTTACGTGCCCCAAAACGTCACCTGGTGGTGTGATGGGACCAAAGCCGCCGATGATGATGGTGATGCGTACCGGCCCGAGGACTGATTCATGACTAAAAGAAACCTGGTGGTGCTCTTCGACGGCACCTGGAACGACACCCATTCGAACAGCAACGTTAAGAAAATTTACACCGCCTGTTCAGCTGATAATCAGGAGTTTCACTACGAAGAAGGGGTTGGCACCGCGCACTGGGAAGCGCTGCCCGGGGGAATCTATGGTGCTAATATCGATCGTCAGATACTCGGTGGTTACCGATTCCTTCGAAGGAGATTCCAGGATCAGGGCTTGTTAGAAGATCAAAACGGGATTTTCCTGTTCGGCTTCAGTCGTGGTTCTTATGCCGCACGCCGATTGGCCGGGCTCGTTGATTTCTGTGGTTTACCCGTCAAGGCCAAAGATGTGGATGTTGCCTGGCACCTCTACCTGAACCAGGACCAGGACAGTGTGAATGCTTTTACTCAACAGGGCCGCCTCTTCAAGGTACCCATAGAAGCCCTATGCGTCTGGGACACAGTCAAGACGACAACGGATCAAGACTTCAACGACCACAAACTCCCGGCTTGCGTCGTCGCCGGTTATCACGCCATGGCCATCGATGAAAAGCGCAAGCTCTTCAATGTGTTGAAATGGAACAATGAGCAAAGGGTCCGCCAGGTCTGGTTTGCTGGGACACATGCCGATGTCGGTGGCGGGCATCCGCAAAAAGGTTTATCCGATATAGCGCTGAAGTGGATGGTCGACTCGGCCTATAAACACGGGATGCGATTCAAAGCAAGTGAAATGAAGAAAGTGAAACCAAAACCCAAAGGCGTTATTTATGATTCCTATCAGGGCATCTGGAAACCACTTGGGAAAAAGATCAGATCAGTCAGTAAGACTGCGCTGGTTCACACCTCGGTAAAGACAAGGTTGACCTTGGCGGACTATTCACCCGGTAACCTTCCACCTGAGCCAAACTATGTGAAAAAATAGCTTACGCGACCTGACGATCCTCCTGGCTCAACTACGAGCCCATGGTTCTGTATCGGCGCCTAGTCTTAATGCTGTGATAGACTCATCGACCGAAAAAAATTACAAAGGACAGTCTTTATGTCAGAACCTCTATTGTTTACGCGTGATGATGCCATCGTCATCATATCGATTAACGATGCGCCTTATAATCGTATGTCTTTGGAATTCATGGACAAACTTGAGGTTCTTGTCAATGAAATTGCTGAGGACGACACAATTCGGGCGGTCGTGATTACCAGCGAAGGCGTTGATAACTTTTCCGTGGGCATGAACTTGAAACAGCTACCCGAAGGCATCAAACAAAAAGGTAGTGCAGACGCCCTATTCGATCAACGCTTAAATGTGATCTCGAAAATCGAGAATATGGGTAAACCATGGATAGCCACATTGTTTGGTTACTGCCTGGGTGGTGGTCTCGAATTGCCATTAGGCTGCCACTTCAGACTGGCGGCCGAAGAAAACGCCCAAATCGGACTGCCCGAGATGGAACTCGGGGCTGTTCCTGCCTGGGGTGGCAGCGCACGCCTCTCCAAATGTGTTGGAAGTAACTATGCGCTTGATATGATTTTACGTGCCAAAAAAATATCTGGACCAGAGGCTTATCGCATTGGCCTTGTACATGAGGTATGGCCAGTAGAAGAATTAAAAGCCAAGGCAATTGCTCTGGCCCACGAATTAGCCAGGCAACCTGCAGGTGCTGTCCGCAGTATGCTAAACGTTATTGTTGGTTCAGAAGACAAATCACTGGGCGAATTGCTAACCGCCGAACGCGCAGCCATAAAAGCGAACCGGGGCACAGCAGATGCCAAAGAAGGCATGATGGCATTCCTGCAAAAACGCGAACCCGTCTTTAATCAACCCGACCTGGCACAGCCGTAACGTATTCACTTACGGAGCGTCGAGATGTGTCTGCAGCGCGGCCAGCACTACTTCAGGCCCTGATCGCCGTTGGTAGTTTTCCGCCTGGTCTATCCACAAAACCTCACCATCACTGCTCACTAACAAGGTTGTCGGTACCGGCAACGCTTCGACATCGAGTGGCCCTGAGTGAATCAGTTGGTTCCGCAGACCAAAGGTGTCGGTCACGGCCAAGTTTCTATCCGACAACATCCGCGCCTGAAGACGATGTACCCCCCGCCTCTTGCGAATCATCTCCGGTTCATCCGTGCTGATTGTGAGCACCTGCACATCTCGCTTATCGAACTCTCCCTGAAGTTCTGCCAATCGCCGTAACTCGGCGACACAATAGGGTCACCAATGTCCGCGAAAAAACTTGATAAGCACCGGTGAACCGGTGAGTTCGCCCGATCTAAAACGATCACCTGCATCATCCAGCGCAGTAAAGACAGGGATGGTGTCACCGACACGAATGGGATTCTCGGCAACCTGTTGGGGGCTGATTGCGATTGTGAACGGGATAAACAAGCCTGCTGCGATTGCCAAGATTGCAGGAACACCACCAAACCAGCGCGTGCCAATTGCAAAGGCTGCGACGCCAAGACCAGCAGCCATCAGGAAGGCCGCGACAAATAGCGTTCGATCCTCGGGAATCGCCACCAGATTGGCCTGGCGGAACCAAAGTGCCACTGTCAGTATGACGACTGCCAAGGCAACAAATCCCAATGTCGTCCCTGTCTTTTTTCTATTGGTGATCATCGTTATGTTTCTCCCATCAAAGCCAGTCTTCCCAGTTGTTCTACCGGCCAAAGTCTAATTCTCCCAGATAATTGTTTCGTGTTCCACATCAGGCCTTGTGTTGATGGTGTAGTCAACCGCAATTTCACTTTCAACTAGCGAGGGCCATAAGGGTTCCACCATTTGATCGTCGAGCGAATAGAGCACCTTGCGTAGCTCGTTGAGTTTCTCAGGATGTGATGTAGAAAGATTTCGCTGCTCGGTTGGGTCGTGATTCAGATTGAAGAGCCAGGTTTTACCGTTTTGCTCCAGCAGTTGGAGTTTCCACCCGTCCTGTCGCACAACCTTATAGCCGCCTGACCTCCAGAAGAGCGGCCTGTCCAGCAGTGGCTGTTCCGGGTCGAGCGCCACTTCAAGAATGTCCTTGCCATCGATGATGCGATCATCAGGTAGTGCAATTCCAACCGCAGCAAGCACGGTTGAAAAGATGTCAATATGAGCAACCGGCGAGTTGTATTGGCTGCCTGCGGTAATTTTCTCTGGCCACTTGATAAAATACGGCGTATGAATTCCACCTTCAAAAAGAGTTATTTTCCAACCACGATAGGGCTTGTTCAGATCTGGAAGACCGACATAACCCGCACCGCCATTATCTGACGTGAATATTACGATGGTATTATCCGAAATGCCATTTTCATCAAGGGACGCCAACACCTGACCGATGCCGCGATCAAGCCCACGTATCATACCGGCGTAGGTCCGCTCGGTATGATCTTCGATGTGACTTAAGGCATCGTAATCCTGTTTCTCAGACTGTAGCGGCGTATGCGGCGCGTTGTAAGCCAGATACATAAAAAATGGCCTATTACGATTAGCCTCAATCACCTTGACGGCTTCGCGACTGAGATAATCCGTCATATGTGAGTCGGGTTTAAATCGATCACCCTTGTTGAACCTCACGCCGTATTTAAGATTTGGCCAAAGAAACCTGTCAATCGGATCAAAGTCCTGCTTTGAATTAACAACCTCAGGATCATCTTCCTCCATAAACATTCCAGCTCCCGCCAGGAAACCCAGAAACTCATCAAACCCCTGATCATTAGGTGTCATGCCTTCGTCAGCGCCAAGATGCCATTTCCCGAGCGCAATAGAGTGGTAGCCCTTTTCTTTGAGTACTTCAGGCAATGTCTGTTCACTGCCAGGCAAACCCAGTGAACTCGGGGATGGATAGTTCTCTGCGTTTTCCTCTTTGAAACTATCCCCGCCAACCATCCTCATGAACTGCGGCGATGCCGGTGTGAATTCAAACCCGACCCGCGTGGGATAACGTCCTGTGAGCAGCGCAGCGCGAGAGGGAGCACAGGTTCCGTTGCCAGTGTATCCGTTGGTAAAATGAATACCCTGCGCTGCAATTGAATCTATCTGCGGTGTCGGTACACTGCTACCGCCTATGCCACCACCATAGTAAGTAATATCATTGAACCCGAGATCATCAACAACAATAAGCACCACATTGGGAAGCCGCTCGACTTCACCGCCCTCTGGTCGGGGTTTGGTTGGTCCCTGTTCCCATGTAATGGGTTGGTTTTCTCCAATCGGACTCACAAAGTCAGAGATAATCCCCGGCAGGTAATACCAATATTGTGACAGGAGATAACCTCCGACCACCGCCAGGCCAAGAAGACCGATCAGTACCTTCTTCATTGTTCCATCCGAATTTATAGGTTTACGCAATGCGACAGGCTATAGATCTATAGATTATGCATGTCATTGGTTTGTATGATAGTTCTGGCAAGTTAACTTCTCAAGTAGCCAAAATACCAACCTATTTTCAATCCAAGTGTTAAAGAAAATTGCACTCATTGGCGCGGGAAGCGCCCAGCTCGACTTTGGGACCATGGGCGAATTTAAGTACGCAAATCTACAAAGCACTATCCTTGCGGTCAGATGCCTGCCAGGAACGTGCGCATTTCTGCGGCATGAGATACACGACCACGTTTGTCTGTGAGTGCATCGAGTTGTGCTTGTCTTGTACCGGCAAACATTTCGACAAAATCTCTGCCAAACAACTCTTTCGCGACCTTGGATTTTCGAAACGCAGCAATGGCCTGTTGTAATCCGCTTGGGAATTTGATCGATTTAGGCAGCTGAGATTGACGCATGTATGCACTCTTTAGCACAGGTTTTAACGGCTCAAGCTGGTGCTCAATCCCCCAAGCCCCCATCCCGAGAAGACAAGCGTGTACGAGATAAGCATTAGTGTCAGCGCCTGCCGCACGAAACTCGAGACGTTGGCCCGTGCGCCCGCCTGTTCCAGCTGAAGCCTCCAGGTTGGACATATCAAGCGCTGCTATGCGTACATAGCGTTCACCGTGTTTGAACGGCAGAGACTTGCCATAAAAATTGTTAGTCAGATTAAACAGTGTCAGAATGACACCGAGTCCCAGGGCTATCACCAGCATCGCTAACAGATTAAAGCTGAGATTGTGTCTGAATAATCGCAACGTAAAACGTAGCTCAAATAGCAGGTTCATTGTTGAACTCCAATTTGCTTTAAAACACCGTAACCACAATCAGCACAATCAGCTGCTGACGAACAAATAGGCAAATATTGAGCTTTCGGGTAAGCCTATTGCGCATTGCGTTCGAAAACAACATCAATGGACACTAAACCGGAAACGCCTGAAAGGCAATGGTCGCAAGTCCCTTCCCATCATTGATGCATACAGTCTGGAAGAAGTTGTTTATAGTATTTATCTGAGTAACGAAATTGGAATATGAGAAATTGCTACCCACGACTTAATCCTTATGGCATACAAATTCCCGTTTCATTGCCTGCGTGGTTCGACGATTCTACCTGACGATTTGGTTGAGGAGATGAAAGCCGAAATACCTTTTGGAGTCAGTCATCCACAGTTGCGTGCACACCCGGAGACGGGTAGAAATGGTAACATGGCACTCCGGTCAGTTTAATATTAGGAAGCGCTTGTGAAGTGTAATTCGGTAATGCTATCGCTCTTTTTCGTCAGTAGTCTGATTCCAGGTCTTTCTGGATATGCTGGAAACGCGGTTTCCGAACCGAAAGATACCCCGGAAAACGGTATCGAACTCCCTCTGAAACCAGACAAAACATTGACTTTTAGTGTCGATGAAGCGACATGGATGTCGCTAGACGTCTCTCCACAGGGTGACCGGCTGGTTATCGAAGTGTTGGGAGATTTATATCTGCTACCTGTCGATGGTGGTCAGGCTATACCGTTGAGCACGGGTATGCATTTTGACAGCCAGCCGCGTTTCTCGCCCGATGGATCGACAATCGCGTTTATCAGTGATCGAGGTGGTCAGGAAGATCTTTGGCTGATGGCTGTGCCAGGGGAAACTGCGGCTGATACACAAGATCCTGACAAACAAGGATTAGAACCAAGGCGACTGACAAAGTCGGACAACCGTACGGAATTGGCTTCTCCATCCTGGTCTCCTGATGGCATCAGTGTAGTCGTGTCCAAATCAAGCTGGAGCCTTCGAACATATGAGCTTTGGGCCTACCACATAGACGGTGGAAATGGCGTCCAGATTACCAAAGCCAAAGCGACAGATGAAACGCCTTCCCGTGACAGACACAATGCACTGGGGGCGACTTTTTCACCAGACGGCCGTTACCTTTATTACTCCCATAAGTCCGGGGGATTTGGTTATAACCTTCGATTTCCGTTATGGCAGATTGCCAGAAAAGACCTCCTGACAGGGCATGAAGACATTCTGACCCGGGCCCAGGGCAGTGCGTTTCGACCGGCGATATCACCCGATGGCAATTTGCTGGTGTATGGCACACGCTATGAACAACAGACAGGTTTACGTATCAGGCACCTGAACAGTGGTGTGGATGAGTGGCTGGCATTCCCCGTTCAAAAAGACGACCAGGAATCAATGTTCACTCGTGATTTGCTGCCAGGTTATGCGTTTACACCAGATGGCAAATCTATTGTTACCACCCGACAGGGAAAGCTGGTTCGTATTGATCTGCAGACTAAAACCATTGCTGATATCCCGTTCCAGGTTGCAATTGAAAAACAGATCGCCAGTCGGCTTTATTTTCCGTATCGGGCAGAGGTTGGCCCTGTGCAGGCCCGTATCATTTCAAATCCAGTGCTGTCACCCAACGGAAAGAAGCTTGTATTCTCCGCGTTCTCCAGAATCTACCTCTATGATCTCGAAAACAACAAAGCCCAGGTCATTTCGCCGGAAGGTATTGTAGCTGCTTTTCCATCCTGGTCACCCGGGGGTTCTGAGGTGGTTTATGTCAGCTGGCAGGAAGACGGCGGACATATTTATCGCCAGCGAGCAAGAAAGGGTGCGAAACCGAAGCAGATAAGCCAGCACCCGGCATTTTACCTGTACCCGGCCTGGTCACCGGATGGCGCACGAATTGTCGCGTTGCGTGGATCCGGTTATGAACGCCAGGTCAGGGAAGGAGATTTTGGCCTCGTGGTAGGCTCCGATGTCGTCTGGTTGCCTGTCAGGGGTGGAGAGGCACAGCTTGTTATCCCGGCTCGAGGCTTGTCACGGCCACACTTTGGTCCGGAATCTGACCGGGTTTACCTGCAGTTATCGGCAGGTCCGTTTGCCAACAAGGGAACCACCTTATTGGTATCGATTCGTTATGATGGTACAGATCGTCGGGAAATCTTAAGTTCAGCCGGGCCAGGCACATTCACTGCGGAGGCTGATGTCCCATCGGAGCTGTTGCAAATTTCACCGAAGGGGAGCCACGCCTTGATACAACATGCTAACCAGGTGTATGTTGCCGCCCTGTTGAATCCGTATCTTCAGCAGCAGAAAGTCAGTATCGCCAAGTCTGACTTGCCGTTAATGAAAATAACCGATGTGGGCGCGAACTTCGTCCGCTGGGATGCAAAAGGCGACAACATTACCTGGTCTGTTGGAAATTACTTTTACCAGCGCCCACTATCTTCTTTAGATTTTCGGAAGAACGAGAAAACCGAGGAAGAAAAGGCGTCTTCAAAAGAATCTGAAGAAATCGAATCGCAGACATTGGCAGAAGCCCATGACGCGGTTACTGTCCAGCAGATACAGGTATATCAGCCACGAGCTGAAGTTCCTGGCTCAATTGCGCTGGTTGGCGCAACCGCGATTACCATGGGCCCAGAAGGTGTCATCGAGGACAGTGTCATACTGATTTCCGATGGCCGCATCGTACAAGTTGGTCCGAAATCCGAAATAGAAATATCCCAGACATTCGAGCTAAAGGATGTGAGCGGCAAGGTGATTGTACCGGGTTATGTTGATACCCATGCTCATTACAGGACACGACAAGGAGTACCCAGCCTCAGCAACTGGTCATTCCTGGCGAACCTGGCTTACGGCGTGACCACCGGCATCGATGTCCAACCCAGCACGATAGACCTTATTTCGGCACAGGACCTGGTGGATACCGGGCAGATGTTGGGGCCAAGGGTCTATTCCACGGGCCCCGGTATTTTTAGCAACAATGAATTTACCTCGAAGCAACACGCCTATGGTGTGCTGAAGCGCTACCGGGATCACTATGGGGTGAGGAACCTGAAAGCCTATATTTCCGGCAGCCGGCAGCAGCGGCAGTGGCTGCTACAGGCAGCCAGAGAGCTTGAACTGATGCCAACCACTGAGGGTTCATTGGATATGAAACTGGATCTGACCCACATGATTGACGGTTTTAGTGGCAACGAACATAACTTTCCCTTGCCGGACCTGTACGATGATGTTGTGCAGTTAGCTGCACAAACGCGTATCGCGTACACGCCAACACTGCTTGTTACCTACGGTGGTCCCTGGACCGAAAATAGATTCTACGCCAATGAAAGTCCTCACGATGACCCCAAGCTCCGGCGTTTTACGCCTTATTATTCACTTGCTGCCAGGACGCTCAGGCGCGGCGGCTGGTTCCACGAAAAAGAATATGCGACGACCCGGATTGCGCAACAGGCCTCGAAAATTGTCGCCGCGGGTGGACAGGTGGGTATTGGCGCTCACGGGCAACTACAGGGGCTGGGATATCACTGGGAACTCTGGTCTGTTGCCAGTGGTGGCTCGAACAGCCAGGCATTACGCTCTGCAACGTTGATGGGGGCAGAGATGATCGGATTGCAACAGGACATTGGCTCGTTAGAGGCGGGTAAGTTAGCTGACCTGATTGTGTTAAACAGCAACCCGCTTGATGACATCCGCAATAGTGCGGATATCCGGTTTGTGATGAAAGGCGGAGCACTATATGAAGGTGACACGCTGGACCAGGTTTGGCCGATCAGTAAGCCTTTGCCAGATCAATGGTGGTGGCATATCGATCCAGCTGAAACGTTAGCGCGATAAACAGTTCGGTTGAGTCTCAAAATTGATTACCCTAATATCGACCGATGCAAAATTCACTGATCACTGATAACTCAGCGTTAAATCTTCATGTCACGCCCTGGACGGTAAGGGTTTACGACTGGCTACCCGGCAACCCGATTTCGATAGGCGCCAGTGTTGCTGCCGTACTATTACTGGCGTTCTTTATGAGTCGATCTTTAGTGGACGACCCTGCTTCAACGCCAGGTGATTTTCGGCTGGCAATTATTTATATCCTGCTGACGGCCTATGCGGCTTCTGCTTATGTGTACGTGCTATCAGTATCGAAGCAGGTCGCCGCGGCTATGACACCGGTGTTTGGAAATGACCCTGCTGTTCAAAATACACTGGGTCAAATCGGCAAACACGTCTGGTGGCATATGGTGCTGGCGGGATTGTCCGGGGCACTGATCGATATCTACGCGACGACAGTCACCACTGCCGGTTCGAATCCCTGGGTCTGGCAAGAGCAGAACTTCGATGCGAAGTGTATGCGAGTAATGGGCCCGATATTCAGCGGCTGGATAAGCTGCCTGTTAGTAGCGTTGGCTATCGAGTCAAAGCGCCTGTCCTGGCTGTCAAACAGTGTTGGTTCGATCGATCTTCTCGACCTGCGCCCGTACCGGCCACTGATCCGACTGGGGCTGACCAATGTGTTACTGGTGGTCGGGCTGGCTTCCATCCTGTCGTTGTTCCTGCTTGAGCCTGGATTCGTTATTTTGTTTATCCAGCTTTCAGTCATGTTTGCCCTGTGATGCTGCCATTGAACGGCATTCGCAAGAAGATAACCCTGGCGAAGAAACAGGAGTTGGATTGGTGTACCGAGGCGCTGACAGCCGCCAGAAACCAGATGAAGTCTGGTGATGAAAGTAAACAGTCTATCGCCGAGTTAATCGCCTACCAGACCTTGATTGAGAGCATCCGCAACTGGCCCTTCGACAATCCCACCCTGACGCGATTTGCGCTGTATCTGTTGATTCCACTGGGCTCGATGTTTGGCGGCGTGCTGGTTGAACGCGGCCTGGAATTTTTGTTGCAGTGATGAGCCTCGCGTTGTGACTCACCTGGGAATACCTGGCGCCAATAATTCGATTTTGTGAGCTGTTTTGTAGGCCGTTTTTGTGAGCTATAGTGGGGACAGGCAACAATGGCAGAAGGAACCAGATGACCAAGCGAGATACGCCGCGAGATAACAAGAGCGCCGCCAACTCAAACTATACCCAGACTCTCCAGCAGCAGGACAATCACTTCCTGCACCCCTGGGAAAATATGTATGAACGTGGCACCAACAAGCGGACCATCGTCACAAAATCAGAGGGGATTTACGTCTATGACAGCGAGGGTAATAAACTTATCGACGGTCCTGCGGGAATGTGGTGCGTCAATGTGGGCTATGGTCGGCGTGATATCGCTGATGCCATGGCAAAACAGGCGATCGAGTTGCCTTACTCCTCGCCTTTTTCGGTGGGCTCAGAACCCTCCGGCATACTGGCTGAAAAACTTGCCAGGCTTGCGCCCGGCGACCTGAATCACGTCTTTTTTACCACCGGTGGATCTACCGCGGTGGATGCAGCACTTCGCTTTTTAGGGTTTTACAACAACTTTCTGGGAAGGCCAGAGAAGAAACACATTATTTCGCGCCAGGACGCCTATCACGGCAGCACCTACCTGGCTGCTTCAGTCTCCGGCAAGAGTCGCGATAAAGAACACATGGATTTGGAGCAGGATTTTATTCACCTGCTGGCGTCGCCAGATCCATCCGGCAGGCCCGACCACATGTCGCTTGAGCAGTTTTGCGATGCAGCCATCAGGGAATTGGAGGACAAGATTCTTGAAATCGGTCCTGATCGGGTGGCCGGGTTCATTGCTGAACCTATCCTCGCCTCGGGCGGCGTTGTGATTCCGCCGCCGGGTTATCACAAGGCGAGCCTTGAAGTTTGTCGTCGACACGATGTGCTCTATATCTCGGATGAAGTCGTGACCGCCTTCGGCCGACTGGGTCATATGTTCGCATCCGAAGCGGTCTTTGACATCGTGCCCGATATGATAACTTGTGCGAAGGGCCTGACGTCCGGTTACGTGCCACTCGGTGCCCTGCTCATCTCGGAACGTCTGCTGGAGCAACTACGCGGCGACGAAGACGATCAGGGCAGCTTTGCCACCGGCTTCACCTACTCCGGACACCCGGTGTCGTGTGCCGCGGCACTCGAGAACATAGATATTATCGAGCGCGAAAATCTGCTCGCTTATGCGCGTGACATAGCACCATACTTCATGGAGCGGCTTGGCACGCTGGAGGATCTGCCGCTTGTCGCAGAAGTGCGCGGAGTTGGGCTGATGGCGAGTGTCGTTTGTGCGATCCCGGGTAAAGAGTCGCTCGAGCTGGACTACGAGATTGGTAACCGAATCGATGTGCACTGCCAGCGGCTCGGCCTCCTGGTGCGACCGATCTACCACATGTGTGTTATGTCCCCACCCATCATCATCACGCGCGCACAGATCGACGACATGGTTGAAATATTGCGTCAGGGGATCACGCTGGCGATGGAGGATCTTAGAAAGGAAGGCTTCTGGTAGAGGGCGCAACGCGAACACGTCGGGACAGGTCGACTGGGTTACCGTCGATATCCGTCAGTGGTTGCGGCGCATCGATCGTTTGCGTGAGCAGCGACACCAGTACCATAGCAACGGCAGACACCAGGAAGCCGATAAGGTCGGCCGGAAACTCTGTGCCGATGGCGCTTGCACCCATCCAGGTGACAAGTCCGCTAAACATACCGGCAAGCGCGCCAGAGCGGTTTGCTTTTTGCCAGCAAAAACAGAGCACAAACGGCACAATGATGGCGGCCAATAGCACAGCCGTCGAGTCAATGAGAACCTGGACGACACGGTCGGCGTTGAAAGCAATATAGGTTGCGAGCAATCCGCAGACAGGAATCGCAAAACGCGCTACCTGCAGACGCAATTTTTCGCTTGGCGCGGGCTTTAACAGGGGCAACAAATTAGTGCTGGCAATCGACGAGACGGCAAGCAAAATACTGTCCGACGTGCTCAGGATCGCTGACAGGATTGCGCCGATGAATACGGCAACAAACACCGGGTTCAGGTGCTTGATCGCAAGATCCGTCAGGACCGCATTAGGATCGTCAAGGCCGGGCATCGTCACTGTTGCCGCGAACCCGAGCATCAGTGGAACCAGGCCAATAGTTAAATATCCGAAGGCGGCAAGGTAAAAGGAATTTTGCGCGATACTTTCCGTCCGCGCAGATAATGCACGCTGGATAATTGACGAGCTTGCGACCGCGGCGACCCCCATCGCCATCCAGACATGGATATACTCAAGCCAGTTGGCGACGCTATGTTCGAGCGGCATCAGCCGGAAAGAGTGTTCGGGTAGTTGTGCAACAACGTTACTCCAGCCACCAGCGTCGTCCAGTACAAAATAGAGCAAGATAAACATACCGACGATGAATACCAGCATCTGCACGAAGTCAGTGAGTGCAACCGCCCACATGCCACCGATCATGGTATAAACGACGATGACAAATAGCCCGCCAAAAATGCCTGCCGCCATTGGCGCGCCGGTGAGCGACTCCAAAAGTACACCGAACGTGAACAGCACTCCCCCCAGCCAGATAATGCTGGCGGTGACATCCGCGATCGCAGCAAAGGTACCGGCGAGCTTACCAAATCGTGCCTCGAAGAATTCCGGCCAGGTTAGCCGTCTGGAGCGCCGATATAACCTCGCGAAGAACAGACCGGTAATCAACAGCGCCAAACCGGAGCCGAACGGTTCGCCAATCATCAGCAGCGTGTCACCTTCATAGGCCGCGGTTGCGGCACCCATCATGGTGCCGCTGCCAAACCAGGTGGCAAAAACTGAAGTTGAGCAGAGCCAGAATGGCATCTTGCGACCGGCAATGACAAAGTCTGTCAGGGAATGGGATTTGCGGGAAGCGTAATAGCCGACGGCGATCATGAGCGCCATGTAAATTCCGACCCCGGTCAGGATGAGTGATTGAGTGGTCATATTTCTTCTTCTGCAATCATCGTCCCGTAATTCGGATAAACTTCTTTTTGGATAAATCAGTATCGATCCACCCGCAACGATCTCCGTTCTCATCGGCAAATTTATCCCCTGGCAGGAGTTCAAAATCCCACCAGACATCGTATCCTCTTACCTTCAAAGACTGGGCCAGGACACTCGCGTACGAGGCATCTTCTCTCTTGTAGGATAAAAATACTTTGTTCATGTTATGCCGAAGCCTCTTCCTTCATTCTTCTATCAAGGACTAGAATCCTTGATTCGCTAACTTGACTCGTCAAAAAATAAGTCGGACATGACCAAAACCTCGCATCACGATTATCTATTCTGCCACTATGCTGCGTTCTGTCCATAGTTTTGTGTCGATCGGGGCTACTGCTATCACTCGGCGTGTTCACCATTACGTTTCGAGATGGCCAGTACTATAACATTGACAAGTTTTTAAGGGGCCACAGGCTGTTAGCAAATGGAGTTGATGTGACTCATATGCTTAAATAGTTGCCAACAAGCAATTAAGCTAATAATGAGCACGCCGATGATTATTTCCTGAAGAAGACCTCGATTTCAATGTATCGCGCATCGTCACTTTTTTCAGGAAAATTTTCATGCCCTCGATCACGTCCAGACCTTTTGAACGATCCCTGCTGCCGGATCTATTGTCGATCACCCAGGCAAATGCCAATGCGCGCTGGCCAGGTGTCACCTATTTATTGAACAGTGATATTGCCTGGCGTCTGCCCGGCTCCAGTCCGGAAGAGAATATTCGTCTCTGGTTCGACAATCTTGGAATCGCAGGCTACGCCTGGTTCCAGCTAAATGATGTTTGCACATTTGATCTTCGCGAAGATATCACCTGGGATAGCGAGATTCCCTTGCAGATGATCCGATGGCTGGAGAAGAGAAGAACCTTGTTTGGCCCCCTTAATCCCTGGTCTGTAACTCTCAATTCGATGCAGGAGTGGGAAACGGCCCTGTCTAACAACCTGCATCTGCAGGCGGGGGATCAGTCTTTACTCCATTTGGGTGCTTTTGACCTGGATGCAGAGCGCATTCAATTCCTCGCAGACCAGGGTTATGAGTCAACCCGGCAGTTCCATTATTACATGACCAGAGATCTCGATATCCCCATTCCAGAACCTGAAATGCCTGATAACATGATCCTGAAACACGTCTCTGAAACCGAATTTGACGAACGTGTCGAAACCCATCGGGATGCCTGGTTTAAGTCCACCTATTCCATGGATACCTATCTGGAGCTTCGTGCGATTGATATGTATGATCCGGAGCTTGATATTGTGGTGGCAACCGGCACCGGTGAATTTGCCAGCTACTGCATAGGCTGGGTAGATAAGACAGTGGGTGTAGGTTCATTCGAACCTGTAGGTACTCGCCCCGCCTATCGTCGACTGGGACTTGGCCGACTGGTAAATTATGAAGGTCTGAGGCGGATGAAAGCGAAAGGCATGCATAGTGCCAAGATTGGTACGGCAGGTTTCAACGATCCGGCATTTGGATTGTATTCATCCTGCGGATTCAAGCTCATCGACAAGGAACGTACTTACCTGAAGAGCCTGGGTCTACACTAGAGAGCACCATCTTCACCTCGCCTAAATCCAATCGCATGCAGCAGCCCATAGCTGTATGCTCTTTCACCTGTAGGATTTATAGGGATAATAAAATGCGTCAGATTACCGATTCATTCGAGGTTGGCCAAACCGATACAGGCCCCGCCGGACAAAGAGCTCATCCGGAAGTGATTGAGCAGAGCAGCCGCCTGGTGGAGAAACTTTACAAATTGGGTGAGAACGCCTGGACCTATGTTGGCAATGGCTTGTCGAATCAATCTTTCGTAGAAGGACCAGAAGGGTTGATCGTAATCGATACCGGCGAGTGTGTGGAAGAGATGGAAGCGGCCTTGTCAGCTATAAGGCAAGAAACCCAGGCACCAATCGTCGCCTGTATTTATTCACATTTTCATTATGTGTCGGGTACAACTGCTGTTATAAAAGCCTCGGGCAATGATGATCTGCCTGTTTTTGGCCACGAGGGTATTGAAGGCAATCTCCGCCGTTTCGGTGGCGAAGTAGGACCCAGAAGTGCCCGCGGTCTGATCCATCAGTTTGCCGTCATGCTACCTGAAGAAGGTCCTGACGGCCTTGTCAATGTCGGCCTTGGCCGATTCCTTCGCAACCCGAAACATGCACCTTTCACGCACGGCCATGTACCAGCGCAAAATACCATCACAAAATCAACCGAATTCAAGATAGCTGGCCTTAAGGTCAGATTAGATCCAGCCCCCTCGGATTCTACGGATTCAATTACGATCTGGTTCCCAGAGCTAAAGCTGGCAATCAACAACTTGCTATGGCCTGCTCTTTTCAATGTATTTGCAATCCGTGGTGAAGAATATCGTGACCCCAGGATTTTGCTAAACGGGCTGGACGAGCTTGATGAACTCGGAGCCGATTATCTGATGGGTAGCCATGGGCCGCCCATAGAAGGCAGCCAGTTAATTCACAACAGTATTATCAACTATCGAGATTCGATTCAGTTCATGTGGGATCAAACCGTGCGGGGTGCGAACCTCGGGTTAACCCTGGACGAGTTAACCTCTTTTGTCCAACTGCCTGCACATTTCAAGAAAAGTTATCTGACAACACAGCTATATGGATTGGTTGAACACCATGTACGCCAAATTTACAACGGACTCTTTGGCTGGTTCGATGAAGATGAATCAAAGTTGTTCCCATCACCAGAACGCACCTTAAAACTCATTGCTGGATTTGGAGGTAAACCTAATGTGAGGTCCGCGATAGACACCGCAATCATCGACGGTGACTATCGTTGGGCCATAGAGCTATCAACCTGGCTGGTTCGCTGTGAGCAAAATGCAGCAGGCCGATCAGACGCAGGTGATCAGCAGGATCGCAACAGGCTGGCGCGGAGTCTCCGTGGTGTAGCCGAATCAACTACTTCAACGAATGTTCGTAACTGGTGTCTCACAAGAGCACTGGAACTTGAAGGCAGCCTGAGCCTGGAAAGATTCAGGGGGCACAGATTCGGGGCTGCTGCAATCCTCAGCCGCCCTGCCATCGATTCAATCCCGGTTCTTAAAGTTCTACTCTCACCTGAGAGAGCGGCGGATTTTAATCAGGAGATACGGATTACATTTGAGGATGAGTCCAGCGCCGGGTTAAGAATTCGAAATCAGGTCGCGGTCCCGACAGATGGCAGTCATGCTGAACTTACCCTGACGATTTCCCATCAACAATGGGCTCATATTCTTGCCGGTAAGGCTAAACTGGATCAGTCTTTGACCGAACCTGGCGTAGAAGTAACGCCGGGCAAGGAAGAGATACTACAGTTCTTCAACTGTTTTGACCTGGAATCACTCAGATCCGCATAGGCCCCCCAAAACCTTCCGGAGAAAAAAACCAGACACACCGAATCCGGGCTTCAATCCGACACTCCCCCCGTCGGGTGCCAGCTTGTAGTGTGCTGCCACCAGCACAACGACGAAAACGAGCTCAAACACAAATGGCACGACCACCGCCTGCGTGACGCCGTCCATGGCAAACCCGATGAGACGTCCTAAGGCAATAAGACCCATCAGAATCGCCACGGCCAGGAAATAGGTGGTCTGCCCCCGCCAGAGTCCCAAAGCCAGTAACACGGTAGACGTGACGAACATCCCACCAATGTCTCCGCGGAGCGTGCTCAAGCCTGCAATGCCTTCGGGTGTCACTGCAAACTGCTGTGCAGCATCTGCCGGGTTTAACATCACGTTCAGGCCCATGAAAGCCATCAGTAGTGCGATGAGGCCTACCAGGATCTTCAATGTCATCTGCATGTCGTTCTCCTTATTATCATTGTTATCTTTTTATCGCACCGCCTGCGCTGTCAACTCGCTGGTCTGACCACACTCTATATGGATTCCTTATCAAAGATTCAGCAGTCATTTCTCTTGAGGCGGGCACCCAAAGCCTGATTCCCAACAACGGAAATAAAACCAGCCCTGTTTTATTCTTGACCAGGATTTTTCACAATCCGGGGAAAATGCGGTTTAGAATAACTATTACCAAAGTAGATTTGCGGCACAAACCAGGTACTTTTGTTACAAAAGGAACGAAGTATGTCATTTGTTAAAGAAGCGATTTCATCTGCACAGGTGCTCGTCTCTCTGGCACCAGTGATCTATCGGGCCGTGGTAAACAAACCTGACGAAGATGAGGTGGACAACCTCGGTTTACGCCTGGCCAAAACAGCCGCGGCGTACCCCGAGAAAACCGCAATTATCTTCGAAGGCCAGTCCATCACCTGGGCTGAGCTCGATCAGCGTGTCAGTCAGGTTGCGCAATCACTGCATGACCGCGGTATAGCTGCCGGTGACTGTGTCAGTCTGCTGATGGAAAACCGCATCGAATTCCTGCAATACCTGTTCGGCATCTCGCGAGCCGGTGCCGTGGCGTCACTGATCAATACAAACCTGCGCGGTCCTCAACTCGTCCATTGCTTTAACACCACCCGGGCGAAGGCCCTGATTCTGGGTAGCGAACTTGCACAAGCTGTTGCAGAGGTGAAGGGAGACTGTGAACTGACAGAAGGTGAGGATTTTCTTTGGGTCTCCGATGCTGGTTCTGAACCCGCACCGAACTGGGTGGTCGATTTCAGTGCTGCATGCGACTGCGCAAATCCTATTCCATCGAGTGCCATTCCGCCCACCACCCGCCGGGAACCTGCGATGTATATTTTCACATCCGGAACCACGGGGCTGCCAAAGGCGTCAATTCAAAAGCACAACAAGCTGGTTACCGGCATGGATGCAGGGGCCAATATCGGATTCAAGGTAACTTCGGAAGACTGCCTCTATCTTTGCCTGCCGCTTTACCATGCGACAGGATTGTTGATCGGTTTTTCTCCTGTGTTACATGCCGGGGCAACCGTTTTTCTCCGGCGCAGGTTTTCTGCCAGCCATTTTCTCGACGACGTGCGCGAACATGCCTGCAACAGCTTCATCTATATCGGTGAGTTGTGTCGCTATTTACTCGCCCAACCCGAACAACCGAATGATGCTGACAATCCTCTGGTCAAAATGACTGGCAACGGTTTGCGACCCGACATCTGGATGGCGTTCAAGAATCGATTTGGTATTCAGCGCATTGTCGAGTTTTATGGCGCATCGGAAGGCAATACAGGGTTTATGAATCTGTTCAACCGGGATTGCACCATCGGCACTGCAATTATTCCACCCGCCATGGTCGAGTACGATGTAGGCACGGACACGATCATTCGAGATGAAGCCGGTTGGTGCAGACGGGTCGCGAAAGGCGAACCCGGTTTACTCCTTGGGCCCATCACCGCAGCGTCAGAATTCGAGGGATACACTGACAGGGAGGCTACTGAGAAGAAGATACTGCGCAACGTTTTCAAACAGGATGATGCATATTTTAATACCGGCGATCTGGTTAAGTCTGTAGATGCCGGTTTCGCTTTTGGGTTCAAACATTATCAATTCGTTGACCGGGTGGGGGATACGTTTCGCTGGAAAGGTGAGAACTGCTCGACCAACGAGATCGGTGAGATCATCAATCAACATCCGTCAGTGCAAATATGCAATGTCTACGGGGTAGAGGTCACCGGCACCGATGGCCGTGCTGGTATGGCAGCGATCGTTATGCACAATGGATTCGAATTTGATTCCGTTACAATATCAGCACTGGTGACCCGTGAGCTGGCCAGCTATGCCCGACCAATCTTCCTCCGCATCCTACCGGATCTGCCGCTAACCGGAACATTCAAGCTGCAGAAGCTGGACCTGCGAGAAGCGGCTTATCATCCCGATAAATGCACGGATACGATTTACGTATTAAAACCGGGTCGCAACCAATATGAGGTGCTCGATGATTCCTTCTACCAACAGATAACCTCGGGCCAGGCGGGTTATTGAGGGTACTGCGGTGGTATGTCAGAAAAATTGCTAATGCTGTTTCAAGATCAATCTCGTCATCATCATAATCAAACGTTTTGACCCCGGGTGCATCAGGAATGATCTTGCCGGTGTTGTTGCGGAAGTACCGCTTGTCCTCGAAGTCCTTGTGAATGGTGAACTCACCTTCATGCAGCAAACGATGGTGTTTGGAACAGATCATCATCGTATTGGCCAGGCTGGTTTCATCACCGTCCACCCAATGCTCTACATGGTCTGATGGCAGCCCCGCGCGTCCAGTCGCTTATCGTGAGTGCAGCCAGGGAACCGGCAACAACGATCCCTTGACAACAATGCCCGCTTCAAGGGTGGTGATACCACTCTATGCTTTCTTCCGACATTCAAAGGTTGGCCATTAGCGTCTTCAGTTGACGGGTCGCAACCAATATGAGGTGCTCGATGATTCCTTCTATCAACAGATAACCTCGAGCCAAGGCGGGTTATTGAGGTTACAGCGGCTAAATCAACCTTGACATCGCCGACAAGTGAATTCAGCATGAAGTCAGTAACTTCTTTTGACATTACCTGACATTGACCGGGGTAACGATATGAGCCAAGCGAACGTATTGTCGTGCCATTGATGCTCTGCCAATACATCCGCACCAACTCGCCTGTGCTGTGCAATTCTCAACGTAGCTGCAATTGGCAGCTGGTACAAACCAAATGAACAAGCACCTATTGTACATCTCCTCCGTAATCGTTTTACTCTCAATTCATTCCTATGCGGGTGATAATGTCGACTATATTGATAAATTGGTTTCACAAGGAGTGCAGAATATTGCTACACAAAACGATATCAGCTTTTCTGAAACTGACGGCAAAATGGTAGTAAATGGGGTATTGTTAAAGATAAAACCCGTTGTTGAAAATGTAATACAAAAAGAAGGAATGTATTTATCTGGAGTAAAATATGAAGTGTCGATTGCAGATAAGAATATTGACTCGCTCACGTTCGGTAGTATTGGCATAGATGAAACTCATGATTTGTCTCTTAAACAATCTACATTGGAGTGGTTCATGCAATTCGGGACGCCACTAATCACTGCCGTTGGGAAAAAAAGACCAGTTTAGAGATTCAGGGCAATAAGATATATCCGGACCTACTTGGTGTAAGAGGAGATGTGCCGGGAGACTGGATTGATGGCAGTGAAAAAATGCACGAAGTGATATTATCACGCCTGTGAAATCATATTTCCAGCTCCCAGTCCTGGGGGTCGATCGACTTGAAATTAATAGTGGATTCGGACAAGCCTATAACGGGTGAGTGTAGGATTAATGGTATTGTTTCGATCAGCGCATGTAAGACTCTGGAAGGGCTTAATTGGCCCAGAGGAAAAGTTTATCTATTTAAACAAACATATTTACTCAGAGGGAAAGAGCCTGACAAAGTAATCAAAAACTAGTTTGTACCCCAGGATCAGATTGTACATCTATGACAAATTCAATTAACCAACTCAGCCAACTCTGGCGGGATTCAGGCCTTGATGAAGAGGCACTGAACTATATTGAGACCCCTGAACAAGTACCTGTCTTTGCAACATCATTCCATGTTGGTGTGGCTGCTCAAACCAGTATTTCAGCCGCCGCACTTGCCGCCGCAGAAATCTGGTTCAAAAGAACCGGTGCGAGGCAACACGTCAGCGTTGATATGAATGCTGCAGAGTTGGAGTGCACAGGTTATTTCAGTATCGATGATCGTGTACCTGATGCCTGGGCAAAGTTCTCCGGGTTATACCCCTGTCGGGACGGCCATGTGCGCATACATGCAAATTTTGAACATCATCGCGACGGCATCCTCAACCTGCTGGGATTGCCCGAAGCTGACAAAACAGAGAAAAACGATGTAGAAAAGGCACTGCAATCCTGGCAGGGCGAAGACTTTGAAACCGCAGCGGCAGCGCATGGGCTGGTGGCCTCATTTTCACGGTCCTTTGAACAATGGGACATCCACCCCCAGGCTCAGATGCTGAACAGTGAGCCCCTGATCTCGATCGAGAAGGTGGCTGAATCCGCGCCGCTTCCTTTACCTGCTATAACAACCGGTGAGCAACCACTCACTCACATCAAGGTGCTGGATCTGACACGCATTCTTGCGGGACCCATTTGCGGCAGAACGCTCGCAGCCTATGGCGCGGATGTCATGCTGATCAACGCGCCTCAACTGCCGAATATAGACAGCATCATTGACACCAGCCGCGGTAAGTTGTCCGCCCACGTCGATCTGAGGTCAGAGAATGGGATCGCGGCACTCAGAACACTGGCGCAGCAGTCCGATGTCTTCGTTCAGGGTTATCGTCCAGGCGGTCTGGACGACCTTGGATTTGGTGCGCATGATCTTTGCAGGCGGGTGCCGGGTTTGGTCTACGTATCACTTTCTGCCTACGGTCACCGGGGCCCCTGGTCATCCCGCAGGGGTTTCGATTCCCTCGTGCAGACAGCAACAGGATTCAATCATGCTGAGGCAGCCGCCTTCGGGGCTGCAGGGCCGAAGGCGATGCCGGTGCAGATACTGGACTATGCCTCCGGCTTCTTAATGGCTTTCGCCGCACAGGTCGCCCTACTGAAAAGAGCTGAGCAGGGCGGGAGCTGGCATGTCCGGATTTCTCTCGCACAAACCGCCAACTGGTTGAGGTCGATGGGCCAGCGGGATCACCTGGATCATCTTACCTTCGGTAAAGGCGATTTAAGACCACTGACCCGTTATCTGCGGGCCTATGACGCGGGCTACGGCACACTGCTGGCCATGCCCCACGCCGCATCATTTTCAGAAACGCGATGGCGCTGGGCGCGGCCGTCGGTGCCACCCGGAACGCATCCGCCGGTTTGGCCATAAGTTGCGCCGGATTACCCCATTTTCTGGTTAGCTAGTGCTTATCCATAAATAGGTAAATTTCGACTTCAGCACCCTACTTTGCCCATATTGAGTCTATTTTAATAGCACAAAACGTGACTGGAAAAGCACACATAATCATTTATGGATAGGCACTAGCTACTGCTATCTGCGCCATAACGGGTCGTCACCATTAGTAATCGAGTCGACTGCCGGGCTGCAATTCCGTCGCGAAGCGACCAGCTCTGTTTGATCGATTGATCTGGCCGCCACAGATCTTGAAAATGACTGACATCCTTGAATGCAATATAGGTGATTACATTTCCCGGTGACGCCAAAGGGTCCCAGCCATAAATCAGTGGTCTGGCGCCATTCTCGACATACCATGGCCACAATGCGTCAATCGTTAGTGTTTTAAACTGCTCTTCGTCTTCCGGCTGGAAGCGGGTCTCAGCAATAACGGATTGAGCCCCAAAACTCTGTGGTAACGGAGCCAGCGCTTCGCCCACTGATCGCCATTTTGGTTCAGGGGAGGAAATTTCAGAATCATATTCAATCAATGTGGCGCGAGATTTTTCTATCAGCCGAGGGCGACCAGCGAACACCTGACGGATAGTCTGAGTTTCCTCGATGCGAGCCTCCTCAGTGGTAAAAACACCCCAGGGTCGTGTCGCGGTCCAATGATCGAAGTTTTCGTACACAGAGTGGGTAACAACTACGTCACCATCACCGCCAAATGCCCAATTCCCAAAGCCAATCATTTGAGCACCGTTGAATCTCATATTCTCCCAGAGTCCAAGACGACTTTGACGCTCGAACTCCGCCCGATGATCTTTAGCAACACTAAACTCACGTTGTACCAGAATACCCATTACGCGACCTCTTTATTCGACTAGGGATCACTTTACCCATTTTTTCACGAATCTTGAATCAGTTTGTTCCCGAATCGAATAGCGGGTTCACCACCGATTTAAACCTCTGTGAAGGAGTCAATCTAAAAACAGGTGTCGGCGAAATTGAGCAATCGCACCAGATTCAATATAGTAGGGCTATCATCACAGTTTGCAGGGAAGATTGACTTTCATGACCAAAAAAAACCAACGAATCCTTAATCAAAAGCGATGTCAGTATCTCACGTCGAGACTTACTTAAAACGGCATCGGCAATGGGTGCATTGAGTGTGACCGGGGCCTCAACTGCATGGTCAAGCGTCAACAAAAAGGATAAGTTAACAATCAAAATCTATTGGTTGAGGTGGGGTCGTGCCTGGCTTGGCGCGTCGACCTATGCAATCAAACACTGTTATTCACTGAAATGTTTGGAGAATAGATAAAGACAATGGAGCATCAAGACTCTCTTTTCGTATTTGCTGAAATTTCCGCCGCATTCGTTGGATTCTCGATGATAATCGGTGCGCTCAGAAGTCAGACACAACACTCGAAACTGAGACAAAAGTTCATGGCTGATGTGGCCCTGATTGGACTTTTCGTGCTTGGTGGCAGTCTGCTACCAATAGTACTGCATGCTAATGGCATCGCTATTTCTACTACATGGCGTGCTTCCAGTCTAGCCCTCCTGGCTATGTGGGTGGCAGGGTACTGGAGCTACTTAAAGGCGCTTCGACGCTTCAATCTTCCGCTATTTGCAGTACCACTGCTTCCCAAGGTTTATGTGCTCGCTAACCCGTTGTTTGTTCTTATCGGTAACATACTGCTGGCTTGGAACGTTATTCTTGGGGGTGATGGCATTGCAGGGCGCTATCTCATGGCTTTGCTGATTCTTCTTTTGATCGCAGCTTTTCTATTTCTAAGTGGTGGATTCGGTGAGGACGATGCAGCTTAAAAAAGTAATTGGCTGCGGTCGTGGCTTAGGGGTGTTTTAATCTCGCAGAGAATCCAGGTAATCTCTGAACTCCTGGCTGCGAGTCAAATACGCAGGCAACTGATTACACTCGTTGTAGATGGACAAACTTACTGTCAGTCTTCATTGTACGGTAGAATCCCTTGCATTCCGGAACCCCAAATAGACGTCCATATTTCTATTGGCGCCCTGCCGCAAGACCGATAATGCAATTTACGGCAGAACACATACCCTTGTTAGTATAAACTCTCATGTAAAGAATTGACGAGCAGCGTGTTTGTATTGCTGTAGCGTCATCACATTCAGACTAAGAAGCCAATTTTGAAAAACCCGAACCAGCTACCCGTTTTGTCTGAGAGTAGTGTACTGCGTTATGTTTCTTTTTCTGCCCTGTACCTGGCGCAAGGCCTGCCTAACGGGTTGTTGGCAGTCGCCCTGCCAGCGTGGCTGGTTGCCCAGGGAAAGGGGACAGCCGAGATCAGCATATTCCTGACAATTGCCTGGTTGCCATGGAGCTTTAAACTCATAGCAGGCCCAATAATGGATCGCTTCAGTTTCTTACCCATGGGCCGAAGAAGGCCGTGGGTTCTGGGAGGACAGATCAGCCTGCTAATCAGTTTCATGCTGATGGCAACCATCCCCGACCCCGTGAACAATATATTAGCCCTCGCCTGGGCAGGTTTTTTAGTCAATTTGTGCGCGTCTTTTCAGGATGTGGCTGTCGACGGATTGGCCATAGATTTACTGCCAACCGATCAGCAGGCCCGGGCCAATGGATTCATGTGGGGTAGCAAGGCGATTGGGGGAGCTGTAGCCGCTGCTATTGGGAGTATTGTGCTCAGTGCCTATGGTTTCAGTGTCGCAATACTGATTGTTGCCGGGTTCCTTGGCTTGATTATCATATTCCCCCTGTTTCTTCGCGAACGACCTGGTGAACGGTTACTACCGTGGACGTCTGGCAAGGCTTCAGCTTTAGGCAAAAAGCTTCAATTAACCAGTTGGGGCAGTATTGCCAGAAGCCTGTTTAAGGCGGTTAGTTTACCCATGAGTCTACTGGCGACGATTTGTTTCTTCGTACTCTGGATAGGTGAAGGCATTCTGTATGTCATCATGCCAGTGCTCACTGTTGGTGATCTGGGTTGGCTGGATACCGACTACTCCCAGTTAATGGCCCTGTCCAGGTTGACCAGTGGAATTCTGGGCATGATCGTTGGTGCAACGGTGATCGACAGGCTGGGCCATACACGCAGTATATTGATGGCGATAATCCCTCTGATCCTGCTGACGGTGTTCATGGGTGCGATGCCCGATCTCTGGTCTATCAAAGCAGTGATGGTCACATACATCATTCTGAGGGATATTCTGGTCGTTACGATCACGATTGCATTTTTTTCAATCTGTATGGGTTTGTGCTGGCAACGCGTCGCGGCGAGTCAATTTGCGCTCTATATGGCGATTTCAAATTTCTCGGATACCATCGGCGTCGCAATGGCAGGTGTGATCGACCAAATCCTGGAATACAACCAGCTCTTCTATACCGTCGCGATTGCCGATAGCGCAATGCTGGTTTTTTTGTGGTTCTTGAATTCGCAATCCCACCAACAGCATCTGAAGAGATTGGATTCAGAAGTCGATCTGGCAGCTGCAAATGTCAGTCACGCAAACTGACCCAAAATGAACATCACTGTGACTATTCCCGTTACCAAGCGACTGTCTGCCTGACTACAGGTTATCATTGTTCGCTGCCAAAAGGCTTTTGCCTTCATCGTGAATTCTGAGTCCTATTTTAGGACCTGGATCCAGGTGTTAGCCATACAACGCTACCATGAAAGAACACCTGCGAGGTATCGGCATGGTTGGTAGAACTTGTGTTTTAGCAGTAACCACACTCCTGGCAGTCAGCCCACCGCTGCTTGCACAGGAGGAAGAACAGGATGGAAGAAATCGTCGTCACAGGCGGATTGAAATCCTGAAGGATGGTGCGTCCGCACTGTAGGGAAATGAGGCTGTTGCAGAGTTAGTGAATTTTATTCCCAAACAAAACATTCGAGGGGTTAAGAGTATCGTTGTGCCGACTGGGTGGTGATAACAACGACTATAGTGATAGCCAGGTACAGGTAATCTTCGGTCGCGCCTTCGACCGATTGCTGCAATTCGAGTGTGCACCCAATTCTCTGGTTTTGGGATATGTGGAAACTCTGGCAGGGTACAATTCCATCGCAGACGGACAACTGGAGGAAGCGCTGGCGCATCTCCAAGCGGACGTGTCGGCAGACCATATTTTTCGGTGGCAGCTTCGTCTGCTGCAGGATTGGCACCGTTACTGCAAACTAGCGACGTCGTCCTCGGCTGCCTCGTCAAGGCTCTGGGGTGTGGCACCGACATAGCGCAGCGTGATGAACCCGAAAAACATCTCGTGCTTGGTCTGCAAGCCAAAATGTACAGGCCTGGTAGGGTCCGGGTTGGCGCGGTTTCTGTCAGAGTTGTCCATTGCGCCATTCGCCACCAGGCGCGTACCAGCAGGCAGGAACAAGGGTTCCTTCAACTCGTAGCTGAACTGCCAGTTGAATTCGTACTTGGGTACTGATAACAGAACCTCAGAGGTGCCGTCAGGGTATTCTGCGGTATAACTCATATACTTGCCGCGAAAATGCATGTGCGGCGTCATGCTGTACAGGTAGGCGTCCTTTTCAATCAGTTGCTCGCCTTGAAGTTTATGCTCCTTCGCGTGAGCCGGTATCAGGAAACGCCGCTGCCCTGCGACAGCACCGGACATGATGTAGGTCGGTGGCTCGTCGTGGATATAGATCCCCACCTCGGTTTCATCCACAGTCTCTTTACCAGACGTCGTGTAATGCATTTGTAAGAGCAAATTCGACCCTTTAGGTATCAAACGACCGCTATTATCTCGAAATTGATCAGGTTGGCGGCCGGGAGCAAAGCCAGCGACGTTCTCACCCCGCGGAGAGCCATTGTTCCTGCCACGAGCAGATTTATCCACCGGACTCGAAAGATAGGCGATCACATGATGTAGTACCTGTGGGTCACCAGGGACAAATTCCATGGCCTGAATCCAGATATCCTTGTCGAGATTGAGTTCAACAGGAATGTACCGATAATCAACTATACCGGTTGCAGGGATGGACTGGGCAGTGACCTTAAACACCATATCGGGTTCGCCAAGTTTGAATTTGTCATCATCAAACCTCATCGAAAGCAGTGGATCATCCTCGCCGGAATCCATTTTGGCACCCGCATCAATCCAGTGGACTAACCGTTGCTTCTCTTCAGGTGTGATCTCAACCACATCGTCGATTGGCAGGCCAAGATGCGGATCAATCTGCCCGGGTGGCATACGCCGCGTCATCACCACTTCCCTTATCATGGGGGACCAACCCTGAATCATCTTGTGACTTGACATGGACCACGGTGCAATACCACCTTGATGGTGACAGCCAACGCAGTTGTCCTGGAGAATGGGCACGATATCCTCGGTGTAGGAAATCTTGCGCATTGCATGTTCTTTACGCGCCGGGTATTCAACTGCCGATCCTGTGACAGCAACCGTGTTGCTTGCAATTTCCTGGCCCGACAGGTGAGCACTCAGCGCCTGTTTAAGAAAGTTATTGGCACCCTGGCCCACGGGGCCTCGATAAACCACCCTCAGCGCCGTCGGGTCAATAACAAAAACTTCACCAGCGCGATCAGCACCTAACGATTCGGCGACCAGCTGCGACTCATCAACCAGTACCGGGATTGAGTCATTGAATTTCTCGACTTCAGCCGCAATGTTCTGGCGATTGTCAGCCACCATGGGATTAAGCATAAAAAAAACGACATCCTGACCGGTAAATTCCGTCTGTACACGGTTGAGATCTGTTACTGCGTTACGCACAGCTGCATCGCCATTTGCGTGAATAAGGACAACGACCGCCTTCTGGTCGCCGTACCATGAAAGTTGATGGAACTTTCCGGCTTGATCCAGCAGAGAGAAATCACCCACCCTTGCGAGCTCACTGGCTGATAAAGACAGACCGGGGGTTGCGACAAACACACTGAGCAGTGCGAGCCTTCTAACTATTCTGGGTAAATTACCAAACATCCGGGCAGTATCCTGACTCTGGAAAGACGTTGCATAAGTTTGATAAACCGCGGGCGGAAAAGCAACCTGATGATGATGTGCCGATTTCTTTCGGTGCAAGCACTAGTGGAGTGTCCTGTATAGAATTGTATAGAATGTCGTTTCCATAGCCCGGACATCCTATGCAATTCCTTGTCGATCAGTTGTTGGCAAAGCGCTATATCCTGGCGTTCCTGACCATTCTTGGCGGGGCGATGGTTTCCTCGGGCATCCCGGATGCACGGGTCGACGGCACGTTCAATTCAATCCTCAGCGAAGATGATCCGTATCGGCTGGAGGTGGAACAGGTTCGGGAAGACTTCCCGCCGTCTACCAGTGTGGTGTTTGCCTTTATGACACCAGAGGGTGACGTTTTTAATTTTGAAGCCCTCAACGCCATGGAAGACCTTGACCGTCGGTTCACAGAGATAGAATCCGCCATTTCCATCGGGTCGCTGATCAACCGTCGGTTGAGTTCTGTGGATGCCGCAGAATTTGATCGGGACTACCTGATTCCCGAACTGTCCACCTTGACAGAGGAAGATCTGGACAGCATTCGCCAGATTGCCCTTGCTGATGAAGATTTGACCAAAAGCATGCTATCTCCGCAGGGGGATATGGCCCTGGCAAGCATCAAGTACAAGGTAAGCGTCGATAATCAGGAAACCCGACTGCGTATTGCCAACACCGTCATTACGTTGCGGGACTCCCTCAGGGAGCAATACCCAGGCGTGACCATCTATATCCTGGGTGGCGTGTTGTTTGAATTGGACAGCTACAATGCCCAGATCAAAGACGCGCGTTACCTGTTTCCCCTGGTGATTGCGATCTCGATCGCTCTGCTTTGGTTCTGCCTCAAGTCCCTACCCTTCTCACTCTGCCTTTTCGCCGTGGCATTTGGCACCATCGCCTTGACGGTCGGCACCGTGGCATGGTCTGGCACCTCCTTTAACCAGATTTCAAGCATTGGACCGCTCGTAGTCTTCGTCATCGCGATGGCCGATGGCATCCATATTGTCTCTATCTATATGCAGGGCCTGCACAAATCGCTCACCAAAATTGAAGCCATGCGCCAGAGCCTGGCGCTCAACATACAACCGGTCAGCCTGGCGACAATTACGACGGCAATGGGTTTTTTGAGTTTGAATTACTGTTCTTCACCAGGTATCTACGGATTTGGTAATGTCGTCGCAGTGGGTGTCTGCTGGGCATTTCTTGTCACAATGACATTACTGCCCGCGCTGGTACTATTATTGCCAACTCACAAGGTGCCAAAACCATTGGGGGTTAATGGTTTCATCACAAAAGTCAGCGAATTGGTTGTGGCGCGAGGTAACCAGCTGTTCTGGGGTGCTGTGGCACTCATCGTTTTTACGATGGCATTACTGCCACTTAATAAGATCGATTTCAACCGCTTTAGTTTCGTCGACAAGGATTCTGACTTTCACCATGTCATCACAGCGCTATCAGAGAAAATTGGTAACGATCAAAGTCTCGCCTACAGCGTGCATAGCGGCGAATACTACGGCATTACCGAAACCGCATTTTTGAAACAGGTCGACAAATTTTCTGTATGGCTGGAAGAACAACCGGAAGTCAGTTTTGTGACAAGCTATACCGATCTGCTCAGAAGCCTGAATAAATCCGAGCATGACAATGATGAACAATGGAATGTGCTGCCGCAAGATCAACTGCAGATCATCGATTATCTGGTGAGTTATCAACTGATCCAGGAAATTGAACCCAATCTGGCGCCAATTTTCAATTCAGACTACTCTGCCATACGCCTGATTATTGGGACCTCGAACCTGTCAAATGGTCAGCTTATCAGCCTGAATGACAAGATCGATCGATGGATCGGTAACAACATAAATCCGCAGTACAAGGTCCTCCATGGCGACAACAGCATACTCTTTGCGCGACTTGACCAGTCCATCACCCGGGAATTACTGCAGGGGTTCAGCATCAGTTTTGTATTGATCACATTGACGCTCATCATCGGGCTCAGGAGTTGGCGATATGGCTTGCTGAGCATTATGCCCAATCTCTTTCCAGCAACGATTGTGTTCGGGTTTTGGGGACTCTGGATGGGCGAGCTAAGCCCCTATATCCTGATGCTGTTCTCCATCAGCATTGGGCTGGTGGTAGATGATTCCGTGCATATTCTCAGCAAGTACATTACCGCAAGACGAAAAGGTGACGGGCCGGAAGCAGCCGTTCAATACTCCCTTGAAAAAGCCGGACCGGCGATCACTATTACCACAATCTCGCTCGCCATCGGCACATTTGTATTGATACTTTCCAACACTTTTTACTATCAAAACGTCGCACTGTTGCTCACGCCTATCATTATTGTCGCGTTGTTTCTGGACCTGCTGTTCTTACCTCCATTGTTAGCAAAGTTCGACAACTGGGTTGAGCAAAGATCCTTTGCAGAGCTAGAAGCTAGCGCCTCGGGCTGATCACCACAATGAGCCTGCATTTCCACAATGAGCGATCACGGAGAAACAGATTTCCGGTCTGACAATGGGGCAACGTTGTTTGTTCGACGTCCCACCCTACCCGCAAAAATGACAGCTGACATCCGGTCTTTTAGAATTTCACCAAACACTATTGCTTGATACGGTATCCAACAATTAGAGGAGCAAAAAATGCCTGAGATCAGTATCCAAACACAGTGCGCAGGTCTCACTGACCTTATCGATGTCGAGTCCTTTGGTGAGCCCGTTGGGGCGTTGCCGAAGCAAACAGACAGCGCATTTTTCAGCGAAGGTAATCTCGATGCAGGTACATGGGAATGTGAACCCGGGACACTCAAAATTGATCTTGATATCACAGAATTTTGTCACCTGCTCAAAGGCCACTGGGTTCTAACGTCTGAATCCGGACAGGTTACGGAAGTCAGAGCCGGAGACAGCTGGGTCTTCCCGAAGGGTTGGAAAGGGACCGGAGAAGTTGTGGAAACCGTGCGCAAGGTCTATATCGTCATCAGTTAAAAATTGTTGTCCAACATTGGCTTGCGCAGACACCCGAACTTGAATGTCTGCTACCTGCACCGCAGTTATTTGGAACGAGGGTCTTGCAGCAGGATGATTCCTGCAACTATGATGGAAGCCTAAGCATCCACCTGAGACACTATCGAGGAGCACCAGATGGCGACAACATCGATTAGAGCACACGTCATTACCGGAGGTTTTCCGGTTGGTCAACACGCCGGTCACGATATGGACTACGCCAGAATGCGGATTCTGGAAACATTGCAGACAAACGAAAACGTCCACACCACCGTGGCTAATGACTTCACTGACTGCGATAAGTGGCTGAAGGATTGTCAGTTGTTGGTAACCTATACTGCGGGTCCCTATGCTGATGATGAACAGACCACTGTCATCCGGGATTGGATGAGCAATGGTGGCCGCTGGGTCGCTTTCCACGGAAGCTCCGGTGGAAAGGCTGTTCGAGTGGAAGGCAAGGCGATGCGACGCTGGGTGAAAACTTCCTACCATGAAGCATTGGGTTCATTCTTCCTGACTCATCCACCCATTCGAGAGTTTACTGTAAACGTCATTGATCAGGATCACCCACTTACCCGGGGTTTACCCGCATCGTATGTCACCCAGGATGAACCTTATATGATCGAGATTATCCACGACGACACACAGTTACTGCTGACCACGTCAGATATCAAGGCACCGGCATATGTTGAAGAAATATACGGCAAAGATTCATCACTTCTGCCTGATGGTAAGAACCGTGCGCTGGGATATGTGCGTCAGGTTGGCAAAGGTGCCGTAGCCTACTTTGCGGGTGGCCATTGCCATACCCCAACTACCAATGTGCAGGTAACAGTTGCATCGAATATTGATGCCGACCATGTAGTACCACTTAATTTCCGAGGCGCCTGGAATACGGAACCTTTTCAGCAATTGCTCAGGAACGCCATAGAATGGGGAACTGACGCCGCTGCCTGATACCAGGCATCGTCTGATACGCCTTTCCACTCAATCAGCGCTTTCCATGTAAGCCATGATTCTCACAGCAGCATTCTCCCGAATGTTCATATGAAAAAGGCTGTAGTCGTAAACGTGCATGCTGTCGCCCTGCATTCTCGATGGCAAGGTATCCGTTCGCAGTTCTCTCACCGACAGATTACCGTCAATACATTGGGCATCGGCAATCTTGTTCTCAACCACCATGCGGGCGACATCTTCTCCTTCAACAGGCCCCCAACTAGGGTAGCCGATCGAGCCCTTGTTCAGATCGTGACCTGCATAAGTGTCATCTTCCATCCAGGTGAGGGGATTCACACAAATCAGGTTTTTGGCATCTGGAAATAAGCCTGCACCATCTCCGTCCACACTGTTCCACGCCGCGACGCAACCGGTTTGGTCTGGGCCGTTACAAGTTGCAACCTGACCTATCTGATCTTTTTCTATTGAAAAACCGATCAGATAAGCCGCCACCATCTTCTGCTGTAATGGTGTGCCTTCAATCTTTTCACGAAGCAGGCGCGTAGCATGTTTTGTCCCTTGTGAATGGCCAGCAAGGATAAACGGGCGTTCACTGTCGCGACGCCGGGTGAATTCATCGAACGCAAGCTCAACATCCTGGTACGCCAGATCGAGCGCTTGTTCACCATTACCTGATTGATCAATGAACGAGTAGATGGTTGCCTGTCGATAACGAGGCGCGTAGATCTCACAGCAGCCGTTGAACACGGAGGCCTGGTGCCTCAGGATTCGATTATCGACCACCCAATTGGCATCCGTGTCCTCCAGGGGCTGATTCCAGTTGTCTTTTTTTGCATAGCTCGTGGGATGAACAAAGAACACGTCAACAACTCTATTGGTGTTTGAAATAACGGGCAGCGAAGCGGGCTTGTCCTCCGAGGCATTCGCCATACCCGGTAGTGCAGCCCAACTGCTTTGTTGGGTGTAGTCTGGTATCCCGGGTGACAGGGATGCATCGAAATCGTGCGGTGGACTCATGAGTGATGCGATCAGGGCGTTGAGTATTGACTCACGCATCGAGTAGCCAACAACGACTACCACGACAATAATGACACTAACAGCAATGAGGATTTTTTTTAGCATAGGAGAACTATTCCTGGCTTGTAATTCACACCAACCTAATTGTTAACTCGAGAATAATCAAGCGCTCTAATCAGGCTGCAAGGTTTGGTACTCCTTTTTTGTCTATAGCTTTTCCAACACTTTTGCAAGAAGATCAAGCACCTCCCTGCTGCCAAAGTCATCTCCTTTCTCAAAGTCTCCCTCTTGCTGCGCCATGGTATTGGTCAGGTGCGCAAAGCAGACCACGCTCTTATCTTTTGCGTTCGCAAACGCATACAGAGCAGCAGCCTCCATCTCGACGCAAGTTACGTTATCTTTTTTCATTGCGGTGATGGCTGTCTCTGTTTCTCTGTAAGGAGCATCGGTGGTCCAGCTTTTTGCGTCAAACCAGGGAAGGTCGTCTGAATCATTCTTGAGTCTCTTATACAGATCCTGGGGGACCAGTGAAGGCTCATCGCTGGGCAAATAGTGGTAGCTTGTACCCTCATCTCTGATTGCTTCAGTAATCAAGGCAAATTGTCTGCTTGTCGCTGGTTGATTAATGATTCCGGCAGATGTAACGCTGATCAAAATGTCACAGCCAGAAACAAACAACTGTTCGGCTACCAGGACTGCATACGATGCACCCACTACACAGGGAATAATCCCTACTGTTATGCCATTTACTTCGAACGAATACAGGTCGGAATGGTAGCAGGCCCAGTATTCACTCTTTACAAGTCGGTCTTCACTTGCAAGATAATCTACCAGGTCACCGTCCGGGTCCAGAATACAAATATGGGGTATTTCGCCGTGCTGCGTATCTTTTTGCCTTCTGGCCTCGCGCAACAGATTTTCAGGTTGAAAGACTGAAGCTTCTGTACACCTCTTGTAGTTGAGAATAGGGACAGACGAAAGATCTGTGTTTTTCATATTCATAGCGTTATTGGTCGAGAAGGCATTGGGAGATGCGCCATTATGGCTGCACTGCAGGGGTATGAGAAGGTCGACATCTGGTTGCTCGACGAGGCGGGTGGGGATGCGATTCCATGGCAACGAACGCACGCCACCGAAAAGAGTGTGTGCCCGATATTTTTTGGATTGATACCGACCTGTGTTAGGGTCTAAAGATGCCACATTCTGAGCAACCTCTGGTATCACTGTGTCAATAGCAACAGTTAACGGCACACCGTCTGAAATCGCGGTCCGCAAACCGTTATCCAAATGGACGATGATATCCTACGGTATGCCCGCGACACCGCTGGCGCTGGCCGGTTTACCTATTGGCGTTTACCTGCCTGTGGTCTACGCAGACTCAGCAGGGTTCGGCCTTTCCCTTTTCGTCGTCGGGATTTTGATCACCCTGTCTCGATTTACCGATGTCATTACCGACCCCATCATTGGATTTCTCTCGGACAAATTGCGTACGAGATGGGGTCGGCGTAAACCTTTCGTCCTGTTTGGTACCCCGGTCTATGCACTGGGTATGTACCTGCTGTTTATTGCCCCGGACGGCTTTGAGGATATAACTGTCTTTGGCAATACATTTTCAAGCGGCTACCCATGGATGTTCGGTAGTATGGTACTGCTATACCTGGGCTCCACCATGAAGGACTTAACCTATAGCGCGTGGGGTGCCGAACTCGCCAGCAATTACAACGAGCGCACTTTGGTGATGAGCTGGAAGGAAGGCTTTACCGTCACTGGGTCACTAGTCTCGGCTTTTGTACCAGCCGTTATCCTGTTCTTTGGTTATACAAGGCCAACCGACGCGGTACATGTGCTGGTAATGGGCATGTTGATACTCATGCCCGTTGTGGTTGCCAATGCACTCATTGTCGTCCCCGAGTGGCCCATCGTTGAAACCAAAACCAAGCGGGTACCATTGATCGAAGGTTTGAAAATTGTCGCCAAAAACAAACCCTATGTAAGTCTGGTGATTATTTTTGCCTTCTCGAGCATGGGTGCGGCAATGACCAACAGCCTGTCATTTTTCTTTGTAAAACATGTGCTGGTAGCGGGTGAACTCTACGGGCTGTATCTTGCCCCCTACTTCCTTTGCCAGGTTGTTGCTATTCCACTCTGGTTCAAGCTATCCCGCAAGATCGGTAAACACCGCGCCACCATGGTGGCCATTGGCTGGTATGCGTTATGGGCATCGGTCTTGCCGATAATCGCCATCGCACCTTCCTCCTGGTTCACCGCCTTCGAAATTCCCCGCCTGCTGTCTTTTTTGTCGGCAGACTCTCATCAATTCATTGTGAATTACTTTGAAGGCATCGATACAGGCAAATTTCTCTTCTTCTTAATTGTGATGTGCCTCAAGGGCTCATCGATTGGTGCATTGTCCGCATTACCGTCCGCCATGTGCGCCGATGTCATCGATATCGATACAGCGGAAACGGGCGAGCGACGCGCCGGTGCCTATTTTTCTATCTGGTCTATGGTACGTAAAGGCGCCTATGCACTCGGTGTCACCATTGGCCTGTCGCTGGTGGTCTGGTTTGGATTTGATTCCCTTGCTGACCCCAGAAACACAACCAATAGTGAATACTCGTTGTTTATGCTGGCATGCGTTTACTCAGTCTTCCCTGCGCTATTCAAGTTTATCGGGATCCCCTTACTCTGGTCATATCCGCTAACAGAAGCAAAACTGAAACAGGTTCAGGCAGATATCGCAGCAAAGCAAGCTCAACACTGAGCAAGCAACCCCTACTGGCCAGTAAAATCCGGTTTTCTCTTTTCCTGGAAAGCTTTTACAGCTTCCTTATGATCTGCAGAGCGCATGGAGTTCTCCTCATACTGCAGGCCGATAGGCATGACCATAGACGACACCGAACGCAGATACGCATTGACTGCCATTTTAGAGGCAGCGATGGCCTTCGGTGCACCAGCAGCTAGCCGCTCGGCAATTTCCAGGGCTTTGTCCAGGAGCCCATCGTCGTCGTCAACATAGAAACTGGCCAGGCCGAGATCAAGCGCTTGCTCGCCACTGATTCTTTCACCCGTCATCAGAAAATACTTCGCCCGGTTAACGCCCATCAAAAATGGCCAGATCAGCTGTCCGCCGTCACCGGCACCAATGCCCATGTTGACATGGGTATCTGCAATAACCGTTGATGGTGACGTCACGACGACATCACAAAGCAGTGCCACGGTTGCGCCCAGACCCATCGCATATCCGTTGACCGCAGAAATTATTGGTTTCTCACATTCCAATATGTGATCAACAATCTGCCGGGCCTCCACCATCATAGGTGGCGCTTCCGGGTTGGACCCAATAGGATCACCAGGTCCAAAGTCACCTCCGGCACAGAATGCCCGCCCCTCACCGGTCAGAACAAGCACTCTAAGTTCACGATCATTGGCAAAATCACGGCTGAAACTGGCAAGTTCAGAATGCATGGTGCCATTCACCGCGTTCATTCGCTCCGGGCGATTCAAAGAAACCACAACAATCCCGTTACTGCGACGATCAATGTTCATTGTCTTGTAATTTTCCTGTATTAACACTTGCGTTCTCCTTTTGTGATTTAGAGTGAGTTTACCTATTCAGATTTGTCCCGTACAAGAAAATGCTACAATCTGAAAAGTTCTCCTGGTAAGAAGAATCTATGACTAAGAGATTTATTGCCAAACTATACGCGACCAAATTAGTCAATCCTGCATGCACTTTGTTAGTTATTTTCTCCGTCGTTCTTACTGCTAACGCTTCATTAGTCGCTAAGGATGTCAATCTTGAGTCACCCCTGGGTGTAGCACTTCTGAGTTGCAAACAGCCAGACAGCAGCACTCGCACCGTCAGTTTAGGATCTGTATTAACCACTGGCGTCGAAGGGATAGACGACATCGTTATTGTAGCTGCACATGGTCTGCACACTTTAAGTGAACATTGCTCAATGTCATTCTCGAACGAACAACTGAAAATTAAAAACATCCAGCGTGGCCAGGACGAAAATGCATATGGAGACTGGGCCGTGGTTACACTAGATGGCCGGTTCGAAGGCGAAATCCAGCGTTTACCCTGGGCCACGACCAAGGCGGATGACTTTTCCTTTCTCGTTGAAGATGGTGGCACTGTATCAATGATCAAACGCAGACTCAGCAGAACTGTGTCTAGCTGTCAGCTTCACATTCCCACTCGGGGCTTAAGTAATCCCTCTGATCGGGGTGTGGTCGTCGTTTCTGATTGCTCTAGCTTACCGGGGGATTCTGGCGCTCCTGTCTTCGCAACTGTCGATGGTGTAGTAACTATGATCGGGCTCAATCTAGGCTATCGATTCGATATCAGCCCCTCGCCTCACGAGTGGAAGCCTCGAGCATCTATTGTCCGCCTGATCGATAAGGCAGTAGAGTCAGCAATTGTTGCAGCAATAAAACAAGAAGTTATTACAGATCGGTTTTAGCGCCAGCCTGGAAGCTTGAGCTGACCGTAATCGTTAGCCGTTACTGGTGATCTTCTCGATCAGTTCCCCAAACACTCGCTCGGCATCTTCATTGGCGATCTGGCAAGTACCCGCATTGTGGTGCCCGCCACCGTCATAGGACAGACACAATTCGCCAATGTTGGTGTTGCTGCTGCGATTAACAATCGAACCGCCAATTGCAAATACCGTATTAGCCTTTTCGCGACCCCAGATCGCGTGGATAGAGATGTTGCACTGATTGAACAGGGCATAGATCATGAACCGATTACCCGCGTAGATGATATCCTCCTTGCGAAGATCCAGCACCACCAGGTTGCCATGTACCGTCGCACATCTCTTGAGTTGCTCCTCAAACAGAACGCTTTGCTCGGCGAAAAGATCTGATCTTTCCTTGACATCGGGTAGCTGCAATATTTCGTCGATGCCGTGATTCCGGCAATAGTCAATCAAACGCATCATTAGGTCATAGTTGGAGATACTGAAATTACGAAAGCGGCCCAGCCCTGTACGTGAATCCATCAGGTAGTTAAGCAATACCCAGCCTCTTGGTCTGAGGATCTCATCCATTGAAAACCGTGCTGAATCAGCCTTGTCCACGGCTTCCATCATCTCGTCAGGAATGTCCGAAAAAACTGTCTTACCATCGATCATTGCCTAAACCACACTCCCCAAGATAACCCTCCATATCGAGAACGACTCGCTCATCCCGCTGAATGGTCGTAAGCACCGGTTATTCGGCTGGTTTTGCGTCATTTAAGCCGCTCTCAGCTGCCCTGCAGCCATCAAATGCTACTGGCGGATTTCTCAGAATATGGCGTGAATCGCCTCGCGTATTACAAAATATGGAACACCCGACGGGCGTGGGTCCCAGGAACTGGAACACAGTTTTCTTAGTCAGACCAGAACTCGGTAACCACTATGCCTCGTCTGCAGCCACAACAGTCGCCGTGACATTCGTACTGTAATCCAGGTAAGAAGGTCGAACAATCGATATTGAAGCCGCATTACCGCTAACACCAATAACCCCGGATGTGTTGTCGGGGCTTGTCTGGTATGCAGTTCCACCACCGGGAGCAAGAGCACTTTGTGGATTAAAAAGAGTAATCCAGCCTTCGCTACTGGTGGGAACAGTGGAACTCAGACCTAAGGCGATTTGAGTATTACCCTTCACAAAGGTGGAACGTGAAACTCTAATTGCACTCTCAAACTGAGCATTTACCCTGGCCATGTTACTGGTCTTGAGGTAGTCACGGTACGCGGGCATGGAAACTGCCGCAAGAATACCGACAATCGCGATAACGATCATTAGTTCAATTAAGGAGAATCCTCGTTGTAGTTTGACTTGAAATTCCTCACTTCAAAGTTCGTGGGCACTGATAAAAATCGGTAATTAGTAATCCACCAGTCGCAATCATCATGCCATTGTCTCACGATGGGATTCTACCATTCACCCGCGAAATCATACCGCTCACCCGAACCAAATTTCAATACCGCAAACCGATCCAAAATAAGGTCACAATGTGACTATTCCCGTGACGAGCAAGTCAATTTGTGTGGCCTGGCTAGCTCAATATGTCGGTAAAGATTTACAACAACTTATGCGACCCAGTTCGATATAAACCGAGGTGACGGCCCCGAATGTGCCTCTGTCGAAGTCGAGCGGTCTGACACGGCGCAGCAGCAGACGTGGCGGCAATCAGAATTCCAACCTCGACCCGGAACTTCAACCGCTCAGATTAAAACCCCGGGAGAAGCAGGCACTTGTTGCCTTCCTTCGATCACTCAGTGGTCGCATTCAGGAAGGAATGCAGGGGGCAGGAGACGTGCTGCATACTCCATATATGTATTGGGTGGCATGAAATCTCAGGTGGTCGTAATGCTTGAGCCGCCTTTCTTCAAGTCTGCGGAATTCTTCGCGCCCTGAGGAATCTCGCAACCCCTCTGGATGCCAGGTTTTTCCGACATACGCTGCATCCAGGCCTGAAGATGTTCCAGACCTTTAATATCAACCCGCGCCCAGTAGTAGCTGCGTACCCAGGAGTAGTTGGCGATGTCCGCTATACTGTATTCGTTAGTGAGATAGTCCCGGTCTGCCAGCTGACGGTCGAGCACTTCATACAAACGTCTGGATTCGTTGCAGTAGCGGCTGATTGCCTGTGGGACTTCTTCTGGAAAATAGCGCACAAAGGCAACTGCCTGCCCTTGCATTGGACCGATGCCTGCCATTTGAAACATCACCCATTGCATCACGTCATAACGTCCGGCGAGGTTATTTGGCATCAGTTTGCCGCTTTTCTCTGCCAGGTACAGGAGGATGGCGCCTGACTCGAATATGCTGATACCCGTGTCTGTATCTACCATGGCAGGAATGCGGCCATTGGGACATATCTTTAAGTACGCAGGGTCGCGCTGTTCGCCCTTGCCAAGGTTGATCAGATTAACGTGGTAGGGCAAGGCCATTTCTTCCAGAGCCATGGACACCTTCCAGCCGTTGGGTGTTCCTGCGGTATAGAGTTCTATCATAGACTGGCTCCAATGGTTTCAATGGCGGACTTGCGAATATCTCGCTTGTTCTGCGCGTAAGTGGCGGCCGGTAATTGACCCAGATGTGCAGCCATAGCCATAGCCTTGTCCATGACGCCTTCCGCTGCTTCGATCTGGTCTAGAAATCCGGCCTGCACTGCTTCCTCAGGCGAGAAGGCTTCAGACTGAACGAAAGATCTGGTGAGATAAGCCGGGTTGAGTCTGGCTCTGGCCAGTTCAATCCCGAACACGGGGAAGGTTGAGCCGATGGAGGTTTCGTTCAGGCCCAATTTGAAGTCGCCCGTTGTACCGATACGATTGTCTGCAGTGAGCAGCAAAAATGCCCCCGCTGCGATGGCATGTCCGGTGCAGGCGATGACGACCGGTTTTGGATAGGAGAACAGTCGGTAAAACATACTTGCGCCCTTGTTCATTATCGCTTTAACTGCTTCCGGGCCTTTCTGCATTTCCTTTAGATCAAACCCACCTGACAACAATCCCTTCCGGCCAGTGATCACAACGGCTTTTGCCTCACGTTCAGCCCTGTCCAGGCCATCGCTCATGGCAGCCATAAAGTCCTGCCCAATGGCGTTGGCTTTGCCATCGTCGAAACTCAAAACAGCCGTGTCTTCTATCAATTCATAATTCAATTTTGAAACTCCTTTGAGCGAACCAGAGCTTTGTGGGATCGCAAGGGAACAAAGATAACAGTGTCTTGATCTTGAAATAATAGTGTATGAATTCACTTTATTGTAGTTTATTTTTTTTGAAGGTAAAAGACGATATGCTGGTCACCACTATGTTCTTCAGGAGGATGTACACATGATCAGTTCTCTCTTACCCGTTCGAGGCGTACCTGGTTCACCTTATACTCGAAAAATGTTGGCGCTCTTGCGCTATCGACGTATTCCCTACCGATACATTCAAGGCGGGCATGATGAGAGTGAGAAATTCCCTGAACCCAAGGTGAAGCTAATCCCGATCTTCTATTTTGCTGACGAAACCGGCGAGTTGGCTGCGGAAGTGGATAGTTCGCCCATTATTCGTCGACTTGAAACTGAATATCCGGGCCGGTCGGTGATACCTCAAGATCCAGTGATGGCTTTTCTCGACTGCCTGCTGGAAGATTATGGCGATGAATGGCTGACCAAAGCCATGTTTCATTATCGTTGGTATTATCAGGATGATATCGATATGGCGGGTTCCATATTGCCGCATTACGGCGATGTGACACAGGCGGATGAGACATTGACCACCATGAAACAGGTGATTTCAGATCGGCAGATTTCACGTCTGTATGTCGTTGGGTCCAACGACACGACTGCAGTGGTTATTGAAGATAGCTACAAACGCTTCCTGACCTGTTTGAACAATCACCTCAAACAGTATCCCTATATCATGGGTCACCGGCCTGGTTCGGCAGACTTTGGTTGCCTCGGTCAGTTAACACAACTGACTCAATTTGACCCGACACCTTCAAAGGTCGCTGTGGCTGGCTTCCCAAGGGTGCATGCCTGGGTCAGTAAAATGGAAGATTTGTCCGGCGCTGAAATTTCGGATGACGGGTTTATTGATGCCGACAATATTCCAGACACATTCAAGGCGCTGCTGATGGAAGCGGGCCGAACCTATGTGCCTGTCATGTTGGCGAATGCCCATGCACTGGAAAACAGTTTGGATACGGTTGAAACCACGGTTGGAGGCAAGACATGGGTTCAGGAACCCTTTGCCTATCAGGGAAAGTGTTTGCAGTGGCTGCGAATTGAATATGCCCGACTGGACGGGGATGATCGTCAAAGAGTGGACGCTATTTTGGCAGGTAGTGGGTGTGACGCGCTCCTTGTACCGCCAACAGTGTAGTTCATAGTGATATTCCGATTCGGATAATCCAAGTGGAATTAGCCTGGATACAAATTATGAAGGTTGTAGAATTGTTATCCAGTCATTGAGTGCCTGTCCGATTTCATCGGGGCTGTCTTCCTGTATAAAGTGACTTCCTTTCACTGTCACTTCCTGTTGGTTTGACCAGCCTCGGCAAAACTCTTTGGGGCTACCAGTCAACAATGCGCCTGGATTGGCGTTAATAAACAGCTTTGGCAGGTCGCAGGTGCTAAGCCACTCAGAGTAATCTGCCACAATCTTCACCACATCCGCAGGTTCGCCATCGATGGGAATCTGACGCGGCCAGGTAAGTGTCGGTCGCCTGTCTTCTCCCGCAGTGGTATATGGGCGGCGATAGACCGACATTTCTTCGTCCGACAATTTCCGCACAATTGAACCAGGCAGCACACGTTCCACGAAGGTATTTTTTTCCAATACCATCTCCTCACCTGCTGATGATCGAAAGCCCTGAAACACACCTCGCGCTCCATCAGGAAACTCATCCCAACTGAGGGGACGAACAATGGCTTCCATATAACAAATACCTTTGACCGCGTTTCTGTTTCGATTGGCCCAGTCGAACCCCAGGGCCGAACCCCAGTCATGGATGACTAAAGTTACATTATTTCTGACGTCTAAAGCTTTCAGAGCTGCATCAAAATACGCTCGATGCTCGACGAATGTATATCGATCTGGACCGGATGGTTGCAGTTTTTCTGAATCACCCATACCAATAAGGTCAATCGCAATACATCGGCCCTGATCCTGAACATATGGCATGATATTTCGCCATAGATAAGAAGATGTCGGATTGCCGTGCTGAAACACGATAGGATCGCCTTCGCCCAGTTCGACATAGGACATGTTCTTTCCCAGGACTTCGACGGTTTTCTTGGGTAGCTCCGTGCTGTTCATTGCATTCTCCGTTGGAACGTCAGATCAAGGTTAGTTTGGCCAGTAAATATACTCATCGCCTTCCGCGTAGGCTTCCATGCCAGTTTTGTCGATAAGTTTCGGAGAGTCTATTACCTGCGGCCATGCTGGTGGTGGTAATTCCGCCTCGTGGTTGTCCAAAAGCTTATTCATGAGGGCAAGTTGTTGTGGCTTCTCACTGGCTAGATTCTTTTGTTCGGTAGGATCGACACCCAGATCAAACAGCCAGTGCATCTGCCCGTGCTGCGGATCCATGGCGCGGATCAGCTTCCAGCCCTCATGCTGTACCGTCTGTTGATGCCCCTGTTTCCAAAAAAGCGTTTGGTGAGGAGCGCCTGTCACCTCCTTGCGAATAAAGGGTAAGAGGTTCACGCCGTCAAGTTTCCGATCATCCGGCACTTCAACACCTGCCGCTGCGGCAAAGGTATGGAACATGTCGATGTGGTGAATTGGTTCATGCATGACGCCATTAGCCTCAATCTGTGCTGGCCATTTTGCCATATAGGGCACATGAGTACCGCCTTCGAAGAGGGTCAGTTTCCAGCCACGGTATGGCTTATTGATATTGGGTAAACCAATATAGTCTGCACCTCCATTGTCACTGGTGAAAACGATCAGGGTATTTTCAGAGAGCCCGTTTTTCTCCAGGGCCTCGACCACCTTGCCTACTCCACGGTCTAGAGCATGGATCATAGCTGCATAAACTCTCAAGGGGTGATCATCGATATGTGAAAACCTGTCGTAGTCCTCACGGGTCGCCTGAAGCGGATTGTGGATGCCCCAATGAGCCAGATAAATGAAAAACGGCTCGTTGCGGTGATTCTCTATAACCTTAACGGCTTCGTTAGTATAGTAGTCCGTGAGGTAGCCCACAGGTTCGAAAACGCTGCCACCGTTGAACTGGGCGGCATATCGAGCCGACGCCCAGACCATGCGATCGATCCCGTCCTCTTCGAATTTAGCATTCACCACATTAGGATCATCCTCTGGCAGATAAAGCAGACCCGACATATATAAACTGTCATCGAATCCCTGGTCTTCGGGCCGCATGCCATCAATTGAACCCAAATGCCATTTGCCGATATGTGCTGTGTAGTATCCCTTGTCTTTCAACAATTCCGCGATGGTGATCTCCTCGGTTGGCATGCCGAGTTCACTAAAAGGCGGTCGTAGGCCCAGAGCTTCGTGATCAATGATGCCAGGTAACACAGGTGGATTCTGGTCCGCCATCCATTGGAATATAGTCGCGCCAATTTTGGGAAATGGCGTGAATTCGAAACCAAACCGGGTCGAGTAACGACCGGTCAGAAGCGTTGCTCGTGATGGCGCACAGACTGCATTTGCCGCGTAGCCATTATCAAAACGAACGCCCAGCCTGGCGATGCTATCGATATTCGGTGTCATTACACTGCCGTCGGCGGCACCGCCGTTGTATAGGGATATATCGTTGAAGCCCATATCATCCGCCAAAATCAGGATGATATTCGGTGGTCTTTCGCTATTGGATTTTACCGCAGACACCGGACCTACGGTCCATGGGTTGGGTATATTTTCAGCTACCGGATTGACCACCGACTGTATTTTAGGCATCGCCCACACAAGCAGATTGACCCGATTTTGCCAGCCGAGCCAGGCAGCAGTGACAAGAACAGAAAGAACGATGATGAGTTTCTTCACTGACTATTCCTGCATGACCCCCGGCAACCGCTAAATCTTCGAAGCAGCTTGCCCGTAAAACGTTATTCCCTGGCGTCTTTTACCGTCGCACCAAAGTCCGAAGCATCCTCAATCAGTGAGATCATCTTGGTCAGTGTTAACCGTTGTCCATCCACGTCATTCGGTCTTCCAATTGTTGCCCCAATATTTAATCTCCGAATTACCTGGCGAGGTGGTCGGGCCGTACTGCTGAGTGGCGGCATAACACTGACAAGTACTGTGGCAATTCCTGCATCTTCAAGGCCTCTTGCAATCAGACTCACGGTCTGATGACAAACGGGTCAGCTCGGTACCAGGAACGCGGCTTCAACATCATCGGCCTTAAATGCAGCGACGATCTCAGGAATTGTTTCCCGTAATAAAGGGGCTACATTTGGTTGGAGTCCCATCAGCACCAGGGTTTCTTCAGACAAGGAACCGATGCTGCCGTCGGCGACGAGTTCGTTCAGTCGGTCGAAGGGGAGGTTGCAGTTGATGTCTTCATTAGCATATTTGTGGTCGTAACCAGGGTGATTGATTTTCAGTTTTGAGCGATCAACGTCCAGCGGTATTCGACGAATCTGCGGAACTTCATCCCCGAATGTCGGATATCCACGCATAGGCTCCTGTTCATCTTCAATGGAATAGCCGCCAGTTGTAATCAGACCAAATCGCGTCTCTGCTGCGGGTTTGTCGAGCCTGTGAAAAGGATCCCCTTGAGTTGAGAACCAGGGATACTTGGAGAACGCCTCCTTTGCTTTACCTTTCGGCAACAGTGGTTTGGCATACTCCACCCACTCTTCGAACTGGCCCTGCCAGCTTTCAAGACTTGCTTCATCTGTCATTTTAACATCCTCTTGGTTGTCGGCTGCCATCCATACAGAGTCTTAAGATCTGAATGTGTCGTGCATATCGATCATACATGAAAATATCAATTGGGTGCGTTTGTTGCTTGCCATCATATAGAACGAGGCAGATCTGCAAATCATAAACAGTATATGCTATAGAAATACCTACAATCGCCCAATACCAGGGCCACAGGGTTCGCCCTGGCACCTTATCCATTACGAAAAAAACACCTCCCAGAGATTTTTCGTTCTGGGTAGAGTGGGCAGCCTCTCTCATTTTCATCCTAGGACGAAATGTGTGATTTCATTTCGCTGGTGCACTTCCTTTAATCCTCCTCGCTCCTCATACCGTATTTGTAGGCTAAAGCCATGAATTCTTCCTCAGTGATATCGCGCTGTGGATGCCAGGGCAGTGTAGTGGCGTGACGGAAGTAATTGCCGAGACCGCCGCCTACTGCTGGTGTCGTTACAAGGAGGATTTCCATTCGCTGGTCCTGGTTGGTATTTCGGTCATATCGTATCTCCTGTAAGGTAGGACACAAAGGGAATAAACCATATTTTTTGAAAGGGGAATTGCTTCGATAACAAATCTGCTTATCAAATCTACAGCGTTGCTTGAGCCGGATAATCCACCAGAGTCCATTTCACACCACAGATATCCAGCGAATCAAACTTCTTGTAAGCACCGGGGGCAGCCCATAGATCCACGCCGACAACGCCGGTTCTGCCCCCAGGCTGCTCCCGTTGCACAAACCGCATAGTCTGTTCGCCGGACAATCTAAGTGTTGCGGGTTCCGTCGGGTCAATTGAGCAACCCGCACCGAGGCCGTTCATCCATCGCTGGCAGACCTCCTCGGGATCTGCCTTACGCAGTGCGATTTCAACAGAGGCAAAGCCGGTCGTGACACCTCCGTTGCGCCGTGCATCAACTTCATTTTGCCATGTATTACCAGCCGGGAAATAAGTGCCTTTGTTCGCTGGGAAATCGCCATGACCAGGCCAGTTTTCCTGAATCTCTGCCAGAGTACCGAAATCCCTCGGGTCAAACTGAACGTTAACACCAGAAACTGTGCCGGGGTTCTTCGGCAGAGACTCACCCAGTGCATAACGGCCTGACTCTACTCCGGCCAGACCTGAGCCTGGAGAGCCAGGGCAAACATTCCAATCCCCTGAAACGATCCCTCGCCCTGCCCCCTGAACGGCCATCGTGCGCGACGCTGCAGCAACGTCCGGAACCTGTACGATGGCCATATATCCACAGTCACCGTTGCGCGCCAGAAGCCTGGTCTGGGTTGAAGAACGCTCCCATGCGAGGTCCGTTGGGCAAACCGTCTCGAGAAACGAGTCCCCCAGACGAATGTGTGTATTGGTGAGATATCTACCGGCGGCCATTCGAGGGTCCCGAAAGACGACGGGGGCATCGAACGCTGTACTCAGCACACTTGACGTCCACTCCAGGTCCCGTGCCAGCAGACAGATCTGACGAAGGCGCAGTACAGGGTCGGCCGTCATAGGACGCACCCGTCCGGATCCTGAGTGTCACTCACATTGTGATACATTTCAATCCGTATCATATCGTCGAACGTCTTCCCTCAGCTGGTGCCATTGTTTTGAATCTACACACCAATATTGAGCCGATGGCTGCATGTCGATAACTGAATCAAGCGTTCCAGCCGCCACACCCAACGCATCACTTGATGCTCTGATCCACTGAAGATTACTTCCACAGACATGACAGAAAGTCCTGGTAATCTCCTGGTTACTCTGGAAACTCGCGACAAATTCCTGACCGCGAACAATCGAAAAATCTTCTTTCGCAACCCGCAGATAAGGAGCAAAAGCCGCTCCATGGCTTTTTTGGCACATTGTACAATGGCATAAATTCAGCCTGATGATTGGCCCGCTGATTTCATAGCAGACGTTCTGACAAAGGCAGGATCCACAAACACCAGTCATAAAATTTCCTCCAATCTGTAGCAGGCTCCATACCTCTTCTCATAGATTGTACCTTGTTCACCCCGGTCCAGTTTACCGCTGTATCCTGTCAATCATATCATCGGAAGCGATTGAATCGTCTCGCTAAAATATTCTCGATCAGGATACTTTTCAAGTCTCGGGAAAATACGGTTAAAAATCACTATTCACTGGCCCTTTACACTTTGTTAAAAGCGACTAGCAGGGTATATACTCTCTATCTCTAATCAGGAGGTTTCGCGATGCGTATGATATCGATCTGCCTGCTTGTTCTGCCATTGGTAGCCGTGGCTGTTGAAGATAACTGGGAGGTGCCAAGAACGCCGAACGGTCGCCCGGATATTCAGGGCGTGTGGGCAAATAATGCCGCAACGCCATTGGAACGTCCCGATGCGCTGACGGGCAGGGATAAGTTGTCGGCACAGGAAATTGCGGAACTGCAGGCGCGGGCCGACACCCTGTTCAACGGAGAAACGGATGCCGCCTTTGGAGATGAGGTCTTCGTTGCCGCACTGGAAAGTAAAGACGATCACCTTTCCTACGATCCTGAAACCGGTAACTACAACCAGTTCTGGATCGTTGAGCGCACGTTTGACGAAAGGACGTCACTGGTTGTCGACCCACCCGATGGTAAAATTCCAGCACTGACTGAAGACGGTCAGCGACGGTTGGATGCCGCGGTGGCCTACGCCGAAGCTCATCCGGCCGATTCCTACACCGATCGTATCAATTCGGATCGCTGCATCACTTTCGGCGTACCCTTTATGCAGGCTGGTTATAACGGTTACTTTCACATTGTGCAGAATGCTAACCACGTCGTGGTCATACAGGAGATGGCGCATGAAGCCAGAATCATCCCGCTGGATGACAGCGCCGGGCTCGACGACAATACGCGCCAATGGACCGGCGATTCCCGGGGTCGCTGGGAAGACGATGTGCTGGTGGTGGAGACTAAAAACTTCTCTGCAAAGAGCAATTTTCGTGGATCCAGCGATAATCTGCAGTTGGTAGAACGTTTTGAACGGGTTTCACAAGAAGTGCTCAGGTGGGACATTACCGTGAATGATTCCACTCACTGGACCAGTCCCTGGACCGTTTCCATGCTGTTGTCGCAGTCGGAGGAGCCAATCTTTGAATACGCGTGTCACGAAGCGAACTACTCAATGAAAGGTATCCTGCGCGGGCACCGACTCCTTGAAGCCGAAGCGCGGGGTGAGGTCTATGAAGGCGGACTGTAGGCCGATTTAGTACGGTCAGTCTTCCTTCACCAGATGGCCGTACATGCGCTCTTCGGCAAACTCTACACACTTATATTCGTGTAGCCGTGCATTATCTTCAAGCCGTCGATAAAGCGGCATCTGCACTTTCCAGGGGCGTTCAAACACCTTTGGATCAGTGATCGTAGCCTCGTATTGAATCAGGTTGGCAGCAACCAGTGTGTAACGCTCCTCAATCTGCAGGGCGTCAGAGTGGAAGTTTCCTGCGTGATCAAACCAGGTATCCGGATGATTGTTGACCACGTCGATGACCAGTGTATCGCCGTCGAATCGTCCGCTCGATTGACCCATCCAGGACTCGAATTCCGTCACAGGCTCCGTCAGATTCATGTAGATCAGGCGGCTTGCGCTGGCAAACTCATACAGAATCATTGTCGTGTCGGAGCCCTGTACAATCTGAAGTGGATAAGGCATGTAGTTTGCCCGGGGAACACCGGGCATGAAACACTTCACTGCAGGGTCATTGTTTAACCAGTCTGCCTTATTTTTCTGCTGTTGTTCCCGGGCCCAGGGTCGATAGGGTATTTCGCCTCCCTCGACGACACTGAGACCCGCAGGGATGCCACCGATTCCGCCCATCTGCGGGACGGGACCCATACTGGCAGCATGTGCTTCGAGGTTGAAATGGGCAGATCCAATCGTCTGCCAGACCCCATTTAAGTCCGGGTTGCCGTACTCATCCCGGGGCGCTGTAAAGGCTTTGCCTGCCTCGGCCTGTATCGCTTCAGGTTCTGCCGCGGGTTGGCATGCGGCTATCAGAAGTGTCGTTATCGTCAGCATTAGTCGGATCATGTTTTACCTTACTTCATAGGCGAAAAATCTGTGGCGACCATGTATTCACGAACCACGTCGGCAAGAATTCTGCCGTTGGCGTTCGATTCTTTGCTAACTTTCTTCCATGCAGGATCAGAGGCGAACTTCTGCCACGACTGATCGGCTGCCTGCCGGTTCTGATGGTGGAGAATGTAGATCAGTGTGTTACCCGCTTTCTCTTCATCGGTAGGTGTCCAGTAGCCGATCACCTTCATACCATGTTTCTCGAGCAGGGCATTGGTGTGATTGCGGAACCGTGCCAAGACGTCATCCAGTCTGCCAGGTGTAGCCGTGTAGGTGCGGAGTTCGTATACGACACCGGTTTGTTCATCTGCTGCAGACGATACATTGCCGATTAACAGCGACAAAAACACTAAACCAAGGCAGATTCGATAGATCACGACCGCGGCCTCCACCAGAATTATCAGTATAGTATCAACAAAAGCCATCGCAGGACAGTTATGATGTGCGAGGGGATCAAGATCAAGCATAAGTTAGGCGAATGAGCAATATCACAAGAAGAGACTTCATCAATGGAACTTTAATGGCGGCTGGGACTTCCCTGCTTCCCTTTGGTGGGGCTAGTCAGGCAGCAGTTATGGCTACACTCGAACCATCGTATTATCCGCCAGCGCTGACCGGACTTCGCGGCAGCCATCCAGGATCAAACGAACACGCCCATAGTCGCGCATGGAATGAAAAGACGGATTGGGGACCAACCAACGATTTGAAAGAGGCGTATGACCTGATTGTGGTAGGGGCTGGCATCAGTGGACTGGCGGCTGCTTATTTCTATCAGCAAGCGCACGGAAGAGATAAGAAGGTACTCATATTGGACAACCATGACGATTTTGGGGGTCATGCCAAAAGGAATGAACATACGATTGACGGCGTCACACGATTGGGCTTCGGTGGTTCAGAGTCTTTAGAAGGTACACTTGAATATAGTGGAATCGTACTTAATCTTTTAAAAGATATAGGCGTTGACATGGATCGATTTAAAACGGCCTATGATGCTGACTTCTATAAAAAGCATAATTTGGGGGCCGCTATGTATTTCAATAAGAAAACATTTGGCGAGGACAAAGTCGTAAAGCACCCTTTTTGTGATTACCCAGGGTTCGTGGAAGGACTTTTACGTCCAACACTATCGTTCGAACAAGCCGTTGAGCAAACCCCTTTGACCGCGAGAGGCAAAGAACAATTGATGCGCATCCTGAAGGGCGGCCAACATGCCCTGAATGTGCCCAAAGCGGAACTGCCAGAATACATCAAGACTCATTCCTACTTTGATTATCTGAAAAATACGTTGGGCGTTGATGATCCGGGTGTATTGAGAATGGCCAGGCATTCTTCTGTAGATTATACAGAGGGCGGAACTGACGTGTTGAGCTTAAGCGATGTTTTGTCAAGCGGGCCACTAGGTTCAGATCCTTATGATTCGTGGAAAGATGCACTGGAGGAAGGGGCGTATCAAAAATATGTCAATAAAGATGGAGGTACTTATAGTGTAGAAGACCCCTACATTCATCACTTTCCTGATGGCAATGCCACCATTGCGCGATTGTTGGTGAAAAAAATGATTCCTGATATCGGGCCGGGCGCAAATGACGAAGAGATTATCTTATCCAGGTTCAATTATGCCGAGTTAGACAAATCCAGCAGCAATTCCGGCAACAATTCCGGCAACAATGTTCGAATTCGATTAAACAGCACTGTTGTGAATGTACAGCATGGAGGCGACCCCCACAGTTCGAGCGAGGTCCTGGTCAATTACATTCAAGACAACAAATCGTATCAGGTTAAAGGCAAGGGCGTTGTGATGGCCTGTTACAACATGATGATTCCTCATATTGTTCCAGACCTTCCCAAAGAACAATATATGGCGCTGCGAAGCCTCTCAAAAGTTCCATTGCAATTATCCACCGTGGGATTAAAGAACTGGAGAGCAATGAAAGAGATGGGAATCGGGTTTGTCATGTGCCCGGGGAATATGCACCAGGCAGTGGGAATGGATTTTCCGGTTAGTATGGGCGGATATGAGTATACCAGGACCCCCGACGAACCGTGCATTCTTCACATGCGATGCGCGCCCCGTGGAGATACCATTGGTGCCCCAGCCGTTGAACAATTTCGTGAAGCAAGAGTCAGGATGCTGGGTCTGACATTTGATGATTATGAAGCAGAAATCCGAGAGCATTTAGGTGGTATGTTCCCGAAAGAATTGTTTGATTTCGACAGAGATGTTGAGAGTATTTCTGTTAATCGATGGGCCCATGGTTACTCCCATGGCAACCCGGGTCCAGTCGGGCGACAACCATTCGGCCGGATCACCATTGCCAATAGCGACGCCAACGATGTTTCGTTGGTGCAAAGTGCAATAGGCCATGCCCACCGTGCCGTTAAAGAATTAGGGTAAATATCAAAGTGACTTTCTCTGGCAAGGCGTCTTTCACTGCGGTTGAGCTCCTTTCCGCGTTTTCAGGTGAGGATGCACAGCGATATGAGTCCCAGTTCCGGTTCTCGAAAGAGTCGAGAATCTCCAGGGTCGAAATTTACGCAGTGGGAACGGAAAGCACGACAGCCCGGTACACCGATGAGCCAATAGCCTGGAAAGAGGTCAACAACATTTTACGGATAACGACCGCGGACGGAAACGAAGCCATCTCCGGCGTGACTACCAACTATCAAGGTACGTTCAGCGACAAACACCTGATCGAGTTGCAAGGCGTCACGCCTGATCTGCTTGCCCTCCAATCTCTGGACCCGGTGGAGGTTGGGGCGATACTTGATCGAATGAGACCCGATTTGAGCGATAAAGCTCGATCGAGCATTGACATCGCCTTGTGGGATTTGGCGGCACGCAAAGTCGGCCTGCCTCTCTACAAGTTGCTTGGGGCGAAGCGGCATTCGATTGAGCCATACGCCAGCCTCCCCTTCTATGACTCACTTCCCGCATGCGTCGCAGCGGTCGAGGAATACTCCAGGCTTGGCTTCAAGACGTTCAAATTTCACGCCTGGGGTCAGATCGAAAAAGATTCCCAGCTCATAGACGTGATCAAGCAGACATTTGCAGACACACCCTATCGTTTCATGATCGATTTCGAGGCCGCCTACGGCATTGATGATGCCCTCAGCTTAGGCGAAAAAACGGATCAGAAGCTGTTTGCCTGGCTCGAAGGCTTCATTGATGACGCACAGCTGGAGCAGTATGCAGAGCTCAGACGTAGACTCGCAGTGCCAATCATCCCGGCCGGTAACAACATCTATTCAGCTGAATTCTTCCGACAGGGCATCGAAAAACAGTCCTGGGATGCGGGTCGGTTTGACGTCACGGTGATCGGTGGATTCTCGAAGGCCCTCGAGCTCATGATCATTGCCAATGGTGCCGGACTGCCAATCGAGATCCAAAGCTGGGATCACTCGCTGTCTCAGGCCGCCAACCTCCACCTGATGCTGGCAAATGAGCGTACCAGGTACTTCGAAGCGCCAATGCCCAAGGCAGCTTTTGAATTCGGAATGAAGAACGGGAACCTGCTCAAGCAGGGGCAAATCGTTGCTCCGGAAGGACCTGGTCTGGGTATAGAGGTTGACTGGGATCGGCTGGACACAGCAGATTTCTACCGCTCCTCGAAAAATTTAGTTTAATACCTCTGCTACTTCACGAGCAGCACGAACCCCTGACCAGTAAGCACCATGACAAGTACCATTAGCACGAGCAGTTGCCTCACCGGCAAAAAACAATTTGTTATCAATGGCAAGCGGTAATGATTCACGCTGGTGAAATTGACCGGGTAAAGCACAGGCATAGGAACCCAATGTCCAGGGTTCTGTTACCCAGGCGGTAACAATGGAACGACCGACCGATTGCCGAATATCACTACCAAATAGTTCTGCAATGCGATCTACCGCAAATTCATGAGCTGCCTGCTGGCCTTGTTTCTCCATCCAGATACTAAAACGCCCACCCATAAACACCGACACGACATTCGTAGACATGAGGTTTACGTCGATGTAAGCCCCCTGTGCTTCACTGGACCAGGACTGATGATACCCGTTAGCCTCGGGGCCAAAAACATCCTTAGTGAAATGCACACCGATTTTATTTTCGGCACCCATGGGCACACCTTGAATGGCTTCTATTTTCCAATCGGGTAATCGCGGCTTAAAATGAATATGGTGAGCAGCCAAAATTCCATTGGACACTGTACTTATGAGACAATGGGCTCGTATTGATCCTTTGACGGTTTTAACAAGAACATCTTTTCCCGACCAATCAACACTTTCCACTTTGGTATTCAATGAAACCTTAACGTCGCTGCCCCACTGTGCGACTAAATTCCCATAGCCGCGCAGAGTGTTAAAATTTACAGACTCTTCAACTTTATGGAAAAAATCAGCTGCCGATGCCTCATCAAGATCTTTAGGTGCTGTTACAGCCATCATATCAATGTACGGTGT